>NZ_BDMA01000037.1:0-65855 GCF_002003485.1 Metapseudomonas resinovorans
TGTCCCCCGACAGGCGTTACCCATGTATCCCGGCTGAACACTGCGCGCACCGCTGTTCCGTGCCGAACGGCTGGTGCGCGCGGCACACCCAACGATGGAGTCCCGGTTCCAATGGTGGACCGGTAAAGCGTGGTCCACCCTACAGGTAGCTCCACCCGCGAAAGAGGACATGCCCATGTCCACCGCCGAGCACCTCCACGCCCTGCACGAGCAGGGTTTCACCCTGCTTCCCGGTGTGCTCGAAGTCGCCGCCGTATCCTCGTTGCGCCAGTTGATGGACCAACTCCAGCCCATCCATTGGGATTACTGCGGCCTGGTGGACGACCACTTCAAATGCGTGTTCAACCGCGGGCCGGAATGGCTGCCGTATCTCGATCTGCCTGGGGTCATCGAACTGGCTGAAGCGGCACTCGGTGAAGACTGCCACCTGATCGGCATGACCGCCTGGCGCAATCACCCGGGTTTCATCGGTGGCGACCTGCATGTGGATCACCTGGCGATGGAACTGCCGGAAAGCCTGCTGGACGATCCGACCTTTGCGCTGCCGATGCAGATATGCACCGCGCATATCTACCTCGACGATATCGACGCCGACCTCTGTCCCACCCTGGTCATTCCTGGCAGCCACCGGGCCGGGCGCAAGCCCCGCGCTGGCGAAAGCGGTTGGCGCGGACAACCTGCCGAGGCCGTACTGTGCAAGGCCGGCGACGTACTGATATTCCGCAGCGAACTCTGGCACGCCGGCAGCCGCAATCGCACGACCGACCGCACGCGCTACCTGCTCCAGGTGCATTACGGCCGGCGCATGGTGGCGCAGAAGTTCTCGCCCTACCTCGCCTTCCACTTCAACCCTGAAGTGCTGGCCGCCTGCACGCCACGGCAGCGTCGCCTGCTGGGCGATCACGCAGCGGCCGAATACGACTGACGCCGAAAAACCGAGCAAGCGCTTCCAGCCCATCTCCCATGGGCCGCAGCGACATTTATCCCGAAGATATCCACAGAGCGACCCACAGTTTTTGTGGGCAATACATGACCTGCCACCAGGAACTTGCCTGACCTTGTGAGAGCGAATTCATTCGCGAACTTCAGAACCATCGCAACCCACTGCCCAAACGCCTCAAGATACCTGAGCAAAATCCAACCACCCTTCTGAAAGGCGCGCAATCCGGGCTCTTCAGCGATCCACCCCAAAGCTATCCACAACTTGCCCCACAGATTCCGTGGGTATCTGCGGCAGCCAGGCGAGCGGAGCGGGTTGCACCCCGGGTGCACAGGAAACGAGCAACCGGCTCCAACCCATCAGACACGGGCCCCGCAGCCATTCATCCAGAAGATATCCACAGCTCGCTCCACAGAAAATGTGGGCACGCCCGTACCGGCCTGATCTTTACTTCAAGGCACCACCTTACGCAGGAAGCACTTCATGCGCGCCACCGGCCTTGCTGCCCTGTTGTTCCACCTGCTGCTGCTCACAGGCTGCGCCGGCTTTGGTACGCGAGATCCGCTGCAGGTCGACCTGGCCGGCATGGAACCCATCCCCGGCGAGGGGCTGGAGGTGCGCTTCAATCTCAAACTCCGGGTGCAGAACCCCAACGAGGGCGCCATCCACTACAGCGGCGTGGCGCTGGAGATGGACCTCAACGACCTGCCCCTGGCCAGCGGCGTGAGCAGCCAGGGCGGCACGGTGGCTGGCTTCGGCGAGACGCTGATCGAAGTTCCGGTGACCATTTCCGCGTTCTCGGTGCTGCGCCAGGCCTGGACGCTCACCGGCGGCCATCCGGTCCAGAACGTGCCCTACGCCCTGCGCGGCAAACTGGGCGGCGGCTTCTGGGGAACCCGGCGCTTTACCGATGCCGGCGTGCTGAGCATTCCCGAGCCCATCGATACGCCCTGAGGCTCAATGGCTCAGCACGAACCCAAGCAGTTCGTGGATCGCCAGTGGTAGAGCGATCGCCTCGGTGTCCACTTCCCAATCGGCATCGAGGGGCGGCTCATAAGGGCTGTCCAGGCCGGTGAAGTTACGAATGCGCCCTTCCAGCGCCGCCCGGTACAGCCCCTTGGGGTCGCGGCGGGCGCAGGCGTCGAACGAGGTGCTGACGTAGACCGTGGAGAACTCCCCCGACGCGAACATCTGCCGCGCCGCCTCGCGATCGGCGCGGAAGGGCGAGATGGCGGACACGATCACCACCAGCCCCGCATCCACCATCAGGCGCGCCACCTCGGCGATGCGCCGGACGTTCTCGCGGCGATCCTCTGCCGACATGCCGAGATCCCGGCACAGGCCGCCGCGCACGTTGTCGCCGTCCAGCACATAGGTGTGCAGGCCACGGGCGTTGAGCTCCACTTCCAGCGCATTGGCCAAGGTGGACTTGCCCGAGCCGGACAGGCCGGTCAGCCAGATGCAGCGCGGCCGCTGATGTTTGATCGATGCCCTGGCCCACACCGGCAGGGCCAGTTCGTATGGAACGGCGTCACTCATAACCTAGCCACTCGTAGTCACGTTCATAGGCCCGGCGCACCAGCCGTCGCGTGCGCGCCGAACAGAACTCCCGCACTGGCACCGCCTGGCGCTGCAGCGTCGGATTCACATGGGGCAACGGCGCAACTATGTCGAAACGCTGACAAAGCGATGCGAAATCCCGATCCAGGCTTTCCTGCCGGCCAATGAAATCCATCGCCAGGTTGCCCAGCGAGTCCACCAGGAAATCCGTCTGCGGTGTGAAGTGCACCTGCTTGCGGACGTTGTCCACATGCAGCCAGCGGCTGACGAACTCATCGAAGTCCCGGTAGCGGCAAACCATCTGTTGCGCCGGTAGCTCACGCATGCGCAGCTTGTTGTTGCGCAGGTAGCTGTAGGCGGAATAGGCCCGTTCCAGCGGGTCGCGCACGAAGGTGAACTTGAACGCCTGCGCGTAGTGCTCGGGGAACTGTTGTTCGTACCAGTAGAGCGGCACATGCCCCGGCCGCCAGTTGCCGAACAGCGCCGAACTGACACTGCTGCCGGCGCACTTCGGCACATGGATGAAGAGACAACCGTTGAGGCTGAATTGCGGCGGCAACCCGAGCCTGGCCGACATCGACCTGTTCACCACCTGACGATCCATCGCGCTCAGGCGACTCAGCAGAAAACTGCGCTGCTCCCTGGGAATCAGCTTCCAGAACACACGTTGCAGCATGGCACCCTCGATGCGGGCCCAGCCCGCGAATAATCCGAGCGGGCAGACTAGCAGCCGCGTTTCCTGAAAAGATTTGGACATGGTCAAGTCGGTAAAGCATCCGATACATCTGACATACGAAATCGTAGAAACGGGCAAAAGCGATGGCAAAACCCTATACAATCCATGGTTTTTCGTGACACCGAAGTCGAGGTAAACCGTGAGCACCCTGCCGCCCTGCCCCAAATGCAACTCCGAATACACCTACGAAGACGGCGCAATGCTGATCTGCCCGGAGTGCGCCCATGAGTGGTCCGCCGAAGCCGGCGCCGAAGCAAGCGACGACAAGGTGATCAAGGATTCCGTCGGCAACGTCCTGCAGGACGGCGACACCATCACCGTGATCAAGGACCTCAAGGTCAAAGGCTCGTCCCTGGTGGTGAAGGTCGGCACCAAGGTGAAGAACATCCGCCTCGTCGACGGCGACCACGACATCGACTGCAAGATCGATGGCATCGGTGCGATGAAGCTGAAGTCGGAGTTCGTGCGGAAGGTGTGAGCCTTTCCGCTCGCCACAAAAAAGCCCGGCAGATGCCGGGCTTTTTTTGTGTTTCGTAGGTTGGCGCAGAGCGCAGCGAAGCCCAACAAAATGTCCTCGCCCCCTCAGGACTCCTGCAATACCCGTAACGCCGCTGCCGCCAGAAACCCCGAGCGGCTCTTCTGCTCAGGATGGCTGCGCACATACTCATCGATGCGATTGAGCAGATAGCCCGGCAGGGTGATGTTCAGCTTCTCCGCCTTGCCCATGTAGCGGGTCACGTCGATATCCACCAGCGCCCAGGTACAGCCAGCGAAGTCCGGATTGGCCGCATGGAAGGTCACCTTCCTCGCCACCGGAATCGGTGCGCCCTCCTCCGCCAGAATCTCCAGATGACCCTCGATGGCTTCACGCGCCATGGCCATCGCATCGTCCAGGTCGTCCCCTGCGGAGAAGCAGCCAGGCAAGTCAGGAACCTCCACACCCCAGGCGTGGCCGTCATCACCGGGAAGGATTGCGATCGGGTAAAGCATGGCGTGGCTCCTCCGGAGTGGATGCGACTGGCTCACTTGAGTCCGGCCTGTTTGAGAATGCTCGCCACCGTCCGGGCCAGCAGGTCTTTCTTCGGATGCGGGATCGTCACCAGTCCCGGCTTCGTCGGGTGCTTGAAGTGATGGTGACTGCCTCGGGTTCTGACCAGAAACCATCCATCGGCTTCGATCAGTTCCATGAGTTGTCGACTGTTCACGTCCGGTCCTTGGCGTGGATTTGGTGGTTATAGTAACCACCAAACAGCAAACCGCAATTCCTCCGTCCGATGGGTTGGCGCTGCTCAATGACTTCGCAGTATGTTCAGCCATCTCCCTTCAAGGATGAACCATGGCCAGCAAAGCCCACCCAACGCACCAACAGAAGCACCTCGCCGTGCTCATCGATGCCGACAACGCACAAGCGTCCATCATCGAAGGCCTTTTCGAAGAGATCGCCAAGTACGGCGTCGCCAGTGTCAAACGCATCTATGGCGACTGGACCGCACCGCAACTCGGCAGCTGGAAAAAGGTCCTACTCGACCACTCCATCCAACCCATCCAGCAGTTCGCCTATACCAAGGGCAAGAACGCCACCGACAGCTCACTGATCATCGACGCCATGGACCTGCTCTACACCCGGCGTTTCGATGGCTTCTGCCTGGTTTCCAGCGATAGCGATTTCACCCGTCTGGCCGCGCGCTTGAGAGAAGAAGGCCTGACCGTATACGGCTTCGGTGAAGAGAAGACCCCCAAGCCCTTCGTCTCCGCCTGCGACAAGTTCATCTATACGGAGATACTGCGCGCGGAGGTGCTGCCGGAGCCCGCTGCCAGCGGCGACAAACCACAGCCCGCAGCTCCAGCGCCAGCCGCCGAGCCAGCCAAATCGACTGACAAGCCTGCTCCGATCAAGCCGCAGAAGGTTCCCGTGGATGCGATCGCCACGGTGATCGACGGACTCGACGACGAAGACGGCTGGGCGCCGCTTGCGGCAGTTGGCTCCGATATCACCAAGATTCGAACCGACTTCGATCCACGCTTGTACGGCTTCAAGAAGCTGAGCGACCTGATCAAGGGAAACCCTCATCGCTTCGAACTCGAGGAGCGTGGAACCACCACGACCGGGGGAAAGGTGCTGTTCGTGCGCAATCGCAAGACCGGCAAATAGCCGCCCGCCCGGTATCGTTGGGCTTCGCATAGCTCAGCCACAACCTACATCCGTGCCTCTCTGATGGGGATCGCAGGCGGCGCTCCGCTGGAGCGACGCGATACCCATCAAACAAAAAAGCCCCGGCAATTGCCGGGGCTTTTTGTTCAACGGCTCACTCAGCCGTTGCTGGGGAACGCGAACTGCGCCGCCTCGTGGCTGGCGCGTTGCGGCCAGCGCTGGGTGATGGCCTTGCGGCGGGTGTAGAAGCGCACGCCGTCCGGGCCGTAGGCGTGCAGGTCGCCGAACAGCGAGCGCTTCCAGCCGCCGAAGCTGTGGTAGGCCACCGGTACCGGCAGCGGCACGTTGACGCCGACCATGCCCACTTCGATCTCGTCGCAGAACAGGCGGGCGGCTTCACCGTCGCGGGTGAAGATGCAGGTGCCGTTGCCGTATTCGTGGTCGTTGATCAGCTGCATGGCGTCTTCCAGGCTGCCGACGCGGACGATGCACAGCACCGGGCCGAAGATTTCTTCCTGGTAGATGCGCATGTCGGCTTTAACGTTGTCGAACAGGGTGCCGCCAACGAAGTAGCCATCTTCATGGCCGGCCACACGGTAGCCACGGCCATCCACCACCAGCTTGGCGCCGGCAGCGACGCCGTCGTCGATATAGCCGACCACCTTGTCGCGGGCAGCGGCGGTGACCAGCGGGCCCATGTCCAGGCCGCAGTTGGTGCCGGCGCCGATCTTCAGGCCTTTGATCTGCGGAACGATCTTGTCGACCAGGGCATCGGCGATCTGGTCGCCCACGCACACCGCCACGGAGATGGCCATGCAGCGCTCGCCGCAGGAACCGTAGGCGGCGCCCATCAGCGCGCTGACGGCGTTGTCGAGGTCGGCGTCGGGCATCAGCACGGCGTGGTTCTTGGCACCGCCGAGGGCCTGCACGCGCTTGCCGCGCTTGGTGCCTTCGGCATAGATGTACTCGGCGATCGGGGTCGAACCGACGAAGCTCAGGGCTTTGACTTCCGGGGCCTCGATCAGCGCGTCCACGGCTTCCTTGTCGCCGTTGACCACGTTCAGCACACCCTTGGGCAGGCCGGCCTGGTGGAACAGCTCGGCGATCAGCAGGGTGGAGCTCGGGTCACGCTCGGAGGGCTTGAGGATGAAGGTGTTGCCGCAGGCGATGGCCAGCGGGTACATCCACAGCGGCACCATGGCCGGGAAGTTGAACGGAGTGATGCCGGCGACCACGCCCAGCGGCTGGAAGTCGCTCCAGGCGTCGATGTTCGGGCCGACGTTGCGGGTGTATTCGCCCTTGAGGATTTCCGGGGCGGCGCAGGCGTACTCGACGTTCTCGATGCCGCGCTTCAGTTCACCGGCGGCGTCTTCCAGGGTCTTGCCATGCTCTTCGGCGATCAGTTTGGAGATGACTGCTTCGTTCTGCTCCAGCAGTTGCTTGAAGCGGAACAGCACCTGGGCGCGCTTGGCCGGCGGGGTGTTGCGCCAGGCCGGGAAGGCGGCCTTGGCGGCGTCGATGGCCTGCTGGATGGTGGCGCGGCTGGCCAGGCCGACCTTGCGGTGGGCTTCGCCGGTGGACGGGTTGAACACGTCCGCGGTGCGGCCTTGGTCGTCGATGCGTTCGCCGTTGATCAGGTGCGGGATGAGGCTCATGGGTGGGGTCTCTTGTAGGGCTTTTGTCTTGGTGGCGCCGGCAGGTCCGAGGGGCGGGTATTCCCCTCACCCCAGCCCTCTCCCAGAGGGAGAGGGGGTAGTCCGTGCGCTACTTCAATTCGGTTTCCACGAAGACGACTTCGTGGTCGCTGGCGTTGATCACGTTGTGTTCGACGCCCGCCTTGCGGAAGTAACTCTGGCCGGCCACCAGGGGGGCGTGCTTGTCGCCCTCCGGGGTTTCCAGCAGCAGGGTGCCGTTGGTCATCGGCACCACGACGTAGTCATAACCATGGCGGTGGCGACCGGTTTCGGCACCGGGGGCGAAGCGCCACTCGGTGACGATCACCTCGTCGTTATCCACCTGCACAGTGGGTACGGCCTGGGGACGCTGGCTCATCAGTTGACGCCCTGCAGGGCCTGGCCGACGGCGTCGAACAGGCGGTCCAGTTCTTCCGGCTTGGCGTTGAAGGTCGGTCCGAACTGCAGGGTGTCGCCACCGAAGCGTACGTAGAAACCGGCTTTCCACAGGGCCATGCCGGCCTCGAACGGACGGACGATGGCATCGCCGTCACGCGGGGCGATCTGCAGGGCACCGGCCAGGCCGCAGTTGCGGATGTCGATGACGTGCTTGGCACCCTTCAGGCCATGGATAGCTTTCTCGAAGTGCGGAGCCAGTTCGGCGGATTGCTGTACCAGGTTTTCCTTCTCCAGCAGGTCCAGGGCGGCCAGGCCGGCAGCGCAGGCGACCGGATGCGCGGAGTAGGTGTAGCCGTGGGTGAACTCGACGGCGTATTCGGGCGTCGCCTGGTTCATGAAGGTCTGGTAGATCTCGCGGCTGGCGATCACCGCGCCCATGGGGATGGCGCCGTTGGTGATTTGCTTGGCCACGTTCATCAGGTCCGGGGTCACGCCGAAGTATTCAGCGCCGGTCATGGTGCCCATGCGGCCGAAGGCGGTGATCACTTCGTCGAAGATCAGCAGGATGTTGTTCTGGTCGCAGATTTCGCGCAGACGCTGCAGATAGCCGGCCGGCGGCACGATCACGCCGGCAGAGCCGGACATCGGCTCGACGATCACCGCGGCGATGTTGGACGCGTCATGCAGCTCGATCAGTTTCAGCAGTTCGTTGGCCAGCTCCACGCCGCCGGTTTCGGCTGCGCCTTTGGTGAAGGCCATGCCCGGCTGCAGGGTGTGCGGCAGGTGGTCGACGTCCATCAGTTGGCCGAACATCTTGCGGTTGCCACCGATGCCGCCCAGGGCGGTGCCGGCGACGTTTACGCCGTGATAGCCACGGGCGCGGCCGATCAGCTTGGTCTTCTGCGGCTGGCCTTTCAGGCGCCAGTAGGCGCGGGCCATCTTGATGGAGGTGTCGGCGCACTCGGAACCGGAGCCGGTGAAGAACACGTGGTTCAGTTCGCCGGGGGTCAGGTTGGCGATCTTTTCGGCCAACTGGAAGGACAGCGGGTGGCCGTACTGGAAGCCCGGGGAGTAGTCGAGGGTGCCGAGCTGCTTGGCCACGGCTTCCTGGATTTCCTTGCGCGAGTGACCGGCACCGCAGGTCCACAGGCCAGAGAGGCTGTCATAAACGCGGCGGCCCTGGTCGTCGATCAGCCAGCTGCCTTCGGCGGCGACGATCAGACGCGGGTCGCGCTGGAAGTTGCGGTTGGCGGAAAACGGCATCCAGTGAGCGTCCAGCTTGAGCTGGCTGGCGAGAGGAAGCTGGGCGGTCTGCGGCATGTTCATGTGTGGCCTCGAAAGTGTCTTGTTCTGAGGAACGACGCGCTACTTGCTGCCGACATTGCCACGGGCATAAAGTCACGAAAATCCAACTTTACTTATCTTTAGATCAGAGGTTACTAAACCATGAGCAGCCGCCGCCCCGAGCCGCTGGCACAGGTCAGCGATTTCGACATCCGCCTGCTGCGCATCTTCCGCAGCGTGGTGGAATGCGGCGGTTTCTCCGCTGCCGAGAGCGTGCTGGGCATCGGTCGCTCGGCCATCAGCCAGCAGATGAGCGACCTGGAGCAACGCCTCGGCCTGCGCCTGTGCCAGCGTGGCCGCGCCGGCTTCGCGCTGACCGAGGAAGGCCGTGAGGTGTTCCAGTCGTCGATGCAGTTGCTGGCGGCGCTGGAAACCTTCCGCACCGAGGTCAATGGCCTGCACCAGCACCTGCGCGGCGAGCTGAACATCGGCCTCACCGACAACCTGGTGACCCTGCCGCACATGCGCATCACCAACGCCCTCGCCCGCCTCAAGACCCTCGGGCCGGATGTTCAGATCAACATCCGCATGACGCCGCCCAGCGAAGTGGAGCAAGGGGTGCTCGACGGGCGCTTGCATGTCGGCGTGGTACCGCAGACCGCCGCCCTCTCCGGCCTGGAATATCAGCCGCTGTACAGCGAGCGTTCGCTGCTCTACTGCGCCGTCGGCCACCCGCTGTTCTATGCCGACGACGCGCAACTGAGCGACGAGCGCCTGAACCAGCAGGACGCCATCGCTCCCACCTTCCGCCTGCCGGCAGAGATCCAGTCGCACTATCAGGTGCTCAACAGCACGGCCAGTGCCTCAGACCGCGAGGGCATGGCCTTCCTGATCCTCACCGGACGTTATATCGGCTACCTGCCGGACCACTACGCCACTTTCTGGGTGCAACAGGGGCGCCTGCGGGCGCTGAAACCGGCGAGCCGTTTCTATGACCTCTCGCTGGCCTCGGTGACCCGCAAGGGCCGGAGACCACACCTGGTGCTGGAAAGCTTCCTGGAAGCACTGGCCGCGACGACTTGACCGCTCCCACAACGAAAGCCTCCCGACTCTCGCTCTCACGTCTTGTAGGGTGGATGTCGCTTTTTACATCCACCAACGAGGCCAAGCGCGGCACCGATGGTGGGTCGGTGAAACGTGATCCACCCTGCGCTCAAGCCCCATTTCGGTGCAGTTCCGAAAAATCCATGGATAACCTGACCGGCGCAACAGTTTTGGCTTGTCGGACAGGCCAGGCTTGGGGTATCTGTGCAGTCGCCATTTACCTATAAGAATCAGGAAGCCTATGACCTCACTGGTGCCCGCCCACAGCCCGAATCCTTCCGCGAAACCCGTCGGACGCATCCGTCAGAAGAACGAAGAACTGATACTTGCGGCCGCCGAGGAAGAGTTCGCCCGCCACGGATTCAAAGGCACCAGCATGAACACCATCGCCGTGCGCGCCGGGCTGCCCAAGGCCAACCTGCATTACTACTTCAGCAACAAGCTGGGGCTGTATATCGCGGTGTTGAGCAACCACCTGGAACTCTGGGACAGCACCTTCAACGCCCTCACCGCCGAAGATGACCCGGCCGAGGCGCTGGCCCGCTACATCCGCGCCAAGATGGAGTTCTCCCGACGTCACCCGCTGGCCTCGAAGATCTTCGCCATGGAGATCATCAGCGGCGGGGGCTGCCTGGCCGAGCACTTCGATCAGGACTACCGCACCTGGTTCAAGGGCCGCGCAGGCGTGTTCGAAGCCTGGATCGCCGCCGGCAAGATGGACCCGGTGGACCCGGTCAACCTGATCTTCCTGCTCTGGGGCAGCACCCAGCACTACGCCGACTTCAACACCCAGATCTGCCGCGTCACCGGCCGCAAGCGCATGACCAAGGAAGACTTCGAAGCGGCCACGCAGAATCTCATCCAGATCATCCTCAAGGGCTGCGGCCTGAAACCACCCGCGGCCGCCTGATGCCCTATACGCTGTCCGCTCCCGCCGAGTACCGCGAGGAGATCAAGAAGAGCCGCTTCATCGCCCACGCCACCCCAGTGGCCAGCGTCGAGGAGGCCCAGGCCTTCATCGCACGCCTGTCCGAGCCCGGCGCATCCCATAACTGCTGGGCCTGGAAGCTGGGCAACCAGTACCGTTTCAGCGACGACGGCGAACCCGGCGGCACCGCCGGCCGCCCCATCCTCGCCGCCATCGAAGGTCAGGATTGCGACCAGGTGGCAGTGCTGGTGATCCGCTATTACGGGGGCATCCAGCTCGGAACCGGTGGCCTCGCCCGCGCCTATGGCGGCAGCGCCGCCAAATGCCTGCAGGGCGGCCAGCGTGTGGAACTGGTGGCGCGCAGCCGCATCAGCTGTCACCCAGGCTTTGCCGAACTGCCGCTATTGAAGGCGCGCCTCGCCGACTTCGAAGCGCTGGTGGAAAGTGAAAGCTTCGATGCCGAAGGCGCGGAACTGGTGCTTGCGCTCCCCGAAAGCCAGATCACCAGGCTGGAGCAGGTCCTGCGAGATATCAGCCGGGGCCGGTTGGAAGTAAGACGGCTCTGACCCCATCGAATACCACCCACATTTTCTGTGGAGCCCTCTGTGGATAACTCGTGGGCTTTTGCCTGGAACGCCGCAGCGGCGCGGCTTAGCGAGAACTGTTCGCTTTTTGCCCAGTAGCCGACTTATCCCCTGCCCCAAACATAAGCATCTGATTTGCTGTGCATTCCTCCGCGCACCAACGCAGCGCAGCAAGTGCTCGGCAGGTCCGACCTTGTCCACGCCCAACGGGGAAAAGACTGTGGATAAGCTTGGGAGTATCCGCCGCAGCCCAGGGCTGGTGAGCCTTTCGGAAGACTGATCAAAAAACGAACAGAGCCAAACAGACGAAGAGTGCCCGTCCCTGGCGAATGTATCTGCCTAAACAACAGGTAAACTTTCCGCCATCCCTGCCTGATGAAGAGAATCCACCATGTACGAATGGCTGAATGCCCTGCCCAAGGCTGAATTGCACTTGCACCTGGAGGGTTCGCTGGAGCCCGAACTGCTGTTCGCCCTGGCCGAACGCAACAAGGTCGCGCTGCCCTGGGCCGATGTGGAAACCCTGCGCAAGGCGTATGCCTTCAATAACCTGCAGGAGTTCCTCGACCTCTATTACGCCGGTGCCGACGTGTTGCGCACCGAGCAGGATTTCTACGACCTCACCTGGGCCTACCTGCAACGCTGCAAGGCGCAGAACGTGATCCACACCGAGCCCTTCTTCGACCCGCAGACCCACACTGACCGGGGCATTCCCTTCGAGGTGGTGCTATCCGGCATCCGCCAGGCCCTGGACGACGGCCGCGAGCAACTGGGCATCAGCTCCGGGCTGATCCTCAGCTTCCTGCGCCACCTCTCTGAAGACGAGGCGCAGAAAACCCTCGACCAGGCGCTGCCGTTCCGCGACGCCTTCATCGCCGTCGGCCTGGACAGCTCGGAAAAGGGGCATCCGCCAAGCAAGTTCCAGCGCGTGTTCGACCGCGCCCGCGCCGAAGGCTTCCTCACCGTCGCCCACGCCGGCGAGGAAGGCCCGCCGGAGTACATCTGGGAAGCCCTGGACCTGCTCAAGATCGAGCGCATCGATCACGGTGTACGCGCCATCGAGGACGAGCGACTGATGCAGCGCATCATCGACGAGCAGATTCCGCTCACCGTCTGCCCGCTGTCCAACATCAAGCTTTGCGTGTTCGACCACATGCGCCAGCACAACATCCTCGACATGCTGGAGCGCGGTGTGAAGGTGACGGTGAACTCCGACGACCCGGCGTACTTCGGCGGCTACGTGACGGAGAACTTCGCCGCCCTGCACAAGCACCTCGGCATGACCGAGGACCAAGCGAAGCGCCTGGCGCAGAACAGCCTGGATGCGCGACTGATCAAATAAGGCAGCGCCCGCTGCGGGCTGAATTGGTACCCGAGAAAAAGGTCGACCTCTTCTGCTCGATATTGATCGTAGAGTGCGCTGTGTCCTCAGCTAAAGGCGCACCCTACCGTTGAAGTGGGGGGGCTGTAATCCGCTCGCGCCGATTTTGTTACCACTGGCGCCCCTAGGCCGCGAGAGCCGCCACCGAACTTCCCCCACCCACTACCCTTTTCAATAACGCGCCAGCCCCCTTCCGGGTCAACGCGGGAAAGTCGTACAGCCAGGGTCGGCTACCCATTCATACGAATGTCGGTGACCGACAATGAGCATGATCAAGGCCTGTCTGCTGCTAGGAGCCTTGTGTGCAGGATGCAACGGCGTAGTGAAACCGGAGTTCGCCAGCTCCACGACCAACAACTACTTTCCCGTTTTCTCGGGTTTCCCCCTGCCCTACTTCTATATGGCGTCCGCAGTGCAGTGGAACGAGGATTACGCCGTCACCACGGCCCACACGCCTCTCATACCCTACGAGAAGTTTCGCTGTAGCACGGGCTGCGATCTGGTCTTCTTCCGCCACAAGGCCAAAACCAGAATCCCTTCCTGGCGGGCCGCACAACCAGGCGAACGCATCACCAGTACCGGTGCAAGCCCTTACCTGGTCGCTGCCAGCGGGCAGGGCAAGGTTTACCCCGCCCCCTTCATCAACACTGACGAAGACAGCGGAGAGCTCTATGCCATCCACGATGCGCCCATCGCCAAGGGCATGTCGGGCGGTCCCGTGGTCGCCGGTGACGGCAGTGTGGTGGGTATCAACATGGGGATTTACTCGGTCACCCTGAACGATCTCAGCTACCACCCCGGCGTGAAAGACGCACAGCGCATCAGCGTATTCATTCCCTACTCGGTCATCCTGCGGGAATGGACGCTGCTGCATGCGAAGCTGACGTCCACAGATAGGCGAAGCGCTTCCATCAACGAGTGATCCGGCAGGGGTCGGTCGCCATTCACCGAGAACCCGTCTGCGCAGAAAGCGACCAAGTAGTATTGACCCAGCCCCACCTGCCCCCTACAGTGCACCCCCCCTCTATCCCCCCTGGAAGTTGCGCAACTTTCAGGGATGCCGTACCGGGACGCTGGAATGGAATCCACCTTCCGCCTTCACAGCACACCTGCGGCTTACTACCGATTTCGCAACCTGTGCTGATCCTATGTTCAAGAACATCCTGGTCGTTTGCGTCGGCAACATCTGCCGCAGTCCGACTGCCGAAGCCCTGCTCAAATCAAAGCTCGCCCCACGCGGTATCAACGTCGGCTCCGCGGGCATCCATGCCCTCGCCGGCAAACCCATGGACAGCACCGCCCTCGAAGTGCTACGCGAGCATGGTGGCGATCACCCCGACCACCAGGGGCGCCAGCTGAGCCGCGAAATGCTGCACCAGTACGACCTGGTGCTGACCATGGAGCAAGGCCATATCCAGCGCATCGTGCAGATGGCCCCCGAAGCCCGTGGCAAGACCTTCCTCCTCGGCAAATGGCAGGGCAATCAGGATATTCCGGACCCCTATCGCCAGCAGAAGCCGGCCTTCGAACATGTCTACCAGCTGATGGCGCAAGGCGTCGAAAGCTGGTCGCAGAAAATCTAAAGAACTTCTGAAGAAGCGCGCACCATGACGACCCAGAACAACCTGCACGTGCAGGACACCCGCGACGACGAAGACGAAATCGACCTGCTCGGGCTGCTCGGCACCCTGCTGGACAGCAAGTGGATCATTGTCGGCATCACAGCCTTCTTCACCGTAATGGGTGTTGCCTATGCCGTACTGACTCCACCGGTGTACCAGGCCAATGCACTGGTGCAAGTCGAGGAGAAAAAGGGTGGCATGGCCGCGCTGACCGGCATGTCGGAAATGACCGAAATGTTTGGCGGCACTTCCGCTGCAGTCACCGAAATCGAGCTGCTGAAATCTCGTGCAGTGCTGGGTCAGGCAGTCGCGAATCTCAAGCTCGACATCATCGTCGAGCCTAACTACTTCCCGCTGTTCGGCCAGTTCCTGGCGCGCCGCTTCCAACCTGCCAGCGAGCATGAAGTGGCAGAGCCCCTCTTCGGCCTCAGCAGCTTCGCCTGGGGTGGTGAGACGCTGGATGTATTCCAGCTAGAGGTACCGGCTGTGTACCTGGGCAAGGGCCTGACCCTGCGCGCCGACGGCAATGGTGCCTTCACCCTGCTCAACGACGACGATGAAGTGCTGCTGACCGGCAATGTCGGCGAGCAACTGGAGCAAGACGGCTTCAAGGTGCAGATCGCCCAGCTGGACGCCAATCCTGGCAGCCTGTTCAGCGTCACCAAGCAGCGCCGCCTGACCACCATCCTGCAGTATCAGGAAGACCTCGGCGCAGGCGAGCGTGGTAAGGAGTCCGGCATCATCGGCCTCTCGCTGGAAAGCGAGGACCCGGCCCATGCCACCCAGGTGCTGGATGAAGTCAGCCGCCTGTATGTGCTGCAGAACGTACAGCGCAACTCGGCCGAGGCCGCCCAGAGCCTGGAATTTCTCCAGGGCCAGTTGCCGGAAGTGCGCAAGCAACTGGAAAAGGCCGAAGCCCAGCTCAATGCCTACCAGACCAGCGCCCGCTCGGTGGACATCACCATCGAGACAAAGGCGGTACTGGACCAGATCGTTTCCCTGGAAACCCTGATTTCCGAGCAGAAGCTCAAGCGCGCCGAGATGGAGCGCCGCTTTACCCGCCAGCACCCCAGCTATCAGGCGCTGATCACCCAGATGGGCCAGCTTGAGCAGCAGAAGCGCGACCTGCAGAAAAAGGTGGAGAACCTGCCGGAAACCCAGCAGGAGCTGCTGCGCCTGAGCCGCGACATGCAGGTCACCACCGAGATCTACACCCAGTTGCTGAACAAGTCCCAGGAGTTGGACATCGTCCGCGCAGGGACCGTAGGCAACGTGCGCATCATCGACGCGGCCGACGCCAACGTCGAAAAACCGGTTAAACCGAAGAAGGCCTTGATCGTACTGATCGCCACCCTGCTCGGCGGTCTGATCGCCGTGAGCTATGTGCTGGTGCGCAAGGCCCTCAACCGTGGAGTGGAAGACCCGGACGTGATCGAGCAGATGGGCCTGCCGGTGTATGCCTCCATCCCGCACAGCAAGGAGCAGGCCGCCCACGAGCTGAGCTTCAAGAGCAAGGCCAAAGGCAATGCCAGCACAGGCTCCCTGCTGCTGGCGGTGACCAACCCGGCCGATCTCGCCGTGGAATCCCTGCGCAGCCTGCGTACCAGCCTGCACTTCGCCACCCTGGAGGCGAAGAACAACATCCTGATGATCTCCGGCCCCAGCCCCTCGGTAGGTAAATCCTTCGTCTCCAGCAACCTGGCCGCCATCATCGCGCAGGCTGGGCAGAAGGTCCTGCTGGTCGACGCAGACATGCGCAAGGGCTACATCCACAAGATGTTCCAGCAGGAAGCGGAAAACGGCCTGTCGGAGCTGCTGACCGCGCGGATCAACCTCGACCAGGCCGCCTATGCCTCGGAAGTGGAAAACCTGCACGTGATCACCCGTGGCCAGATCCCGCCGAACCCGTCGGAACTGCTGATGCATGCCAACTTCACCCAATTCCTGGAACAGGCAAGCAGCCGTTACGACCTGGTAATCATCGACACCCCGCCCATCCTCGCGGTAACCGATGCCGCACTGGTAGGCCGCCAGGCCGGCACCAGCCTGATCGTGACGCGCTTCGGCATGAACGCCGCGAAGGAAATCCTGCTCACCAAGCGCCGCTTCGAGCAGAACGGCATCAGCCTCAAGGGCGCCATCTTCAATGCCGTGGAACGCAAGGCTTCGGCCTACGGCTATTACGGCAATTACGCCTACTATCAGTACGAGTACAAATCGGACAACGCATAAGCCTCCCTGCACCGCCCTTTCCCACCCAGGGAGAGGGCTTGTAGAGAGCAAGTCCGGTCGCCAGGCACAGACCGACAACTGAGGTGCCCCGCATGGCAGGTAAGCCTGCACCACCGCGCTGGTACCTGATCCAGTGCAAGCCAAAGCAGGACGCTAGGGCAGAAGAACACTTGGTACGCCAAGCCTTCCGGTGCTATCGCCCAACCCACTGCGTCACGCGCCTGCGTGGCGGCCAAAAGCGGGAGAGCGTCGAGTCGCTGTTCCCCGGCTACCTGTTCATCCAACTCGACCAGATCAACGACAACTGGCACCCCATTCGCTCGACTCGTGGCGTCAGCCAGCTGGTGTGCTTCGGTGACCAGCCAGTTGCCATCGCCGACGAGCTGATCGAGCAATTGCAGCAACGCCTGGCCTCCCCACAACCGCAAGAGCCATGCCTGAGCCCTGGCGACCGCATTCGCCTGAAAAGCGCCTGCCTGCAGGAGATGGAAGCCATCTTCCTGGCCAGGGATGGAACAGAGCGCGTACTCATCCTCCTGCAACTTCTGCAGCGCGAACACACACTCAGCGTCCCGCGAAACAGCGTCGATAAGCTTTAGTTCCTGCCGCCCGTCGAATTAGCCACCACGAGCATTCCCCTCCTTCAGAATTTCCGTGCAATTTCCAGTATCTGAAGCATGGCCTCAGAAGCCGCAGCCCAGAGCAGGCTTGCTCCTACCGAGTCATCAGGCTGTTCGGACACATTTCGAAACGACAGGCAAGTCAGAATTCACTTTGCGACGAGCGGTCCAAGGTGATGAGCTTCACAATCCTGCGTGAATACGTAAAATGCGGCGTCGGAAATATTCCGATTCAGGAAGTAGGCAGATTGCTTATAAGCAGTTCAAGCCCTCAGGGACGACACCCCCTCCTGTAAAAGCGCAAGCCAGCACAGACTCGGCACACGCGCTTACAACCACGCCAGACTACTGCCGCTTCGGGCCCTGCCCGAGGCCAGCCATCGCTTATAGCGATCGTTCTCGGGGAATCAACGATTAACCCTGGGGCGGTAGCGTGCCAAAAGCACGATCGGGCAAAACCGACCCCCCGGTAAACAGGGCAGGGGCCACAAGCCCCGAGGAATCCAGACAGCCTCTGGATCATCAAGGAAGACACAGCGGAATCCGCAGGACAGTAGCCCATGGCCCGCCGCAGGAACGCAGGCGAGCTTCCCGACCGTAGCATTACCATCAGGACAGGTTTCAATCGTGCCCAATCACTTTGAGGCAGCCCCTGCAAAGGCCAAGGGCCATGCCACGCATCGCGCCAGCACAGGCGTGTTCGAGCGTGCCGCCAAGGTTCACCGTGGCGCCAACAGCGCACGCACCAGCCATATCAACCTGATCGGCAAGCGTGAAAATCCCGTACCGGAAGGCCGTGGCCTGACGTTCTGGGGCCAATGGGCCGCCGCAATGGGCATGCTGACCTTGCTGCTCTGCGCGCTGGCCGTGGGTAAGACGGGGGAGTTCGAAACCCAGTACCGCATCCTTGCCCTTTTCACCCTGCTGGGCTCCGTGCCGGCCTATTCGCTGCTGCGGGTGTACCACAAGCATCATGGCTATCTGGTGGGTGCAGGCAGGCTGCTGGCAGGCTGGCTAGTATTGCTTTCCGGCCTGACGGTCATGGCCTTCCTGACCAAGACCAGCGAACTCTTCTCGCGAGAGGTCATCATCATCTGGGCCTGCTCCGGCTACGTCATCCAGGCCTGCCTGTTCCTGCCGCTGCACGCCTTCTCCCGCCGCTATCACAACAAGCTTCAGTCCGCGCGCACATCACTCATCATCGGCACCGGCGACCTTGCCCAGGAGCTGGCCGACAAACTGGTGCGCAAGCGCAGTGAGCCCCTGGTGGGCCTGGTGGCCGCCGACGACCATCCTCACCCGGACGATGGCCTGTACCCCCTCATCGGCAACCTCAGTCATCTGCGCGAGCTGATTTGCGAACACCGGATCCGCCGGCTCTATATCGCCCTGCCCGTCTCCGCCGCCGAGCAAATCGAAGGCCTCTACATCGACCTGCTCGATGCCAACGTCGACGTGGTATGGATCCCGGACCTGCAGAGCCTGAAGCTGCTCAATCATTCGGTGTCCGATATCGACGGCCTGGCGGCGATCAACCTCAATGAAAGCCCACTCACCAGCTACCCCACTGCCGCACTGACAAAAGCCGCGCTGGACCGCAGTGTCGCCCTGCTGGCCATACTGCTGCTAAGCCCGCTGTTGCTGGGCACAGCGCTGGCGGTAAAGCTCTCTTCCCCGGGCCCTGCCCTGTTCAAGCAGAAGCGCCATGGCTGGAACGGCAAGGTAATCAAGGTGTGGAAGTTCCGCTCCATGCGTATGCATGCCGATACGCAAGTCAAGCAGGCCACCCGTGAAGACCCACGCATTACCCGCGTGGGCCGCTTCATTCGCCGCACCTCAATCGACGAACTGCCGCAGCTGTTCAACGTCCTGCAAGGTCGCATGTCCCTCGTGGGCCCGCGCCCCCATGCCGTTGCCCACAACGACTACTACACCGGCAAGATCGACGCCTACATGGCCCGACACCGCATCAAGCCCGGCATTACCGGCCTGGCGCAAATCAGCGGCTGCCGTGGCGAGACCGAGACGCTGGACAAGATGGCAAGACGCGTGGAACTGGACCTGGCCTACATCAACAACTGGTCGATCTGGCTGGATATCAAGATCCTGATCAAAACGCCGTTCACCCTGCTCGGCAAAGATATCTACTAAATCAGGCCCGGCGCCCCCGCTCCGCTTTCGTAGGAGCGAGCTTGCTCGCGAAGCTCTTTCTATCGCGTCACGCAACGCCCAGCTCTTTGTAGGATCGAGCTCGCTCGCGAAGCTCTTCCTATATCGCCTCACGCAACACCCGCTCCAGGACGGAGCGGCTACAGCTCGACCGAAAAGGACTAATGCCCCATGCGCTACCCAGACATCCATCATCACGGTGCCGTAACCGGCGTAACCGGTTCGTGCCATCAGTTACTAATGGACGAACAACACAGCCTGCTGGTGGATTGCGGCCTGTTCCAGGGCGCCGAAACCTCTGCCGAAGGCCGGGCAAGCGCAAACAACCTCGATATCGATTTCGACATCAGCACCCTCAGGGCGCTGCTGCTCACCCACGTACACATGGACCATGTCGGTCGGCTGCCTTACCTGCTCGCCGCTGGCTACAAAGGCCCGATTATCTGCAGCCAGCCTTCCGCGCAGCTGCTTCCGCTGGTACTGGAGGACGCCTTCCAGTTCACCTTCGGGCGCGACCGGGAGCAACTGCAGAAGTACCTCAAACTGATACAGCAACGCGTAATGCCGCTTCCCTTCCGCACCTGGCACAGCCTGATCGACACCCCCGACCTGCAAGCGCGTATCCGCCTGCAGCGGGCAGGTCATATCCTGGGTTCGGCCTACATCGAGTGCGATGTGCGCTATCCCAAGCGTGGCGAACAGAAGCGCGTTGTATTCTCCGGCGACCTGGGTGCTACCCATACGCCTCTGCTGCCGGCGCCAAAATCACCCTGGAAGGCCGACATCCTGGTGCTTGAAAGCACCTACGGCGACCGCCTTCATGAAGACCGCCGCACACGCAAAATGCGCCTCAAAGCCATCGTCGAACAGGCCCTGGCCGACAACGGCACCGTACTGATCCCCGCCTTCAGCATCGGCCGCACCCAGGAACTGCTCTACGAACTCGAAGACATCATCCACCACGCAAACTTACTCCCCTCTCCCTCGGAGAGAGCTTCCTCCCCTCTCCCTCCGGGAGAGGGGCCGGGGGTGAGGGAAACCACCGGCAGCAAAAACACTCCGGAGGACAGCCCAGAACCCCACTGGCCCACCCTCCCCATCATCCTCGACTCCCCGCTGGCCACCCGCTTCACTCACGCCTACCGCGACCTCCAGCACTTCTGGGACGCCGAAGCGCAAAAGCGCATCAAAGTCGGGCGCAAACCACTGGGCTTCGAACAACTGTTGACGATTGAGAGCCACGACACCCACCTGCGCATGGTGCGTCACCTCACTAGCACCGCCCGCCCCGCCATCGTGATTGCGGGTAACGGCATGTGCAGCGGAGGCCGAATCGTCAACTACCTGAAAGCCATGCTGGGCGACAAACGCCACAACGTGCTGTTCGTGGGTTACCAGGCAAACGGCACACCCGGCCAACTGATCCAGAAGCACGGCACTAAAGGGGGTTATGTCGACCTCGATGGAGAACGCTTCGATATCCATGCCGGCATTCACACCGTGGGCGGCTACTCCGCCCATGCGGACCAGAAAGGGCTGGTGAACTTCGTGACTCGCATGCGGCATTGGCCGAGTGAGATTCGGTTGGTCCACGGAGAGACACCCGCTAAAGAAGCACTAAGCCAACAACTCAAGACTCGCTACCGGCAGCGCAACGCCACTGCAAACATATGCACCCCAAGGGGGGGGACAGCCTACCGGGACTCTTTAGAGCAATTGACGGGACAGGAAGTTAGTTAATTTTCCAGAATCAATAAAACCATGCAACTCACCGCCACATGCCAAAATAACTTTAACTCAATAAAAAAGCTTGAAAAGCAATCACAACCCCGCATCATATCAAAGAAATACTTTAAATCTCCATGAAAAAGATTATCACCTACGGAACATTTGATCTTTTCCACACCGGGCATCTCAAACTTCTCCAACGACTCAAAAACCTTGGAGACCATCTAACTGTCGCAGTCTCAACTGACGAATTCAATGCGTCAAAAGGAAAGAAAACAATTATAAAATTTGAAGACAGAATTAAAATCGTCAGCAATATAAAATGTGTGGACGCAGTAATAGCCGAAGACTCCTGGGACCAAAAAGAAGCAGACATCATATCAAACAATATTTCCGTATTTGGCATGGGCAGCGATTGGGAAGGGAAATTTGACGACTTAAATAAGTACTGCAAAGTAGTATACCTGCCACGCACCGAAGGAATATCCAGCACCGAAATCAAGAAATCCCTACACCCTATAGACAAAGTAAATATAAATGAGCTCAAGCGCGCCCTTGACATAATGTCGTCTATAGTCGAACAACTAGATTAACCAACACCCCGACCAAACCCCATGAAAAAAAATATTACCAGCGCAGTATCCACTATCTACAAGCTGGTCTCACCATTAGTAAAGAGAAAAGCGAAGAAAATCTCATTCTTCAGCTTTCCTGATGCCTCAGACAACAGTTGGCACCTTTATCGCCACATGGCCAAGAGGCTGGAAGGCCATCATTTTGTCTGGCTTACAAACGAACCTCCCTCTACAAAGCTCAAAAATAAGATAAACCTAGTAAGCAAAAAAAATAGCAACAAAGTCACCATAGCAAAAAAAAACTCCCTATTGGGAATCTACCACTTCGCTACATCCAAGCACACATTCCACACCCACGGGACATATTCATTTATTAGAAAAAAATCCGACACAACTTTAATAAATCTATGGCACGGAATGCCGTTAAAAAATATAGGACTGCTAGATAACAAATCACCTGATGATATTTGTTACTCCGACATTCTTGTAAGCACGTCACCACTCTTCTCGAAAATTTTGAGCGCGGCCTTTGGTGTTTCAAGTGAAAAAATATTCCATTTAGGACTTCCAAGAAATGACGTACTCGCCGCATCAGCAAACACTGACAGGAAATTGATCGCCGAGAAATTTTCGTTCTGGGAAGGAAATAAATTTGTAGCGTGGCTACCGACTTATAGAAAGTCAGTTATCGGAGATATTCGACAAGATTCAAAAACCAGCAGCTTCCTTGACGAGTGGGAACCTCGCATCCTTGACGAAATAAACCAATTAGCCAAGGCGAGAGAAATCCACCTAATTATAAAACTCCACCCAATGGACAGCCTAAACAGAGAGTTTGAGTACGAAAAATTCAGCAACATCCATATATTCACGTCAAACAGTTGGGAGGACCTCAACCTCGACCTATACGATTTTCTCTCTGTTTCATCTGGCCTAATATCTGACATTTCCTCCGTACTGATAGACTACCAACTAACCAATCGCCCCATAGGAATAACCGTCAATTCCATCACCGAATACAAAAGAGGAATTATTGAAGAGCTAAATTTTGAAGAAAACTTCAAATCATTCAAAATATCAAAAATAGATGATTTTGATATTTTCTTTCAAGCATGCAAATCAGACATAAATTTCGAGCAAGGAAGCGTGAATTATAACAAGCCAATCGGCAGCTCGGCCTGCGACTCGATAACCACCCTACTTTCTATTAGCTGATCCAAAAATGGCGAACCCAGCCCCAACTTCGACTAGAGCCGGCGAATTCTTTATTAAGGTAAGGGGATTTTCAAAGTCGCTTTCAATAAGCCTAGCAAATCAAATCATCAGTAGCGCTTCTAACTTCGGAATCCTGCTCTATCTACTTAGAGAACTGGAAAAACTTGAGTTTGGTACCTACAGCTTAGGATTTGCCACAATCCTTCTTATATCCGGATGTACCGTTTCCCTTTTTTCCGTTCCTCTTGCTATCAACCTACCAAGGCTACCGGTAGACCAGAGAAAAGCTTATACCTTAAATCAATTAGTGATCTCCGGAGCTATCGGAGGACTAATAGTTTTGATCGGACTAGCAGCTAGTTGGACCCTCGAAGCATACCTCCCTGCTACTGAAATCTATTTAGCAGTCGCCCTTTCTTCTGCCTTTTACGGATTACGTGACCTGCTATCGCGCTTAGCATTTTCGGAAAGAAAAGAAAGTGTAGTTTTAACAAGTACGACGATTAGCTCCGTTACTATTTTTCTTGGTTTCTTCCTCACAAATATACTGAACCAAAGGCTTACGGACGAGACCTCTCTTTTAATATACGCCGCCAGCCAATTTACTGGGCTCCTAACAACCTATTTACTCCTAAAGCTTCCAAAAATTAGCAGCATCACAACAGCAGGATTAAAAGACTCATTCATCCGCTCTTGGGGTGGTGGCAAGTGGAACTTAATGACAAACATCACCTATAACCTCAGGACCCAGGCACACAATTTTATTTCAGCCCCCATCTTAGGATTTGTCGCCTTAGCAGAGATTAATGCTGCCAGGACATTCGTAACGCCTGCAATCCTGCTTATTCCTCCACTGTCTCAAATAGTCACACCTCGACTTGCTCAGCTTCGAACTACTAACCCATCTCGTCTACTTAGAATATCCACCCTCACAACACTTACGCTACTAGCCATCTGCCTCATATACGCAGCAACTTTACTCCCACTACTTCCATGGGCACTTCCGATAATAACTGACGGCAAATATCCCGACATCGACAACCTCATTTTCTTGTGGTGCGCAAACACTATCTTACTCTCCGTACGAAATGGATTATCAATCACACTGGAAGTTACTGAGAACTTTAAAGAAATATTTAAATGCAACTTAATTTCTGCCGTTTTTGCGATAATTGCTAGCACCACTCTGAGCTTGCACCTCGGCGGAGAAGGAGCATTGATCGCACTGATATCAACCGAACTACTACTATGCATACTTCTCACAGCCACCTTAAAAAGACAGTCTCCAAGATTAAAACTTGGGATTTAACCGAGACGAGAAATAGATGCTGCGAGTTCTAATTTTCCACCCCGCACTGGCCCCATACAGGCTTGACTTATTCAATCGTCTATCCGAACTCTTTGAGCTTAAAATAATATTCTTACAGAAAAATTTAATAAGCCAATCATTTGACCAAAAAAAACTCACCGCAGAACTCAAAGCCGATTTCACCCATCTCACCAAAGGCTTCAGAATATTAAACAAAAATTTTAGGATCGGAATCTCTTCAGAGATTGAAGAATTTAAACCAGACATTGTAATAACACCCGAATTTTCTCCAACTACGATAATCACAGCACTGCGCAAAGCTACCCATAAAAACTTCAAGCACGTCGTTTGGACGGATGACAATCCAAACTTTATAAAACGCGAATCGAGATCCAGAAGAATCATACGATCAATAGTTTCCCCGCTGTCAGACGGACTAGTTCTTACGTCATTGGATGCAGCATCCATTTACAGGCAATCAGAGATACCAACCGCAATTGTTCCGATACTACAAGAAGAACTAAAATTTAGAGCCTGCCTAGCCGCTGCTAAAAGTGACGCCATCGAGCTAGCCAAAAGCCATACTCTTTACAATAAAAAAATACTACTTTATGTGGGAAGGCTTTCCCCTGAAAAAAGAGCAGATCGAGTAATTACTTATTTCTCAGAGCTCTCTGAGCTTCGTGACGATATTATCTTGGTGATTGTTGGTGATGGCCCCGATACGGACAACTTAAAAGAGCTCGCTACGGCCCTTAATGTACAATCAAAAGTAATATTTACAGGGAGAAAGGAGGGGAAAGAGCTACTTTGCTGGTACGTTCTAGGTAGCGTTTTTATTCTCCTCTCCGACTTTGAAGCTTTTGGCGCTGTAGTTAATGAAGCCCTAATCGCAGGACTCCCTGTTGTTTGCACACAAAATGCAGGGGCAAAAACTCTGATCCAAGAAGGCGTCAATGGATCAATAGTAAATCCAGACTCCCCTCAACAGACTATTTCAGCCATAAATTCGTGGATATCCAAGTGCCATACAATAGACCGAAATGGAATCCTTTCTGAAAAACCATCCATGATGACAACCAGTTTTAATGACGCCATTACCGCATATGCGACCCTTTTGAAAAAACTGTCAAGATCAACTTGATAATCTATTTATATAGCGACCTTAACCCCCATCCATTACACCATCATTTTTGACAAAAAGTTTAAATCAATGATTTGAGGAGAATAAAAAATCCTCTCAAACACTCACTGGACATGAAACGTAAGAAGGCATGACAACTAGAAGCCAGGAATACCCACTCGCCCCCCCGAAGAGAAACGTTAACAAGGGTATTATTTTATTTTTCCTTTGCATATCTTTCGCGTCATTGCTCTACAGTTTATTTCCAGCATTAAATTACCTAAAGTACGCCACGCTCCCATGCTCTCTCCTAGTAATTTACTCGCAACTTTCAAATGGAAGGAATATATCCATACTCGGTTCTGGAGTCTCTAGAGCATTCTTGCTTTTATCAGTACTATCACTTTTTTCTATAATTTTCACCAGAAGCACATACACCGCAATAGATCTGTTCATTTATTTTTGCATTGCAGCATTCTCCATAAGCTGCAAAAACATACAAATACCCATCGAGAAATTTTTTTACTACTTCTGCCTATGCGCTACCCTTTGGGCTGCCGGCCAAATACTAACTCACGGACTAAGTTCCGTAACGCTCCAGGAAAAGACAAGTTACGTAAGCTCGTCGAGTTCAAGCTTAAAATTTAGCATCGCGTGCTATATTTTTAGCCTATTTTCCATATATTTCCTTTGGACAAAACAGAGACTCCTATTAGTAGCCGCACTTATTGGAGTAATATTCACATCCAAAAGAGCAGCATTCGTTGCGCTACTTGCAATATTTATAATTTATTTATCCCCCTTAAAATTTCAAAAACTTGTTTTCAATCGGCCGTTTGTTATTTCACTGAATCTAGCATGGCTATATTTTTCAATTTTCATCACCAGCGATCCCTTCTCAAACTTCACCCAAGAAAACTTCGGGCTTAGCGCAAATGCCTTGACCATGGGAAGAAGCGCGCTTTACCAAGCAGGCCTTGAACTAACCTCCTGGTCAAACTTAATTGTTGGAAGTGGGATCGGCAGCACCTACATACACCTATCGAGCATACTAGATTTCCAGAACTTTGAAGAAATCGAAAAGATATTGATACACAACGAGGTTTTGAGGCTATACATTGAAATTGGTCTGGCCCTATCATTATTAACCATAGCAACTATTTACCCGCCATCAAAAATGCTCAAAAACAAAGACCTAGAAGAGCATTACAAAATAACCTGTTCCTGCTTGCTGTTCCTTAATATCACACTTTTCTTTGATAACGTCCTCGTCTACTCATTAGTCTGGTATGTTTTAGTAATAATTTCAGAAACCACAAAAACAAATTCAGCATTTAGCGCCACGTTAATAAAATCACGAAAAACTTATTAGAATACAACCAAAAACTGAAAATGAAGATACTTTTATCCCACAACTACTATTCGTCTTTAGTTCCGTCCGGGGAGAACCAAGTATTCGAATGTGAAAGGGAATTAATCAAGAAAAATGGACACGATGTCCACTCTCTGACGCGCCACAGTGACGACATACGTGCTAAAGGCATAATTGGTACTTTTGTCGCAGCAATTCTTACCCCATGGAATCCGTTCGCCGCCCGCAAAACCTTGAAAAAAATCAAGGATACAAGTCCCGACATAATACACATCCACAACACATTCCCCTTGCTATCGCCATCCGTTTTCCATGCGGCAAAGAGAAAAGTTACGCGCGTCATTACGCTGCACAATTACCGAATTTACTGCCCTGCAGCTATTCCAATGAAAAATGGGAAGCCCTGCACCGACTGCCTTGACAAGCGATCCTCATTACCTTCACTGATACATGGGTGTTACAGAGAGAGTCGAGTTGCAACAGTACCACTTGCCCTGAGTGTTGGACTGCATCGCGCACTAAATACTTGGTCGAATCAAGTGGATGCTTTTATTGTCCTCAGTGACTTTCAGCGCAACCTAATGATTGACGCAGGCCTACCGGCACACAAAGTACACGTCAAGCCAAATTTCTATCCAGGAAATCCTGAAGTGGTAAATTGGCCCAATCGCAAACCTTATGTGGTATTTGCCGGACGACTAACTGCGGAGAAAGGAGTAGTCAATCTCTTACGTGCGTGGAAGAACTGGGGGGCGAACGCCCCCGAACTCAGATTAGTCGGCGGAGGAGCATTGCAACCAGAATTGGAAATAATGGCATCCGGTTTGCCCGTAAAATTCCTTGGTAAAGTTAGCTCCGAAGAAGCACAAGCACAGATAGCAAATGCACAACTACTAGTGCTGCCCTCTGAGTGTTTTGAAGGATTCCCAATGGTTGTACGTGAAGCTTTCGCATTCGGCACGCCGGTTGCAGTTTCTAACCTAGGCCCCCTTCCATCAATTGTCGAGAATGGCAAAAGCGGTATCGTCTTTGAACCTGCAAACCCTCAGTCGCTACTTCAGGAAGTTCGCAACGCGTGGGAAAACAAGGGTTATCTAGCCAAACTTGGAAGAAGTGCACGATTGGAATTTGAAAGCAAGTATACCGAAGAAGCTAACTACGCCACTTTGATGGATATATACCGGAAAGCTATCGAGGTTTCTCGCAATGAATAATCAACCACGTGCTGCCAATCGCGCTTTGGCTTCAGTTATTGGGGCGCCGATCGACTCTTTGGGCTGGAGAACGGCGCTCCAGCGAATTGAAGGCTGGGCGGCAGCACGGGAAAGCCGATACGTGTGCATCTGCAATGCCCATTCGGTGGTCACCGCCCGCAAGGACACAATCTTTGGAAAGGTGGTTCGCGAAGCCGACATGGCCACCCCCGACGGTGCTCCTGTGGCTTGGATGATGCGTCGCCTTGGCGTTGCTAGCCAAGAACGTATCAACGGGCCCGATCTGATGTGGCGCTATTGTGCCGAAGCGGCCCAGCGTGAAGAGTCCATATACTTGTATGGCGGTATGCCGAATACCTTGGAAATCCTTCAGAAGAAGCTACTTAGTGAGTTTCCGGGACTGAAGATCGCAGGGGCTTACTCCCCTCCCTATCGCCAGCTGACAGATGACGAAGATTCTGCAGTTATAAAAGCCATCAACGACTCTGGCGCTGGCACCGTTTGGGTCAGCCTTGGCTGCCCTAAACAGGAAAAATGGATGGCAGAGCACCGAGGACTAATTAATGCCGCAATGATTGGTGTTGGTGCTGCGTTCGATTATCACGCTGGCACCATAAAACGTGCGCCGCTATGGATGCAGCGCAATGGCCTGGAATGGCTTCATCGCCTGTGCAGCGAGCCACGACGCTTATGGAAGCGCTATCTCGTTACCAACACACTTTTCATTTTCTACGCGGGACGGCAACTCCTCAGCCGTTGAAACTAACAGCTCACTCCACATCCAATTTTTTCGATCTCATGAGTACCGATAGATGACCAAGAAGAAAGCCCTTATCACCGGCATCACCGGCCAGGATGGCTCTTACCTTGCGGAGTTTCTGCTGGAAAAGGGCTATGAAGTTCATGGCATCAAGCGCCGCGCATCTTCGTTCAATACCCAGCGCGTGGACCACATTTATCAAGACCCACATGTCGACAACCGTAACTTTGTTCTGCACTACGGCGATCTCACCGACTCTTCCAACCTTACCCGTATAATTCAAGAGGTTCAGCCGGACGAGGTCTACAACCTGGGCGCTCAATCTCACGTTGCAGTGAGCTTTGAAGCCCCCGAGTACACTGCTGATGTGGATGCCATGGGCACCTTGCGAATCCTGGAAGCCATTCGCCTACTGGGACTCGAGAAGAAAACTCGTTTCTATCAGGCCTCGACCTCTGAGCTTTACGGCCTGGTGCAGGAAATCCCCCAGAAAGAAACCACGCCTTTCTATCCCCGCTCGCCCTATGCAGTCGCAAAAATGTACGCCTACTGGATCACGGTGAACTACCGCGAAGCCTATGGCATGTATGCCTGTAACGGCATTCTGTTCAACCACGAGTCACCGCGTCGTGGCGAGACTTTCGTAACCCGCAAGATCACCCGTGGCTTGGCGAACATTGCCCAAGGCCTGGAGCAATGCCTGTACATGGGCAACATGGACGCCCTGCGTGACTGGGGACATGCGAAGGACTATGTGCGCATGCAGTGGATGATGCTGCAGCAGGAGCAGCCGGATGATTTCGTGATCGCTACCGGCGTGCAGTATTCCGTGCGCGAATTCATTCGCTGGTCGGCAGCCGAACTTGGCGTCTCCCTACGTTTCGAAGGTGAGGGTATTGACGAAATTGCCGTCGTCGAACGAATCGAAGGCAGCAGTGCCCCCGCACTTAATGTTGGCGACGTGATTGTTCGTGTTGATCCGCGTTACTTCCGCCCAGCTGAAGTGGAAACCTTGCTTGGCGACCCGACCAAGGCCAAGCAGAAGCTGGGGTGGATTCCAGAAATCACAGTTCAGGAAATGTGCGCCGAGATGGTCCTCGAAGACCTCAAGGTTGCCCAGCGACACGCCCTGCTCAAGCAGCACGGCCACGAAGTACCGGTTGCAGTGGAGAACTGATGATGGCGCGTGATCTTGATCAGACTGTCTTCGTTGCCGGGCATCGGGGCATGGTCGGTTCCGCAATCGTTCGCAAGCTGCAGTCTCTGGGCTACGGCCGTGTCATTACCGCAACTCGAGATGAGTTGAACCTGCTTGATCAGAAAGCTGTACAAGCCTTTTTTGCTGCACAACGAATCGATCAGGTCTACCTGGCTGCGGCAAAAGTAGGTGGCATTCATGCCAACAACACGTTTCCGGCTGAGTTCATCTACGAAAACTTGATGATCGAAGCCAACATCATCCATTCAGCGCATCAGGTGGGTGTACAGAAACTTCTGTTCCTGGGTTCATCGTGCATCTATCCCAAGCACGCCGAACAGCCCATGCGCGAAGAGGCGCTCCTCACCGGAGTTCTTGAGCCGACCAACGAACCCTATGCCATTGCCAAGATTGCGGGGATCAAGCTCTGCGAGAGCTACAACCGCCAGTATGGCTGTGACTACCGCAGCGTGATGCCGACCAATCTCTACGGGCCGAACGACAACTACCATCCGGAAAACAGCCATGTCATCCCGGCATTGCTGCGCCGCTTCCACGAAGCGACCCAGCGGGGCGATGAGGAGGTTGTCATCTGGGGTAGCGGCAAGCCGATGCGCGAGTTTCTGCATGTAGACGACATGGCGGCAGCTAGCGTCCATGTCATGGAATTGGACAACCCGGGCTACCAAGCCAATACGCAGCCGATGCTCTCGCATATCAACGTGGGGACCGGCGTGGATTGCACCATTCGGGAATTGGCAGAAGCCATTGCAAAAGTCACCAGTTTCGCTGGGCGTCTGACGTTTGATAGTTCCAAGCCAGATGGCACGCCCCGTAAGCTAATGGACGTTTCCAGATTGAACGCCTTGGGGTGGAAGGCGGGTATTCCACTTGAGGTAGGTTTGCAAAATGCTTACGCCTGGTTCGTCGAGCATCAGAGCAAGGCTCGGAGTTAAGGTGTTTCTCGACAACGACACATTTCGTTCGGTAATCAACAGCACGCCGCTGGTTTCTATTGATTTGATTCTCAAGGACTCGGAAGGAAACGCACTGCTTGGCCAGCGGCGCAATAGGCCGGCCATGGGGTACTGGTTCGTACCGGGAGGGCGCATTCTCAAGAATGAAGCGCTGGATGAAGCGTTCCGTCGCCTAACTAAGCTTGAACTAGGGCGGGAGTTCGAACGAAACAATGCACGTCCCATAGGCGTATATGAGCACTTCTATGATGACAGCGTTTTTGGAGAGGCCGGATATGGCCCTGATACCCACTATGTGGTTCTCGCCTATCAACTGACATTGCCGGGAATGGAAGTACTTGAGCTGCCGACCGCGCAGCATGGCGTCTATAGGTGGTGGCACCCCAGCGACGCTCGATTGAGTGCCGATGTCCACGAGAACACCCGCGTCTATTTTGATGCCATATAATACAGACCGACATAAGGACGCTTGTATGTTCTTTCCCGTAATCATGGCTGGGGGCTCCGGCTCCCGCCTTTGGCCGTTGTCCCGCCAGCTCAATCCGAAACAGTTCCTTCAACTGGCAGACGCTGACCTTTCAATGCTCCAAGCGACCATCAAGCGTCTCGAGGGTTTGGGTAGTGACCTTCCACTGCTCATTTGCAATGAGCAGCATCGTTTTCTGGCCGCAGAACAACTCAGGTTATTGGGCATGGATCAAGCCAAGATCCTGCTAGAGCCGATAGGCCGCAATACAGCCCCAGCTATCGCGCTGGCGGCACTGCAAGCATGCCAAGAGTCGGCTGATCCGATTTTACTCGTGCTGGCTGCGGACCATCTGATTCAGGATGTGCAGGCCTTTCAGGCCAGTATCCAAGCCGCTTTGTCTCTGGCTGAAGCCGGTAAGCTCGTCACCTTCGGCATCGTGCCCAGCCATCCGGAAACGGGCTACGGCTATATCGAGCGCGGGTGCAAAGTCGGTGACACTGGGTTTGCGGTCAGCCGCTTTGTCGAGAAGCCGAATCTTGCGACTGCACAGGACTACCTGGCCACCGGTAGTTACTACTGGAATAGCGGAATGTTCATGTTCCGGGCGAGCCGCTACCTGGAAGAGCTGCAGCAATTCCGTCCCGACATTCTGGCTGCCTGCCGCACGGCTTTGGCTGGGGGCTCCCAAGACCTGCACTTCACCCGAGTCGATACCGCTGCCTTTACTGCCTGCCCTGAGGATTCCATTGACTATGCGGTGATGGAAAAGACTCAGGATGCCGTGATGGTGCCTCTGGATGCCGGGTGGAGCGATATCGGCTCCTGGTCTGCGCTTTGGGACGTAAGCGAAAAGGATGCGCAAGGCAACGTCTTTAAAGGCGACGTGCTGGACCAAGGTTCACGGAACACTTATGTACATGCCGATAGCCGTTTGGTTGCCACTGTCGGCGTAGAAGACATTGTGATTGTCGAAACCAAGGACGCCGTGCTGGTTGCGCACAAGGACCGCGTACAGGACGTCAAGAAGGTGGTTGATCAGCTAAAGAGCGCTTCGCGCGAAGAGCACATCAACCACCGCGAGGTCTACCGGCCTTGGGGTATGTATGACTCCATCGATAATGGCCATCGCTACCAAGTGAAGCGGATTACGGTGCAGCCCGGCGCCAAGCTATCCGTGCAAATGCATCATCATCGGGCCGAGCATTGGATCGTCGTCAGCGGTACCGCCAAGGTCACCAATGGTGACAAGACGTACCTGGTGACCGAGAACCAATCCACCTACATACCGATCGGGCAGGTCCATGCGCTAGAAAACCCAGGCGTGATTCCACTTGAACTGATCGAAGTGCAATCCGGCTCGTATCTGGGCGAAGACGACATAGTTCGCTTTGATGACAGGTACGGCAGAGCCTGATCAAACATGTCTGAATAGGGCTCTCCGCCTTGTCTGGCGCCAGTTTCAGCTTGCAATACTGGCACTTTATCCATAACCTCCGACACCAACCGTTCCTTAGGGACATACACGCTCATAAAAGGAGCATGGACGTGAAAAAACTTCTGACTCTCGTTACTGCAGCCGCCTTCAGCACCTCGCTGATGGCCGCTGAGACCGCCACTCCTGCCAGCGCGGGCAAAGCTGCGGCCGGTACTCCTGGCGCCACTTCTGGTCTGACCCTGACCACCCCGATCGCGGGCGGCGTGACCCTGGGTACTGGCCTGGCGGTTGGCGCTGCTGCCATTGCAGCTGGCGTTGCTGCATCCAACAGCGGCGCTAGCAGTGGTAACGACAGCACCCCGGGCGCTGGCGGCACCACCGGTACCACTGGCACCACCGGCACTACCGGCACCACCAACTAAGCAATACGCTTGGTTGCTGCACCTTGAAACCTCCCAGCACCGCTGGGAGGTTTCGCATTGGGCCCTGTAACTTGCGGCCCCGGTTGATCGTCACAGTTCCCGACTGTTTGCGCACCTGCATGCAGCCTACCGACATGCCCATGTTGGCCCGGACATCAACGCCGTAACCCACACCCTGGATTCCGAGTCAGGCCCTGCCCTTTTGGCATCGCTTGGCCCCACGCACAAGATCACCCGACATGAATCGCGCACTCCCCCTGGCCATGCTGCTTGGCCTCACCCTGCAAGGCTGTATGTTCTCCCCTGGCCAGCACATGGATTCCGGCAATCTGGTGCGCGAGGGCTCCCCTGAAAGCAGCCGTATCGAGCTGGTGCCCATCACGCCGAAGCTGGTGGCCATCGAGTCCGCCATGAATGGCACCCAGGTAGCGCCTGAGCTGCTGAGCTTTCAGCCCGGCGAATACCGGATTGGCGCCGGCGACCTGATCTACATCACCGTATGGGACCATCCCGAACTCACCGCGCCCTCTGGCTCTCAACAGCAAATCGAGGCCAACGGCCGTCTGGTGCGCCCTGATGGCACGCTGTTCTATCCCTATGTGGGCAATGTCGAGGCCGCAGGCAAGACCATTGAAGAGCTGCGCTCGCTGATCGCCTCGCGCCTAACCAGCGTGGTGACCGAGCCGCAGGTGGACGTCAGCGTGCTGCGCTTTGCCAGCCAGAAGGTCATCCTCTCCGGTGCCTTTGACAAAACAGGCTCCGTACCGATTACCAATACGCCCCTTAGCCTACTGGATGCAGTTGGCCAAGGCAGCGTGCAAGTTGGCACGGCCGATATTGCCGGCCTGGTGCTCAAGCGCGATGGCCGCGAGTACGTGATCGACCTCGATACGCTGAACCGCAAGGATTCGGTTCTGCACAACATCTACCTGCGGGACGGAGACCAACTCCATCTGCCTTACAACGACAACAAGAAGGTCTATCTGCTAGGCGAGGTACTCAGCGCCCGCCCCCTGTTCTTCAAGGGCAGCAACATGAACCTGACGGATGCCCTTGGCAGCGTAGGCGGCCTGCGCCAGGAAACCTCCAGCGGCAAGGAGGTGTATGTGATCCGCGGTGTGGATGATCTGCAGCGGGACGTTGCCAAGGTCTACCAGCTCAACCTCAAGTCCCCGTCGGCCTTTATCGTGGCCGAGCACTTCAAGCTGCAGCCGCAGGATGTGGTGTATGTAGGCCCGGCAGATGTCACCCGCTGGAACCGTTTCATCAGCCAGGTGTTCCCATCCGCTAACCTGCTGCGCACCGGCTTCGCCATTCAGGATGACATGAGCGACAACAGCAACTGAGTGGTCATGACGTGAAGATTGCACGCCTGGCCTTGTTGCCGCTTGCCGTACTGCTGCTGACCGCTTGCAACCCGCTGATGCGGGCGAGTTGGGACACGCTCAAGGCCGCCACCCAGGGGCCGCAGCCCCTGGAGCTGACCCGAGAGCAGGTGGAGGCCGTTCCCTACTACCAGATCGTCATCACCGCCCCCACTGGGGAAGCGGTAATGGCCTTGGTGCGCCTGCAGGACGGCGTGCAGTTCTGGCTGGCCTCTACCCAGCAGGTACTGATGATGCAGGATGGCCTGGCCATCCGCTCCGTGGGGTTCAATGACAACCTCGACGGCACCCGCTTTGTCGGCGAGTCTCCCTTCCGCACCGGCCTGCACCGCATTGCGGATGGCTTGCGTGCCGAGCGGCAGGTGGATTTCGCTGGGCGTTACCAGATGGGTACCCGGCTGATCAGCCAATTCAAGAAGCAAGGGCTGGAGACGGTGCGCATCCTCGATCGTGACATTGAGTTGTTGCGTGTCGATGAGCACATCGAGATGCCCGAACTGGGTTACTCGGCCCGCAATCAGTACTGGGTGGACCCCGCTGATGGCTTCATCCTCGCCAGTGTCCAGCATGTAACCCCCGAGTTGCCCTTGCGCATTATTCAGGTTCGCCCGATGAGGCCGAACGCCCAATAGAAGCGAACGTGCCGGCGAAGGATTAACACCGATTCGTCAGCACGCACGCTTCTACGAGAGAGCTGTTGAACACCGCTGTTCGCGAGCGAGCTCGCTCCTACACGATATGGTCGAACCGATTTCACAATGAACTTCCCTCGTTCCTGGCTGCTGTTGTGCAGCGCTCTGTTTGCTTGTGCCGCAAGTGCTGCTCCAACCGTTACGGTTGAGGGTGATGCCGCCGAGCCCGGCCAGTACGCCATCACCCCGACGACACGCCTGCATGATGTGCTGCTGCCCGCCCAGGTCAGCCCTAAAGCCTATCTGCTAGGTGCCGCCTGGCTGCACCGCCCGCTGCGCGAGGAGCAGACACGCCTGAAACTGGGCGTGCTGTTCGATCTCGCCACCCTCGAGCGAAATGCACTGCTGGATAACCGCCCGGCCCTGGCTGAACTGGCCAGAAGCCTCACGGCCAAGGTCCAGGCGATGCCGGTAACCGGCCGTCGTGTGGCGGAACTAGACCCGGTGAAGGTGGAGCTCAACCACGAGCACAATCCCGAACTCAGCGCTGGCGATCGACTGATCTACCCGGCGCGCCCCGAGTATGTGCGAATTGAGGGCGCAGTCCTGGCCGAGTGCCAACTACCCTTCGTGCCCCTGCAAACGGCCAACGAGTACCTGGAAGCCTGCCCCCGGCATGCAGAAGCAGACCGGGATGAGCTCTTCGTGGCGCAACCCGATGGCCACGTGCAACGTCAGGGCATTGCACTGTGGAACCGGACCGACGCAGCTCCGCCACCCGCACCTGGCGCGCGCATCTATGTACCCGTACGTGGTGCAGGCCTGGGCGACCCGACGCCAGACCTGAATGCAGAGTTCGCAGCCTTCATCGCCACCCAGCCGCTGGAGGTGGCCCCGTGAAGCGCCACCTGCTCCCGTGCCTGCTGCTTGGCTGCGCAACCTGCGCCCAGGCTGAGCCCCGCTACACGCAGAATGACTTCGGCGGCGTGGGCCTGCTGCAAACCCCCACTGCACGCATGGCCCAGGCGGGCGAACTGTCGCTGAACGCCAACCGTACCGATCCCTACAGCCGCTATAGCGTGTCCTTCCAGCCCTTCGATTGGCTGGAGGGCAGCTTCCGCTATACCTCCATCAGCAACCGCAAATACGGCCCGGAATCACTCAGTGGCGACCAGAGCTACAAGGACAAGGCCATCGATGCCAAGTTGCGGCTGCTCGAAGAAAGCCATTGGTTGCCGCAAGTTGCAGTCGGCGGCCGAGACATTGGTGGTACAGGCCTGTTCTCCAGTGAGTACTTCGTGGGGAACAAACGCTTGGGTGACTTTGACCTGAGTTTGGGCCTGGCCTGGGGTTATCTCGGTAACCGTGGCGATATCGACAATCCCCTTGGCCTGCTGGACGACAAGTTCGATGACCGGCCGGCTCCAGATGGCAACGTTTCGAATGCGGGTGAATTCAACGGCAATAGTTACTTCCGCGGCAGCCCAGCCTTCTTCGGCGGAGTGAACTACCAGACACCCTGGGAGCCACTCTCGATCAAGCTGGAGTACGAAGGCAACGACTACCAGAAAGAGCCGCAGAACAACAACCAGGTGCAGGACTCCCCCATCAATCTGGGCCTGGTGTTCAAGGCCAGCGACTGGGTGGATCTGCACGCCGCCTGGGAGCGGGGCAACACCGCGATGTTCGGCATCACCCTGCACACCAACTTCGCCACCCGCAAGGCGCCGACCAAGAGCTTCGACCCGCCGGCCGAAAAGGTACAGGCCAGCATGCCCAAGGTAGCCCCGGAAGATGTGAAGTGGGCTGGGGTGGCCCAACGCCTGCGCAACAACGCTGGCTACCGGGTGGAGCGCATCACCCAGCGCGACTCCGAGCTGATCGTCTACGGCGAGCAGACCCGTTACTTCCACGCGCCGAAGGCCGTGGGCCGCGCCGCGCGCATTCTCGACAACAGCGTGAACGACGAGATCGACTGGTTCACCGTGGTCGACAGCCGCAATGGCATGGCGGTGCAAGAGATCAGCCTGCCCCGCGAAACGTTCCGCGAAGTCGCCCAGAAAGATCGTCCGGTGGAGGACCTCCGTCGGGTCACAGAGCAGAACGCACCCGTGCCCCACCAAGAGAAGGAGCTGTTCGCTCAGGAGCTTTCGCCCTTCACCTACGGCCTGGGCCTGGGCTACAAGCAGAACGTCGGCGGCCCCGATGGCTTCCTGCTCTATCAGTTCACCGCGGATTTGAACGCCGAATACCGCTTCCAGCGTGACCTTTGGTGGAACGGCACGCTCAGCGCGAACCTGGTGAACAACTTCGACAAGTTCAAGTACGACGCGCCGAGCAACCTGCCGCGCGTGCGCACTCACCTGCGCGAGTACATGACCACCTCCGACATAACCATGCCCACCTTCCAGCTCAACAAGGTGCGACAGCTGGACGAAGACCTCTACGGCATGGCCTACGGCGGCTACCTGGAGACCATGTTCGCGGGTGTGGGCGGAGAGCTTCTCTATCGCCCGATGGGTGAGCGCTGGGCCATTGGCGGCAACTGGAACTGGGTGCAACAACGTGATTTCGAGCAGGATTTCGGCCTGCGTGACTACAACGTGATGACTGGCCATGTGACTGGCTACTACCGCCTGCCCTTCGAGGACATTCTCGCCGCCGTCAGCGTTGGCCGTTACCTGGCCCGCGACTACGGCGTGACCTTCGACCTGTCCCGCGAATTCCGCAACGGGGTGCGCTTCGGCGCCTGGGCGACCTTCACCAACGTCACCAAGGAAGAATACGGCGAAGGTAGCTTCGGCAAGGGTATCTACTTCTCCATTCCCTTCGACGAGCTGATGGCCAGCTCCACCATGCGCCGGGCCAACCTGGTGTGGTCGCCGCTGACCCGTGACGGTGGCGCTTCGCTGGGCCGCAGCTACTCGCTCTACACCCTGACCGAAGGGCGCAACATTGATATGTTCCACAGCAACTTCGACAAGGTGGTGGAATGACGGACACACGGATCACCTGGCTGGCGCGGATTGCCTTCGGCCTTGTGCTGCTGGTGATCCTGGTAGCCGGGTTGAGCAGCGACCCGGTGCCCGAAGCCTTCGATAACCAGGACAAGCTGCACCACTGGGCGGGGTTTGCCTGCCTGACCCTGAGCGCCTGGCTCGCCTTTCCCCGCACCCGGCTGGTGTGGCTGTTCATTTGGCCCTTGCTGGTTTCAGTGGGCATCGAACTGGGGCAGGAGCTGTTGCCGTTGCGTACGGCCTCCTGGGCCGACATCGCCGCCAATGTGCTGGGGGTGCTGAGCGGAATCCTGTTCGCACTGCTGCTGCGCAGGTTCAGGCCGATGGATCAGACTGACCACCCCGGCAAGCCTGGGGCGGATGCCCTTTAACCGCTCCAGCAATCACATTCATCCAGATCTCGGCGTCACGGTTCAGCCCCCCGGGCAGAAAGCCTGAACCATCCACCCCTCACGCATCCCTAATCCTTTGAACCCTGCTTTTCCACAAGGAATGGCCTGGCCATTCAAAGGAGAACATCATGCGTTCCGTCCTGCTCTGGCTTATCGGGATCCCCATCCCGATCATCATCCTGATCGCACTGTTCTGGTAACGAGCTTCCACGCCACCCGGGTGTCACGACCCGGGTGTGCGGTCCCTTCTTCGTAACGTGAACTTCAACTTCATGCGCCGTCGATGGCCCGAAGCCTTGCGCTCTTCCGGTACGTCCATCCCCGCCTCACATCCCCACTGAACACGCATACCGGCGAAGTGCCGCCCGCCTGGCCACGCAAACCTGACGGAATGCTCGGGTTAGAATGCCGCCCCCGCTCATTCCCGAACCGCCCCTGCCATGAACCTTGACGCTATCGCCACCCTCGAACAGCAACTGATCACTGCGCTAGAGAACCTGCCGGACGAAATCCGCCGCATCTTCCACGGCCGTGGACGGCGTTGGGCGGGGTTGGAGCAGGTCACCGTCGACTGGTTGCAGGGCGTGGTGCTGGTGTCGCTGTTCCGCGAAGTGGGGGAAGACGAGTTGGCTGCATTGCGGGCCATGTTGCTTCGCCTCACCGAGTCGCCGGCCTGGCAACGCAGCGGCGCCAGCACGCTGCTGATGCAGCATCGCTATCTGCTGGAGAGCACGGTCGAACTGCTCTGGGGCGAGGCGGTGGATGAATGTGTGGTCAGCGAGGCGGGCCTGCGCTTCAAGCTGGACCTGGGCAGGAAGCAGAACAACGGCCTGTTCCTCGATATGCGTTACGGCCGCGACTGGGTCCGCGCCAATGCGCAGGGCAAGCGGGTGCTGAATCTCTTCGCCTACACCTGCGGCTTCTCGGTAGCCGCTATCGAGGGTGGCGCGGAGCATGTGGTGAACCTGGACATGGCCAGTTCGGCGTTGAGCCGGGGGCGGGACAACCATCGGCTAAATGGACATGACCTCAGCCGTGTGAGCTTCCTCGGCCATGAATTGTTCAAGTCCTGGGGCAAGGTGAAGAAGACCGGGCCGTACGACCTGGTGATCATCGATCCGCCCTCCTTCCAGAAGGGCAGCTTCGCCCTTACCCGCGACTACCAGAAGATCCTGCGCCGCCTGCCGGAGTTGCTGACCGAGGACGGGGTGGTGCTGGCCTGTGTGAATGATCCTGCCATTGGGCCGGACTTCCTCATCCAGGGCATGCGGGCCGAAGCGCCGGAATTGCGGTTTGTGGAGCGGCTGGAGAATCCGCCGGAGTTTGCGGATATCGATGAGGATGCGGGGTTGAAGGCGTTGGTGTTTAGGCGGGGGTAATTGAATACCGCGCGGAGCACGACCTCCCTCTCCCCCGGCCCCTCTCCCGCAAGCGGTAGAGGGGTGACTCGCGCCGGTGGCATCGGAGTTTGCCGGTGGGCATGGTGTTGGGCTTCGCTGCGCTCTGCGCCAACCTACGAACCGGCATGGACGCGATCTGATACCGCACGGGGCTTCGCGTCCCTCACCCCAACCCCGCTCTGCGCCCCAGCCTGATCGCTTCGCGCTCAGGCGTTCATCGGCACCGGAAGCAGTGCTTCCGAAAGCGTGCCTCTTCACCCCAGAGGGAGAGGGGGCAGTTTGTGCCAGCCGGGTAGTCCTCCGCTTTTCCTGTAGGGGCGAATTCATTCGCCAAGCAGGGCGCAGCCGTGCCGTAGGTTGGTCCGAGGAACGAGGCCCAACAATTCAGTGCGTAGGGTGGATAACGCTCTTTTTATCCACCATCGGAGCTGGTGCGAACTCCGCTTTGGTGGACGAAAAAAGCGTCGTCCACCCTACGGGGCGAATTCATTCGCCAAGCAGGCCGCAGGCCTGCCCCGATCTAGAACGGCACCGTCAGCTTCAGCCAGTAGGCATCGCCTTCCGCGCGGTTGCGCACCTGGGTTTCCTGTTCCCATTTGGCGGTGAGGAACCAGCCGTCCTTGTTGCTGTACATGATCGACGGGCCGATGGAGAAGGCGCGGCCTTTGTTGTCGTCGATGCGGTCGCCGTCCTGGCGGTCGTCGGTGGTCTGGCGGTAGTAGTAGCCGCCCACGCCCAGCACCCAGCCATTTCCGAGGCCCCAGCCGACGGCATAGTCGAAGTGGAATTCCTGGCCGGAGCGGTAGTCGGTGGCAGGGTTTTCCTGGTTGAAGTCGTACATCAGCTTCACGCTGGCGTTGAGGCCGGCGGGGTCGATGTAGGAGATCGCCCAAACCGGCTCCACGGTCCAGTAGTTGCGGCCGATGTTGGCCAGGTCGCCGCGATCGTATTCGCCCGAAGGTGCGATGAAGTCCAGGGCGAAGATGCTGTGCAGCTTGTCGCTGTGATGAAAGCCCAGGGCCGGGCCGAAGATGATGTCGCCCAGCCCCTTCTTGTGCTGGGACTGGCCGTTCACGTCGACCTTCAGGTCCACGAATGGGAACAACGCGGCGAAGGCCAGGTTGCCGCCGAACAACTGCTGCTCGGAAACCCAGATCAAGCGTGGCGCGATGACGCTGGCACGCACGCGGAAGTCCACCGGCAGGCTGTCGCCATCATTGCCGCGCAAGGTGTCGGCATCGTAGTGGGTGGAGAACACCTGGCCGTAGAAACCGGGTGGCGGCATGGCGCCGGACATGTAGTTCTCGGCGCCCATCGGGTAGGTGGAACCGCCGCCTTCGGTGGCGTGAGCCACCTGGCCCAGGGCGGCGAGGATGCAGCAGGAAAGGACACGCAATTTGGCACTCATCAGCAATACCTTCTTGTTTTTATGGGCGTGAGCCGCCGTCCGTGCACAAGGCGCGGAGCGGCGGATGAAGCTGGGTCAGATGCGTTTGAACAGGGCTGAGCGGGTGCTCTCTCCCGCGCCGTCGGCAGCGGTGAGGAAGCGCTCCATGAAGATGTCGCGCTCGAACAGCCGACCTTGCATCAAGGCGGTGATGGCGGCGTCGATCATCGGCGGCGGGCCACAGAGGTAGGCCTTGTTGCCGGTGAAGCGACCGTCGAAGTGTTTCTTCGCGGCGTCATGCACGTAGCCGCGGAAGCCGGTCCACTCGGTATCCTCGGCAGCCTGGCTGAGGGACGGCACGTAGGTGAAGTTCTCGTGCTCTTCGGCCAGGCGCTCGAAGAGTTCGCGGTTGTAGAGCTCGGCACGGGTGCGGGCGCCCTGGAACAGCGTCATGCGCCGCGTGTCCCCCTGCTCCAGCAGGTCGAGGATCATCGATTGCGGGCTGGACAGCCCCGAGCCGCCGGCGATGAAGATCAGGTCGCCGGCCTGCGACCCGCGCACGAAGAACTGGCCATAGGGACCGGAGAGTTCGAGCGTATCGCCCACCTTCAGCCCGTCATGGATGAACCCGGTGGCCTGGCCGCCCTCCACCAGGCGCACGTGCAGTTCCACCTCGTCGGCACGGCTCGGTGGGTTGGCCAGTGAGAAGGCGCGCGTGCCGTCGATGCCGGGGATCTGCAGGTTGATGTACTGCCCGGCTTGGAACGCCATGGGGCGATCCAGTTTCAGGCGCAGGCCCTTGATGGTGGGCGAGAGGTCGTCCAGCGCGATTACCGTCGCGCGGTAGTCCTGCACGGCGTGGCCGGCGAAATCCGGGTCGACGTCGATGTCGGCCTCGATCACCAGGTCGCTCTGGGGAATGGCGCAGCACGCCAGCACCTTGCCTTCGTCGCGCTCCATGTCCATCAGGGCGAAGGGCGAAGCGGCACCGATGTCCACCTCCCCTTCCAGCACCTGCAACTTGCAGGTCGCGCAGGTGCCGTGGCCGCAGGCGAAAGGCAGCCAGACGCCCTGGCGCAGGGCGGCCTGGAGGATGGTCTGGCCTTCTTCGACTTCGATCTGCTCGCCAGTGGGTTCGATGGTGACCTGGTAACTCATGGCGACCTCCTCAGTTGAAGCTGCCGTTGAGGCCATCCAGGCCAGGGGTGGAAAGGTGCAGCAGGCTCTTGTGGCCGATGCCGTTGGCGGCCAGTCCGGCCTTCAGGTCAGGCTGGAAGTCGGCGTCATCGAGGCGCCAGAGGGCCTTGGCGAAATCCACCTTCGCCGCATCCGGGTGCGCCGCGATGGACGGTTTGACCACCTGTTCGATGAAGTCACCAAAGAGCATGTCCGGCGGCAGTGGCAGCGTGAAAGGGGCGCAGAACATCAGGTGGCGTTCCCAGCAGAGGTACACCAGTTGCAGGCCGTTGAAGTTTTCCTGGCGGTCCAGGGATTGCGCCGCATAGGCGCCGATGGCAGTCACGGGCATGACGCTGTCCTTCTTGTAATGGGGGAGTTGGCGGGCGCGTGGCACCCGCCACGGGGCTCAGCCGGCCTTGGGGAGGTCGGCGGGCTTGTCGCCCTGCCACTCTCGCCAGCGCTGATGCTCCGGCGAGTCCTGGTAGTCGAAGTTGTCCTGGCCGAAGGCGATGTTGTAGTAGTCGCGCACCACCGCCTCGACATCGGCGCCGCCGCAGTTGCCCTGGAGAATCTGGTGCACCGGTAGCCAGGCCTGGACGTACTTCTCCGGCTCGTACTGGAAGATGTCGCAGCAGCCATCGGAGCAGAAATGGAAGCGCTCGCCGCCGTGCACCACGCTGCGGTGGCTCAAGGTCGTATCCGCATCCGGCTCGGTGAAGGACAACGGGATCTGGCAGATCTGGCAGAGCATCGGCAGCGTGTTGTTGTAGAAGCGCTCGCCGCGTGCCTGCATCTCGCGCCACTGCTCGTAGCGGGGACGGTAGATGCGGTCGAAGGTGTCCGGGTACTTGGCCGAGAGCCAGTCCAGTTCCTCGTCCGTGGGAATCCAGGTGTGGAAGTTGGTGGCCTGGCTGTACTGGTAGAAGATCGACCAGGCCTGGTGGCTGATGTGCTCCTTGCCGATGGTGGTCTGCTCGACGTATTTCGGCGGGCGGATGCCGTAGCGCTCCAGGTCCTTGAACAGCGCGCCACCAGCCTGCTCGTAGTACACCTCCCAGGCCTCGGCCCAGGACATGACTTTGTTCGGCAGCATGTAGTCCATCATCATCCCCACCAGCGTCAGCAGGCGGTAACCGCGCCAGAACCACTTGTCGATCCAGCGCTGGATGATCGGCACGTTGTCCTCGTGCTGCTCCAGCAGGAACTTGATCACTTCCAGGCCGAGGGTCATGTGCCGGGCCTCGTCGGACTGGGCCGAGAAACCGAAGGTGACGGTGGCCATGTCGCCGTTGTAGGCGGCACCGGACATGAAGGGAACGAACAGCAGGTTCGTCAGCACGTACTCGAACGAGAACGAGATGGCCGTGAGGAACTCGAACGGGCCGGCGGTGCGTGCGTCTTCGAAGAAGGACTTGGGCACCGAGAGGAACCACACCCGGTCGTGCATGTGGGCGAAGTCATGCAGGCCGTTGAAGTGCTTGTTGTAGTGGCTCATGGCGTGGATCTGGGTCTGCACGTGGCGCAGTTCGTCGATCGCCTGCATCTGGCAGGCGACCCGTGCGCCCGCGCCACCGAAGTGCCGGCCGACGCGGGCGAAGCCCTGGTAGGCCTGGTACTCCAGCGGGGTCACGCCGCAGAGGAACAGCTTCAGCGCGTTGACGTAGCGCGCGTCGGACAGGTTGGTATGGCCGTTGTTCTGGGAGAAGGCGTCGAAGATGGCGTAGAGCTTCTTCTCCTTCTCGGCCTGGTATTTCCAGTAGGCATCCATGGTCAGGCGGAAGGGGTCCTCCCACTTGTCCCAGTCGGTGATCTTGATACCCTCGAAGCGCTCGTATGGGTAGATGTCGTCCTTGCTCTGGTAGCTCGGCTCCCAGGCCAGGTCGCGGGTCAGGCAGCGGTACTTGTCTTTCTGGTTCAGGCGTTTGGCGGCCATGGTGGCTCTCCCGATTCTTGTCGTTGTACGCGGGTCAGTTCCAGTGCAGGGCGAAGCGGTCTTCGTCTTCCTCGACGTTGCCGCCGAGGGTGATGACGTCGATGAGCATTTCCTGCACGTCCCACTCGCGACCGAGCTTTTCCTCCACCGTGGCGCGGTTGATCTCCAGGCGCTGTTCGGCCTGGACACGGATCATGGCCGGCTGGTGCTGGATCTCGGCGTGGGGGTTGTCCTGGACGATGGCCTCGACTATGTAGCGAGCGTTGTCGTTGTCCTGGAAGGCGATGTAGACGAGGGAGGTCATTGCGCGGCTCCTGCAAGGCCGAGTTTCTTCAGACGGGCGGCGAACTCGCCGGCCACGGTGTCGAGGGCAACGCTACCAGGGCCGATGTCAGCCAATGGCGCCAGGGCTTCCAGGGCACGGGCCTGCCACTGGCCGACCCAGCCTTCGACGAGCGCGCGGTTCTCGGCGCTCTCGGCAACGACCGTTTTCACCAGGGCATCGACCCAGCGTTGGGTCTCGGCGAACCACAGGCGCATGAACTCGGTGAGCATTCCCACCTGACCGGCACCCCGGGCGCAGAGCTGCTCGTCGAACTTGTGGAACATGAGCGGGTAGAGCAGGCCGTCGCTGACCAGGTTCTGCGCCAGGTTCAGCTCGAACCAGTCACGCACCACCAGCGTGTCTTCCACGTAGCGACGCAGGCCCTGCCAGGCCGGGTCCTGCAGCCATTGCTGCTTGGCCTCGGCGAGCAGGTCGGTGCCGCCGTCGTCGAGCATCAGGCCGATGCGCGACAGGTATTGGGCGATGCCGAGACGGTCCATGGCATGGAACATGTGCAGTTGGGTCAGGCTGGTGCCGAAACCGTCGGCGGCGATGCCGCTGTTGTTCATGTTGGCGCCGAGTTCGGCGTGGCGCAGGGGCAACAGCAGGCGGGCGATCTGCTCGCGGCTGGCGGCATCGATACTGGCCAGCAGGTTGCGCTTCTCGCAGAAGGCGTAATCGTGCTCGGCGTTCTCCTGCATCCTGGCGCGGGTCTGCACGTAGGCGCCGTAGTAGAACTGGCGCGGGTCGCTGACGGCGTACCAGTCGGCCATGCGAATGGCGGTGCGGGTGGCGTCGTTGAGCAGCTTGTCCGGCTGCCACAGTGGGCGGTAGTGGAAGTTGGTGGCCGCCTCGATGTCGAAGCTGGCTTCCTGGTAGCGGCTGGCAGGCTTGTCGCCGAAGCGCCGGCGAGTGTGGCTGAAGGTCTGGCGGATCGGCTCGGCCGTTGCCGTCTTGATCTCGATGCTCATGCAGGGCGTCCTGTACTTGTTGTTGTGGGGAGTCGACGCGTCGTGGTCAGGCCATCAGTCGACCTGATCGCGGCTCTCGCCGTAGCGCCACTTCTCCATGTCGGCGTCGATGGCTGCGGCCATCTCCGCATCCATGTGCTGAACCCGGTTCTGCTCGCAGAAGCTGGTGAAGGCGGCGCGCGGCAGAACCAGCTCGACGAAGAGGTCGGGATAGCCGATGGCGAAGTCGAACTCGACGAAGACGGCGTCGGGCTCGCTGCGCACCCGGACGTAACGCGGCAGTTGATCGAAGCGGGTCTGTTGCTGGCTCATGCAAGGCAACTCCATGGGCGGGTTGCCAGGGCTAGAGCAACGCCTGTGCCAGGGGCTGGAATTCCCCTGACAAACAGGCGTAAGCCTTTGTTCTTGCGTGTTTTTTGTGGAAACCAACTAAGACAGGAAGCCACGCGAACAAGGGAATCTGCTTGAAGGCTTTTCACCATTTGCTCAATCGCCGGAGTGCACTTGAGCAAATCACCAATCCGCATTACCCCGCTCTCGACGGCGATTGACATTTCACTGGCTTTCAGGCCGCTTAGAAAAAAGAGCGCGGCCCTCCTTGCGTCCATCAGCCGCCCTGTCGAACCGTCCAGACCGCCCGCCTGAGCGGTGGTTCGCCACCTCCCCGTACAAGAACAATCTGGGGTGCAACACGATGAAAGTTGATTACAAGGCGTCGGAGCACAGCCCAACGCTGAAAGACCTGACCGACCGGGTCCATTTCCTCGGCAACGAGGGCAAGATCTGGCTCGACGAGCAGCGCATGCTCTTGCTCCAGTCCGCCGCCATGGGCTCGTTCCGACGCGAGCTGGTGGACATGCTTGGCGAAGAACGCGCCAAGGGATTTTTCCTGCGCCTGGGTTACCAGTCCGGCCTGAAGGACGCCGAACTGGCGCGCAAGCTGCGCCCCGATGCCGACGCGGTGGAGATGTTCCTCACCGGCCCACAGCTGCACTCGCTGAAAGGCATGGTCAAGGTCAATCCGCTGGAGATGAACATCGACATCGAGAACGGCCAGTTCTACGCCGACCTCGAATGGCAGAACTCCTACGAGGTGGAGAACTGCCGCGCCGAAGGCATGTCATCCGACCAGCCGGTTTGCTGGACCCTGCTCGGCTACGCCATCAGCTACTCGTCGTTCTTCCTCGGTCGCCAGGTGCTCTACAAGGAGGTCAGCTGCCGCGGCTGCGGCGACTCGCGCTGTCGCATCATCGGCAAGCCGGTGGAGGAATGGGAGGACGCCGAGGCGTTCATGCGCTACTTCCAGTGCGACCCCATCATCGAAGAACTCCAGGCCTTGCAGGTGCAGGTCGCCAACATGCGCCAGCGCCTGCAGCAGGATGCCGGTCAGTACTACGGCATCGGCAAGGCGCCGCTCTATCGCAAGGCGTGCACGCTGATCGACAAGGCCGCGCCAGGCAAGGCTTCGGTCCTGCTGCTGGGCGACACGGGCGTCGGCAAGGAAGTCATGGCGCGCTCGCTGCATCTACGCAGCGAACGCGCCAGCGGCCCCTTCGTGGCCCTGAACTGCGCCGCCATCCCGCCGGACCTGATCGAGGCCGAGCTGTTCGGTGTCGAGCGCGGTGCCTACACCGGCGCCCAGCAGTCACGCATGGGCCGTTTCGAGCGCGCCAATGGCGGCACCCTGTTCCTCGACGAGGTGGTGGAACTCACGCCTCGTGCCCAGGCCAGCCTGTTGCGGGTGTTGCAGGAGGAAGAGCTGGAACGGGTGGGTGACTCGCAGACACGCAAAGTGGATGTGCGCGTGATCGCCGCCACCCACGAGGACCTGGCCAAGGCCGTGAAGGAAGGCCGTTTCCGCGCCGACCTCTACTACCGGCTGAACGTCTATCCGGTATTCATTCCCTCGCTGCGCGAACGCAAGGAAGACATCCCGTTGCTGGTGGAACACTTCCTCGCACGCCTGCACACCGCGTACGGCAAGACTACCCTGGGGCTTTCCGACCGGGCCCTGGAAGCCTGCATGCGCTACGACTGGCCGGGCAATATCCGCGAACTGGAGAACCTCATCGAGCGTGGCGTGATCATCACCGACGCCAACCAGAGCATCAGCGCGGATGCGCTCTTCCCGCATCTCTCCCACGAGGCCCATAGTATTGGCCTCTCCAGTGACGGGGCGCTGGTGGAAGCGACGCCGAGTGTCGAGCCCGACTGGGTGGAGCGCCTGATCGACAGCGGTGTCAGCCTGGACACGGTCGAGGAGGCGCTGATGCAGGGGGCGATGAAGCGCGCCCAGAACAATGTCTCGGAAGCCGCACGCCTGCTGGGCATGACTCGACCGGCGCTCGCCTACCGTTTGAAGAAGCTGCCGACGGAGGATGCCGCGGGCCAGCGTTGAAGTGCGCGCTGGGCTTTTCCATGGCAAAGCCGGAAGCATCCACTAGAGTTCCAGCATTGCTCGATGTTCGCTCCGCCCAAGGAGGGCTCCATGCGTCTGACCTGTGCCGCTGTTTCTTTGTTGCTGCTCGCCGGTTGCTCGTCCTACCGGGCCGAGCCGGAACACATCGTCCCGGTTCCGGCCGACCGTTTGCTGGCGTTCCAGCAGCCGATAGAGGGTGGTGGGCAGATCGTGGTGAACCGCGACATGGGCGGGTTGGGCAGCGGCTGCTATATCGCCGTGCATGTGGATCGCCAGTTGGCGGCGCGCATCGGCATAGGCGAGGTTGCCAGCTTCCAGGTGCCGCCGGGTGACCGGATCGTCGGCATCGGCATCGACGAAACCGACGACACGCTCTGCTCCAAGGGCCGGCTGCGTCGTGAGAAGGCCGCCCACGTGGAGGTCGGACAAAGCGAACATTTCCGTATTGTCAGCGACAACCGTGAAGGTTTCGCCCTGCTGGCGGACGACCCGAAGGCACAATGAAAGAGGCCGGAAGCGGGACGACTGAACCCGATTCCGGCCTGACGCTAACGCGTGGATCTCTGCCTTGTCACCTTCCGCAGTTACTGCCCGGGAAGGCTTGTGGAGTGGGCTTCCTTTCGCTTACCGCCCCCGCCCCATACGAGTTATTGAAAGCATACTGCTACCGCGAAAACGCGCATCTCCATTTATCAGCGATTCGGCTCACTGGTCGGCGGCCAAATAGGCGGTCGACCGTTCGCCCGTCCTTTGCCACCGTTCACTCCCGGGGGTAACCTGCCGGCTTTTTGTGCGCGAACATGAGCCTCCACGATTTCTTCCTGCTATTGGTCGCCGGCTTCGCCGCCGGGGGCATGAATGCCCTTGCCGGCGGCGGTACGTTTTTCTCCTTCCCCGCCCTGCTCGCGGCCGGCCTGCCACCCGTCACCGCCAACGCCACCAACGCCGTGGCCCTGTGGCCCGCCAGCCTCGCCGCCAGTTGGGCAGCGCGCGAGCAACTGCGCCCCCTGGGGCGTTACGTGGTGCCACTGGTGCTGGTGTCGCTCCTGGGTGGGCTGGGCGGCGGCCTCCTGTTGTTGGCCGGTGGCGACGAAAACTTTCGCCGGCTGATTCCCTGGCTGCTGCTGGTTGCCACCCTGCTGTTCGCTGCCAGCCCCTGGTTGAGCAGGCTGATCAACCGCCAACGCAGCGCGGGTGAGCTGCCGCCCCACGGACTCGCCAGCCACCTGTCCCACAGCCTTGTGGCCATCTACGGCGGCTACTTCGGCGCGGGCATGGGCATCCTGCAACTGGCAGCCTTTTCCATCGAAGGCCATCCGCTGTTGCGCGCCAATGCGTTGAAGAACCTGCTGTCGAGCACGATCTACAGCGTGGCGGTGGTGACCTTCGTGGCGGCTGGCAGGGTGAGCTGGAGCGAGCTGGCGGTACTGCTGGGCGCGGCCAGTTGCCGCGGCTACTGCGGCGGTGCGCTGGCGCGGAAACTGCCGACCCGATGGTTGCGCTGGCTGGTGATCGCGGTGGGCACGGGGATGACGACTTACTACTTCGTCGCCGCCTGATTCGGCCCTGGCGGGCGCGGCTGCTTTTGTAGGATGGGTCGGGCGGCGTTCCGCGAGCTTGCGATACCCATCGATGTCGTCGTGATGGGTATCGCTCCGCTCCACCACATCCTACGGGCGGTGAGCTTCAGCCAACGCTGACCTCCGATGGTGGGCTGCCGACCCGATGGCTACGCTGGCTGGTGATTGCGGTGGGGACGGGGATGACGGTGTATTACTTCGCCACCACCTGATCCGGCCCTGGCAGGCGCGGCTGCTTTTGTAGGATGGGTCGGGCGGCGTTCCGCGAGCTTGCGATACCCATCGATGACGTCGTGATGGGTATCGCTCCGCTCCACCACATCCTACGGGCTGCTACTTCGCCATAACCTGATCCGGACTTCCTTGTAGGGGCGAATTCATTCGCCAAGGAACGCGCAGCGTTCCCCAACGGCCGATTGGCAGCCCTTCGGCCTGCTTGGCGAATGAATTCGCCCCTACAGGTTCCTCTCCACGCCCGACAACCATCCGCCCCCTTCATTTGCCCGCAAGGTGCGCCTCTGCTAGTGTCGCGCCCGATTCGACCTCCGCGAGACAGCATCATGGCCCGCAAGAAAGCCACCCCCGATTTCGAACAGTCCCTCGCTGAACTGCAGACCCTGGTGGAACGCCTGGAAAGCGGCGAGCTTTCGCTGGAGGACTCCCTCAGTGCCTTCGAGCAGGGCATCCGCCTGACCCGTGAATGCCAGGCTTCCCTGAACCAGGCTGAGCAGAAGGTGCAGATCCTCCTGGAGCGTGATGGCCAGCTGGAAGAAGCGCCCTTCGACGCGGACGAACAAGCATGATTTCCGGCTATCAGGCCCGCTGCCAGGAACGCGTCGACGCCGCCCTCGCCGAGCTGTTCATCCCCCCGCTCGCCCCGCTGGAACGTCTGTACCAGGCCATGCGCTACAGCGTGGTGAACGGTGGAAAACGCGTACGCCCGCTGCTGGCATACGCGGCCTGCGAAGCCCTGGGTGGCGACGTGGCGCGCGCCGATGCCGCCGCCTGCGCGGTGGAGTTGATCCACGCCTATTCCCTGGTGCATGACGACCTGCCGGCCATGGACGACGACGACCTGCGTCGTGGCCAGCCCACCACCCATATAGCCTTCGATGAAGCGACCGCCATCCTCGCCGGCGACGGCCTGCAAGCGCTGGCCTTCGAAGTGCTGGCCGACGCCCAACGCAATCCGCACGACGCCGAAACCCGCCTGGCAATGATCGCCAGCCTCGGTCAGGCCGCCGGCCCCGCAGGAATGGTTGGCGGCCAGGCCATCGATCTGGGTTCGGTTGGACTGAAACTCGACCAGGCAGCACTGGAAACCATGCACCGGCACAAGACCGGTGCCCTGATCGAAGCCAGCGTGCGCCTCGGCGCCCTGGCCAGCGGCCAGGCCACTCCCGCAGCCCTTGCAGCCCTGCGCATCTACGCCCGCGCCGTCGGCCTGGCCTTCCAGGTGCAGGACGACATCCTCGACGTGGAAAGCGATACCGCCACGCTGGGCAAGACCCAGGGCAAGGACGAGGCCCACGACAAGCCCACCTACCCTTCCCTGCTCGGCCTCGACAACGCCAAGGCCTATGCCCTGGAACTGCGCGACCAGGCCCTGCGGGCCACTGCCTCGCTCGGCGACAGCGCCGAGCCGCTGCGCGCACTGGCGCGCTACATCGTCGAACGGCGCAGCTAAGCGCGCCGTCCGACATTCACCTCGCGTTCATCAGGCGGCCGGTTCGGCCACTGCTTCGCCCTGCGGCTTGCGAACTGCCTCCAGCAGGCTCATGCGCACCAGCACCCAGGGCATCGCCGCTGCCACGAACAACCCCATCACCAGCCCACGCAGGCCTTGCCAGAGTTGCGGGTCCAGCGGCCAGGCAGCGCCAGCGAGCTTCAGTGCTTTCTGCAGCAGGATGAAGCTCACCGCGCCGATGGCCGCAGCCAGCAGGCGGCGCCAGACGGCGACCTCAGCGGAAAACGCGAACTGGCGATAGCCGCACAGCACGCCGACTATTAGCCCCGCCAGCAGCGGCACATAGCTGGGTGCGACACCCGGCCAGGTCAGCCAGGCGGCGAGGAACACCAACAGGATCAGCGCCAGGTGCCAGAGCCCATGAGCCTCGCGCCACCAATTCCAGTTCCGCACCTGGGCGAACAGCAGCAAGGTCCCGATACCCAGCAGCGAGCCGCCCAGTACGTCTTCCACATCATGGGCGCCGAGATAGAGCCGGCTGAAGATGATCCCCGTCACCACCACGCCACTGACTGCCCAGGCCCAGGCGCGGCGCAGCTCGAGGGCCAGCCAGAACCAGATCACCACGGCGATCTGCGCATGGCCGCTGGGCAGGCCGAAGCTGTCGCCCACCTCATGGTCCATGCGCAGGGCGATGTCCGGGCGCGGGTCCTGCCAGTAGTCCTTGAGCCAGGCGTTGATCAGCGCGGTCACGGCCACCAGCACCAGCAGGCGCAGGAATACTCCGCGGTTCCAGGCCCAGTAGCCCAGCGGCAGGAAGAACAGGATGAACTTCTCGTAGCCCAGCAGCGTGAAGAAACGCATCACCGGGGTCAGCGTATCGCTGCGCAGGGGCAGCACCCAGTCCAGGCTGTGCAGCAGCTCGTTCATGGACAGTCCTTGTGGAAGAAATGAAGGCGCCACAGATACTGCACGGCATCGGGCCACCACAAGGGCCGATTCGGACATTCGATATCACCGGATCATCAACCGCCATGAGTGATGGGTATTCGTCGCGGCACAGTTGGCTGCGGCAATCGCTCCACGCTGCCTAAGATCACTGGATTGCACGCCAAGGACCCTCGCCGTGACCACAGCCATCCAGTCCCTGCTGATCGCCAACCGTGGCGAAATCGCCATCCGCATTGCCCGCGCCGCCGCTGAGCTGGGCATCCGCAGTGTCGCGGTCTACGCCGAAGACGACAGCCAGTCCCTGCACCTGCGCAAGGCCGACCTCGCCGTACCGCTCAATGGCCGGGGCGCTGCGGCCTATCTGGATGCCGCCCAACTGGTGGAGGTGGCGCTCAGGAATGGCTGCGACGCCGTGCATCCCGGCTACGGTTTCCTCAGCGAGAACGCCGATTTCGCCCGCCAGTGCGAAGCCGCCGGCATCCGTTTCATCGGCCCCTCTGCTGAGGCCTTAGAACTGTTCGGCGACAAGGCCCGCGCCCGCGAACTGGCCGCGCGTTGCGGTCTGCCGCTGGCCGCTGGGAGCAATCGCGCCACGTCCTTGGAGGAAGCCAGCGCGCTGCTGGAAAGCGGCCCGATCATGCTCAAGGCCCTGGCCGGCGGCGGTGGACGCGGCATGCGCGAGGTACGCGACAAGACCGAGCTGGAACACGCCTTCGAGCGCTGCCAGTCGGAGGCCCGCGCGGCCTTCGGCAATGGCGATCTTTACGTCGAACGGCTGGTCGAGAATGCCCGGCACATCGAAGTCCAGGTATTGGGCGACGGCGAACGGGTCACTCACTTGTGGGAGCGCGATTGCAGCCTGCAACGGCGCCACCAGAAAGTGGTCGAGATCGCCCCCGCCCCCAACCTGGCGGCTGACCTGCGCCAGCGCATCCTCGATGCGGCGCTGACCCTGGCCGCCGCCGTGGGCTATCGCGGCATCGGCACGTTCGAGTTTCTGGTGGATACCCACCGTGGCGACTTCGTGTTCATGGAGGCCAACCCGCGCGTCCAGGTCGAACATTGCATCACCGAAGCCATCACCGGCGTCGACCTGGTCCAGGCGCAGCTCCGCCTCGCCGCCGGCGCCAGCCTGGCCGAACTGGGCCTGCTGGAACCTGTCGCACCGCGAGGCTTCGCCGTACAGCTGCGGATCAACCTGGAAAGCATGCAGGCCGACGGCAGCGCCCGACCTGCCGGCGGCTTGATCAGCGCCTATGAACCACCCAGCGGCCCCGGTATCCGTGTCGATGGATATGGCTACGCCGGGTACGCCACCAGCCCCAGCTACGACTCGCTGCTGGCCAAGCTGATCGTCCAGGGCGATGACCTGCCCGCCGCCCTGCGCCGCGCCTATCGCGCCCTGTGTGAGTTTCGCCTCGAAGGTGTGGCGAGCAATATCCACTTCCTGCAGAACCTGCTGCGTCACGGGGAACTGGCAAGTGGCGTCGACACCCGTTTCATTGAGCGGGAAATCAGCCAGCTCCTGGCCCCGCAACAAGCTGCCCATCCACACCTGTTCGTCAGCGGCGCGAACACCGCCAGCCAGAGCCAGACCGGCCAAGCCGAAGCGCCTGCCGGTAGCGTGCCGTTGAACGCACCCAGCCAGGGCGTGCTGGTGAGCCTCGACGTGCAGGTGGGCGATGCCGTCGCCGCCGGGCAGGCGGTGGCAGTGCTGGAGGCAATGAAGATGGAGTTCGTGGTCAAGGCGACCCAGGGCGGCATCGTCCGGGCACTGGCCGTGGCACCCGGTGACAGCCTGTTCGAAGGCGCGCCGCTGCTGTTCCTGGAACCGGCGGAAGTGGCCGGTGATGCGGCGCAGAACGAGGAAAGCCTCGACCTTGCACACATCCGCGCCGACCTTGCCGAAGTGCTGGAACGCCACGTCATCACGACCGATGAGCGTCGCCCGCAGGCTGTGGCGCGACGGCGCAAGACCGGTCAGCGCACGACCCGGGAGAACCTCGACGACCTGCTGGATGACGGCAGCTTCATCGAATACGGCGCCCTGGCACTGGCAGCCCAGCGCCGGCGCCGGTCGCTGGAAGAGCTGATCGAGCAGAGCCCCGCCGATGGGCTGGTGGCCGGTATCGGCACGGTCAACGCCACGCAGTTTGGCAGCGAGGCCGCACGCTGCATGACCATCGCCTACGACTACACCGTGTTCGCCGGCACCCAGGGCGTGATGAACCACAAGAAGACCGACCGCATGCTCGGCCTGGCCGAGCAATGGCGGTTGCCCCTGGTGCTGTTCGCCGAAGGCGGTGGTGGCCGGCCGGGGGATTCGGATTTCGTCGGCGTGGCCGGGCTCGACTGCCACACCTTCGTCGGCATGGCCCGACTGTCCGGCCTGGTACCGCTGATGGGCGTGGTTTCCGGACGCTGCTTTGCCGGCAACGCCGCGCTGCTCGGCTGCTGCGACGTGATCATCGCGACGAAGAACGCCAGCATCGGCATGGCCGGCCCGGCCATGATCGAAGGCGGCGGCCTGGGTAGCTTCGCGCCGGAAGACGTCGGCCCCACCAGCGTCCAGGGCCCCAACGGGGTAATCGATGTACTGGTGGAAGATGAAGCCGAGGCGGTGCGGGTGGCCCGGCAATACCTGTCTTACTTCCAGGGCGACCTGGCCGACTGGCAATGCTCCGATCAGCGCCTGCTGCGCCAGGCCATTCCGGAAAACCGCCTGCGGGTCTACGACATCCGCGCACTGATCGAAACCCTGGCCGACCAGGGCTCGGTACTTGAACTGCGCCGCCAGTTCGCGCCGGGGCTGGTTACCGCCTTCATCCGCATCGAGGGCAAGGCGTTCGGCCTGCTGGCCAACAACCCGATGCATCTCGGCGGCGCCATCGACGCCCAGGCCGGCGACAAGGCCGCGCGCTTCATGCAGCTGTGCGATGCCTTCGACATCCCCATGCTTTCGCTCTGCGACACCCCCGGTTTCATGGTCGGACCGGAATCAGAGAAGCAGGCCACGGTGCGCCACGTTTCACGCATGTTCGTCGCCGCAGCCGGGCTGTCGGTGCCCTTCTTCACCGTGGTGCTGCGCAAGGGCTACGGCCTGGGCGCCCAGGCCATGGCGGCGGGCAGCTTCCATTCGCCGCTGTTCACCATCGCCTGGCCCAGCGGCGAATTTGGCGCCATGGGCCTGGAAGGTGCGGTTCGCCTGGGCTACGCCAAGGAGCTGGCCGCGGTGGAGGACCCAGCCGAACGTCAGGCGCTGTTCGACAAGATGGTTGCCAAGGCCTACCAGAACGGCAAGGCCATCAACATGGCCAGCTTCCTGGAGATCGACGCCGTGATCGATCCGCAGGAAACCCGTTCCTGGCTGCTGCGCGGGTTGAATGCCACCCCCAGGCCGGCGCCCCGTGCCGGCAAAAAACGCCCCTTCGTCGACACCTGGTAAGAATCGGAGCCCTTCATGCCGCCACTCGAACACCGCCTGCTGCCGGTCAATGGCATCACCCTGAGCCTCTACATGGCCGGCCCGGCCGAAGGGCGGCCGGTGTGGCTGCTGCATGGTTTTCCCGAATGCTGGTATTCCTGGCGCCAGCAGATAGGCCCTTTGGTAGCGGCCGGCTATCGCGTGCTGGTACCGGAAATGCGGGGGTATGGGGAGAGCAGCGCCCCCGAAGCGATCGAAGACTATGCACTGCTGACACTCTGCGGAGACATCCAGGCCGCCATGGACAGCCTCGGCCAGACCGATGTCTGCGTGATTGGCCATGACTGGGGCGCGCCGGTGGCCTGGCACCTGGCGCTGCTGGAGCCGCAACGCATCAGTGCCGTGGGCGCCATGTCGGTGCCCTTCGGCGGCCGCCCCAAGCGCCCGGCCACCGAGATCATGCGCGAGGCCAATGCCGGCCGCTTCAACTACATCCTCTACTTCCAGGAGCCTGGGGTCGCGGAGGCCGAGCTGGATGCCGACCTCGACCGCAGCCTGCGCCTGTTGCTGAGCCAGCTCGGCGACGCGGCCCTGCGTGACCGGCCCGCGACTGCCGGCCTGCTGGACGGCCTCAGCCCGTCCCCCGCCCTCCCCGGCTGGTGCGATGCCGACGAATTCGCCGTCTACCAACGCACCCTGGCCCGGGATGGCTTTCGCGGGCCGCTCAACTGGTACCGCAACTTCACCCGCAACTGGGAACAGACCGAACCGCTGGCGGGAAAGCAGGTCGAGCAACCTGCGCTGTTCCTGGTCGGCGACCTCGATCCGGTCGCGCATTTGGAGGCCTACACGCTCAAGCGCATGGCCAGCCTGGTGCCGCGCGTGGAGCAGACCCGACTGCCCGATTGCGGCCATTGGCTGCAGAACGAATGCCCTGATCGGGTGAATCCGTTGCTGCTGGACTTCCTGGCGCGCCACTACGCGGCGTAGTCGATCACACAAGGCCGTACGAACGGACTGACAGCGCGTTTGGGCAGTTACGAGTGCATCAGGTAAACTTGCCCATCTTTTTTTTCCTATAACGATTCGCCTGATGCCCACGACGTTCCACGAGATTCCCCGCGAACGCCCCGTCACGCCCCTGCTCGATCGCGCGGCGACGCCGGATCAATTGCGCCGGCTTGGTGAGGCTGAGCTGGAAACCCTGGCCGACGAACTGCGCCAGTACCTGCTCTATACCGTCGGCAAGACCGGCGGACACTTCGGTGCCGGCCTGGGTGTGGTGGAACTCACCATCGCCCTGCACTACGTCTACGACACGCCCGACGACCGGCTGGTCTGGGACGTGGGCCACCAGGCGTACCCGCACAAGATCCTCACCGGGCGCCGTGAGCAGATGGGCACCCTGCGCCAGAAGGACGGCGTCGCTGCATTCCCGCGCCGCGTGGAGAGCGAGTACGACACCTTCGGCGTCGGCCATTCCAGCACCTCCATCAGCGCCGCCCTGGGGATGGCCATCGCCGCTCGCATGCAGGGTTCCAGCCGCAAGTCGATTGCCGTGATCGGCGACGGCGCGCTGACCGCCGGCATGGCCTTCGAGGCGCTCAACCACGCATCGGACGTCCAGGCCGACATGCTGGTGATCCTCAACGACAACGACATGTCGATCTCGCGCAACGTCGGCGGCCTGTCGAACTATCTGGCGAAGATCCTCTCCAGTCGCACCTACGCGAGCATGCGCGAGGGCAGCAAGAAGGTGCTCTCGCGCCTGCCCGGTGCCTGGGAAATCGCCCGGCGCACCGAGGAATACGCCAAGGGCATGCTGGTTCCCGGCACCCTGTTCGAAGAGCTGGGCTGGAACTACATCGGCCCCATCGACGGCCATGACCTGCCCACCCTGGTGGCTACCCTGCGCAACATGCGCGACCTCAAGGGCCCGCAGTTCCTGCATGTGGTGACCAAGAAGGGCAAGGGCTTCGCCCCGGCGGAAGTCGACCCCATCGGCTACCACGCCATTACCAAGCTGGAACCGATCGACGCCCCGGCCGCGCCGAAGAAACCTTCCGGCCCGAAGTACTCCAGCGTGTTTGGCCAGTGGCTGTGCGATATGGCCGGGCAGGACCCGCGTCTGGTCGGCATCACCCCGGCGATGAAGGAAGGCTCCGATCTGGTGGCGTTCAGCGAGCGCTTCCCGGACCGCTATTTCGACGTCGCCATTGCCGAGCAGCATGCCGTCACCCTGGCGGCTGGCATGGCCTGCGACGGCGCCAAGCCGGTGGTGGCAATCTACTCCACCTTCCTCCAGCGCGGCTACGACCAACTGATCCACGACGTGGCGGTACAGAATCTCGATGTGCTATTCGCCATCGACCGTGCCGGCCTGGTGGGTGAGGACGGTCCGACCCATGCGGGCAGCTTCGACCTCTCCTACCTGCGCTGCATCCCCGGCATGCTGGTGATGACGCCGAGCGACGAGAACGAACTGCGCCTGCTGCTGACCACCGGCCACCACTTCGAAGGTCCGGCGGCGGTGCGCTACCCGCGTGGCAGTGGCCCCAACGCCATCATCGAGCGTGACCTCAAACCGGTGGAAATCGGCAAGGGCGTGGTACGCCGCCAGGGCTCCAAAGTCGCCATGCTGGTTTTTGGCGTGCAACTGGCCGAGGCACTGCAGGTCGCCGAAAACCTCGATGCCACCGTGGTCGACATGCGCTTCGTCAAACCCCTGGACGAAGCGCTGGTGCGCGAGCTGGCCGGCAGCCACGAGCTGCTGGTGACGATCGAGGAGAACAGCGTGATGGGCGGCGCCGGCGCCGCCGTCAGCGAGTTCCTCGCCCGCGAGAACCTGCTCAAGCCGGTGTTGCACCTGGGCCTGCCGGACTACTACGTCGAACACGCCAAGCCGGCGGAAATGCTCGCCGAGTGCGGGCTGAATGCGGCGGGTATCGAAGCATCGGTGCGCGCTCGCCTGGCAATGCTGGGGCTCTGACCTTCGCCTGACTGTGGGAGCGAATTCATTCGCGAATGAATTCGCTCCCACAGTCAACCTGTACCTCGAATTTCGTTGGGCTACAGGTCTGTAGGGTGCGCCGCGTGTTCAGCCGGTATACATGGCGCACCCTACCGAATCGGCGAAACCACGTCCTCAGGACGTGGTTACCCCATGTTCGAACGAATTCGTTCCTACAACGAAGCTGCCGGACGCGGCGTCAGCAAGCGCAGGATGCTGCCGAGCAACATGCCGTAGAGCGGCACGAAGAACACCAGGCTGATGGCCAGCTTGACGCCGTAGTCGACGGTGGCGATCTCCACCCAGTGCTCGGCCATGAAGGGGTTGTCGCTGCGCCAGAAGGCCACGGAGAAGAAGGCGAAGGTGTCCAGCAGGTTGCCGGCGATGGTCGAGGCCACCGGGGCTATCCACCATTGGCGCATCTGCCGCAGGCGGTCGAAGACCTGGATATCCAGCACCTGGCCCAGTACGTAGGCGAGGAAGCTGGCCAGGGAAATCCGCGCGACGAACAGGTTGAATTCGCCGAGAGCGGCGAAGCCCTGGAAGCTCGCTTCCTGGAACAGGACCGACACCACATAGGAAGCCAGCAGCGCCGGCACCATGACCCGCGCGATGACCCGGCGCGCCGCCACCTTGCCCATCAGGCGCACGGTGAGGTCGGTGGCCAGGAAGATGAAGGGAAAGCTGAACGCGCCCCAGGTGGTGTGCCAGCCGAACAGGGTAATGGGCAGCTGCACCAGGTAGTTGCTGGCGATGATGATGAGGATGTGGAAAGCGATCAGGCCGGTCAGGGCCGGGCGCCAGATCGAAGGCGTTGCAGCGGGCATAGTGGTTCGCATCCTTTTTGCCGATGGGGTGAGGGAACCCATGTCGCGGCCCCCTGGCCGACGACGGCGCGCATTCTAACTTGACCCGCACGTCAGGAAAAGACGCTTCGTCCGGCATTCCGCATCGGAGAGTCTGATAAGGCCAGGGTGATAGCGGGCTGAAACCGATCCGTAGGGTGCGCCGTGCGCACCGGGTGTATGACGAGCTGCAAGCCCCCGCTGAAGCTGGTGCGCATGGCGCACCCTACATCTGACTCGGCGGAAGATTTCTGCCAAGGTGCAAAAAGGGCCGCGATGCGGCCCTCAGTCGCGAAGCACCTTGCGTCGTCCCGTCACCATGGACCAGGGCAGGTTCTCACGCAGGCGCACGCTTTCCACCAGTGCGGCCAGCACGTGCAGGCAGGCCAGCCAGAACAGGCTATCGGCCATGAACTCATGGATGTCACGAGGCAGGTCCTCGCCCCAGAAGTAGTCCACTTCTTCCATCAGGAAACCGGTGACGCCGAGGCCGAACATCAGCAGCAGCATGAGGATCATCACCAGCCCGCCCAGGGGCGAGTGCCCCATGCGGTGCAGATGGCCGCCGCTCAGCAGCGTCCTGGCATGGGCCACCAGCTGCGAAGGACGCGGCGAGAAGTCCGCCCAGCGCGCAGATGCGGGGCCGACGAAGCCCCACACCAGCCGCACCAGCACCACCGCCACGGCGTAATAGCCGAGCCAGCGGTGCCAGCCGTCACCTGCCTCGTTGAGGAAGTAGTCACCGATGAAGGCAGCCACCAGAGACCAGTGGCCAATCCGTATTACCGGGTCCCAGAGGCGAACGGTTTCGGTGCTCACGGATTAGTCCTCGATCTCCTGCTTGACCACCTTGCCGTCGACCGGGTTGAAGTAGATTTCGACCTTGCGCTTGTCCTTGTCCCAGCCGTAGATCTCGTAGCAGTTGCCAGCGGTCACCTTGAACTTCTTGATGTCGTAGCCCTGGGCCTTGAGGTCGTCCTGGAACTTGGTCTGGTCTTGCCAGGTGGCCTTGTCGGCGGTGGTGCATTCGGTCTTGGCGAAGGTCAGGGGGCTGACGAGGGCCAGGGAAAGAAGGAGCAGCTTACGCATGGTATCGACCTCGAATTTTGCGTTGTATGGCGAAAGGCAATGCAAGGGTTTCTCATTCACTGCCATGACGATGGAGATTAGGCCAGGCCTTGGCGGCTGTCATATATCGGTCCGCCAGTCTCAGCGGAGTTCGACAGCGAATTGTCCCCGACCTGCGTGTTTGGCCCGATAGCAAGCTGTATCAGCCTGTTTCAGGAGCTCCGCCGGCTGCGCGTTGGCGCTGTGGATGCAGGCGATGCCAACGCTGGCGCCTACGCGGAATTCCTGGCCTTCCCACTCCAGCACCACACCCTGGATCTGGGCGATCAGCCGCGCCGCCAGCAGTTCCGCCTGGGACAACGGGCAACTGCGCAGGATCAGTGCAAACTCGTCGCCCCCCAGACGCGCCAGTTGGTCACCCGCGCGTACCTGGGCCTGCATCAGCCTGGCGAGCTGGCGCAGCAGCTCATCCCCGGCGGCGTGACCGGCGTTGTCGTTGACCTGCTTGAAGCGGTCCAGGTCGATGAAGCAGAGCACGCTGTTGCCATCGTTCTGCACGACCTCGCGACAGCTGTCGGCAAGGGCATCCTCGAAGGCCGAGCGATTGAGCAGGCCGGTCAGGGCATCGTGGGTTGCCGCGTAGCGCAGGTGCTTCTGCATGGCGCGGGCTTCGCTGACGTCAGTGAGCACCAGCACACTGCCGAGCAGGGTGCCGTCGCCCGCACGCATGGGGGCCGCCTGGCCGCGCAGGGCGATGGTGCCCCCGGCCGGGTGACGCAGCGAGGCGAGGCCCTGGAGACTGGCCGCGCAGCCACGCTCCAGGCAGTCGCGCACCGGGTTGGGTACCAGCCGCCCGTCCTCCCCTTCCAGCAGCAACACCTGTTCGATGGGCAGACCCCGGGCCTCGTCGCTGCTCCAGCCACTGAGGCGTTCGGCCACCGGATTGAGGAAGCTGACCCTGCCTTCCAGGTCGGAGGTGATGACGCCGTCGCCAATGGCATCGAGGGTCACCTGCAGGCGCTCGCGTTCATCACGCAGGCGCTCGGCAAGTTGGTGCAGCTCGCTGACGTCCCAGTTGGTGCCGACCATGCGCAGCGGCTGGCCGTTGGCATCGCAGACCAGTCGCGCATGCCCCTTGAGCACGCGATGGTTGCCGTCGCCACGACGAATACGGAATTCGATGTCCAGCCGCCGGCTGCCTTCCCGCGCGGCCAGCACTTCGCGTTCGGCGCGGGTGGCATCGTCCGGGTGCAGGTGGGCCCGCCAGTCGGCGAAGGACAGCTCATCACCCAGGCTGCGGCCATACAGGCGATACATGCTCTCGTCCCAGAGCAATCGATCGTTGACCAGGTCCCACTCCCAGACGCCGACACCGCTGGCCTCGGTCGCCACCGAATAGCGGCGCGCCAGTTCCGCCTCGCGCTCCTCGGCACGCTTGCGCCGGTCGATGTCCTCGATCTGCGAAATGAAATACAGCGGCTCGCCTTCGTGGTCGCGCACCAGGGATACCGCCAGCAATCCCCAGATTTCGCGCCCGCTCTTGTGCAGGTAGCGCTTTTCCAGACGGTAGCTGTGGCGCCGCCCGGCGAGGACTTCCTGCACCAGTTCGAGATCGTCTGCCAGGTCGTCGGGGTGGGTGACGTCCTGGAAATTCAGGCTGGAGAGCTCCTCCTCCGCATAGCCGAGCATGTCGCAGAGCGTCCGGTTGACCCGTTGCCAGCGGCCATCCAGCCCCACCAGTGCCATGCCGATGGCGGAATGGTCCATGGCGTCGCGAAAGCGTGATTCACTGGCCGCCAGTTCGCGTCGGCGCCGACGCAGTTGTTCCACCGCCGAGGCCAGCAGCAGCGCCGGCAACAGCGCCAGCAGCAGCGGCAGGTAGATCAGCAAGTCGCGCCAGCCCTCCTGCGCAACCGGCATCTCGAGCATGCCCATGGCAATGATCAGGCCGCCGCTCACCGACGCCAGCGCCACCAGTAGCGCGGTGCTGGCGAAGGTCAGGCGCACCGCGGCGATTATCAGCGGCAGGGACAGGTAGACGAAGGAGAACGGCAACAGCAGCAGGGCGAAGGGCGTGCCCAGCAGCACCAGCCCGACGTAGAGCAGCAGTTCGTGGCGGCGGCGCTCGCCGATCAGCTCCCAGCCGCTGTGCTGGCGCAGCCAGACCGCCAGGGGCAGCACCGAGACGGCGCCGAGCATGGCGCCCTCGACCCAGTACATCCAACCGCGTTCGAAGGAATCCAGCCCCTGCCAGGCAAGGATGCTGGCCCCCAGGCTGGCGCCCATCAATGGCGGCAGCAGGGCACCGAAAAAGATGAACTGGAGGAAGGCTCCGGGGCTTTCGTTCATCCGCAATGCCGCGCCGCTGACCCGCAACAGGGACGCGGCCAGCACCACTTCCAACAGATTGGGCGGGATGAAGCTCGCCGCCCGGAAAAAGCCATCGCCGAAGGCCAGGTTGGCCAGAAGATCAGCGAGCATCGCCCCCGCCAGCAATGGCGCCCAGCGGCGCAGCGGCTGGTCCCAGAGCAAGGCCACGGTGAAGGCGTTGGCGTACCAGAGGGTGGCAATGCTGCCGGGCTGGCGAGACAGCCAGACAGCCCCCAGGGCCAGCAGCAGGTAGCCGCTGAAGACCAGCAGCAAGGTCGGCAGGAAAGCACCCGGCTCGCGGTTACGCAGCATCAGTCGGCACTCCCACAGCAGGCGCCGGGCGCGGGCCCGGCAGGATTCAGGCAGGTCGGACACAAGTCAGCCACGGGAATCTCCACGCAGGCCACGGCTTATCCAGACGATAGCGGAACCTCGGGCCAGAGCAATTCGACGATCAGACGCCGGCATTGCCGCGACCGACACTCAACTCCAGGGCGCGCCGACGAGTAGCGTGGCGCAGCGAGCCTGGACGAACTCGCGCAACAGCCGCACCGGCTTGCTGAGTTGGGCACGGTGGGCGCAGATCAGGTTCAGCGGCGTCGCCTGCCCACGGTACTGCGGCAGGGCCAGTTCCAGGCGCCCGGCCTGGATATCGCCAGCCACATCCAGCCAGGACTTGTAGATGAGCCCCTGCCCGGCCAGGGCCCAGCGTCGCACGACGTCGGCATCGTCGCAGATGCGGTTACCGCTCACGGCCACCACTTGCTCGCGCCGCCCCTCGCTGAAGCTCCAGCGATCATGCACGCGCCCACCCAACTGGTAGAGCAGGCAGTTGTGCGCGGCCAGGTCCTCGGGCTGGTGCGGCCGGCCGTGACGGGCGAAGTAATCGGGGGAGGCGCAAAGCACTCGGCGATTGGCGGCGGCCAGAGGCAGCGCCACCAGGCTGGAGTCTTCCGGCTCGCCGTAGCGAATGGCGATGTCCACCGACTGGCGGAACAGATCGGCAACGCGGTCGCTGAGGTGCAGGCGAATGGCCAGGCGCGGGTGCTCACGCTGGAAGTCATCGAGCCAGGGCACCAGCACATTGCGGCCGAAATCCGAGGGGACCGACAGCTGCAGCACCCCGGCGATGTCTTCACGACCGCCCGCCAGTTGCCGCTGCCCCTCTTCCAGGCTGGCCAGGGCGTTGCGCGCATGGACGAGGAACTGCTCGCCCTCGGGCGTCAGGCGCAGGCTGCGGGTGGAGCGGGCGAACAGGCGCACCTCCAGCTGCTGCTCCAGGCGCTTGAGCGCGGCGCTGGCCACGGCCGGTGAGACATCCAGCTTGCGGGCAGCGGCCGAGAGGCTACCGTGGTCAGCGGTGCTGACGAACAGGGCAAGATCGTCGAGGCGCAGCATTTTCAAATTCTCATTGAAAGACTGTCGCTTTCTAGCCGATTTCTCTCGTCAGCGAAATAACCGACCATGCGGCGCATCAAGCCCCATGCGGAGAGTCCCGATGAAAGCCGTCGCCTATTTCCAGAACCTGCCCATCGACAACCCCGAGTCCTTGCAGGACATCCTGCTGCCGGAGCCGCAACCTGGCCCGCGCGACCTGCTGGTGGAGGTCCGCGCCATTTCGGTCAATCCGGTGGACACCAAGGTCCGCCGCAATGCGCCTCCCGAAGCCGGCCAACCCAAGGTGCTGGGCTGGGACGTGGCAGGTGTGGTCAAGGCGGTGGGCAGCGACGTCACCCTGTTCCAGCCGGGCGACCGCGTGTTCTACGCCGGCGACCTGACTCGTCCGGGCGGCAACGCGGAAGTCCACCGGGTGGATGAGCGCATCGTCGGCCATATGCCGAAGAGCCTGGATTTCGCCCAGGCCGCCGCCCTGCCACTGACCTCCATCACCGCCTGGGAGCTGCTGTTCGACCGCCTGCAGATTGCCGAGGGAACGGCCGACCAGGGCCAGAGCCTGCTGGTGGTGGGCGCTGCCGGTGGCGTGGGCTCGATCCTGGTGCAACTGGCCCGACAGCTCACCGGCCTGACCGTGATCGGCACCGCCTCGCGTCCGGAAACCCAGGCCTGGGTACGTGAACTGGGGGCTCACCATGTGCTGGATCACAGCAAGCCCCTGGCCGAGGAACTGCGCAGCGCCGGCCTCAGCCAGGTCACCCATGTCGCCAGCCTGACCCAGACCGATCAGCACCTGGATCAGTTGGTGGAAGCCCTGGCGCCCCAGGGCCGGCTCGGCCTGATCGACGACCCGGCTTCGCTGGACGTGGCCAAGCTCAAGCGCAAGAGCCTCTCGCTGCACTGGGAGTTCATGTACACGCGCTCGATGTTCCAGACACCGGACATCCTCGAACAGCACCGCCTGCTGGAACGTGTCAGCCAACTGATCGACGCGGGCGTGCTGAAGACCACCGTGGGCGAGCACTTCGGCACCATCAACGCCACCAACCTGCGCCGCGCCCATGCACTGCTGGAAAGTGGCAAGGCCAAGGGCAAGATCGTGCTGGAGGGTTTCTAAGCTGATTTCTGTAGGAGCGAGCTTGCTCGCGAAAGGTCGTGCTCGGACTGTTCGCGAGCAAGCTCGCTCCTACATGACAAGCACTGCATCTTCTTCTGTGGGAGATTCCATGTCAATCAGCCATGCCGACCTGGGGCCGATACGGCTGTTGGCTGGTCATCAGGGCAAAGGCAATCCTGGCCAGCTT
>NZ_BDMA01000038.1:0-49299 GCF_002003485.1 Metapseudomonas resinovorans
GCGGGCTGGTCTTCCGCTTCTGTAGGGGCGAATTCATTCGCCAAGCAGACCGCAGGTCTGCCTTACGAACACCCCGCCACACCTGACTTCCCTCATCCGAACGCGGCCCGCCCCGGCCCCTCTCCCAGAGGGCGAGGGGTGACTCGCGCCGGCAACTCCGTGCCCGCAGATGGCGCTCTGCTTTTCTGTGGGAGCGAATTCCTTCGCGAAAGCACGACGCACTCCTCCCTTTCTCCTTCCTGTCACCATCCGCACATCAAACTGGCGCCCAATCGCTTGCCGCCATTCGGTACCCCGGCTAGCCTGCCTCCCGGTCTAAACAAGGAACCCCCAGATGCTGAACATCGTCCTGATCGCCGGCTCCAGCCGTGCAAACAGCCAATCGGGCAAGGTCGCCCGCTTCATCCGCCAGCGCCTGATCGACCTCGACAAGGTGAGCCCCACGTCCTGCAACATCATCGATCTCGGAGCGGGCCCGCTGCCCTTGTGGCCGGCCGAAGACACCGGTCCCTGGAGCGGATACCAGCAGCAACTGCGCGACGCCGATGCAGTGGTCGTGATCGCCCCCGAGTGGAATGGCATGGCCTGCCCGGCCATCAAGAACTTCTTCATCTACGCCAGCAAGGCCGAGCTGGCCCACAAGCCGGGCCTGCTGGTGGGCGTTTCCTCCGGCATTGGCGGCGGCTATCCCATCAGCGAGCTGCGTGCCTCGAGCTACAAGAACTGCCGCCTCTGCTACCTGCCGGAGCACCTGATCGTTCGTGGCGTAGAAAAAGTGCTGAACGACATCGAGCCGGTGAGCGAAGACGACCAGCGCATCCGTGCCCGCATGGACTACGACCTGGACATCCTCGCGCGCTACGCGGTGGCCCTGAAACCGGTTCGTGAAGCCATCGACATGAGCATCCCGGCATTCGCCAACGGCATGTGATCGCGCTACAGCAATTGATGCTTGTGTAGCAGCCGGTAGAAAGTCGGCCGCGACACGCCCAGCACCTTGGCCGCATGGCTGAGGTTGCTGCTGTAGTGGGCCAACGCATCGCACAGCGCCTGGTACTCCGCCCGGCGCTTGTAATCCTCTAGCGTTCCCAGCAGCGCACCATCCACCGGTGCGCTATGCAATCCCAGGTCAGCCGCTTCGATGGGGCCGCTTTCCGCCAATGCGTAGCCCCGCCGGACACGACTGGCAAGTTCGCGCACATTGCCGGGCCAGCGGTGGCGGACCATCGCCGCCAGGGCTTCTTCGCTGAAATGGCTGGGCCGACGGCCCGCCTCCAGGCTGTAGAGGTCGGCGAAGTAGCTCGCCAACAAGGCAATGTCACCCTGGCGCTTGCGCAGCGGGGTAATCATCAGGCGGTTCTGGTCCAGCCACTGGCGCAGGCCCGGGTGGAAATGCCCCTGCTCCACCAGTTCGCCCAACTCCTCTCGCGTAGAAGCCAGGACGCGGATATCCAGCGCCAGCACTTCCCCGTCGGCATGACGCAAAGTCCGCGAGCGCAGGCAGGTCAGCAAGCGCTCCTGCTGGCTCGAGGGAAGCTCGTGGATGGCGTCGAGGAACAGCGTGCCGCCATTGGCCGATGCCACCTTGCCCTGATGGCCGAACAGCAGGCTCGCGGTTTCCGGTTCGGGCAGCACGCCGCAGTTGAAACTGACGAAAGGCCCGGCCACCCGTCGCGACATCCGGTGCAGCGTGCGCGCCACCAACTCCTTGCCGCTGCCGCTTTCACCCAGGATCAACACTGGCTTTTCGCTCGGCCCCAGGCGCGCCAGTTGCTTGCGCAGGTCCCGCAGCGGCCGGCTCTGGCCCAGCAGTTCGTGCTGATCACCACGGCGGTTGCCGATGCCCCGCAGGCGGGCGATGCCAAACGCCCGCCCCAGCAGGCCCTGCAGACGCGGCATGTCCACTGGCAACGCCAGGGCATCGAAGAACCACTCGCCGATGAACTCATCCAGGCCTGGCACGGGTTCGCTCAACGGATCGACCAGGGCAATCCATTCGGTGCCGCTGCGGCTGATCAGGTGCTTCACCCCTTCCGGGCGTGTCAGGTGGTCGCTACGCAAGCGCAGCAGCCCAATGTCGTAGCTGGCCGCCAGGGCCTGGTCGAGGTTCTGGCTGGACACTGACCAGCCGGCGTCTTCCAGGTGAGGCAGCATTCGCCGGCAGTGATCGCACGGGTCGACCAGCAATAGACGTCTCGGTGCAGAGGAGAGCGCTTCCAAGATTACCTTCCTTGACGCCAAAAAATTGTTTTATTAATAAAAACAATAGCTTGTTGGCGCTATTTGTAACGCTAGCAAGAACATTGACGCCCTATGGAACGTTTCTCTATAAGCGCAATTTCCCTCCGCGCTCACAGGGGAATAAGCCCCCCATCAAGCGTCTCGACAGCGTGTCAATCAAGGCCAATACTCGGGCGATTCCTTCCCTGCCTTGCAGGCCCTGCCATGAACCTGCTTCTGCGTGAGGCCAGGCTCGACGACTTGTCGACACTGGTGGAACTGGAGAGCCGCTGCTTCGAGGTGCCCCGCCTCAGCCGACAGCAATTTCGCTGGATGATCCTGGAAGCCAACGCCAGCCTGACGGTGGCCGAGGGCGATGGGCAGGCACTCCTCGGCTATGCCCTTGTACTGTTCCGCCGGGGCAGCAGCCAGGCCCGGCTGCATTCCATCGCCACCGACCCACGCGCCCGCGGCAACGGCATCGGCCAGCGCCTGCTGGTCGCCGCCGAAACCAGTGCCCGCGAGCATGACTGCGCCTACCTGCGGCTGGAGGTCTACCCGGATGATCGACAGGCAGTGAGCCTGTTCGAGCGCAACGGCTACAGCAACCTCGGGCTGTTGACCGATTTCTTCCCTGACCATCGCGAAGCGCTGCGCATGGAGAAGCGTGTCGTCCAGCACCCGCAGGCGCTGCATCGGCCGGTGCCCTACTACCACCAGACCACCGAGTTCACCTGCGGCCCGGCCTGCCTGTTGATGGCCATGGGCGCACTGGACGGGGATTCGGCCGGCAACCATCAGGATGAATTGCGCCTGTGGCGCGAAGCCAGCAGCGTGCACATGCAGGGTGGCCACGGCGGGTGCAGCCCGCACGGCCTGGCGCTGGCAGCGTGGCGACGCGGCTACCGGGTCAGGCTGGAACTGAGCGACCGTGGCCCGCTGTTTCTCGACGAAGAGCGTAATGCCGGGAAGCGCGAGGTGATTCGCCAGGCCCATGAAGACTTCTGCAGCGCCCTGCAGGACACCGATATCGAGCAGCATGTGGGTGAGGAGCTGGACCTGAGGCCGCTGCTGGAGGCCGGAGGTCAGCCCCTGGTATTGGTGGATGGCCATCGCCGCAGCCGCAGTCGGGCGCCGCACTGGGTCCTGGTTACCGATTGCGACCGCAACTTCATCTACCTGCACGACCCCAACGCCGAGCGCAGCCTTCAGCGGCGCCCTCAGGATTGCCAGCATGTGCCGGTGACCCACCACGAGTTCGAACGCATCAGCCGGTTCGGCCAGGGCAAGCGCCGCGCGGCGGTGGTGCTCTATCCACGCGTGACTTAGCACTTTGCGTAGTAGCACCTTGCCAACACCCCTATCGATTGGCATAAGGTAGGAAAATTTCGTCAAGTTACAGGGAAGTATCTGATGCGCGTCCTACGCCGTGTCCTATGGCTGGTGCTTTTTCTCCTGCTCGCCGGCCTGGCGGTTGTCCTTTATTACATCGCCAACCCCAACCTTCCGACCTACCAGGCACCCAGCCAACTGCATTATCAGGAGCAGTGGAGCGACCAGGAGCGCCAGACCTACTACTACACGCCCCAGGGCACCACGGTTAAAGGTTTGCGCTACGAATGGTTCACCGCCCTGGAGCTGCCCTTCTCCAAGGACAAGTTCGCCCGCCCTGAATACCTCGCGCGCTTCGGTTTCCTGGTCGATCCGCAACAGAAGGCCACCCCCCTGAACCCCGGCAACCTGCCGGTGGGCATGGCACGCCACGAAGACGAGAAAACCGGCGCTCAGTACCTGGATATCAGTTGCGCGGCCTGCCATACCGGCGAGCTGCGCTACAAGGGTCAGGCCGTGCGCATCGACGGCGGCGCGGCATTGCATTCGCTGGCGTCCACCGTCCCGACCCTGCGCGGCGGCAGCTTCGGCCAAGCGCTTGGCATGAGCATGGCGTTCACCTACTACAACCCGCTGAAATTCAGCCGCTTCGCCGAAGAGGTGCTGGGCGAGGGCTACCCGGAGGGCAAGAAGGAGCTGCGCAGCGAGTTCAAGCAGGTCCTCGACCGCCTGCTCGGCACCGCCTGGAACGATACCCATCGCGGGCTCTACCCCACCCAGGAAGGTTTCGGCCGTACCGATGCCTTCGGCCGCATCGCCAACAGCGTTTACGGCGACGCCATCAGCCCCGACAACTACCGCACCGCCGATGCCCCGGTGAGCTACCCGCACCTCTGGGATATCTGGAAGTTCGACTGGGTACAGTGGAACGGCTCGGCCATGCAACCCATGGCCCGCAACATCGGCGAAGCGCTCGGCGTGGGCGCCACCCTGCACCTGTTCCAGGCGGACGGCGCCCAGGTGCCGGAAGCCGACCGCTATGCCTCCAGCGTGCGCGTGCGTGACCTCCATACCCTCGAAGAAACCCTGAAGAAGCTCGCCCCGCCCACCTGGCCGGAAGCTGTCTTCGGCAAGGTGGACCTGGCCCGCGCCAGCCAGGGCCGCGCCCTGTTCGTTGAGAACTGCGCCTACTGCCACGCGCCCAACGTGGTGCCGCCGGAACAACGCATGGCGCCTGGCCGCGACCCGGAATGGCACATGCGCATCGTGCCGGTCGAAATCGTCGGCACCGACTCCACCACGGCGGACAACATCGCCGATCACCGTTTCGACATCAGCAAGCTGGGCTGGACCCGCGAACAACTGGCCAAGCTCGACGTGAAGCTGTTCGGTGCGAGCCTGGAGCAGGTGGACTTCAGCAAGGTCTCAAGCGCCAAGGGCCTGGCCTATATCACCTCCTTCGTCGAGGAGCAGGCGTACAAGCAGGCCGGCATCTCCGGCGAAGAGCGGGCGAACATGGACGGCTTCGGCCTGCCCATTGGCGTGCAGGAGAAGCGCGGCTACAAGGCACGTCCCCTGGATGGCATCTGGGCGACACCGCCGTTCCTTCACAACGGCTCGGTACCGACCCTGTTCCAGTTGCTCTCGCCCATCACCGAACGCGCCGCCCAGTTCCACGTCGGCAGCTTCGAGTACGACCCGAAGTTCGTCGGTTTCCAGACCCACGCCTTCCCCGGCAGCTTCCTGCTGGACACCTCGATCAAGGGCAATGGAAACCACGGTCACGAGTTCCGCGACGGCTGCCGCAAGGGCGGCGTAATCGGCCGCGCCCTGTCGCCAGACGAACGACTGGCACTGATCGAGTACCTCAAGGTGCTGGGCAACCCTGCACAGGAAAGCCAGCTCACTCCCGTCCAGGCCAAACCCTGGAACCCCGGCCCAGACTGCCAGGGCTGAGCCCTGGCACACCCAAGGACACGGCCCCCAAGAACAAGGACTCCAGCTCCCATGCTCAAGCGCTTCTGGCTCTGGCTCGGCCGATTCCTCGGCAAGCTCACGCTCTTCGTACTGGTGGTCGGCCTGATCGGCTGGCTGGTGGGCGAGGCCTATTACGGGTGGAAATTCTCCGGCCCCGTACCGACCGAGGAAGTCATCCCTGCCGATGAGGTGGCGCAGACCCGCGCCATCATCGACGACGCCGTCCGCATCGTCGAACAACACCGCGACAACACCCGCGTACTACGCGATGCCCACGCCAAGGCCCATGGCTGCGTGAAGGCGCAGGTCAGCGTAGTTGCCGACCTGGATCAAGGACTGCGCGCCGGCGTCTTCGCCGAACCCGGCAAGACCTGGGAAGCCATGATTCGCCTCTCCAACGGCAATGCCTTCCCGCAGTTCGACAGCGCCCGCGACGCTCGCGGCATGGCCATCAAACTGCTCGACGTGCCCGGCGAGAAGCTGATGAAAAGCCCGACGCACAGCAACGAGCAGGACTTCGTGATGTTCAACCATCCGGTGTTCTTCGTGCGTGACGTGGCCGAGTACCGGCACAACTTCAACGCCCAGGCCAACGGCCAGAAAGTTGGCGCGTTCTTCCCCAGCTGGGATCCGCGCACGTGGGAAATCCGCCACCTGGTCATCGCCCTGAAAACCCTGGCTCCAGCACCGGACAGCCCAGTCGACGCAACCTACAGTTCCATCTCGCCGTACAAGCTGGGCGAGGCGAACATCAAGTACCGCGTCATCCCCGACCCGCAGAGCTGCCCGCCCTACGCGCTGCCCGAACAAAACACCGCACTCCCCAACTTCCTGCGCAATGCCCTGTACCAGCAGCTGTCGCTGGACCGCGTACCGGCCTGCTTCGCCTTCCAGGTGCAGAAACAGAATGCCCAGCACTACATGCCGATCGAAGACACCAGCGTCGAGTGGGACGAGTCCATCTCGCCCTTCGTGACCGTCGCCACCATCAAGGTTCCGGCGCAGGATTTCGACAGCCGCGAGCAGAACGTCGCTTGCGACAACCTGTCCTTCAACCCCTGGCACGGCCTGCCCGAGCATCGCCCTATCGGCGGCATCAACCGTCTGCGCAAGGCGGTGTACGAAGCGGTGAGTGCGTATCGCCATGAGCGTAACGGAGCGAGCGACGCGACCACGCCTTAAGGCGAGCCTTCCCCTCCTGATAGGGGATTGGTTTTTGTAGGGGCGAATTCATTCGCCAAGCAGGCCGCAGGTCTGCCCTGGCGACTCCCTGCCACTCGAGACTTCCCTCACCCCAACCCTCTCCCAAAGGGTGAGGGGGCAAACCGAGCGATGCGCGTGAGTTGGGGTCTCCGGCCCCACCCATCAGCCCAGCCGGGCCGCGCCTCGCGCCAGTGCTAGCCTTTTTCTTACCCGCCGGGCGCCAAGAGCCCGCCCGGTGCATTGCCTACGGGCCAACCCATCAAGCGCGGAACCAGCCCGAGGCCAGCCCGGCTGCCCGCCCCGTCTTCGCCAAGAAGCCAGCTCCGGACAGCGATCCTTTACAGGTCACGGAGCCCAGACCATGGCGCAATATCGCGAAGCCCTGCCGCAACTGGAGGGCGAACTATTCCTGACCGATGGGGGCATCGAGACCACCCTGGTCTTCCATGAGGGGCTTGCCCTCCCCGACTTCGCCGCCTTCGTGCTGCTCAACTACCCCGATGGGCAGGAAGCGCTGCGCAAGTACTTCCGCGCCTACTGCGCCATCGCCAGTCACTACGGCACCGGCTTGATCCTGGAGAGCCCGACCTGGCGCGCCAATCCCGACTGGGCCAGCCACCTTGGTTTCACGCCGCAAGGGCTGGCCGAGGCCAATCGCCAGGCCATCGCCCTGCTGGAAGCGCTGCGCGGCGAAGTGGAAAGCGGTCGTACCCCGGTGGTGATCAGCGGCTGCGTCGGTCCTCGGGGCGACGGCTACATCGCCGATGAGGCCATGGATGAATACGAGGCGCAGGAGTATCACAGCGAGCAGATCGGCGTGTTCGCCGAAACCGCTGCCGACATGATCACCGCGATGACCATGAACTACGTGGAGGAAGCCCTGGGGGTCGTCCTGGCAGCACGCGCGGCACAGATGCCCGTGGCCATTGCCTTCACGGTGGAAACCGATGGCAGGCTTCCTACCGGCCAGGACCTGAAGGAAGCCCTTGAGCAAGTGGACAAGGCCACGGCCTCCTACCCGGCCTACTACATGATCAATTGCGCCCACCCGGACCATTTCGCAGAAGTGCTCGTTCCGGGCAGCCGCTGGGTGCAACGCATACGCGGGCTTCGCGCCAATGCCTCGCGCAAGAGCCACGCCGAACTGAACGAGGCCATTGCCCTGGACAGCGGCGACCCGGAAGAACTGGGTGCACAGTACGCCCGGCTGCGCCAGCGCCTGCCGCAGATCAACGTCATGGGCGGCTGCTGCGGCACCGACCACCGCCATATCGAGCAGATGGCCAAGGCGTGCAAGCCGCTGTTCCGCGCAGCGTTGTAGAAGCGAACCTGTCGCAGTTCTGTAGGGGCGAATTCATTCGCCAAGCAGGACGAAGTCCTGCCCACCTCCGTAGCCTTGGGGCAGCTTCGCTGCCCTTGGCGAATGAATTCGCCCCTACAAGGTCCCAGTCACCCCACACATCCCGTTGCACCTTGCCCGCCACCCCAAATACCCGACAAAAGGCCTCAACTATGCTGTAGGTGAACACGCATGCCGAGGTCGCCATGATTCGCTGGTTGCTCCGCAGGCTCCTGTGCCTGGCCCTGATCGCTCCCGGCACGCTGCTGGCCGCCGGAAGCATCAGCGTGCTCACCGTCGACGGTCCCATCGGCCCGGCTACAGCCGATTATCTGACCCGAGGCATCGAACGTGCCGAAAAGGACAAGGCGCAGCTGGTGGTAATCCAGATCGACACCCCTGGCGGCCTCGACACCTCCATGCGCAGCATCATCAAGGCGATCCTCGCCAGCCCCGTGCCGGTGGCCAGCTTCGTCGCCCCCAGTGGTGCCCGTGCCGCCAGTGCCGGCACCTATATCCTCTACGCCAGTCACATCGCCGCCATGGCGCCGGGCACCAATCTGGGCGCCGCCACACCCGTGCAGATCGGCGGCATGCCCGGTCAACCGGAAGGCGACAAGCCAGCCGGCGGCAAGGACGAGAAGACAAAGGACGACAAGGCCGCACCCGCAGGTAACGAGGAAACCCTCGCCCGCAAACAGGTCAATGATGCGGCGGCCTACATTCGCGGCCTGGCGCAGTTGCGCGGACGTAATGCCGACTGGGCCGAACGCGCCGTGCGCGAGTCCGTCAGCCTCACCGCGGCCGATGCCCAGCGCCTGAAAGTGGTGGACCTGTTGGCCCGCGATGTGCCGGACCTGCTCGCCAAGCTGGACGGCAAGACCCTGGAAGTCGCCGGGCAGAAAATCGCCCTCGCCACCAATGGTGCGCGGCTGGTGCAACACGAGCCGGATTGGCGCGCGCAGATCCTCGCGGTCATCACCAACCCCAGCGTGGCGCTGATCCTGATGATGATCGGCGTGTACGGCCTGATCTTCGAATTCTCCAACCCCGGGAGCGGCGTCGGCGGCGTGATCGGCGGCATCTGCCTGATCCTCGCGCTCTACGCGCTGCAGCTGTTGCCGGTGAACTTCGCCGGCATCGCGCTGATTCTGCTGGGCATCCTGTTCATGGCGGCGGAAGCCTTCATGCCCAGCTTCGGCATCATCGGCTTTGGCGGCATCGCCGCCTTCGTCGTTGGTGCGGTGATCCTGATCGACACCGAGGTTCCGGGCTACGGCATCCCGCTGTCGCTGATCATCACCGTCGCCCTGTCCAGCGCGCTGGTGATCTTCGCCATCATCGCCATGGCCGTTCGGTCTAGACGACGTGCGCTGGTCAGCGGCGATGCCGGCCTGGTGGGCAGCCAGGCCACGCTCCTCGATCTCGGGGTGGGCGACCCGCACATCGGCTGGGTGCAGTTGCAGGGCGAGCGCTGGCAGGTACGCAGCGATGCCCCCTTGAGGAGCGGCCAGCGCGTGCGCGTACTGGCACGCAAAGGACTGTTGCTGGACGTGACGGCGGATGAGCGTCCGCCCAAAGGAGACTGACCATGGCCTTTCCGCTGAGTTTTGCCACCCTCCTGTTCCTGCTGATCGTGCTGGCGGTTTCGGCCATCCGCGTGCTGCGCGAGTACGAGCGCGGCGTGGTGTTCCAGCTCGGCCGCTTCTGGAAGGTCAAGGGCCCGGGGCTGGTGCTGATCATCCCGGCCATCCAGCAGATGGTGCGGGTCGACCTGCGCACCGTGGTGCTCGACGTGCCGCCCCAGGACGTCATCTCCCGCGACAACGTTTCGGTGAAGGTGAATGCGGTGGTCTATTTCCGCGTGCTCGATCCGGAGCGCGCCATCATCCAGGTGGAAAACTTCCTCATGGCCACCAGCCAGTTGGCGCAGACTACCTTGCGCGCCGTACTCGGCAAGCATGAACTGGACGAGATGCTGGCCGAGCGCGAACGCCTGAACGTCGATATCCAGCAGGCCCTGGATGCCCAGACCGATGCCTGGGGCATCAAGGTCTCCAATGTCGAGATCAAGCATGTCGACATCAACGAATCGATGGTCCGCGCCATTGCGCGCCAGGCCGAAGCCGAGCGTGAGCGGCGGGCCAAGGTGATCCATGCGGAAGGCGAACTCCAGGCCTCGGAAAAACTGATGCAGGCCGCCGAGATGCTCAGCCGCCAGGCAGGCGCCATGCAGTTGCGCTACATGCAGACCCTGGGCTCCATCGCCAATGACAAGACCACAACCATCGTCTTTCCGTTGCCAGTGGATTTGCTCGGCGGCATGAGCGACGACGGCAAGCGCAAGAACAACAAGGACTGAGATGTCGACCTCTCGCCCTGTTTTCGCCGCGCTTTTCAGGGAGATTCCCTGAAAAGGCACCCGTATTCGGCGGGGCCACGGTGACCGGGTTTCTACACTTGTTCAAAAGGACAACAAGAACCCTGGAGGTCGCCATGCGTATCGGAGTGCCGAAGGAGATCAAGAACCACGAGTACCGGGTCGGCCTGACCCCGCAATCTGTGGCCGAATTGACCCGCCTCGGGCATGAAGTCTGGGTCGAGACCAGGGCGGGAGCCGCCATCGGCTTTTCCGACGAGGACTACCAGGCCGCCGGCGCCAAGGTGGCCAGCGGTGCCGGCGAGGTCTTCGAGCAGGCCCAACTGATCGTCAAGGTCAAGGAGCCGCTCACCCAGGAGCGCGCCCGTCTGCGTCCCGAGCAGACCCTCTTCACCTACCTGCACCTGGCCCCGGACCGTCCGCAGACGGACGAACTGATCGCCTCCGGCGCCACCTGCATCGCCTACGAAACCGTCACCGACAGCCACGGCCGCCTGCCATTGCTCGCACCCATGTCGGAAGTGGCCGGGCGCATGTCCATTCAGGCCGGCGCCAGCTGCCTGGAAAAAGCCAAGGGTGGCCGAGGCGTGCTGCTCGGGGGCGTACCGGGTGTGGCACCGGCCAAGGTGGTGGTGCTGGGAGGCGGCGTCGTCGGTACTCACGCGCTGGTCATGGCAGTGGGTCTCGGGGCCAATGTCACCGTGCTGGACAAGAGCGTGGATGCCCTGCGCCGACTGGATTCCCTCTACGGCAATCGCATCACCACCCTCTACTCCACCCACAGTGCCGTGCGCGAGCAAGTGCTGGCGGCGGACCTGGTGATTGGTGGCGTGCTCATTCCCGGCGCCGCGGCGCCCAAACTGGTCACCGCCGAAATGGTGGCGCGGATGCAGGACGGCGCCGTGCTGGTGGACGTGGCCATCGACCAGGGCGGCTGCGCGGAAACCTCACGAGCCACCACCCACGCCGAGCCCACCTACGTGGTGGATGGCGTCGTGCACTACTGCGTCGCCAACATGCCCGGCGCCGTGGCGCGCACCTCCACCCTCGCCCTGAACAACGCCACCCTGCCCTTCGTCGTCGCCCTGGCGCAGAAGGGAACGCGCAAGGCCCTGGAAGACGACCTGCACTTGCGCCACGGCCTGAACGTGGCCAAGGGGCGGCTCACCAACGGCAGCGTCGCCGCCGCGCATCACCTGGACTACGTGCATCTGGAGGAGATGCTCAAGCAACTTTGAGCTACCTACTTGTGGGGGCGAATTCATTCGCCAAGGAGCGCGCTTGCTCGCGAAGTCCGAGCACGACCTTTCGCGAGCAAGCTCGCTCCTACAAGGGAGGTACCCCATTCCACGCTCAGTGCCACAGCCTATGGCACTATCCCGCTCTCCCACAGCGCCCAAGGATTGCCCGCGTGGATTCCTCCGTCTTCGTTCTGGTCATCACCGCCGCCGCCCTGCATGCCGGTTGGAACGCATTACTGAAGATCGGCCTCGACCGCTTCCTCACCGCGTCCCTGATCCAGATCGCCGCTGGCCTGGTCGCGCTTCTCGCGCTGCCCTTCGTGGCGTTCCCCCGGCCCGAAGCCTGGCCCTGGATCGTCCTCTCCGCGCTGTTCCACATCGGCTACAACATCTACCTGGCCCGCGCCTACCAGCACGGTGACCTGGGGCAGGCCTACCCGCTGGCGCGCGGCAGCTCGCCGCTGATGGTCGCGGCGCTATCGGTGTTGCTGCTGGGTGACCGACTCGCCCCCGGCGAACTGGTCGGGCTGCTGGTGCTGGTCAGCGGAATCCTGTTGATGGCGGTGCGCGGCGGTCGCGGTAAGGAGCCCATCCATGCATCACTGCTCGGCAGCGCCCTGATGACGGCCCTGTTCATCGCCGGATACACCCTCTCGGATGCGACCGGGGCACGGCGCAACGGGGATGCGCTGTCCTATTCGATGTGGCTGTTCGCGGCGAATGCGCTGGTGATGGTCGTGGTGGTCGCCATCATTCGGGGGCCGCAGACCTTCCTGCAATTGGGGCCGCATTGGCGTGGTGGCCTGGCGGGCGGGGCGATGTCCCTGGCGGCCTACAGCATCGCCATCTGGGCCATGACCCGGGCGCCAGTGGCGCTGGTTTCCGCATTACGGGAAACCAGCGTGCTGTTCGCCCTGCTGATCGGCGCAGTCCTGCTCAAGGAGCCGCTACCGCCGATCCGCCTGCTGGCCTGCGGAGTGATCGCAGCAGGCGTGGCGTTGCTTCGACTGCTTTAGCCGCAGCTGAACTGTTTGACGACGTCGGTTTCGTCCACGTCGATATTCAGGCGGCGGGAGTTGTAGTCCATGGTGATCGGCTGGTGGGGACGCAGCACACGGGCGGTTTCGGCGCCGGACTGACGCTTGGCCTGCTCGACCAGAGCGATATTGGCGGTCTTGCCCACCAGGGCGGAGACGGCGGAACTGTCGCAGGTGCCGGAGAGCGACGGCGCTGCGGCGCTGGAGCTTTGCTCGGCGGCCGGTGCGGCGGGCGTTTCTGGCTTGTCAGTCGAGCTGCAACCGGCCAGGAGCAGGCCGGCAAAGGCAAGACTGAGGGAAATCGACTTGAAGTGCATGTAACGGTCCTCTTCTGAACGAATGTCCTGTCGTGCGCCTGCAATGGAACGTCCAATGCGGCGGGGCTCCTGCCCGCCGGCGCACGGCGGGTGCATTCTATCCTCTGCCTTTGACTCCGGTCAGTCATGTGCGGCCTAATGCCCGGCCCCTGAAACGCGCCGAAACACTCCATGTCCCATAACCCGAGCATCCGTCCCAGTGTCCTCCACCTGCCCCAGGGCGACTGGAGCACCGTGCTGGACTGCCTCTGCGAGCGCTTTCCCGCCATCGCCCGCAAGACCTGGGTGGAGCGCATGGACAGCGGCAAGGTGACGGACGGCAACGGCAACCGGCTCGCCCCGGCGCATCCCTACCAGGTGGCCCTGCGGGTGCACTACTACCGCGAGGTGAAGGACGAGAAGACCATTCCCTTCGAGGAAGCGGTGCTGCACGTCGATGAGCACCTGGTGGTGGCCGACAAGCCGCACTTCCTGCCGGTCATGCCCGCTGGCGAGTACGTCGAGGAAACCCTGCAGGCGCGCCTGACGCGGCGCCTGGGCAATCCCCACCTGGTGCCCCTGCACCGCATCGACCGCCATACCGCCGGCCTGGTGCTGTTCTCTGCGAACCCGGCCAGCCGCAACATCTACCACGCATTGTTCCGCGACCGCGAAATCCACAAGCGTTACGAAGCCATCGCACCGGCCCTGCCCGGCCTGGAGTTCCCACTCCTGCGGGAGACCCGCCTCGGCAAGGGCGAGCCGTTCTTCCGCATGCAGGAACTGGAAGGCGAGCCGAACACCCGCACACGCCTCGACGTGCTGGAGAAGAATGGCGACCTCTGGCGCTACGACCTTTCGCCCATCACCGGCAAGCAGCATCAGCTGCGCGTGCATCTGGCCGCGCTCGGCGCGCCGATCTGCAATGACGGCTTCTACCCCGAGCTGACCGACAAGGGCGGCGCAGACGACTATCAGCGCCCGCTCAAGTTGCTGGCCCGCAGCCTCGCCTTCGACGACCCCATCAGTGGTGAATCACGCCGCTTCGAGAGCCGCCTGCGCCTGGACTGGTGACCCGGCGGTTCCGGCAGCGCTTGACGGTGCGTTGGCCAGGAATAATATTACGACCGTAATTCAAGAAGGATATTGCCGGGCTGGAAGGCTGCCCGTAGTCCACTAGTCTTCTGCTTTCCCCTTACGAATTCCTGACCGAGGTGAATCCATGAGCGCATACGACGTGGTGGTGATAGGTGGCGGCCCGGGCGGCTACAACGCGGCGATCAAGGCCGGACAGCTGGGCATGAAGGTGGCCTGTGTCGAGGGCCGGGAAACCCTGGGTGGCACGTGCCTGAACGTCGGCTGCATGCCGTCCAAGGCCCTGCTTCACGCCTCCGAGCTCTATGAAGCGGCCTCCGGCAAGGAGTTCGCCACCTTGGGAATCCAGGTCGAACCCAAGCTGGACCTCGCGCAGATGATGAAGCAGAAGGCCGAGAGCGTGGCCGCCCTGACCAAGGGCATCGAGTTCCTGTTTCGCAAGAACAAGGTCGAGTGGATCAAGGGTTGGGGTCGCGTCGACGGCGCGGGCAAGGTCGTGGTGACCGCGTCCGACGGCCAGCAGCAGACCCTTGAGGCTCGCGACATCGTCATCGCCACCGGCTCGGTGCCGAGCCCCCTGCCGGGCGTGACCATCGACAACAAACGCATCCTCGACTCCACGGGCGCCCTGTCACTGCCGGAGGTTCCCAAGCATCTGGTGGTGATCGGCGCTGGCGTGATTGGCCTGGAACTGGGTTCGGTCTGGCGTCGCCTCGGCGCACAGGTGACGGTGGTGGAATACCTGGGCCGCATCTGCCCCGGCCTGGATGAGGAAACCGCCAAGACCCTGCAACGCTCCCTGACCAAGCAGGGCATGACCTTCAAGCTCAGCTCCAAGGTCACCAGCGCCAAGACGGACAAGGCAGGCGTCGAGCTCGCCATCGAGCCCGCTGCCGGGGGCCTGGCGGAAACCCTCAAGGCCGACTACGTGCTGGTCGCCATCGGCCGCCGTCCCTACACCGAGGGACTTGGCTTGGAGACCGTGGGCCTGGCCACCGACAACCGCGGCGTCCTCGCCAACGAGGGCCACAAGACCAGCGCTCCGGGCGTCTGGGTCATCGGTGACGTCACTTCCGGCGTGATGCTCGCGCACAAGGCCGAAGACGAAGGCATCGTTTGCATCGAGCGCATTGCCGGACAGGCTGCCGAGGTGAACTACAACCTCATTCCCAGCGTGATCTACACCCGTCCGGAAGTGGCCAGCGTGGGCAAGAGTGAAGAACAGCTGAAGGCCGAAGGACGTCTCTACCGTGTCGGCAAGTTCCCCTTCACCGCCAACAGCCGGGCCAAGATCAACCATGAAACCGAAGGCTTCGTGAAGGTCCTCGCGGACGAGCGCACCGACGAAGTGCTGGGCGTGCACATGGTGGGCCCGAGCGTCAGTGAAATGATCGGCGAGTACTGCGTGGCCATGGAGTTCTCCGCTTCGGCGGAAGACATCGCCCTCACCTGCCACCCGCACCCGACCCGCTCCGAAGCCCTACGCCAGGCGGCGATGGATGTGCACGGCGCGGCAATGCAGGCCTGATCCTGTGGGGGCGAATTCATTCGCGAATGAATTCGCCCCCTACAGCGCCAGGACGTCGAGCCCAAGCTTGGATTGATTGCCCTCAACCCTGCCCTTTAGCTCGGTCCGGACCGTAGGGTGCGCTGTGCGCACCGACTTCAGGAACCGCTTCGACACCCCGTCAAACCGCCGGTGCGCACGGCGCACCCTACCGGAGTGACCTCATCCCCCCCAGAGACCCCGCCCATCAGAACGCCAATGCCCTGCCCAGCTCGTCCCCGCGCGGGTCCCCTTCCCGGCTTACCAGCGCGTAGTTGTAGCCATTCCTCGACCAGTACCGCGCCTCCAGTCCGCCGTCGCGGCGCTGGCCTTTCTTCATGCTCGGGTAGAGCGAGCCCGACGCTCGCAGGTAGAGGCTGACCCCGTTGTCCCTGTCCGTCCTCGAACAGCAACAAGGCGGCGGCCCCCTGCTCCGCTGTCAGGCCACTGCCAGAACCTCACCATCGGCGGGAATCAGCAGTCGGTGCATAACGCCAATCTCCGCCGCTGCATCCGCCAGCTCCTCCCGGGTGACCGGACAGTGGTTGATCGCTTCCAGGTGGTTCGCGACAACGGTCCCCTCGCTGAAGCGCATGAATTCGAGCACATCGTCCAGCCCCATGATGATGTCGTCGCCCACATCGAATCGCGCCCCACCGGCGGGCACAACGCTGACCTGCGGCTGATGCTGTAGGACGAAATCGCGCACCGTGGACGTCAGGATCGTGTCGCCAGCCAGATACAAGCTGGGCTCGCCGGGAAGCTCGATCAGGTAACCCACGCCATGCTCCATCAGACGTCCGACCAGCCCTTTGCCGTGCAGGCAGCGGATTGTCCGGATCGTGCCACCCAGGAAGGGAGTCGGCTGCTCATGCCCCTCCGGCAGTGACTGCACGTTCAAGCCTCGCTTCGCCAGATAGGGCGCGTCATTCGGTGTGCAGATAACGGGGATCTGCCGCTCCCTCAACCAGCGCGTGCCCGCCCGATCCAGATGGTCGAAGTGCCCCTTCTGGCAGTGCGTGATCAGGCAGTGGGTCACCGTTTCCAGAGCCTGCGACGCTGATTCCGGTAGCTCGACGGTCGGGTTTCTCTGCCGCCCCGAGAGAACCCGCAGCGAGGGAAGCGCACCTTTGTTCGCCAGCATCGGATCGACCAGGATGCGATAGGCGCCCAATTCGAGAATGATCGTTGCGTTGCGGATCTGCTGAATCTTCATCATGAACCCCTCCTCAGGTGTGGCTTCATGGTGACGATTCACAACAACGGCCATAATGGCAGGACTCGACATAATTGATTCATTTCCAGCCATGCCCAGCACACTACAGATCGGTCTCCTTCTCTTCCCCGGCTGCATGCCTGCCGGACTCCTGGCGTTCGCCGACATGCTCCACGCCGCCAATCGGCGAGCAGGACGCAGGATTTTTGAAACGCACTTCGTGAGTGAGCGAACTGGCCCAGTCGAGTGTGCCCATGGCCTCGTCCTCACCTCGGCTCAGGGCATCGCCGAGCGCGAGCTGGATGCGCTCCTGATACCCGGATTCTGGGCGGAGTCCTCGCAACAGGTCGAGGCAACGCTGGCCGGCAATACCCAACTGCTCGCCACCCTGGCAACGCTCAGCAAACGTTGCAGCCTATGGAGCTACTGCACGGGTGTCTGCCTGGTCGCCGCCTGCGGCCGCCTTGATGGCCAGCACGCAACGGTCACCTGGTGGCTGGCGGATGCGCTGCTCAAGCGCTACCCCAAGGTCCGCTGGCAGAGCGAGAAGAACGCCATATTCAACAAGCGCAATGCCACCGCGAGCGGCGTGAATGGATACTTGCCTCTCGCCCAGGCGTTGATCGAGCGAGAGGTCAGCGCAACGGTCTTTCACGATCTCAACAGACTGATGGTGCTTCCGCGCCCCGCGCAGACTCACGATGCATTCCGTTCCCTCAGCCTCATCGAACAACCCAGTCAATTACTGCGGCGGATGCACAAACTGGTGCAGGAGTTGCCGGCCGAACACATCAGCGTCCAGAAACTGGCGGATGCGCTGGGCATGTCCGAACGCACGCTGGCGCGCAAGGTAAGGGACGAAACGGGAACGGCAGTCGCCGCCTATGCGCGCCGAATCAAGCTGAGCCAGGTCGGCGAACGCCTGACCCTGACCTCGGCACCGCTCAAGACGATCAGCGACGAGCTGGGTTTCAGCAGCGATTCCAACCTGCGGCGGATGTTCAAGGAGCTGACAGAGCTGACCCCGGCGGAGTACCGGCAGCGGTTTGCCTGTTTCTGACGCGGGAGATGGCTAATTAGAGCGGTTTTGAGTCAGGCGGATATCGAAGACATTGCGGAGTACCTGAAGTCGCTGTGACGTCGCAAGAAGCTGCATTGCCCGTAGGAGCTGGCTTGCCAGCGAATGGCCCCTTTCGCTAGCAAGCCAGCTCCTAAAGGTTCCTGGACCGACATAGCCAATGAATTATCAGACCGTAGGGTGCGCTGTGCGCACCGACTTCAGGAACCGCATCGCCACCCCGTCAAACTGCCGGTGCGCACGGCGCACCCTACCGGATTGGCTTCATCCTGCCAGCCAGACTTCGCCCCGGCCCTCCCATTAGAACGACAGCGCTCTGCCCAGCTCATCGCCGCGCGGGTCCCCTTCCCGGCTTACCAGCGCGTAGTTGTAGCCATTCCTCGACCAGTACCGCGCCTCCAGTCCGCCGTCGCTGCGCTGGCCTTTCTTCATGCTTGGGTAGAGCGAGCCCGGCGCTCGCAGGTAGAGGCTGACCCGCTGTCCCTGTCCGTCCTCGAACAGCAACAAGGCGGCCGCACCCTGCTCCGTCACCAGCCAGCGTCCGCCGACTGGCGTGAAGCCATAGGGGCTGAGGTCGGGAATTCGCGCGGCGTGGCTGAAGCGCTGGTCCAGCCAGGCCTGGAGTTCACCGGGGCGGGTCGCCTGGATATCCACGACCGGGTTCGCCGAGAACAACCGGTGGGCCTGCAGCGCGTCCTGCATCGGCGGGTTCGCCGCCACGAGACTCATGTCCCGCGCTTGCCAACCGCCGATGCCGCCAGCACCCAGGGCCAGTACGAAGGACGCGGCCAGAGCCAGGCGCCGTTGCTTGCGCGCGTGCATCGTGCGGCGTATCGCCTGCGGGTCGAGGCGCGGGTTGGGTGCCAATCCCGGACTGGCGAGGGCCGCGCGTAGCGCCTGAGCATCACGGCGCCAGGCTTCCACTTGCGCCGCCGCTTCGGGGTTGGCCGCCAGATAAGCCTCCACGGCCTGGCGTTGTTCAGCGTCGAGCTGGCCGTCGAGATAGGCGTGCAGGTCGTCTTCACCGGGATGGAATGCGTTCATTTGAGTACCCGAAGCTGAGGGTTGGACATCTCGCCCTCGGCCAGTTCGCGCAGCGCCTTGCGTGCGCGGGACAGCCTGGACATCACGGTGCCGATGGGAATCCCGAGGGCTTCGGCGGCTTCCTTGTAGCTGAGCCCTTCGACGCTCACCAGCAGCAACAGCGCACGCTGCTCCGTTGGTAGTCGGCCAAAGGCCTCCAGCGTGGCCTGGTTGACCACCAGGTCCTCCGTGGACGGCGCCTCTTCGCTGCGAGCGCCGAAGAATTCCAGCAGTCGCGCATGGCGACGAGCGCGGCGCTGGCCGTCGAGAAACTGCCGGTAAAGGATGGAGAACAACCAGGCGCGCAGATCGCCGTCACGCTTGCTGCTCCAGCGGGAAAGCGCACGTTCCAGGGTCGCCTGGACCAGGTCGTCGGCGCTGCTGGCATTGCGCGTCAGCCACAGCGCAAAGCGCCGCAGGCGCTGTAACAACTCTCGCAGTTCCGCGTCTTCGATCATGTTCATAGCCAGTTCGTGTGCTGCTCTTGCCAAGGGTGCGAGGGGAAGACGCGCGAAGCGGGAAATTATTCCCGGCCGGGAATAAAGGTCTTCGGCCTGCGTCATACCGGCTCATGGACAAGGGCATGTGGCCCGGGAGTATCGCATGAGCAACGCAACACCCAAGGGGTTCGACCTGGCGGCACGGCTGGCCGTGATCGGCCTGGCCGTCGGCGGCCTGGCTGCCGGCTTCGCCTATGCCGCCGGCTGGTTTGGCAGCGAGCGCGTAACGCCGCAACAGATCATCGACGCCTTCGAAACCAACGCCGGGAAGTTTCCCGGCTATCGCAAGAACCATGCGAAGGGCATCTGCATCGCCGGGCATTTCGAAAGCAGCGGCCAGGCCGCAAGCCTGTCCCGCGCCAGCGTGTTTGCGCCCGGCACCGTGCCGGTGATCGGTCGCCTGGCCATTGGCGGCAGCAACCCGCATGCACCGGACGCTGGCGTGCCGGTGCGCAGCATGGCCCTGCTGTTCCAGCTGCCTGGCGGCGAGCAGTGGCGCACCGGCATGAACAGTTTTCCAGTGCTGCCGGTAGCGACCCCGGAGGCGTTCTACGAACAGGTACTGGCTTCGCGCCCCGATCCCGCCACCGGCAAGCCGGACCCGGCAAAGATGCAGGCATTTTTCGCCGCCCACCCGGAAAGCTCAGCCTTCCGCCAATGGGCCCAGACCGCGAAGCCCAGCAACAGCTTTGCCAACGTCGCCTACAACGGCGTCAATGCCTTCCGCCTGCTGGATGCCGCCGGAAATGCCCAATTCGTGCGCTGGTCGGTACAGCCCGATACGCCCTTCGAGCCGATTGGCGAAGCCGGCAACGACCCGGAGTTTCTCAGCCATGACCTGCAACAGCGCCTCTCCAAAGGACCGCTGCGCTGGCACCTGGTATTGACCGTGGCCAACCCCGGCGACCCCACCGATGACGCCACCCGCGAATGGCCAGCCGACCGCCGCCAGGTGGATGCCGGCACCCTGGTGGTGGTGAGCGCCGAACCTCAGGCCAATGGGGCCTGCCGCGACATCAACTACGACCCGCTGGTCTTGCCCGACGGCATCCAGGCCTCGGACGACCCGATTCTCGCCGCCCGCTCGGCTGCCTATGCCGTGTCCTACAACCGCCGCACCCGCGAAGGTGCGCCTCACCCAGAGCAAGGAGCCCAGCCATGAGCGCGCCCACCCATTTCAACCCGCTGCTGCGCGTACTGCACTGGCTGATGGCGATTCTCCTGCTGGCCATGCTGTTCATTGGCGTCAGCATGGTGGGCGACCTGTCGCCCCGTCACAGCGTCCTGATTGCCGTGCACAAACCCTTGGGCCTGGCGCTTCTGGTACTGGTGCTGATTCGCCTGGTGGTGCGCCTTGCCCGCCCCGTGCCGACTCTGCCCGCCGACATGCCCAGCTGGCAGCAGAGAGTCGCCAAGCTGTCGCACCTGCTGCTCTATGCCCTGATGCTCGCCTTGCCCCTGGTGGGCTGGGCCATGCAATCGGCCGGTGGTTATCCGCTGGCGCTCCACGACTCGCTGCTACTGCCGCCCATCGTCTCGCAGGACGCTCAGCTCTATGCCTGGCTGCGCCTGGCCCACACTGTACTGGCGTACCTGCTGTTCATCAGCATCCTGGCGCACCTGGCGGCGGCCCTCAACCACGCGCTCATCCGCAGGGATGGCGTGCTCTCGAGCATGACCACCGGCAGCGGCATCCGTCCGATGCCCGATGGTCAGTAGACGCGGGACTACCCGCAAATCCCCTCTCCAGCAGGAGAATCCGCCATGAAAACCCTTGTAGTCGCCTTGAGCCTCAGTCTTGCTTCCACCGTCGCCCTTGCCGCCAGCACGGAGAGCGCGCCGCCGGTTACCCAGTACGAGTACGGCGTGCACCTGGATATCGCCCGTGTATTGGAAATGACCGACCTGTCGACCTTCTGCGGCATCGGGCCGGCGCGCATGACCTACGAAGACAGCCAGATGCAGACGAAGACCCTCGAGTACCTGGTCTGGGGCACCGGCTGCAAGAACGACTACTGAGGAGCGGTAGGTTGGGCTGAGCGCCACGAAGCCCGACAGCGCATCGTTGGGCTTCGCCGGCTCAGACCAGCGTGGCCCGCACCAACCTACGAAACCCGGGCGCTCGTCGGCGGTCCATAGCAGATCGCCAACCCGCGCCCGAGGCCGTCCCTTGAAAAACCCGCTGCTGTTACTGCTGGCCACCCTCCTTGGCTCCCAGGCCTTCGCCTCCAGCGACCAGGCCTGGAAGGAGCACGATGCCCGCCTGCTCAGCGCCTGCAAGGCCGTCAGTGGTCTGAAGGACGTCCGCCCCGCCGGCCAACCCGTGCTCTTCGATGATCGCCTCGGGCTGACTGCTCTGGTGCTGGAGGGCCGCTACCCGCAACCCCATATGAAGAACCAGCGTGGTCGCGAGCTGTGCCTGTTCGAGCGCAAGTCGCGCAAGGCCCATATCGCCGAAGCCGACGCCCTGCTGGACGCCCGCAAGCCCTGAGTCAGAACCAGCCTTTCCACTTGAACCAGGCGTACGGCAGGATTGCCGAGACCACCATCAGGCCCAGCGCCACCGGATAGCCGAACGCCCAGTCCAGTTCCGGCATGGCCCGGAAGTTCATGCCGTACACCGTGCCCACCAGGGTCGGTGGCAGGAAGAGCACGGCGGCGATGGAAAACACCTTGATGATGCTGTTCTGCTCGATGTCGATCAGCCCCAGGGTGGCGCTGAGCAGGAAGGCGATCTCGTCGAACATTTTCGCCACGTAGTCCACCAGCGAGCGAATGTCCCGCTCGATCGAGCGCGAGCGGTCCAGCCCCTGCTCGCTCAGCCAGAGCTCCGACCACGCATTCGAATAGTCCAGCACGCGGCCCATGCCGGTCAGGCTCTCGCGCAACTTCACCAGTGCCGAGTTGTGCCGGCCGAGGCGCTTGACCACCTGCTGCAGGTCGGTCCGATTGCCCTTGCGCCGGGGTGCCGCGCCACGCTCCTCACTGAACACCGCACCGGACATCTCATCCAGCTCGCGCTGCGTCAGTTCCAGCATGTCGGCGATATGGTCCACCACGCTGCCGCACAGGGAGAGAAATATCTGCTCGCTGGAGGAATGGGTTTCCGGCTCGCGGAGGAACTTGTCCTCCAGGTATTCGAAGAACGGCAGGTTGGCGTAGCGCACCGTCACCAGGTAATCCGGCGCCACCACGAACATCACGTCGCTGGAAATCGGCCGCTGTTCGCGCAATCCGCTCACCAGGGTGGCATTCATGTAGAGGGTGCCGGCGTGCTGGTAGAGACGCGAGGTTTCCTCGATCTCGACGATGGCCTCGCGACCGGGAATCTCCACGCCAAGGGCCTCGGCGATGAATGCCGCTTCCTCGGGCTCCGGGTCCATCAAGTCGATCCACAACGTGCCGGGCGGAATGGCCTCGCCGGGGCGGCCCGTGGTGGCGTGCAGGACGCCGGCATCCTGCGCGTAGAAGTGGATCATCCGTTGGCTCCTTGGACGTATGGAAATGATTAAAGCACCGGTCATGCCCTGCGAAGACGCGTCTGGCGGACCGGGAGGCACGCGCCCCGCACCTGGGCTAGGTTGAGACCAAGGCAAAGGAGGCAACCATGACCCAGCGCAACTCACCCGTGGAGCCGGGCGAAGCGGTGCCCTGGTTCACCAGCAGCACCCCCAGCCGCGAGCGCTTCACTTTCGACACCGCCGCCGGGCGCTACATCGTCCTGAGCTTTCTCGGCTCGACATCGGACCCGACGGCGGCGCGGGTACTCACCGATCTGCTCGCCCGCCGCGAGCATTTCAACGACGAGCAGGCAAGCTTCTTTGGCGTCATCGCCGACCCGCGCGACCGCGACCAGCAGCGCATCCGTGACTTCCTGCCGGGCATTCGCTTTTTCTGGGACATCGACCGCACCATCTGCAATCTCTACGGCGTCCAGCGGGAGAACGGCGCCATCCGCCAGACGACCTATGTGCTGGACCCGCGCCTGCGGGTGATCGCAGTGCTGCCAGTCGCCACGGGTGGCGAGGGCCATGTCGATGCCGTCCTGGCGCTGCTCCAGGCGCAGGACCCCATCTCCGCGCCAGCCATCGCCCAACCCCAGGCGCCAGTGCTGGTGATTCCACGCATCTTCGAACCCGCGTTGTGCCAGACGCTGATCGACTACTACGAGCGTCTGGGCGGCACGGAATCGGGCTATATGGTCGAGCGCGACGGCATGACGGTTGAAGTCCTCAAGCACGAGCACAAGCGTCGCCGCGACTGCGCGCTGGAAGACGAGCAACTGCGCCAGACCTGCATGCACCGCATCACCACGCGGCTCGTCCCGGAACTGCAGAAAGCCTTCCAGTTCCATGCCACGCGCATGGAACGCTACCTGGTGGCCTGCTACGACGCCGAGGAAGGCGGCCACTTCCGCCCCCACCGCGACAACACCACCAAGGGCACCGCCCACCGCCGCTTCGCCGTCTCACTGTTCCTCAACAGCGGCGAGTACGAAGGTGGCCAGCTGCGCTTCCCGGAATTCGGGCGCAGCCTCTACAGCGCCCCCAGGGGCGGCGCTGTGGTGTTTTCCTGCTCGCTGCTGCACGAGGCCACGCCCGTCACGCAGGGGCGTCGCTACATGTTCCTGCCCTTCCTCTATGACGAGGAGGCGCGGCGCATTCGCGAAGAAAACCAGCAGTACCTGGCCGGACAGGCCGAGCAGTGATCGGCCTGCTGCTTTATCATTCCGCCCCCGCCGCGATTGATGAAGGATGTGCCCGATGACTCACGAAAACCTGCTGGATGCCCTGCTGGCCGCCGACATGCTGCTGATCGACGATCTGCATGCCTGGGAGTTCGATCTGGACGAAGCGCTGGTGGAAGCACTGGAAGGCGGCCAACCCGGCGAGCCCGAAGCCCAGTTGCTACGGATCGCCTGCATGGACGGGCGCACCCGCCGTGAATGGCGCTTCACCCAGGCGGCCGTGCAAGCCGCGCGCTTCGACAGCGCGAGCGGTTGCTGGAAACTCGCCGGGGCCGAAGGCGAACACGCGCTGCTGTGCCTGGATGCAGTCGGCGGCGATGCCGAGGATGAAGACGAGCAGGAGTGATTTGACATTGTAGGGGCGAATTCATTCGCCAAGGACGACCTAGTCGTCCCCCTGCCGACTAGGCCCGTTCAGGTGAGGACGTTGCGCACGAAGCGCACCAACTGTTCGCTTTCATTGGCATAGATGTAGGCCTGGTCGCTACCGAACACCAGGAAGTCTCCGGCCGCCACCTGATGCGTCTCGCCACTGTGCAATACGGTCAGATTGCCTTCGATCACGTAGATCATCTCCCGCCAGCCCTCGGCATCCGGCTCAGCTGTATAGCGCTCGCCGGGCTCCAGCGACCAGCTCCAGAGTTCGACCTCATGGCGTGTCGCCGAACTGGCCAGCAAGGTTGCGCGACTGCCCGGCTTGGAGCCGACCCAGGCGACCGCGTTGATGCGCGAACGATCAGGGCGATCCGGCTGCTGCACCAGATCGGGGAAAAGCACGCCAAGAGCTGCGGCAATGCGGTCCAGGGTGGCCAGGCTGACATTCACATCACCGCCTTCGATACCCACCAGCATCCGCCGGCTGACACCTGCGGCACCGGCCAAGGCCTCCTGACTCAGCCCCGCTGCGCGACGCAGGCGGCGAACGTTTTCGGAGACGTGTTCGAGGACATTGGGGCGCTCATCTGATTTGGGCAACATATTGCTCACACCCTGAATTTTGCGCATTATGTTGCACATAACCAGTCAAACACGCCACCCCCACCGTCTTGCCGGATTTGCCTCCATGTCTTCGCTGTCGCGTCGCCTTGCTTCCACCCTGCTCCCCGTTGCCGTCCTCATGGTGGCCATGGCCTCGATCCAGAGCGGCGCCTCCCTGGCCAAGTCACTGTTCCCGGTCATCGGCGCCCAGGGCACGACCGCGCTGCGCCTGATATTCGCCGCGATCATCCTCATGCTGATCCTGCGCCCGTGGCGCGCGCGCATCAGCAAGGACTCGCTGCTGCCACTGATCATGTACGGCCTCGCCCTGGGCGGCATGAACCTGCTGTTCTACATGTCCCTGCGCACCATTCCGCTGGGTATCGCCGTCGCCCTGGAGTTCACCGGCCCATTGGCGGTGGCGCTGTTCGCCTCGCGCCGGGCGATCGACTTCATCTGGATCGGCCTGGCGGTCGTGGGCCTCTGGCTGCTCCTGCCACTGGGCAAGAGCGAAGGCCACCTGGACCTGACCGGCATGGCCTACGCGCTTGGTGCGGGCGTGTGCTGGGCGCTCTACATCGTCTATGGCGCGCGTGCCGGTAGCGACCATGGCATGCAAGGCGCCGCCCTGGGCGTCATGGTCGCGGCGCTGTTCATCGCCCCGATCGGCATCGTCCATGCCGGCACCGAGCTGTTGCGCCCTGAACTGTTGCCCGTGGCACTGGCCGTTGCGCTGCTCTCCACCGCCATCCCCTATACGCTGGAGATGGTCGCCCTCACGCGCCTGCCCGCCCAGACCTTCGGCACCCTGATGAGCATCGAACCGGCCTTTGGCGCACTTTCGGGGCTGCTCTTCCTCGGCGAGCAGCTTTCGCTGCTGCAATGGCTGGCGATCCTCTGCATCATCCTCGCGTCCGTTGGTTGCACCGTCACCGCAGCGCCGCGCCCGCAAACACAGCCACTGGTACCCGCCGACTGAGCACGGGCATTTCCGCTCAATATCCTCTTGCGGAGAACGGGTGATTCTCCGCAGGCTATAGCGATCCGGACCGCGCCTTACAGGTACCTCAATGAACAGACTTCCCTATGTCGCCACCGGCTGCCAGCCGGTGAACTGGCAGCTCGACCAGATCGTCAACGACCTGCGCGACGCCCGCGCCCAATGGCGCTCCCAACACGGCCGCCTGCAGGACCGCGGTGGCCGCGAGCTGCCGTCGCGCGTGACTGTCGGGCATATCATCGAAGCCCTTTCCGGCGCCCTCTTCCCCATGCGCCTCGGCCCGGCCGACCTGCGTGAGGAAAGCGAGGACTTCTACGTTGGTCATACCCTCGACGTGGCGCTCAACGCGCTGGCCGGTGAGGTGCGACGCGAGCTTTCCTACGCGGCTCGACACAACGGTACCAGCGGCGACGACATCGCCTGCCAGGCCATCGAGATCGTCAAGGGCTTCGCCGCCACCCTGCCCGGGTTGCGGATACTGCTGGACACCGATGTGCTGGCCGCCTTCCAGGGTGATCCGGCAGCCCGCAGCGTGGATGAAGTGCTGATCTGCTATCCGGGCGTTCATGCGGTGATCCACCACCGCCTCGCCCACTATTTCTACAAGGCCGGCCTGCCGCTGCTGGCGCGGATGATCGCCGAGATCGCCCACTCCGCCACCGGCATCGACATCCACCCTGGCGCCCAGATCGGCAAGAGCTTCTTCATCGACCACGGCACCGGTGTGGTGATTGGTGAAACGGCGATCATTGGCGAGCGGGTCCGCATCTACCAGGCCGTGACCCTGGGCGCCAAACGCTTCCCGGCGGATGAGGAAGGCAACCTGCAGAAGGGCCAACCACGCCACCCGATCGTCGAAGACGACGTGGTGATCTACGCAGGCGCCACCATCCTCGGCCGCATCACCATCGGCAAGGGTTCCACCATTGGCGGTAACGTCTGGCTGACCCGCAGCGTGCCGGAACTCAGCAACATCACTCAGGCGAACCTGCAGAACGAAAGCGGGGTTTGAACTGCGACCAACTTGTGGGAGCGAATTCATTCACGATTGAAATCGCTCCCACAGGGGTAAGCCCGGCGCTCGGCAGCCACATGTCCCCCTCACCCCAACCCTCTCCCTCAGGGAGAGGGGGCTGATGGTGCAGGACTGAAAGAACGTGCCAGCCGCGTAGGGTGGAAATCGCTTTTCATTTCCACCAAAAGAAACGACCCCATCAGGGGCCGTTTTTCATTGTGTGGTCGACTCAGCGCAGCTTGTCGACCATCGCCGCAATCACCGTCAGTACGTCCTTGCCCAGCCGCTTGGAACGGTCGCCGTTCCAGGCCGTGCGCGGGTGCGGGTTGTCGTCGTGGTCCTTGAACGGCATTTCGATGGTGAAGGACAGGCAATCGAATGCCATGCCCACGGCATTGCAGGCCAGTGTGGTATTGGCCTGGCCAGGCTCGTCGCGGGGATAGCCGAACGCTGTCTGGAACTCCGCGCCCATGTCGACCAGGCGCTGGCGGAACTCGGACTCAAGGGCCTCCAGACGCGGCGTGTAGCCGGGGTTGCCTTCACAGCCGGCGGTGAATACGTGGGGGATTTCCTCGTCGCCGTGGATGTCGAGGAAGAGGTCCACGCCCACCTTGCGCATCTGCTGCTGGACGAAGAACACCTCGGGCGTTTCCGTATCGTTGGCAGACTGCCACGCGCGGTTGAGGTCCTTGCCGGCGGCGTTGGTGCGCAAATGACCACGGAAGGCACCGTCCGGGTTCATGTTCGGCACCAGGTAGAGGTCGGCCTTGGCCAGCAGCGCGTCCAGTTCGGCATCGCCCTGCTTCGACAGACGCTCGATCACGCCCTCGATGTACCACTCGGCCATGTGCTCGCCGGGATGCTGCTGGGCGATGATCCAGACCTTGCGCTGGGCATCGGGGTTGCGGCTGATCCGCAGCAGCGGAATCTCGCGGCCTTCGAGGCTCTTGCCGATCGCCACGATTTCGGCCCCCGCCTTGTCCAGAGCCTCGCTGATCAGCCATTCGTGGCGAGCGCGGCTGTAAGGCTCGAAATAGGCGAACCAGATCTGCTCGTGGGTGGGCTCCAGGGCGAAGTGCAGGCCCTTGTCGTCGAAGCTGCTGGGGACTCGGAACCAGTGGACCTGGTCGTAGGAGGCAGCGGCGTTGTAGCCGGTCCAGGCGTGACTGTAAGCCGACTGCGCGGCGTTGGTCAGACTGAAGCCGTGGCGCTCACCGGGAGTCAGGCCGTCGACTTTGAAGTGGAACCACTGGAAGTGGTGGCTCTTCAGGTCCGGGCGCATGGCCAGCAGCACCTGTTGCGGGTTGCTGGCGTCAATTACTTCGATGTTGCCGCTGTCGAAGTCCGAGCTGATCTTCATGGATACCTCAGGGGCGGTGTTTCACGGTTGCGACAGGATCGCAGGTCGAATCGTGCGGGGAAATCGCAGGGGCGACATCGACAGACAGCCGGCGCCCCGCAAAGGATCACTCGCGGTCTTCCAGGCGAGCCAGACGCGCTTCAAGATCGGCGACCCGTGCTTCGAGTTCCTCGATCCGGGAATCGGTGGCAGCCCGCGATTCGCTCCGCTCCGGCTGGCTCGCACGCGCCTCCAGCAGCGCCTCCAGGTCGACCGGCTCACCCATCAGGTGCATATAGCGATCCTCGCGCTGTCCGCCCTGGCGCGGCATCAGCACCGCCAGCCCGCGAGCGATCAGCCGTTCGAGCTGGTGACGGACATCCTCGGTATCGTCGAAGTCGGTCATGCGATTGCTACGGGTCAGCAGCTCGCCCAGGGTCTGCGGGCCCCGCAGAAGCAGCAGGCCGATGAGGATCAACTGCGGCTGCACCACTTCCAGCGCCTTGTCCGTGCGTTGCTCCCAACGGTCGGCGCGACTGCCCATCACCAGCTTCACCAGGTTGCGTGCCTCGAGGTTGCGCAGCGACTGCCCAGCCTGTCCGGGCGTGACATTCATCACTGGCTCGCGGCTGGTCTTCTGGTTGCAGGCCAGAACCAGGGCGTTGAGGGTCAGCGGGTAGGACTCGGGCGTCGTGGCCTGTTTTTCGATCAGGCTCCCAAGCAGCCGGGCCTCGATGGCATTGAGTGGAGCGTCGGCGAACTGGGCATGAATCTCGGTGGACATAGCACTATCCGTTTGCTGAAAAGTGCCCACTAGCCTAGTCCCCGCCGACTGGCGAGAAAAGCGTTCCACCCAGACGCCTTCCGATAAGTGCTTCCGCAAAAGCGCTCCATCACCCGCGTAAACGCTCTTTTTGAAGGGTACCCATCCCATCCAATCGAATAGTTCGATTATACCAATTTCAGGAAAAAGCCTTTCCACTCTGCGTAACGGCGCCCCATTAAAACATCTAACCTATTGTTTTTTATGGATACGCCATAACTATCATTAACGTCGATGGTAACCATTACCCAGGATCACTTCTTCATCGAAATCACATCAGTAACATGGGCCCCACAGACAAACACCACCCCCAAAACCCAGGTGCCCAAAATGAAAAAACAAATCCTCGCCAGCCTGTTCTTCGCCAGCCTGTCCGCTTCCGCTTCCGCTTCCGCTTTCGCCCTTTCGGTTGCCGAGGGTGGCGCTGATCGCACCAATGTCCACCGCGTCGCTGAAAGCGGCGCCGAGCGTTCGCAATCCCTGCGGGTTGCTGAAAGTGGTTCCGAGCGTTCCGAGTCCCTGCGGGTTGCCGAAGGCGGCTCCGATCGCACCAAGGCCTTCGATGTTGCCGAGAACGGTTCTGAGCGTTCGCAGTCCCTGCGCGTTGCTGAAGGTGGTTCCGACCGCACCAAGGCTTTCGACGTGGCTGAAAACGGTTCCGAGCGCTCGCAGGGCCTGCGCGTTGCCGAAGGTGGTGCCGACCGCACTGGTGCCAACCGCATCAGCTGATCCCGGAGCACTTCAGAGGCAGGCAATCACGATGTATGCAAATCCTCGAAAGGCAGAAGGCGCCACCTGTGGCGCCTTCAGTCTTTTTGGGGCTTGGAAAAACTTCACCGGATGAGACGACCCCCAAGATGTCGCTCGGCAATGGGTGATGGGTTTCGCAAGCTCAACCCATCCTACGGGTGAGTCTCACCACCCCTGCACGTCTACACCGCCCTCTTTACTTCACCAGGCTCAGTCGCTTGTCGGTGAACACGCAGATCACCCCCGCGTCGTTGTACATCACCTGGTAATTGAAGTCGCAATACGCCGCCGCCACGCTCAGCGGCAGGGACTGGTTGACGGCCTTGCCCGCCTTGAACCAGGACATCTGACCCGGTTTGCACAGCTTGGCCTCGGCATCGGTGCTGTAGGTGCACAGCACCGCCTGGTCGATGGGCTCTTCTTTCATGCAACCAGCCAGTGGCAGGGCCACGAGGCCGACGAGCGCAAGTTTCTTCAATGGGGACATGGAGAGCTCCGTGTTGGGTCGATCCGCCTCATGCGGACCCGGGACCTTTGATCCATGGCCCCGCGCCGGGTTCCGCAGCCGGATCAGGTATAGCCGGTATAGAGCAACATTCCCCAGGACATCAGAAAAGTCGCCGCCAGCCCGACCAGGTAATAGCCGCCCGCAAGCAACAGCTTGATGGACAGCCGACGGGGTGAATCATGGATCAGCGGAAGTGCGGAAATGGCCGGCACCAGGAACATGCCGAAAGTGCTCAGGCTCGAGTTGAACAGCCAGTGGATCTGGAAGAACTCATGGAGAAACTGGGCAAGGAAGATGAACAGGACGGGCGACCAGACAGGGGCGACCAACAGCATGGCCTCCGCCGGATCCCGAAAAGGATGTTTCTGCTCGCTATGGACGCCCATTTCGCCCCCTGTTCAGGTGGCCCAAGGTTCTTTTGCAACATTTTGTGTGAGGCTAGACAACCTTGCTACCAGTGCAAGCCCGCGTCGGCCGTAGCCGACATGCTGCTATCCAACGGCCACGGCCGGCACAGGGTCTATAGTCGATGGAAGTCTTTTTCCGTCGAACGCCGCCACCGGAGACCCGCGCATGGACACTAGCCATCACTCCCTCACCGCCCTCTTCGATCAACTCGGCCTGCCCTCCGCAAAGTCCGAGATAGACCGCTTCGTCAGCGGGCATCGCCTGGCAGTGGGCCAGGCCTTGCCTGACGCGCCATTCTGGAATGCAGGCCAATCGGACTTCCTGCGCGACGCCCTGCGGGAAGACTCCGACTGGACCGAGGAAGCCGACGAACTGGCAGTACTCCTGAGCAAATAGACGAGATGAAAAAAGGCGGCCGCCTGGGCCGCCTCTTTTGCTTGACGGGATCAGAAATCCTGAACTGCGGGGCGCAGTACCACTTCGTTGATGTCCACGTCGGCTGGCTGCTCGATGGCATAGGCGATGGCCCGAGCCACGGAATCGGCAGGAATCGCCATTTTGTAGAACTCGCCGACTGCCTGAGTGCTTGCCTGGTGGGAGCTGCCGTGCTTCAGCTCGGAATCCACGGCACCGGGAGAGATCACCGTCGTGCGGATAGAACCATCGACTTCATGGCGCAGCCCTTCGCTGATGGCGCGTACCGCGAATTTGGTGGCGCTGTAGACGGTACCGCCCGGGCTGAACACCTTGATGCCGGCCACCGAGGCGACGTTGATGAAGTGTCCGCCGCCCTGCTTGCGGAACAGCGGGAGCGCCGCCGCAATGCCGTGGAGTACGCCCATGACGTTGATATCGAACATGCGCGACCACTCGTCTACCTTGACCTCATCCATAGGCGCGACGGCCATCAATCCGGCGTTGTTCACCAGAACGTCGACGCGACCAAAACGCCGTACCGCGCCGTCGATCAGGCCGGCCACCTGCTCGGCAGACGTCACGTCGGTGGCGATTGCCACGGCCTCGCCACCGTTGCCTTCGATCTCGGCAACCAGGCTTTGCAGGCGTTCGACCCGACGCGCGCCGAGCACCACCTTGGCACCCAGGGACGCCAGGTGGCGGGCGGTGGCCTCACCCAGACCGCTACTGGCACCGGTAATGACCACGACCTTGGAAGAAATGTTGTTGCTCATTGAGGGCACTCCAGAGAAGCCCGGAATCGGGATGAATCCGGTAACTGGGCGCCAGTATCGGAAAGCGTTTACCGCCAGTGAATGGAATGATTAGGATTTTGGAATTCCGCCAAATGGAACGCAGATCATGTTCAACCGCATCGAACTGCTGCGCATTCTCTGCGTAGCTGCCGAATCGCCCAGCTTCCGTGAAGCCGCTACCCGTCTGGGTGCGTCGCCGCAGACGGTGACCCGCGCCATCAAGGACCTGGAAGACCAGTTCGGCGAGCCGCTGTTCCACCGCAGTACCCGTCATGTGCAGATCACAGCCTTTGGCGAGCGGTTTGTCAGCCAGGCCCGGGAAGCCCTCGCCGGACTGGACCAGTTGTTCCAGCAACATGGCGGCAAGCGTGAAGAAGCGCTGGCCGGGCGCGTGGGCATTGCCGCACCGCGCACGGTTGGACGGCGCTTCGTGCTGCCCGTGTTGGCGAAGATCGCCCGCGAGCACCCACGCATTCACTTCGATATGCGCCTGTCCGACCAGCTCACCGATTCGGTCGAACAGCAAATCGACCTCGGCGTGCGCATCGGCTTCATCCGCGACCGCCGCTATATCGCCCGTGCCGTCGCCCGGATTCCGCTGCTGGTGGTCGGGGCCCCGGAGTTGCTGCAACGCCAGGGCGCCCCCGAGAGCGTGCACGACTTGCACCAACTGCCCACCACCGCGCTGATCGACAACAACACCGGACGCGTCTGGCCATGGATGTTCGCCGAGGGAAGGCAGATCCAGCCGGCCAGCCCCGCTTTCTGCACGGACGATCCGGAGAACGAACTGGAAGCCGTGCTGGCCGGGATCGGCTTCGGCCAGTTACCCAGCTATCTGGTCGACATGCACATCCGCGCCGGTCGCTTGAAGGAGGTGCTGCGGGAAGATGCGCCGCCGCCCTGGGAGATGTTCATCTACCGTCCCCAGCAAGGCCCGGTATCGCCGCGGGTGCGACTGGTCCATGACCTGCTGGTGGAACACCTTTCCGATCCGGCCTTCGTACCGCAAGGGTGAGCGCCGTTTTGGTGTAGGGGCGAATTCATTCGCCAAGGGACGCGCAGCGTTCCCAAGGTGGCAATTCGCCGCTCCTTCGGACCGGTTGGCGAATGAATTCGCCCCTACAGGCAGAGCAGATGACACGCCCCCGGTCAGGCCATCGACAGAAATGATATTCACCATCACGTCCATTCAATTCCGCACTGGACGGCACGGCGGCACTATCTCCCCATCGGCCTTTCGGCCAACCGGAACGAGACCCACACCATGTCCGCCGACCCGCGAATCAGCGACAGCCTGTATCAGGTTACCCACGTGACCCTCGATGAACTCAGCCTGCACTTCGAAACTGAAGTGGTAGTAGGACTGGACGACGGCACCCTGGCCGTGCGCAAGGCCCCCACTCCGGTGGCCGAGCGCAAGGCCCTGCGCGAGCTGATCTGCGCCGCCCAGGCAGCCTGAATCAGGCGTGCTGCACCTGCCGGGGGAGCGGCAGCTTGTAGATTCTCTGGCCCACCGCCGCGTACAGCGCATTGGCCACCGCCGGCGCAATCGGCGGCACACCCGGTTCACCAACCCCGCTGGGCGCCTGTGCCGACGGCACGATGTGCACCTCCACCACCGGCATCTCATTGATCCGCAGTACCTGGAAATCGTGGAAGTTGGACTGCTCCACCACGCCGTCCTTCAAGGTGATGGCGCCATGCAGTGCGGCAGCCAGGCCGTAGCCGATGCCACCCTCCATCTGCGCCCGGATCACATCCGGATTCACCGCCACGCCGCAATCCACCGCGCATACCACCCGATCCACCTTGTAGCTGCCATCGGCCTTCACCGTCACTTCCGCAACCTGGGCGACGAAGGAGCCGAACGACTCGTGCACGGCGATTCCCCGCCCGCGCTTTTCGCCTTCCGCGCCCGGCTTCAGCGGCTGGTCCCATCCCGCTTTCTGCGCCGCCAGCTCCAGCGCGCCGAGATGGCGTGGCTTCTTGCCGAGCAACCCGTGGCGGTACGCATAAGGGTCCTTGCCAGCGGTCGTGGCCGCCTGATCAATCAGGGTTTCCACCGCATAGGCGGTATGGGTGTGCCCCACCGAGCGCCACCACTGCACTGGCACGCCAATGTCATCCGGCGTATGCAGCTCCACCTGGAGGTTGGGTATTTCGTAGGAGAGATTGGCAGCGCCCTCCACCGAGGTATGGTCGATGCCCTCCTTCACCAGCGCACCTTCAAACGCCGTGCCCTTGAGGATGGACTGCCCCACCACCCGCTGGTGCCAGCCCTGCAACTTGCCCTCCTCGTCCAGTGCCAGGCGCGCACGGTGCAGGTAGGCCGGGCGGAAGAAGCCCGCATGCATGTCGTCCTCACGGGTCCAGACCAGCTTCACCGGGACGTCCTGGCCCTTGGCCCGAGCGGCCCTGGCAATGGCAACGGCCTCCAGCAGGTAGTCAGACTGCGGATTGGCCCGGCGCCCGAAACTGCCACCGGCGTAGAGCTGGGTCAGGCTGACGTTCTCCACCGGGATGCCCAGGTACTTGGCGATGGCCAACTGATCCACCGTCTGGAACTGCTCACCGTTCCAGACTTCGCACTGGCCAGCGGATATCTTCACCAGGCAGTTCATCGGCTCCATGGCGGCATGGGCCAGGTAGGGAAACTCGTAGTCGGCCTCGATCAATCTGGCCGGTTGCGCCAGGGCTGCGGCGATATCCCCCTGCTTGCCGGCCACGCGGCCTTCCTTGCCAGCCGCCTCGCGGTAGCGGGCGAAGATTTCCTCGCTGCCCAGCTTGAACGCCTTGCTTTCGTCCCACTCCACGATGAGCGCATCACGGCCCTGGCGTGCCGACCAGGTGTTCTTCGCCAGCACAGCCACGCCGGATCGGCCGTGGGGCGTGTCCTTGAACTCCACCACTTCCACCACACCGGGTACGGTCTTGGCCTTGCTCGCATCCAGCGACTTCAGCGCCCCGCCAAAGCGCGGCGGATAGGCGACGACCGCAACCAGCATGCCGGGCAACTTGAAGTCCTGGGTGAAGGTGGCGCTGCCATCGGTCTTGTCGGCGCTGTCCTTGCGGGACAAACGTTCCTTGCCGATCAGGGTGAAGTCCTGGGGCGACTTGAGCGTCACCTCCGCCGGCACGCTCTGGCGCGCCGCCGCATCAGCCAGTTCGCCGAAGCCGGCCTTCTTGCCGGAAGCCGCATGGCTGACCACGCCCTTGCTCACGGTGATTTCCGCCGCCGGGACCTTCCATTGCTCAGCGGCAGCCGACACCAGCATGGCGCGCGCGCTGGCACCCGCCTTGCGCATCTGCTCAAAGGAATTGGCGATGGCCGAACTGCCGCCCGTTCCCTGCATGGGCCCAAAGGCCAGGTTGTTGTAGAGCGCGGCGTTGGCCGGCGCGCCTTCGACCCGCACCTGGCTCCAGTCGGCATCCAGCTCCTCTGCCAACAAGGTGGCCAGGCCGGTGTAGCTGCCCTGCCCCATCTCGACGTGCTTGGCGAGGATGGTCACAGTGCCATCCCCGGCAATTCGCACGAAAGCATTGGGCATGAAGGGTTCGGCGGTTGCAGCCAGGGCTTCTCCGCCTTTCAGCAAGGGCGCGAAGGCGATGCCCAGCGCAAGGCCGCCGCTGCCCTTGAGGAAGGTGCGTCGGCTGACATTGAGGATGCCGCTGGCGGCTCGGGTTTCGGTTTCGAACGTGCCCATGTCGACTCTCCTCAGGCCAGGGTGCCGGCCGCTTCATGGATGGCGGCGCGAATGCGCACATAGGTGGCGCAGCGGCAGATGTTGCCGCTCATCGCTGCATCGATATCGGCGTCGCTGGGCTTGGGATTGGTGCGCAGCAGGGCGGTGGCGGACATGATCTGCCCCGACTGGCAGTAGCCGCACTGCACCACGTCGAGGTTGCGCCAGGCGGTTTGCACGGCCTTGCCCACCGGGTCTTCGGCCACCGCTTCGACTGTGGTGATCTTCTTGCCCACCACCAACGAGACCGGGGTGATGCAGGAGCGCGTCGCCTGGCCGTCGATGTGCACGGTGCAGGCACCGCACAGGGCCATGCCGCAGCCGTACTTGGTGCCGGTGAGGTTGGCGACATCGCGCAGCGCCCACAACAGCGGCATATCCGCAGGCACGTCGAGTTCAACGTCCTTGCCGTTAAGGTTCAGGGTAATCATCAGGCGTACCACCTCTGGCTGGATGGTTCAGGGAACCGGCCGGCAAGGCCGAACCGGCATTCGGGAACAAGGCAATGATGGTTCAGGCGCCCCGCTCGGGGCGGATTCACGCCGACTGGCGCAAGCGTGCGATATCGCGCAGCGGCGGCGCACCGAACAGCCGGCTGTACTCGCGGCTGAACTGCGATGGGCTCTCGTACCCCACCCGACCGCCGGCACTGGCGGCGTCCAGGGCTTCCACCAGCATCAGCCGGCGGGCCTCCTGCAAGCGCAGCTGCTTCTGAAACTGCAGCGGGCTCATGGCCGTCATCGCCTTGAAGTGGTGATGCAAGGCCGAGGTACTCATGTTCACTTCATTGGCCAGCCGCTCGATCTGCAACGGCTGGTGGAAATTCTGTCGCAGCCAGTTCACAGCACGGCCAATGCGATGCCCCTGGGTGCCACTGCTGGCGATCTGACGCAACTGGCCGCCCAGCTCGCCGCGCAACAGGCGGTAGAGGATTTCACGGCGAATCAGCGGCAACAGCACGGGGATGTCTTCAGGGGCGTCCAGCAGGCGTAACAGCCGCAGCACCGCATCCTGCAGGGACGCCGTCAGGCCGTTGACCGCCAGGCAGCGCGGGCACGGGCGCGGCTCCGGGGCAGGAATCTCCAGCTCCATCAGCAGCGCACTGATTTCCTTGGGGTCCAGGGAAAGGCGCAGGCTGAGGAAAGGCACTTCCGGGCTGGCTTCCAGCACCTGGCCGATCACCGGGACGTCGACCGATACGATGAGGAACTGCGACGGCCCGTAGAAATAGGTTTCCTCGCCCAGCAGCACCTTCTTGCGCCCTTGCACTACCAGGCCCAGGGCGGGCTCGTAAAGACAGTGCAGCGGTTCGCTGGGGAGAGAGGTGCGATACACCAGCAGGCCGGGAACGTCCGTTTCATAGGCGCCGTCCTGGCTGGCGAATCGTTCAATGAACTGCACCAGCTCCTTTTGCTGGCGCGCAGCCGTATCCGATTCCTGCGCGGCAAGGAATGCATGTGCATTCATGGTTTCGACCCTCGAAGAAGATGGGTCAACTCTACCCATGACTTGCATGGGTAGTCTCGCACCTGGAAGCGGTTCAAGAGAATCAGGCAATAATCCAGCAGAAATCGGCTATCGACCCGGCCGCCTCGCGCGGCACACTGCCCAACATTCCAGAACAAGACAGATTCGGGGCGGACCCAAGGGCCCGCCCCGCCTTCCTCAGTCGGCAACCTTCATCACCACACGCCCACCTGCCGGGCAAGTTTCCATGTGACGGTTGGCCTCGACGAAGTCCTCGAACGCGAATACGCGATCAATCGGAGGCTTCAGCAGATGATCACGGGTCATCTGGTTGATATGGTCCAGCGCCCGCTTGACCGAAGCCTCGTTGGTCTCGATACCCAGCTCCGGCGAACCGGTGAAGTCGAGCACGCAATGACGATAGAACTGCAGATGCTTCTTGAACGCGGCGCAAGCCGGGAACGCGGTGTCGTTGCCGCCGTTGCAGCCATACACGACCAGCTTGCCGCGCTGTGCAGCGACGTCGCCCAGGAGCTTCATCTGCTGGCCGGCGCACTGGTCCAGGACCACTTCGACGCCCTTGCCCTGGGTGAAGCGCTCGACCTCCAGGACCAGGTCCTGCTCTTCGGTGACGATGATCTTGTCGGCACCCAGCGCTTTGATGAATTCACGGCTTTCCGGATAACTGGTGGACGCAATCACCTTGGCACCCAGGGCCTTGGCCAGTTGCACCGTCTGCGGAGCCAGGCAATGACCGGCTTCGGTGACCAGGACATGCTGACCCGGCTTCAGGCCGCCCAGGTCGACCAGGGCGAAATAGGCCATCAGCAGCGGCGTGTATTGGATGCTGGCTTCCTCCGGCGTCAACGCGTCGGGATAGGCCACCAGACCGTTGCGCGGCATCAGCACCAGATCGCCCCAGGCCGGATGATGGCTCGGCGTGCTGGCCGGGAAGCTGGCAACCGGCGTACCGGGGGTCAGGTCGTCAACGCCTTCGCCCACGGCTTCCACGATGCCCGCCATCTCCGAACCAAGGCCGGAAGGTAGCTGGGCAGCCTGCTCGGCAGCCAGATTCTGCCGCCAGAGCACGTCCCTCCAGCCCACGCCCAGGGCCTGGGCACGAACCAGTACTTCACCCGGCCCCGGAACGGGGGTGGGCAGCTCGTCCAGCGTGAGGACCTCAGGGCCCCCGAACTGGTGAAAACGGATCATGCGGGACATCACATACCTCGCCTGTTGACTCTTCATAGCCACGGACTCTATCCGGGCTTTATCTACAAAACCACCCGCGGCCATTGATAGTTGTCATAAACGGCGATGATGTGAGCCTTGACGACGGGTCGTGTGGAATTGCACCTTTCACACATTAATTACGGATGATTCCATGAACCGGAACGACCTGCGAAGAGTTGACCTCAACCTTCTTATAGTGTTCGAGACGCTCATGCATGAGCGCAGCGTAACGCGTGCGGCCGAAAAGCTGTTCCTCGGGCAGCCGGCCATCAGCGCGGCGCTGGCCCGCCTGCGGACCCTGTTCGACGACCCGCTGTTCGTCCGCACTGGCCGCAGCATGGAGCCTTCGGCCAGGGCCATGGAAATCTTCGCTCTGCTCTCCCCGGCGCTGGACTCCATTTCCACCGCCGTCAGCCGCGCCGCCAACTTCGATCCGGCCACCAGCAACGCGGTCTTCCGCATTGGGCTGTCGGACGACGTGGAATTCGGCCTGCTCCCCGCCCTGCTGCGCCGTCTGCGCGCCGAAGCACCCGGCGTGGTGCTGGTGGTGCGGCGCACCAACTATCTGTTGATGCCCAACCTACTGGCATCCGGCGAAATATCGGTGGGCGTCGCCTACACGGATGAGTTGCCGGCGAACGCCAAGCGCAAGACCCTGCGTCGGTCCAAGTCCAAGGTCCTGCGCGCCGACTCCGTGCCCGGCGCGCTGAGCCTCGACGACTACTGCGCTCGCCCCCACGCCCTGGTGTCCTTCGCCGGCGATCTGGGTGGCTTCGTCGACGAAGATCTGGCCAAGCTCGGAAAAACCCGCAAGGTGGTCCTGGCCGTGCCCCAGTTCAACGGCCTGGGCACCCTGCTCGCCGGCACCGATCTGGTGGCCATGGTGCCGGACTACACCGCCGCCGCCCTGACCGCCGCGGGTGGCTTGCGCGCCGAAGACCCGCCCCTGCCGGTGCAGTCCTTCGAGCTGTCCATGGCCTGGCGCGGCGCCCAGGACAACGACCCCGCCGAACGCTGGCTGCGCTCGCGCATCCAGATGTATTGCGGCGATCCGGATAGTCTGGAATAGCCCCGCCTGCACTTCTGTTGCTTTTCCTGTAGGGGCGAATTCATTCGCCAAGCAGGCCGCAGGTCTGCCCATCAGACCCTCAGGGGATGCTGCGCATCCCTTGGCGATTGAAATCGCCCCTACAAGGTTCGTACCTGGGATTGGCCCCGAGCAACGGGCAGCTTTTCCTGTAGGGGCGAATTCATTCGCCAAGCAGGCCGCAGGTCTGCCCATCAGACGCTCAGGGGATGCTGCGCATCCCTTGGCGATTGAAATCGCCCCTACAGTTCCCGAATCCATAACCCCGCCCCGATCAATCACTTCCAGTGATATTCATCTTCAGGGTGTTTGATTCGTCTGGTCGAAACCCAGCAAGCAGACTCCGCCCATTCATAAAACCAATTGGCGGAGCTGTCCCATGGAAGCAACTCACAAGAATCTCTGGCGGTACCCACTCACCCTCGCAGCAGCGGTGGTGCTGGTCGCCTGTGGCAAGGCACCGGACGCCGCGCTTTCGCACGCCGCGCCCAAGGTCAGCGTCGCCGAGGTGATCGAACAGCCGCTCAATGAATGGGACGAGTTCACCGGCCGCCTGGAGGCGCCGGAATCCGTCGAGATCCGTCCGCGCGTTTCCGGCTACATCGACCGCGTAGCCTTCGATGAAGGCAGCCTGGTGAAGAAAGGCGACCTGCTGTTCCAGATCGACCCGCGCCCCTTCGAGGCCGAGGTCAAGCGCCTGGAAGCCCAGCTGCAGCAAGCCCGCGCCAACCAGAACCGTGCCGCCAATGAAGCCCGCCGTGGCGAGCGCCTGCGCCAGAGCAATGCCATCTCCGCCGAACTGGCCGATGCCCGTACCAGCGCTGCCACCGAAGCCCAGGCCGCCGTCGCCGCCACCCAGGCGGAACTCGACAACGCCAAGCTCAACCTCAGCTTCACCCGCGTGACCGCGCCCATCGATGGCCGCGTCAGCCGGGCCGAAATCACCGAAGGCAACCTGGTCAACGCCAGCCAGTCGCTGCTGACCTCCGTGGTTTCCACCGACAAGGTCTACGCCTACTTCGACGCCGACGAGCGCGCTTTCCTCAAGTACGTGGAACTGGCGCGCAAAGCCGGCACCGACACCCGCGCGGCCAGTCCCGTGTACATGGGCCTGTCCAGCGAAACCGGCAACCCGCACCTGGGCCAGTTGGACTTCCTCGACAACCAGGTCAACCCGCGCACCGGCACCATTCGTGGCCGCGCCGTGTTCGACAACAAGGACGGCCGCTTCACCCCCGGCCTCTACGCCCGCATCAAGCTGGTCGGCAGCGAGACCTACCCCGCCGCGCTGGTCAAGGACGAAGCCATCGGCACCGACCTGGGCAAGAAGTTCGTCCTGGTACTGGGTGACGACAACAAGGTGAATTACCGCTCCATCGAACTGGGGCCAAAGCTGGAAGGCCTGCGCATCATCCGCACCGGCCTGGCCAAGGGCGAGAAGATCGTGGTCAACGGCCTGCAGCGCGCCATGCCGGGAGCCCCGGTGGAGCCGCAGTCGGTGCCCATGGCCGACGAGGCCACCCTCGACCAGTTGGCACGCCTGCGCCAGTCCGTGGAAGAGCGCAACGCCCCGCGCGTTGCCGAGCAGAACGCCAAACCTTCCGTCGGTCCGCGGGGCTGAGGTAGCACGTCATGAATTTCTCCCAGTTCTTCATCCTGCGGCCGATTTTCGCCGCCGTGCTGTCACTGCTGATCCTGATCGGCGGCGCCATCTCGTTGTTCCAACTGCCCATCAGCGAATACCCCGAAGTGGTACCGCCGACAGTGGTGGTACGCGCCAGCTTCCCCGGCGCCAACCCCAAGGTGATCGGTGAAACCGTCGCCTCGCCGCTGGAACAGGCCATCGTCGGCGTGGAAGGCATGCTCTACATGTCCTCCCAGGCCACGGCGGACGGCAAGCTGACCCTGACCATCACCTTCGCCCTGGGTACCGACCTGGACAACGCGCAGGTACAGGTGCAGAACCGCGTGACCCGTACCGAGCCCAAGCTGCCGGAGGAAGTCACCCGAATCGGCATCACGGTGGACAAGGCCTCGCCCGACCTGACCATGGTCGTGCACCTGACCTCGCCGGATAACCGCTACGACATGCTCTACCTGTCCAACTACGCCGCGCTCAACGTCAAGGACGAGCTCGCGCGCCTGGACGGTGTGGGCGACGTGCAGCTGTTCGGCATGGGCGACTATTCCCTGCGTGTGTGGCTGGACCCGAACAAGGTAGCCTCGCGCAACCTCACCGCCACCGACGTGGTCAACGCCATCCGCGAGCAGAACCGCCAGGTCGCCGCAGGCGCCCTCGGTGCGCCGCCGTCCAATGCCGGCAACAGCTTCCAGCTCTCGATCAACACCCAGGGCCGCCTGGTCACCGAGGAAGAGTTCGAGAACATCATCATCCGTGCCGGTGACGACGGCGAGATTACTCGCCTGAAGGACATCGCCCGTGTCGAGCTGGGTTCCAACCAGTACGCCCTGCGTTCGCTGCTGAACAACCAGCCGGCCGTGGCCATTCCGGTGTTCCAGCGCCCCGGCTCCAACGCCATCGAAATCTCCGATGCCGTCCGGGCCCGCATGGCCGATCTGAAACAGAACTTCCCCCAGGGCATGGACTACGAAATCGTCTATGACCCGACCATCTTCGTGCGCGGCTCCATCGAAGCGGTGGTCCACACCCTGCTCGAAGCCATCGTGCTCGTGGTCCTGGTGGTGATCCTGTTCCTGCAGACCTGGCGCGCCTCGATCATCCCGCTGGCCGCCGTGCCCGTGTCGCTGATCGGTACCTTCGCGGTGATGCACCTGTTCGGTTTCTCGCTCAACGCGCTGTCGCTGTTCGGCCTGGTGCTGGCCATCGGCATCGTGGTGGACGACGCCATCGTTGTGGTGGAGAACGTCGAACGGAATATCGGCCTCGGCAAATCGCCCATCGATGCGACCCGCCAGGCCATGAAGGAAGTGACCGGCCCGATCATCGCCACCGCCCTCGTGCTGTGCGCCGTGTTCGTACCCACCGCTTTCATCTCCGGCCTCACCGGGCAGTTCTACCAGCAGTTCGCGCTGACCATCGCCATCTCCACGGTGATCTCGGCCTTCAACTCGCTGACCCTGTCGCCGGCCCTGGCCGCCGTGCTGCTGAAAGACCACCACGCGCCGAAAGACCGCTTCTCCCGCGTGCTCGACAAACTGTTCGGCGGCTGGCTGTTCGGCCCGTTCAACCGCATGTTCGAGCGTGCCGGCGGCGGCTATGTCCGCACCGTGCGCCGCGTCTTGCGTGGCAGCAGCATCGCCATGCTGATCTATGGCGGCCTGCTGGTGCTCGGCTACCTGGGCTTCTCCAGCACCCCGACCGGCTTCGTGCCGCAGCAGGACAAGCAGTACCTGGTCGCCTTCGCGCAACTGCCGGACGCCGCCACCCTCGACCGCACCGAGGCCGTGATCAAGCGCATGTCCGAGATCGCCTCCAAGCATCCGGGCGTGGAGAACACCGTGGCCTTCCCCGGCCTGTCCATCAACGGTTTCACCAACAGCCCGAACAGCGGCATCGTGTTCACCCCGCTCAAGCCCTTCGATGAGCGCAAGGACCCGTCCATGTCCGCCGGCGCCATCGCGGCCGAGCTGAACAAGCAATTCGCCGACATCCAGGACGCCTACATCGCGATCTTCCCGCCGCCCCCGGTACAGGGTCTCGGCACCATCGGCGGCTTCCGCCTGCAGGTCGAAGACCGTGGCAACCTGGGCTACGAGGAGCTGTACAAGCAGACCCAGAACATCATCGCCAAGGCGCGCCAGCTGCCGGAGCTGAACCCCATGTCGGTGTTCACCAGCTACCAGGTCAACGTGCCGCAGGTGGATGCCGCCATCGACCGCGAGAAGGCCAAGACCCACGGCGTGGCCATCAGCGACATCTTCGACACCATGCAGGTGTACCTGGGTTCGCTGTACGCCAACGACTTCAACCGCTTCGGCCGCACCTACCAGGTGAACGTCCAGTCCGACCAGCAGTTCCGTCTGGAGCCCGAGCAGATCGGCCAACTGAAGGTGCGCAACAACCGTGGCGAGATGATCCCGCTGTCCACCTTCGTCAAGGTGGAGAACAGCGCAGGTCCCGACCGCGTGATGCACTACAACGGCTTCATCACCGCCGAGATCAACGGCGCTGCGGCCCCCGGCTACAGCTCCGGCCAGGCCGAAGCGGCAATCGGCAAGCTGCTTGACGAAGAGCTGCCCAACGGCATGACCTACGAGTGGACCGACCTGACTTTCCAGCAGATCCTCGCTGGCAATACCGCGGTGTTCATCTTCCCGCTCTGCGTGCTCCTGGCCTTCCTGGTGCTGGCCGCGCAGTACGAGAGCTGGAGCATGCCGCTGGCGGTGATCCTGATCGTGCCGACCGTGCTGTTCTCCGCCATCACCGGGGTGATCCTGGCCGGTAGCGACAACAACATCTTCACCCAGATCGGCCTGATCGTACTGGTGGGCCTGGCGTGCAAGAACGCCATCCTTATCGTCGAGTTCGCCAAGGAGAAACAGGAAGAAGGCCTGGACCGCGTCGCCGCCGTCCTGGAAGCCTGCCGCCTGCGCCTGCGCCCGATCCTGATGACCTCCATCGCCTTCATCATGGGCGTGGTGCCCCTGGTGCTGTCCTCCGGCGCCGGCGCCGAAATGCGCCATGCCATGGGCGTAGCGGTGTTCAGCGGGATGATCGGCGTGACCTTCTTCGGCCTGCTGCTGACCCCGGTGTTCTATGTCCTGATCCGCGGCTTCGTCGAGAAAGGCGAAGCCCGCAAGGCCGCTCGCGCCGAGAAACTGAAGGAAGCCCACGCATGATGTACAAGGCTTTTGCCCCTGCCCTGCTGGCCCTGGCGCTCTCCGCCTGTGCCGTGGGCCCGGACTACAAGGCCCCGGAAAGCGAGCCCGCGCGGCTCGCCTCCTCCGAGGCTGTGAAGGTCGATCGCACCCGCTTCGAGAGCGTCTGGTGGCAACAGTTCGACGACCCGACCCTGAACCAACTGGTCCAGGAGTCACTCAAGCAAAACCGCGAACTGCGCATCGCCTTCGCCCGCCTCAAGGCCGCCCGCGCCATCCGCGATGACGTCGGCAACGACCAGTTCCCGGTGGTCACTGCCGGCGCCAGCGCCGAGATCGGCAAGGGCCAGCAACCCGGCGTCACCGAAGAGCGGGTCAATGCCGAGCGTTACGACCTGGGCCTGAACATGGCCTGGGAACTGGACCTGTTCGGTCGCATCCAGCGGCAGATCGAAGCCAGCGAAGCGGAAACCGACGCCGCCCAGGCCGACCTGCAACAACTGCAGGTAAGCCTGATCGCGGAACTGGTAGATGCCTACGGCAACCTGCGCGGAGCCCAACTGCGCGAACACATCGCCCGCGAGAACCTGGAGAACCAGAAGGAATCCCGTGGCCTGACCGAGCAACTGCGTGACGCCGGCGTCGGCAGCGAACTGGATGTGCTGCGCGCCGATGGTCGCCTGGCCGCCACCGAAGCCAGCGTGCCGCAGTTGCAGGCCGAGGAAGCGCGCGCCCGCAACCGCATCGCCACGCTACTTGGCCAGCGACCGGAACAGCTATCCGTGGACCTTTCGCCCAAGCCCCTGCCGGTGATCGCCAAGGCGTTGCCCATCGGCGACCCTGCCGAGTTGCTGCGCCGCCGTCCGGACGTGCGCTCGGCGGAACGCCAACTGGCCGCTGCCACCGCCGGCGTGGGCGTGGCCACCGCTGACCTGTTCCCGCGCGTGAGCCTGTCGGGCTTCCTCGGCTTCACCGCCGGACGCGGTTCGCAGATCGGCTCGTCCGCCGCCCGCGCCTGGGCCGTGGCACCGACCATTTCCTGGGCGGCTTTCGACCTCGGCAGCGTCCGGGCCCAGATCCGCGCCTCCGAAGCCGACGCCGAGGGCGCGCTAGCCAGCTACGAGCAGCAAGTGCTGCTGGCCCTGGAAGAATCTGAGAACGCCTTCAGCGATTACGGCAAGCGCCAGGAACGGCTGGTGTCCCTGGTTCGCCAGTCGGAAGCCACCCGCGCCGCCGCCGAACAGGCTGCAACGCGTTATCGCGAAGGCACCGTGGACTTCCTCGTGCTGCTGGACGCAGAACGCGAGCGCCTGGCCGCCGAAGACGCGCAGGCCCTGGCCGAAGTCGAGGTCTATCGCGGCATCGTCGCCATCTACAAGGCCCTCGGCGGCGGCTGGCAGCCCCAGGCGTAAACCGTTCCTCCCTTGTCCGGCCTGCCCGGCCGGCAATTTCACCCGCGGGTCTGAGCTCCTCGCCGCGGGCTTTTTTTTCCCGCTCTGCGTGGCTGTCCACCGGAGCTCACTGACTGTGCCAAGGACGGCGGCAACGAATTCGGAGTCTGGCTCTGGATACTCAACCCCTAGATCTCGACAGGAGACTATCCATGAAAACCCTTATCACCACTGCCACCCTGCTTGCCGTAGCCCTTTCCGCCGGTTCCGCAATGGCCTCCGGCGGCGGCGACCGCGTTATCAAGCGCTACGAGACCCGCCTGGCCCAGGTCGAGCAGCAGAAACGCAAAGCCCAGGAAGAAGTCGCGCAGCAGAAGGAACTCGCCGAAAAAGCGAAACGTGGCTAAGCCACAGGGACGGGGCAGGATTACCTGCCCCATCCCACTGCCTCTAGCATCAAGCGTGATGGATGCCATCGACACGCTTGCCACTTCGACAATCGCCGGCTAGCGTCATGCCGACCGCCGACGAAGCCCACCCATGCCCACCGACGCCCAGATCCTCGCCGCCATAGACACCGCCTTCGGCGACTGCCGGCGCCCGGAGCACTTCACCAACTTCCAGCACTGCTGCGAATGCGCAGAACACGACGCGCTGCTATGCAGTCGTGACCGCGAAACACTGCAACACGCGGATGTCGGCAATGCCGGTTGGGACCCCATCTGTTTCTGCTCGCCCGAAGGCATCGCCTACTACTTTCCTGCCTTGGCGCAATTCGCGTTGGCCGAGCCTGTGCCGGAAATAGACTGGTATGGCTGGCAGATGGTTTTCCATCTCGACTACAGCGGCGCGGAAAACGCTTTCTTCCAGCATTGCTCACCGGTTCAGCGCCGGGCCGTGGCCAGCTTGCTCGCGCATCTGCTCGATACCCGTACCACGCTGCTGGAGATGGATGCCGACGCCGCTCTTCGCGCCCACGGCGTCTGGTCGCGCTGACTGAACGTCAGACCACTGGGGTACGACGGTTCTGCGACCTGACGGTCTGTTTGCGCCGCGCTACCAGCGTCTTGGCCGCCGTCATGTGAATGGGCCCGCCCTGGTAGGTGGGCAACTCGCGGGATACCCAATCGATCCCCTTGTCGCGCCAGTGCACTTCACCCGATTCCAGCTTCATGTCCCGCTGCACCTCCCGGATCACCTGGCGCACTCGCTCGTCGCTGTAGAAGGCCTCGTTGTCGACGGCCTTGCAGAATGACTCGCCGTCCTGACCGATCAGCGTGAGCAGCAGCGACCCATCAGGACGCGGCTTCACGTCGACCTGATGCTGCGGGAAGGCGTCATAGAAGGCAGTGAATGGCAGCTTCATGCGGAACACTCCTGTCGGACCTTGCGTTGTTCGGACCTTGTTCCTTGCACGCGGCATGCCCATTCCCGCTTTGGGAAATTTCCTTGCTAATCAGGCATATGGAACGAGCGCACCGCCCCGCTTCCGGGTGACTTGCACGGTCCCCCGTCCAAGCCCCGTGCAAGCTGCACGAGATTCCACTCAAAACAGTCCTCAGGGCTTTCCTGTCGTCAACGAATGACGTCTAGTAGGGACCTTGCCCCTCGAAAGGAACTCGCCATGGCTTCTCCCGTCCTGATCCTCCCCGGTATCGGCAACTCCGGTCCTGCGCATTGGCAATCGCTCTGGGAAGCGGCCGATCCCGCCTTTGTTCGCGTCCAGCAAAAGGACTGGGACAATCCGACGTGTGCGGATTGGGTGGCGAACCTGGAGCAGGCCGTTCGAGCCGCCGGCCCCGACGTGGTCCTGGTGGCCCACAGCCTGGCGTGCCTGGCCGTCGCCCACTGGGCTGCCCGCCCCCACTCCCCCATCAAGGGTGCCCTGCTGGTGGCAGTGCCTGATCCGCAAGGGCCGGAGTTCCCGGTCCAGGCCAGCGGCTTCGCCCAAACCCCAACGGCCCCATTCGACTTTCCCAGCACCCTGGTGGCCAGCAGCGACGATCCCTATGGGTCACTGGAGCACACACGACGCCTTGCCGAAAACTGGGGCAGCGAAGTGGTGGAGATCGGCGCACGTGGGCATATCAATGCCAACAGTGGTCTGGGTAATTGGCCAGCAGGGCTGGACTTGTTGGCACAGCTGCAAGAGACCGCCGAGGTCGCGGCGGCGCAGTAATGCAAAGCTCTGTTGCCATCGCGAGCGTTTCCTGCGAAAAGGCTGCGCGCAAACGGCCGGACCCGATCAACGAACCAAGGAGCACATCCCATGAGTGACGAACTGCAGATAACCGATATCCAGCTGGGTGACGGCAAGGAAGTGGTCAAGGGCGCCCTGATCACCACCCAGTACCGCGGCACCCTGGAAGACGGCACGGAGTTCGATTCCTCCTACAGCCGGGGCAAGCCCTTCCAGTGCGTGATCGGCACCGGCCGTGTAATCAAGGGCTGGGACATCGGTCTGATGGGCATGAAAGTCGGCGGCAAGCGCCAGCTCTTCGTCCCGGCTCACCTCGCTTACGGCGAGCGCCAGGTTGGCGCGCATATCAAGCCGAACTCCAATCTCCGCTTCGAAATCGAGCTGCTGGAAGTCCTGACCCGCGACGATTGATGCAGCATGCGCGCAAACCTGTAGGAGCGAGCTTGCTCGCGAAGAATCGAACTCGCTGAATAAACATCCACGCTCGTATGACGGTGGCCCCCTGGCAGGGGGCGATTTCTTTAGCTCGGGCGGGACCGTAGGGTGCGCTGCGCGCACCGATTCCGCGATCAGCTTCGGCACCACGCCAAACCGCTGGTGCGCACGGCGCACCCTACCGAATCGACTTCATCCCTTCCTCAGGACGTGGTTCCCAAGTTCGGGCAAAGGCGGCCAACCACAGGCTTGTGGCCTGGGCCGTCGCCGGAATCGCAGGGTATGGGAGATGAATCGCCCGGCAATCGTGTCACCGGACGGTGGCAGGATACCGGGCGAATCTGTCAGCAGGCTGTCAGCTGGACTGGGGCATCTCGCCACGGGCCAGGCGCTTGTTGATGTCGTCGATCACCGCCGGCAGCTCGGCGATGGTGTCGATCAGGTAGTGCGGACGGGAGCCTTCGAACATCTGGCCGATGCGCGCGCGCTCCTGGTCCAGCTTGTCTTTCGGCAGGGCCTTGAACTGCTCAAAGGTCAGGCCCAGGGCATTGCCCGAGCAGGTCAGGGCCACGGTCCACATGCCGGCGCTGCGGCCTTCGAGGATGCCCGGCCAGGTGT
>NZ_BDMA01000039.1:0-23208 GCF_002003485.1 Metapseudomonas resinovorans
ACGCAAGCTGGCCAGGATTGCCTTTGCCCTGATGACCAGCCAACAGCCGTATCGGCCCCAGGTCGGCATGGCTGATTGACATGGAATCTCCTACAGGGCCTAGCGCCCATCAATGAATTTTTCAATAGACACCATGCAAATCCCTTCTTGGCGCAGCCGACTCGACCGCGCGCATTCTGGCCTTCCAGCCAACGCTACCGGAGGGATTACAGATGAAGACCGTCGCACAGATGCTCCGCGCCAAGCCGCGGCAGAAGGTTCACACCATTGACGTCGAAGCGCCGATGCTCGAGGCGCTGCGGGTGATGGACGAACAGAATATCGGCGCCTTGCCGGTAACCGAGGGCGGGCGGCTGGTTGGCATCGTCAGTGAGCGCGACTACGCGCGCAAAGGCGTGCTGCAAGGGCGTTCATCCGTGGCGACGGTGGTGCGTGAGTTCATGACCGTGCCGGTGCTGACCGTGACGTCGAAGCAGAGCATCCGTGAATGCATGTCGCTGATGACCGAGCAGCACATGCGCCACCTGCCGGTGGTGGAAGACGACGAACTGGTCGGCCTGCTGTCCATCGGCGACCTGGTGAAAGAAGCCATGGCCGAGCAGGATGACCTGATCCTTCATCTGGAGCAGTACATTCGCGGCGAAGTGGCCTGAGTCCGCGGCAAAGGCCGGTCCCTCGGGGCCGGTAGCCGCTATCCATCAGGGCCGAAATGAAGATTTCTGATTTTCATCAATAGGAATCGGGCGCCTAGCCTGCCGGCTCTTTCGAGCTGCGGGTATCTGCCCCATGTCCCTTCGCACCATTCGCCAAAGCCTGCCCGTTCGCCAGGGTCGAACCCTGTATCCAGCCCGCCCCTTGACCGGGGCCCGAATGGGCGAAGTCAGGCTGCAACCGATCAAGGACCGGCAGGATCGGGTCGTTGGTTTCGAAAGTCTCTCCCGGTTCGTCTTCGACTCCTTCGTCGAAAGCACCGAAGACGCCATCACCCGGCTGCAGCAGGACGACCTCCAGCGGCTCACGCGCGAGCTGCTCCAGGGACTGCGCATCCGTTGCATGCTCGACCGCAGCTACGCCCGATATCTGCACGACGCCCAGACTGGCAGTCTGCCGGTGAGGCACTTCGTCAATGTCGAGAAGCGGAGCCTGGCGGATGCGGAACTGATCGATGATCTCATCGAAGGTGCCGCCGACTTGCGCTGCTGCGGTGCCCAGCTAGTGGTCGCAGTCACGGAACGCCCGGTGGCCTGCGTCGACAGCTTCAGGTCTTACATGAAGGGGCTGATGCGCCTGAAGCAGGAAAACGTGCTGGTGGCGCTCGACGACTACGACCTCGACAGCCCGGTCCACTGGGAACTCGACCTGGGCCTGTGCGATGTCGTGAAGTTCGACCTCACGGGATTGGGCGTGCCACCGCACGAGGATGGGGATTTCCTGTCCAGACGCTATGCCCTGCTGGGCGAAAGGCTGTACGACTTCATTCATCGCCACCAGGTGGACCTGGTGGCCGAGAAGATCGAGACCGGCTGGCAGCATGAAGTCGCCAAGGGGCTCCCGTTCAAGCTGTTCCAGGGCTATCGCCTCGGCCATCCGGCGCGGATTTAGGCCGTCCCGGCGCCCGTTCCATGCGTACCCGATCCGCGCTGTGCGCTATTGCTTCACTGCTGGTCGCGCTTTTCTTGCTGTCGGGCTGTGCCACGGCGCCGCCGCGAGAGCCGGACAACCTGTGCGCGATCTTTCGCGAATACCCGGATTGGTACGAAGACGCCCTGGAGATGGAGGCCCGTTGGGGCACGCCCATCCCGGTGGCGATGGCGATCGTCGACCAGGAAAGCAGCTACCGACACGATGCGCGCCCACCACGGGATTACCTCCTCGGCTTCATTCCCTGGGGGCGGGTGACCTCTGCTTATGGCTACGCCCAGGCGCTGGATGCCACCTGGGCGGACTATCAGCAGGCAACCGGCTCCGGCGGCTCACGCACGTCCTTCAGCGACGCGATGGACTTCATCGGCTGGTACACCGACGCCACCCAGCGGCAACTGGGCATCTCGAAACGGGACGCGTACAGCCAGTACCTGGCCTACCACGAAGGGCGAGGTGGGTACCGGCGTGGCAGCTACCGGCAGAAGTCCTGGCTGACGCAAGTTGCCCAGAAGGTCGACCAGCAGTCCAGGAGCTACGGCCGCCAGTTGGCAAGCTGCCGCGCCGAACTGGAAGACGACCGCGGCTGGTGGCCGTTCTGACTCCAGGACACGGATCACCGCTTTCGTAGGATGCGGTTGAGCGAAGCGAAACCCATCAAGCGGAGCCATTGGCTGCGTTTCTGTAGGAGCGAGCTTGCTCGCGAAGGATTGTGCTCGGCCTTTTCGCTGTAGGGGCGAATTCATTCGCCAAGGGCAGCTCCGCTGCCCCCACGATTCACTCCACCATTTCCCCGCACAGATCCACGGCGAACCACTGCTCCACCTCTTCCTGCCGCAAGCCGGCGCCGAGCAGGGCGAACAGCTTGCCCAGGGCCGCCTCGCGGGTCATGCCGCCGGCGGGTACCAGGCCGGTGGCCAGCAACTGGCTGCCGGCAGCGTAGACACCTGCTTGCACATGCCCGGCCGGGCACTGGCTGGTGGCGACGAGCACCACGCCGCGCTCGTGGGCAGCGTGCAGGACATCGAGCAGCGCCTTGTCATCCGACGGACCGGTGCCGCTGCCGTAACACTCCAGCACCAACCCCTGCACGCCGCTGGAAAGCAGCGCTTCCACGTGGCTGGCGGCAAGGCCCGGGAACAGCGGCAACACCGCGAGGTTCACCGGCTGGCGCGAGGTACGGTAATCCAGGCCAGCGGGAATCCGGCCGGCGCGCTCACCCTCCCGTGGTCGCGAAAGCACGGTGAACGCGTCAAAGGCTTCCGAGCGCAACTTGCTGGCGCGGGCGCCATGCATCAGGTCGCCATTGAAGAAGAGATGCACGCCGGGCGCGACTCCGACCTGGAGTTCGCGAATGGCCCCCAGCAGATTGGGCCAGGCATCGCTGCCCTCGCTGCCAGCCGGCAGCATGGCGCCCGTCAGCACCACCGGCACTGGCAGGCCGAGCAGCAGGAAGCCGAGGGCCGCCGCGCTGTAGGCCAGGGTGTCGGTGCCGTGCAGCAGCAGCACGCCGTCGTGGCCACGTTCCACCGCGTCGACGATGGCATCACGCATGGCCCGCCAGTTGGCCTGGCGCATGTTGGCGCTGTCGAGCAGCGGCAGCAGTTCCTGGAAGCGCCAGTCCAGTGTCAGTCCCTGGTCGTCCAGCAGCTCGCGCATGCGCGCCTCGAAGCCGCTGGCCGGAGCCAGGCCTTCGGGCGTCTGCAGCATGCCGATGGTGCCGCCGGTATAGAGCACGAAAAGGTTCTTCACAGCATTCATGGGTGTGGATAACTCGGAACGACGAAGGTGCAGAAACGTCAGTGCCGCTCCCCGCGTCAGCGGAGGAGCGGCACCAGGTATTACCGGACGGCGCGATCAGCGGTGGCTTTGCGCCAGGCCGTGAGCGACGTTGACGTTGGAGGCGTCGGCGACCGGGTTGGTCGGCCAGGCATCGCGGTCCAGGTCCAGGTCGGCGAACTTGGCAGAGTCGAACACCGGCTGGTCGATGCCTGCCTTGCGCTGGTCGTCGTAGTCGCGCATCACCCGCAGGCCGACCTTGATCAGCATTGCCAGGGCCACCAGGTTGACGAAGGCCAGGCAGGTCATGGTGATGTCGGCGAAGGCGAACACGGTGCCCAGGTTCTGCATCGAGCCCCAGCAGATCAGCGCCAGCACCAGGCCGCGGTAGGTCAGCAGGGCGGCGCGGCTGCGACCGACCAGGAACTGCAGGGCGTTCTCGCCGAGGTAGTAGTTGTAGAGGATGCAGGTGAAGACGAAGAGGCTTAGCGCCACGCTGATGAACACGCGGCCCCACTCACCGACCACAGCGGCCAGGGAGTTCTGGGTCAGCACGATGCCGTCGCCTTCGAAGCCCGGGGTGTAGAAGCCGGACAGCAGGATCAGCAGCGCGGTGCAGGTGCAGATCACGAAGGTGTCGAGGAAGACGCTGAACGCCTGTACCACGCCCTGGGCGGCCGGGTGCTTCACCGCAGCGACGGCGGCGACGTTGGGCGCGCTGCCCAGACCCGCTTCGTTGGCGAACACACCGCGCTTCACACCCATCACGATGGCGCTGCCGAGCAGACCGGCGAAGGCCGGCTCAAGGCCGAATGCACTCTTCACAATGGTCACCAGCATGTCCGGCACCAGCTCGATCTGGGAGATGATCACGTAGCAGGTCACGGCGATGTAGGCCAGGGTCTTGACCGGTACCAGCAGGTCGGACACCGAGGCAATGCGCTTGATGCCGCCGATGAATACCAGGCCCAGGAGTGCGGCCAGGCCGATACCGGTGTACTGCACCGGTAGGTCGAAGGCGTTTTCCAGGGAGTGGGTCACGGTGAAGGCCTGCAGGCCGTTGAAGGCGAAGCCGTAGGTCACCAGCAGCAGCACGGCGAAGGTCAGCGCCATCCAGCGCAGCTTCAGGCCGTGCTGGATGTAGTAGGACGGGCCGCCACGGTACAGGCCATCGCCATCGGCGCGCTTGTAGACCTGGGCCAGGGTGCACTCGAAGAAGCTGCTGGACATGCCGACCAGAGCGGTGACCCACATCCAGAACACGGCACCGGGGCCGCCGAGGGTCACGGCCAGGCCAACACCCGCGATGTTACCGGCGCCGACGCGGCCGGCGAGGCTCAGCATCAGGGCCTGGAAGGAGCTCAACTGACCGGCAGTGCCACGGATGGATTCCTTGAACACGCTGAACATATGGCCGAAATGGCGGAACTGGACGAAGCGGGAGCGGAGGGTGAAATAGGTGCCGAGTCCAACGATAAGGACGATGAGCACTTTCCCCGAGAGGAAATCGTTGATCACTTCAAGCATGAGTGAGACCTCGATTCTTATTGTTCGCGTGATGGGAACGGCTTCGAGCGGGCAGGGCTCGGCCGTGGCGCGCAGGGTGGGGTAATGCGGCATATCAGACAATTTCGCGGCTGTATTCGACATGGCGCGACTTGATGCTAGAATCGCGCCACTCGCATCAGGCAGGCCGGCGAAATGGCGGAATATCTCGGCAACAATCTGAAGCTTCTCTGCGGGCACTACCGCTCTATTGCGGAGGTTTGCCGCAAGCTCGGCATCAATCGCGCGCAGTTCAACAAGTACCTCAGTGGCCAGAGCCGACCGACGCCCTACAACCTCAAGCGCATCTGCGATTTCTTCGGTGTCGAGGACTACGAGCTCGGCCTGCCGCCCGAGCAGTTCGCTCGCCTCCTGGGCACTCGCCCCGCCGGCCAGGCTGGCGACACCCGCAGCGACCCGCTGCTGGAACTGCTGGCGCCCTTGCGAGATCAGTCGGGCAACCTGTCGCGCTACTGCGGCTATTACTTCGAATATTCCAATTGCATGTCGGTGCCGGGGACCATCCTCCTGTCCCTGGTGCACCTGTGGGAGGAAGACGGCAACTTCCTCTTCGAGCGCCAGGAACGCCAGGAGCGCGCCACCAACACCGCCGTACAAGCCGAAGACTGGGTGCGCTGCCGCTACCTCGGCGCCGCTTTCCAGCTGCAGGACCGGCTGTTCCTGATGGACTACGAATCGCTCACCGTAAACGAGATGAGCCAGACCATCCTCATCCCCAGCTACAAGAGCCGCATCACCCGCCTCAACGGCCTGAAGACCGGCGTCTCCAGCGGCGACCGGCGCAACCCGGCCTGCACCCGCGTGGTCTGGGAATACCTCGGCCCGGAGATCAACCGCGTCGCCGCTTACCGTCAGGTGAAGCTCTACCGCCCCGACGACCCGCGCATCGACGATGACGTGCGCCAGCGCCTGGATGTGGCGCCGCTCAAGAATGGGCTGTTCGAGATCGAGTGAGGCGGTGATGCGGGGGCGAATTCATTCGCGCTCTTCGTAGGATGGGTTGAGCTTGCGATACCCATCGATTCGGCGTGATAGGTATCGCGTCGCTACGGTGCAAACGAATCCAGTGGATATTTCAGTTGCGCAGTTCCTCCAGCCGCCGCTTCTGTTGCCCCTCTCCATCGAAGTTATCCACAGACAGCCAGCGCTCGAAGGCTTCCCGGCATTTCGGCCATTCGCCGTCGATGATGGAAAACCACGCGGTGTCGCGATTCTGGCCCTTGACGATCATGTGCTGACGGAACAGCCCTTCGTAGCTGAAGCCCAGGCGCTCGGCTGCGCGCATCGAGCGGGCGTTCCGCGCGTTGCACTTCCATTCCAGGCGACGGTAGCCGAGGTCGTCGAAGGCGTGGCGGGCCAGCAGCCACACCGCTTCGGTCGAACCCGGCGTGCGTTGCATGGCCTTGCCGAAGGCGATATGGCCGATCTCGATCACGCCGTCCTTCGGCGTGATACGCAGGTAGCTGAGCACGCCTACGGCGCGACCGCTGGCCAGATCGATCACGGTGTAGAAGAGCGGATCGCGGCTGGCGGCGTTGCCGGCAAGCCAGGCGTCGAAGGGCTCGCGGCCGGCGAAGGGGCCATAAGGCAAGTAATCCCAGAGCGCCGGGTCGGGGCCTTGCAGGCTTGCCCAGAGATCATCGCCATGGCGAGCGGTATCCAGTGCTTCCAGGCGGACGAAGCGGCCGGTCAGCGGGGAGTGGTCGGGAGCGGGGCGGGGTTGCCAGTGGCTCAGGTCCTGGTTGCTCATGGTGCTCTCCGGTCAGAGGATCTTGCGGTACTGGACGAAGCCGGAACGGTCGGCGATGCGGTCGTAGAGCTGCATGGCGTCGGTATTGGTCTCGTGGGTCAGCCAGTGCACCCGCGAAACGCCGGCGGTGCGAGCCTGTGCATAAACGTGTTCGATCAGCTGGCGGCCGATGCCGCCGCCGCGCAGGCCTTCGGCCACATAGAGGTCCTGCAGGTAGCAGTAGTCACCGGTGGTCCAGCAACTGCGGTGGTAGATGAAATGCACCATGCCCACCGCCTTGTCGTCCTGCCAGGCCAGGGCCGCATGCATGGGTTCGGCCGGATCGAGGAAGCGCTGCCAGGTGACGGCGGTGGTCTCGGCGGGGATTTCTGTCTTGTAGAAGCGCTGGTAGCCCTGCCAGAGCGGCAGCCAGGCAGCGTGGTCGTCGGCGCTGAGCGGGCGGATTTCAAGCGACATTGGATTCCTTCCTGTGGTGGGTCAGTCGATCAGGGTCATGCGCGCGGCCAGTTCACGGTCACGCGGGCTGGATGAGGCATTCAGGCCCTCGCGAACGCCGGTCTGGTCCGCGGCCGAGCGGTTCTGGCCGAGCTTCCACTTGCCTTCCAGGCGGCGGATGGGCAGGGCGAAGCCGACGATGGCGCGGAGCATGCTGTCGAGGTACTCGCGCGGGGCATCGCTCACCGCCCAGGGTTGCGGGCGGCCGGATTCATGACGTTCGCTGAGGCGGCTGACCAGTTGCAGCAGGCGCTCGGGATCGTCGAAGACTTCCGCCTGGCCCCAGGCATGCACGGCGATGTAGTTCCAGGTGGGTACGACCTTGCCGTGCTCGGCCTTGGCCGCGTACCAGGTGGGCGTGACGTAGGCGTCCGGTCCGGAAAACACCACCAGCGCCTCGGAGCCCTCGGCGAGGTCACGCCAGTGCGGATTGGCGCGGGCGAAGTGGCCGTAGAGCGTGCCGAATTCGCCTTCGCCGGGTTCCAGCAGCAGGGGCAGGTGGCTGGCCATCAGGCCCTTGTTCCCGGCACTGGTGAGCACGGCGAGACCGGTGGCCCGCATCTGTGCATGGAGCTCGGTGAGGTCATCCTGACGGAAGCTGGAGGGGGCGTACATGAAGGCTTCTCCTGGCGGAATGTCTTCATGCTAGGCAGGATATTGGTCTGTTGTAAGAGCCATTAACCGCCAATTCGATAGAGCCAATCGAGGCCCGACATGCCTGATATGCCACCGTTGCCCGTCGACCTTTCCGGCATCCGCCTGGACCCGTCCCAGGGGCTTTCGCGCCAGCTCTACCAAGCCCTGCGCGAGCGCATCCTCGATGGCCGCCTGGGCAGCCGCACGCGCTTGCCAGCGACACGCGACCTTGCCGCGCTGCTCGGCGTCTCGCGCAATACGGTGACTCGGGCCTTCGACCAGCTCTACGCCGAGGGATACGTGGAAGGGCGCGTAGGCGATGGCACCTATGTGGCGGACTTATCCACAGCCCGACCGGTACCGCCGCCGATTCCCACGGGTCCGGTACCGGGCCCGGCCATGGAGCGCCTGCAGAACCATCACCTGCCGCCGCCGGTAACGGGTGCACCACGGGCATTTCGCATTGGCGTGCCGGCCTTCGACCTGTTTCCCTTCGAGACCTGGGCACGGCTGCAGGCGCGTTTCTGGCGCAAGCCCTCGCCGGCGCGCCTGGGCTATGGCGACCCGGCGGGGGACTGGGGCCTGCGCGAGCTGATTGCCGCGTACCTGCGCAGCAGCCGCGGACTGTCCTGCGATCCGGCGCAAGTGGTGATCACCTGTGGCGCCCAGCAGGCCATCAGCCTCTGCGCCCAGTTGCTGGTGCAGCCCGGCGACCGCGTGGCCATTGAGAATCCCGGTTATCGCGCGGCGGGTCATGCCTTCGCCGTGGCGGGTGCCGAGCTGTGCGGTGTGCCTGTGGATAACGATGGTCTGGACAGCGCCGTGCTGGCGCAGGTGGAGAACTGCCGGCTGGTCTATGTCACGCCGTCGCACCAATACCCCACGGGTGTGACGCTGTCCCTGGCGCGGCGCCTGGAGCTGTTGGAATGGGCCGAGCGTTGTGATGGCTGGATAGTCGAGGACGACTACGACGGAGAGTACCGCTACAGCGGAATTCCCCTGGCACCCCTCGCCGCGCTGGACCGCCAGGGACGGGTGATCTACGTCGGCACCTTCTGCAAGATCACCTTCCCCGCGTTGCGCCTGGGCTACATGGTGCTGCCCCCCGCGCTGGCGGAATCCTTCGCCCGGCGCCGCGCCCTGGATATGCGCCATTCGGAAATCGGCACCCAGGCGGTGATGGCGGAGTTCATCGCCGCCGGTCATTTCCAGCGCCATGTGCGGCGCATGAGACTGGCCGCCCGCGCCCGTCGCGATGCCCTGTTGCGTGATTGGCCGGACGCCATTCCCGGTTGCGCTCCCATGCCGCCGGTGGACGCCGGCTTGCACCTGTGCGTGCGGGTGGACAGCCTGGCGCGGGAACGGGAGCTGGTGAGTGCTGCCCGTGCGGCCGGCGTGGAGTTGAACGGGCTCAGCGAGTACTGGCTGGAGAACAGCAGCGAGCCTGTGGATAACCACGCCGGGCTGGTGCTGGGCTTTGCCGCCGTGCCGGAAGCGCAGATCGCCGAGGCGATTCGTACGCTGCGCAAGGCCTGGCGATTGTAGTTCGTAGGATGGGTGGAGCGGAGCGATACCCATGCGGTGTGGATTGATGGGTTTCGCAGGCTCTACCCATCCTACGGTTGGAGCACCCCCTGCTTGGGGGCGTCCTGAGCCCTTTTCCCCGGGCAAAAAAAAAAAGGATGGCTGGCGCCATCCTTGAAGGATGAAGGGGCGAGGCCCCTCCTGGTGAGTTCGTTTGCCTGATCAGGCCTTCAGCGGCACGAGGCGCGGGGCAATCATGTTTTCCGGGCGGAGGATGTCGGCCAGCATGGACTCGTCCAGCAGCTTCTCCTCACGCACCAGTTCCAGCACGCCGCGGCCACTTTCCAGGGCTTCCTTGGCGATGCGGGTGGCGTTCTCGTAACCGATGTACGGGTTCAGCGCGGTGATCAGGCCGATGGAGTTTTCCATCAGGCGGCGGCAATGCTCGACGTTGGCGGTGATGCCGACGATGCAGTGCTCGCGCAGCATGTCCATGGCGCGCTGGAGCAGGCGGATCGAGTCGAAGATCTTGTAGGCGATCAGCGGCTCCATCACGTTCAGCTGCAGCTGGCCGCCTTCGGCTGCCAGGGTCAGGGCCAGGTCGTTACCGATGACTTCGAAGGCCACCTGGTTGACGGCTTCCGGGATAACCGGGTTGACCTTGCCCGGCATGATCGAGCTGCCCGGCTGGCGCGGCGGCAGGTTGATCTCGTTGATGCCGGTACGCGGACCGCTGGAGAGCAGGCGCAGGTCGTTGCAGATCTTCGACAGCTTGACCGCGGTGCGCTTGAGCATGCCGGAGAACAGCACGAAGGCGCCCATGTCGGAGGTGGCTTCGATCAGGTCGGCGGCCGGGACGACCGGGTGGCCGCTGATGGCTGCCAGGCGCTCGACGGCCAGCTTCTGATAGCCGGGGTCAGCGTTGATGCCGGTGCCGATGGCGGTACCGCCCAGGTTCACTTCGGTCAGCAGTTCCGGCGCCAGGCGACGCAGACGGTCGAGGTCTTCGCCCAGGGTGGTGGCGAAGGCATGGAATTCCTGGCCGAGGGTCATCGGTACCGCGTCCTGCAGCTGGGTACGGCCCATCTTCAGAACGTCGGCGAACTCTTTACCCTTGGCGGCGAAGGCCTGGATCAGGCTGTCGAGGCTGGCCAGCAGGGCGTCGTGGCCCAGCAGCAGGCCGAGGCGGATGGCGGTGGGGTAAGCGTCGTTGGTCGACTGCGCCATGTTCACGTCGTTGTTCGGGTGCAGGTACTTGTACTCACCCTTCTGCTTGCCCATGGCCTCGAGGGCGATGTTGGCGATCACCTCGTTGGCGTTCATGTTGGTGGAAGTACCGGCACCACCCTGGATCATGTCCACCACGAACTGGTCGTGGAAGTCACCGCGGATCAGGCGAGCGCAAGCTTCGCTGATGGCGGCGTGTTTCTCGGTGGAGAGGTGACCGAGCTGCTTGTTCGCATCGGCGGCAGCCTGCTTGACCATGGCCAGGGCTACGACCAGCTTCGGGTAGTGCGACAGCGGTACGCCGGACAGGCGGAAGTTGTGAACCGCGCGCAGGGTCTGGATGCCGTAGTAGGCCTCGGAGGAAACTTCGAGGGTGCCGAGCAGGTCTTTTTCGATGCGGAAGGATGCAGCGGAGGACATGATGTCATTCATCTCTGGAGGAACACGGCCAGTGCCGCGATGCCCAATAATCTAGGCCTGTGGCCGTTTGTCGGCCAATGCTGTTATTCGCTGGGTCATGCACAATCGGCATAATGTCCGTGTGACGCGGCTTCGATCGCGAACGTGCGCACCAAAATCGAGCATCCTGGAATCTCACGATGAATCTGGAAACCAAGTGGCTGGAAGACTTCGTCGCCCTGGCCAACACCCGCAGTTTTTCCCAGGCCGCCGAGCGGCGTTTCGTGACCCAGCCGGCGTTCAGCCGACGTATCCGCAGCCTGGAGGCGGCGCTTGGCCTGACCCTGGTCAACCGCTCGCGCACCCCCATTGAACTGACCGAGTCCGGGCAGCTGTTCCTGGTCACCGCGCGCAGCATGGTGGACCAACTGGGTGAGGTAGTGCGTCACCTGCATCACCTGGAAGGCCAGCAGGGCGAGGTGCTGCAGTTCGCCGCCGCGCACTCCCTGGCGCTGGGCTTTTTCCCGCAGTGGATCGCCCGGCTGCGGGCGGACGGGCTGAACATCGCCAGCCGCCTGATCGCCACCAACGTCGGTGAGGCCGTGCATTCGCTGCGTGAAGGCGGCTGCGACTTGATCCTGGCCTTCTACGACCCGGACGCGGCGCTGCAGATGGACCCGGAAATCTTCCCCTCGATGAACCTGGGACGAACCGAAATGCTGCCGGTCTGCGCGGTGGACGCGAGCGGCAAGCCGCTCTTCGAGCTGGACAGCGGCCAGAGCGTGCCGCTGCTGGCCTATAGCGCCGGTGCCTTCCTCGGCCGCTCGGTGAACATCCTTCTGCGCCAGCGCGCATTGCGTTCGACCACGGTGTATGAAACCGCCATGGCCGACAGCCTGAAGAGCATGGCGCTGCAAGGGTTGGGGGTGGCCTGGGTGCCGCGTTTCAGCGCCCAGGCCGAGCTGGCCCGTGGTGACCTGGTGATCTGTGGCGGCAGCCAGTGGCACGTGCCGCTGGAAATCCGCCTGTACCGCTGTGCCCTGGTGCGCAAGGCGGCGATCCGCCTGCTGTGGCGCAAGTTGGAAGGTGGGGTGGGCGGGGAGGCATGATGGCCGCCCGGCACGATCAGTTGTACTCGATGACGTAGGTGAGTGAGGCGTCCGCGGGGCCCGAGGTAACCGGTGTGCCGTCGCTGACGTACCTGGCCACGATGGGCAGGCTGTGGATCACTCCTCGTTCATGGAGTCGGTCCTTGGGGACGGTCAGGGCCCTGCTCTGGTCGAACGGCAGTTTCCTGTTGTTGGTGTCCTCCAAGGAAATCTGGACGCCAGTTGCCGCCACTTGCGATGTAGCTATTTTCAGCAAGCCATCGCCGTTGTTGTCGCCCTGGAAGTAGACCTTGACGGACAGGGTCGGCGCCTCTTCGGGTTTGGCGGTCTCGCACAAGATGTCCAGGTTGAAGTTGTAGGGGGTAGTGGTGTCGTTACGGATATCGGCGGGCTCGGTTTCACCCAGGGGAACATCGATGACGGGAATGATTGGCGTGCAACTGGAATAGTAGGGGACGTTGTTGATGGTTAGCTGTGTCGTGCCAGAGATTTTCTGGGCCGGCCATCTGTCGAGGACTAGTTCTATGTCCAGATCGAGGGTTGTCGTGAGCGAATTACCTCCCACGATGTGCCCCATTCGGATTACTTCGACCGTGAGCGATCTAAAGTTGAATAAATATGTGAAACCGCCGCCCTTATTGTCGATGTAAGGGAATTCGTAGCGATTAGGGTGTATGAAAAATCTCAGGCCAAGGCCGTCTATTCCGCTTTTGTAGATCTTGTTTCCAATTTGTTCCAACTGCTTTCCAGGGGCAAAATCGATACTCCAACCCTCATCAAGTTTGCTATCGGCGCAAAAAACGTGGCTGTTTGGGGCTTTTGAAAATTCGATTGTGGCCTGACCAATGACAGCGCCGATATGCCCTTCTGAAAGTGTGACGTCGAGATTCTTGGTGGCGATGCTGTTGTATTTTATTTTCCGGCCAATGTCATTCCAAATGCAGACAGCAGCTTCTACTTTCTGGATTGAAGATACAGACAGCAATAATAGGGCCGCCGACATCACCTTCAGGTGCTTGTCCCGAATATTCTGGCGGTAGCTTGAGGTTTCAGGTGTATTGCAAGTTTTGCTGCTCTCAAGCTTTCTTGCTAACGCGGGAAAAATTGAATGCAGGGATTTAATCATCAACCCCATGCAGATTGATTGCGGGCTTGAATGACGCTCTCTCATTTTGGGGCCTCGAAAATATTTCCAGAATTACTTCTGCACGGGTTGATCAGTGCATGTGCAATGACGGAGAAATATTTTACTGGAAGCGAAGTTCAGCCTTTGGTAGTTCAAAAAGTGGGGGAATGCTGAGAGCTACGTAGGAAATATCGTTGCTATAAACGATCAAGCGCGAATCGAAACGGTGTCAGGAAGAGGGCGGCAATGCCGCCCGTTCCCGCTTGATAGGTAATGGGGCTAGACCTCGACGACGATCCGCCCTTCGATCTTTCCAGCGCGCATCTGCTCGAAGATGCCGTTGATGTTGTCCAGCTTGTCGCGGTGGATGGTGGCCTTGACCAGGCCTTCGCCGGCGAAGTCCAGGGCCTCCTGCAGGTCGGCGCGGGTGCCGACGATGGAGCCGGTGATGCTGATGGCTTTCAACACCACGTCGAAGATCGGCGTGGGGAAGTCGCCTGGTGGCAGGCCCACCAGGGCCACGGTGCCGCCGCGCCGGGCCATGCCGATACCCTGGCCGAAGGCGCTGTTGGAGACGGCCGTGACCAGCACGCCGTGGGCGCCGCCGATATCGCGCTGGATCACCTCGGCCGGGTTCTCGTCGAGGGCGTTGATGGTCAGGCTGGCGCCGAGCTTGCGCGCCAGTTCGAGCTTGGTGTCATCCACATCCACGGCGGCGACGTGCAGGCCCATGGCGCGGGCGTATTGCACAGCCACATGGCCAAGGCCACCGATGCCGGAAATCGCGACCCATTGGCCGGGCCGCGCACCCGTAACCTTCAGGCCCTTGTAGACGGTGACGCCCGCGCAAAGGATCGGCGCGATCTCGGCGAATTCGACGTTTTTCGGCAGGATGCCGACGAAGTTTGGGTCAGCCAGCACGTATTCGGCATAGCCACCGTTCACCGAGTAGCCGGTGTTCTGCTGGCTTTCGCAGAGGGTTTCCCAGCCGGTCAGGCAGTGCTCGCAGCAGCCACAGGCGGTGTAGAGCCAAGGCACGCCGACGCGGTCGCCTTCCTTCACGCGGGTAACGCCGGCACCCACCGCCGCGACGTAGCCCACGCCCTCGTGGCCGGGAATGAAGGGCAGACTCGGTTTCACCGGCCAGTCGCCTTCGGCGGCGTGCAGGTCGGTGTGACATACGCCCGAGGCTTCGATCTTCACCAGGATTTGCCCGGGGCCGGGCAGGGGAACCTTGACTTCCTCGATCCGTAGCGGCTCGCCGAAGGCGTGGACAACCGCGGCTTTCATGGTCTGGTTCATGGCATTCACCTCCTTGGAAAAGATGTCCGATTCTGCGCCGCTACCTCCTGCGGGCATTGCGCTGGAGCAAGGTTTAGCCGCGTCCGGGCTCTCCCGCGTCGGCTCTGGACGAGTGGTAAGGGCAAATGCACGCCAGACGTGGCTTTGCGTTATACTGCGCGGCCTTCGGCCGGCAGCGCGCCCCGCTGCCCGGCCCCACATCGCAGACAAGCCACGCCATTGCGTGGCTTGTTGTTTTTTGGTCGCGCCAACTGGCGCACTTTGATGAGGCACGACGATGAGCGCACTGGTAGGCGTGATCATGGGCTCCAAGTCCGATTGGAGCACCCTCAGCCACACCACCGACATGCTGGAAAAGCTGGGCATTCCCTATGAAGTGAAGGTGGTTTCCGCCCACCGCACTCCGGACCTGCTGTTCCAGTACGCCGAAGAAGCCGAAGGCCGTGGCATCGAGGTGATCATCGCCGGTGCCGGCGGTGCCGCCCACCTGCCGGGCATGTGCGCTGCGAAGACCCATCTGCCGGTGCTCGGCGTGCCGGTGCAGTCGTCCATGCTCTCGGGCGTCGACTCCCTGCTGTCCATCGTGCAGATGCCCGCCGGCATCCCGGTCGCCACCCTGGCCATCGGCAAGGCCGGTGCGATCAACGCAGCCCTGCTGGCCGCCAGCATCCTCGGCGGCAAGTACCCGAAATACCACGTGGCGTTGAAGGATTTCCGCCGCGAGCAGACCGACATGGTCCTGGACAACCCGGACCCGCGTGAGGCCTGACCCATGAAGATCGGCGTTATCGGTGGCGGCCAGCTGGGTCGCATGATGGCCCTGGCGGGCACCCCACTGGGCATGAACTTCGCCTTCCTCGATCCGGCGCCGGACGCCTGCGCCCAGGCCCTTGGCGAGCACATCCGCGCCGACTACGGCGACCAGGACCACCTGCGCCAACTGGCCGATGAAGTGGACCTGGTGACCTTCGAGTTCGAGAGCGTGCCGGCTGAAACCGTGGCCTTCCTCTCGCAGTTCGTGCCGGTCTACCCGAGCGCTGAAGCCCTGCGCATCGCCCGCGACCGCTGGTTCGAGAAGTCGATGTTCAAGGACCTCGGCATCCCCACCCCGGAATTCGCCGATATCCAGTCCCAGGCCGATCTCGACGCCGCAGCCGCCAGCATCGGCCTGCCTGCCGTACTCAAGACCCGCACCCTGGGTTATGACGGCAAGGGCCAGAAGGTCCTGCGCAAGGCGGAAGACGTGACGGGCGCCTTCGCCGAACTGGGCAGCGTGCCCTGCATCCTCGAAGGCTTCGTGCCCTTCACTGGCGAAGTCTCGCTGGTGGCAGTGCGTGCCCGCGATGGCGAAACCCGCTTCTACCCGCTGGTGCACAACACCCACGAGAACGGCATCCTGCGCCTGTCCATCGCCAGTACCGACCACCCGCTCCAAGCCCTGGCCGAGGATTACGTCGGCCGCGTGCTGACCAGGCTGGATTACGTCGGCGTGCTGGCTTTCGAGTTCTTCGAGGTGGACGGCGGCCTCAAGGCCAACGAGATCGCCCCGCGCGTGCACAACTCCGGCCACTGGACCATCGAAGGCGCCGAGTGCAGCCAGTTCGAGAACCACCTGCGTGCCGTTGCCGGCCTGCCGCTGGGCTCGACCGCCAAGCTGGGCGAGAGCGCGATGCTCAACTTCATCGGCGAAGTTCCGGCTGTGGATAAGGCTGTTTCTATCGCCGACTGCCACCTGCATCACTACGGCAAGGCCTTCAAGGCCGGCCGCAAGGTGGGCCACGCCACCCTGCGCTGCGCGGACCGCGCCACCCTCGATCGCCAGATCGCGGCGGTGGAAGCGCTGATCGTCAAGTCCTGACGTCCATCCGACCGCCCCGTTGGGGCGGTCGATGGCAAGCATTCTCAGATGCATCTAGGCTCAGGCATGCCTCAACTACCTTCGGAGGGCATGACATGGGCATCATCGGTACCATCATCATCGGGCTGATCGTTGGCCTGATTGCACGCTTCATCAAACCTGGCGACGACCCCATGGGGTGGATCATGACCATCCTGCTTGGTGTCGGCGGTTCGCTGCTGGCGACCTACGGTGGCCAGGCTGTTGGCATTTACCAGGCCGGGCAAGTAGCGGGCTTCATCGGCGCGGTGATTGGCGCGGTGGTGCTGCTGGTGATTTACGGTCTGGTGCGTAAGAGCTAGTCCTGCATTCGATGGGGCTGGGAACCGCCTTCCCGCGCCGTTAGTCTTAGCGCCTGATGTTCCCGCCCCATGCGTTGAAGAGTCCCCCCATGCGCCGTCTCGCCTGCCTACTGCTGCTGTTCTGCTGCACCCTCGCCCGTGCCGAACTTCCCGAAACCGACTGGCTCGAACTGATGCCGCCTGAGGACCGCAAGGCGCTGGAAGAGATGCCGGATATCAGCCACGACAGCCCCGAGGCCGATGGCAACTTCGACCAGAAGGGCGGCCTCAAGCAGCAGAAGGATCTGCCGGCTGTGATGTACTCCGCCAAGACGGTGGCCGCGCTGAATGGCAAGACGATCCATATCGGCGGCTATCCCGTGCCCCTGGAAAGCGATGCCAAGGGCCGCAGCACGCTGTTCTTCCTGGTGCCTTACCCCGGCGCCTGCATCCACGTCCCACCGCCGCCGCCCAACCAGATCGTGCTGGTGCGCTACCCCAAGGGCATCCAGCTCGACGACATCTACGCGCCCATCTGGGTCGACGGCACGCTGAAGGTCGAGAAGGTCAGCAACGACCTGGCTGACGCCGCCTATGCCATGGACGCCGGTAGCGTGCGATTGGTGGAAGAGAGCGATCTGTAGGCCGAAGAGGCTGCATTCGTGGGATGGTTCGGGCGGCGTTCCGCTGAGGAACGAAACCCATGCGGACCTCGGTCGATGGGTTTCGTAGGTGTTCTGCCCCGTGCTTTAGCACAGGGGACCGCTACGCGGTCCCTCGGCGAATGAATTCGCCCCCACAGGGTTAGAGCGGCTTGCTGGCGACGTTGAGCACCATCTTGTGCGTTTCGCCGGGCTTGATGACCAGCAAATCGTCCATCACCCGCGCCGTTTCGATGCAGAGCATGCCCTGCCAGGCGTCCTCGGCGAACTGCGACAGGCGCTTGGACTTGTCGATCCAGGGGTTCCACACCACGGCCGAGGTGGAGCCTTCGACGTCGAGCTGGATGCGACGCTGCCAGGCGCGGTCGATGATGCTCATACGACGGGGCGTATTCAGGTAAATGCGGTCGGTTTCGCCGGAGAAGGCGAGATTTTCCTGCTGCTTGCGCAGCTGCCAGTCTTCCAGGGTCTCAATGTAGGGGCAGCCGTCCAGGCCTTCCACGTCCACCTCGCGGATATCGCTGACGGCGAAATAGCTGTGCAGCGCCTGGCTGATGGCCAGGGGCGCGTCGCCAGCGTTGCGGGTGGACAGGGTCATCTGCAGGCTTTCATCCATCAGGATCGAAAGCTTCAGCTCGGCCGCGTGGGGCCAGCCGGCTAGCGGCTCGCTGGCGGTATCCAGTGCGAATTCCAGGCGCACCGCCGGTCCTTCGCTATCGATGCCCAGCAGCGTCCAATCGCGTTCGCGCACCAGGCCGTGGGCCGGGCAGATGGGCCCGCCCTGATGCATACCCTGGACTTGCGCCGGGTTGCGTCGCAGGTCGCCGAACCAGGGCCAGCACACGGGCACGCCGCCGCGCACGGCCTTGCCCTTCTGATAGCCCGCCTGGCCGCTCAGCCAGATCACCGGCTCCTCGCCGTGGGGCTGGTAGCTGAGGATCTGCGCGCCTTGCTGGGTCATAAGCATTTCCGCGTGGCGGGTATGCACTCGCCAGCAGACCAGTTCATCCACCTCCAACTGTTCCACGGTGGGCAGGGCTTCGTTGTACATCGCAATCTCCGCTTGCTGTGCTGTCGGGCCGCCAGGGCGCCATCTGTCATTTCGAACCAGCATGGCAGAGGCGGCAAGGGCTTTCTCGGGATTCGACAAGGGGTGGTGCCTTGAGGTTGCGAGTGACCTGATTTTGACGCGTTCTCATTTTGCGTACGCAAGTGTCATTCCACTTGTCGGCAATTTGACATGGGTGGTCAGGGACCCCGGCTGGCGCGGGCTGGGGTATTCCATCGCTAAGGTCTTCATTTATGAGCGGTCCTGCCCCAGAAGCGGGGAAAAGCGGCACGGCGGTGCCGAAAAGGCCCAGTAAAGGCGCACCTAGACTCTGCTTACCCGCTCGCAAGTGGAGCCAGCACCATGCGCAAGCTACTGATAATTATTCCTATTTTAGCCTCCCTCGCGATGCTGCTGGGATTCTGGGCGCGACCCGAACCCGTGCCGGTGCAACTGGTGGAAGTGACCAAGGGCGAAGTGGAGACACTGGTGGCCAACACCCGGGCGGGGACGGTTAAGGCGTGCCGGCGTGCCCATCTGTCCTTCAAGACCGGCGGCCAGGTCAGCGAGTTGCTGATCCATGCCGGGCAGCGCGTGCAGGCCGGCGACGTGCTGATGCGCCTGCGCCAGGATGACTTGCTGGCACGGGTGGACGAAGCCCGTGCGCGGCTCGATGCCCAGCGCAACCTGCGTGAGCAGAGCTGCCGCCAGGCCAGCCAGGATCAGCGTGACCAGCAACGGCTGGAACGCCTGGCCGAGCGCAAGCTGGCCTCCGAGGATCTGCTGGACCAGAGCGTCACCCGCGCCCGGCTATCCGAACTGCTTTGCAGTGGCGGCGAGGCGAAGATCCGCGAAGCCGCGGCCAGTCTCGACCTGCAGATGGCGCAGCTCGACCAGGCCACCCTGCGCGCGCCGTTCGCCGGCATCGTCGCGGAGATCAACGGCGAACTGGGCGAGGTGGTGACGCCCTCGCCGCCGGGCATCCCGACCCCGCCGGCGGTGGACCTGATCGATGATCAGTGCCTCTACGTCGAAGCGCCCATCGACGAAGTGGACGCAGCTTTGGTGCGGCCAGGCATGCCGGTGCGCATCACCCTGGATGCCTTCCGTGGGCAGAGTTTCGATGGCCGGGTGACGCGGATCGCACCGTTCGTTCGTGAGCTGGAAAAACAGGCACGCACCGTGGATGTGGAAGTCGCGTTCGCGCGGGTGCCGGCGGACCTGTTGTTGCTCAGCGGTTACAGCGCTGATGTGGAAATCCTCCTGGCGCAGCGTGAGCAGACCCTGCGGGTGCCAACGGAAAGCCTGCTGGAGGGCGGCAAGGTGCTGCGCTACGACCCCAGCAACGGGCACTTGCGTGAGCAGAAGGTGGAGATCGGCCTCGCCAACTGGCGCTGGAGCGAAGTGAAGGGCGGCCTGGCGCCGGGCGATCGCATCCTGCCCAGCTTGCAGAACGAAGGCCTGGCCGACGGCAGTGTGGTCAGCCCGAGCGGCGATGTCGGGGAGGCCGCGCAGTGATCCTCATGCATGAGGTCAGCCGCTGCTTCCAGTTGGGCGAACAACGCGTGCGCGGCCTCGACCAGCTCAGCCTGGAAGTGGCCGACGGCGAGTACCTGGCGATCACCGGGGCTTCCGGTTCGGGCAAATCGACCCTGCTGAACATCCTCGGGCTGCTGGACGCACCGGACAGCGGCGAATTCTGGCTGGACGAGGAGGCCACCGCCTGCCTGCACGAGGATCGTCGAGCGGCGCTGCGCAGCCGGCTGATCGGCTTCGTCTTCCAGTCTTTCCACCTGATCCCGCGCCTGACGGCACTGGAGAACATCGAGTTGCCGATGCTCCTGGCCGGTATCGAGCCTTGCGAGCGTCGTCGTCGCAGCCTCCAGCTGGCCGAGCGTCTGGGCCTGTCCGAGCGCCTGCGCCATCACCCCGCGGAACTGTCCGGTGGCCAGCGCCAGCGGGTGGCGATTGCCCGTGCCATGGTGATGCGGCCACGCCTGTTGCTCGCCGATGAGCCCACCGGGAATCTCGACAGCCAGTCAGGCGCTGAAGTGGTGGCCCTGCTGGAGGAGCTGAATGCCGACGGCCTGACCCTGATCCTGGTGACCCACGACGCCCAGCACGCCGCCCGCGCCCATCGCCAGATCCAGATGCGTGACGGCTGCATCCTCAGCGACCGGCACCAGGGAGCGCCCGCCTGATGGACCCGCTGGACGCCTGCCGATTCTGGCTGGGCGCCATGCGCGGCCACGGCTCGCGCAGTGTCATGTTGTTGCTGGCGATGGCGGTGGGCGTCTTCTTCGTGACCTTGCTGGGTGGGTTGGGCGAGGGCGCGCGGACCTATGTGCTGGGCGAGTTCTCGCTGCTCGGGCGGGACATCCTCATCGTCTTGCCGGGGCGCAATGAAACCACCGGCGGCATGCCACCCATCACCGGGATGGCGCCCCGTCCGCTGACCCAGGCGGATGCTGCCGCCCTCCAGCGCCTGCCGGCGATACGCCAGGTGGCGCCGCTGCATGCCGGGCAACTGGAAGTCAGCCGCGACAACCGTAACCGCGAAGCCCTCACCTTAGGGACCACCCGCGCGTTCTTCGCCATTCGCCAATTGCGCCTCGCCCAGGGGGTGGCGCTGCCGGAGCTGGAGCCGGGGCAAGCTGACGAGGTCTGTGTGATCGGCAGTCGCTTGCGCACCGCGCTGTTCGGCACTGCGCCGGCGCTGGGGCAATGGCTGCGGGCGGGCGACCGGCGCTTCCGGGTGATCGGGGTGCTGGACGAGCGCGGCGAATCCCTCGGGATGGACTTTTCCGAAGCGCTGATCGTGCCGGTGTCCAGCGCCGAGGCGCTGTTCGACCGGGAAGGGTTATTCCGCGTCTTCGTCGAGGCCCGTGGCCCCAGCTACCTCGACAGCACGCGGCGCCAGGTGCTGGCGACCCTCACCGAACGTCACCAGGGAGAGGAAGACGTCACCCTGCTCAGTCAGGACTCCATGCTCGCCGCCTTCGACAGCATTCTCAGCGGCCTGACCCTGGCGCTGGCTGGCATCGCCGCCATCAGCCTGCTGGTTGCCGGCATCCTGATCATGAATGTCACCTGGATCGCCGTCCTGCAGCGAACCGCCGAGATCGGCCTGCTCAAGGCGGTGGGCGCCAGTTCAGACCAGGTGCGTCTGCTGTTCCTCGGCGAAGCGGCCCTGCTGGCGCTGCTGGGCGCCGCCATCGGGCTTGGCCTTGGCGAGTTGCTGTTGTGGATCGGCCGTCTGGCCACTGACCTGCCGCTGTATGCGCCCTGGTGGGCGCGGCTGGGGGCGCCGTCCCTGGCAATGGTGGCTGCCCTGCTGTTCGCCTGGCTGCCGGCCAGTCACGCGGCGGCTCAAGTGCCGGTGCAGGCGTTGCGCCCGCAGGGCAGTCACTGATGCGTTGGCGCGATGGCCTCGACCTGTGCAGCTCGTCCCTGTTCAGCCAGCCCCTGCGCAGTCTGCTGACCCTGCTCGGCGTGGCCATCGGCATCGCCGCCGTGGCGCTGCTCACGGCCATGGGGGAGGGCTTGCGCACTCGCGTGCTGGACAGCTTCGCGCAATTCGGCACGCGGGTCGTCACGGTGCGTCCCGGCACCCTGCCCACTGGCGGTATCGGCGGGATTCTCGCCAGCGCCCGACCCCTGACCATCGCCGATGCGGATGCCCTGGGGCGGCTGCCCCATGCCGAAGCCGTGGTACCGATCATCCAGGGCAACGGCGATATCCAGGCGGCCGGTCGGCAGCGACGTGTGGATATCCTCGGCACGGGGTCGCAGTTGGCCGATGCCTGGCGGGTGCAGATGGCCGCGGGAAAATTCCTGCCTCCCTCGCGGGATGGCCGCACGCCGCCTTATCTGGTGCTGGGGGCGAAACTGGCGACGGAGCTGTTCGGCAGCGCCGCCCCGGTGGGCCAGCGGGTGCGGGTGGGCGGCATGAGTTTCCGGGTTGTCGGGGTCATGGGGAGCAAGGGTAACCTGCTGGGCTTCGACCTCGATGACATTGCCTACATCCCGGTGGACTGGGCGGAGTTCCTGTTCAATCGCGAAGGGCTGGTGAAGATTCATGTGCTGTTCGAGGACAGCACCCCCGCTGAAGCCTTTGCCGATGATGTGCGCCGCTTGCTGGTGGAGCGCCACGGCCGCGAGGACTTTCGCATGACGTCCCAGGGCGACCTGCTGGGCAGCCTGAATCGCATCCTCGCCACCCTGACCCTGGGCATCGCGGCCCTTGGCGGCGTCTCCCTCCTGGTGGGTGCGGTGGGCATCCTCACCATCATGACCACCACAGTCGAGGAGCGTACGGCCGAAATCGGCCTGCTGCGGGCCATTGGCGCGGCACCGCGCCAGGTGCTGGCGCTGTTCCTCACGGAAGCGACCCTGCTTTCGCTGCTGGGTGGCCTGCTGGGACTGGTGATGGTCTTTCTGTTGGTGGGGATGCTGCACTGGGCCGTGCCGGGGCTGCCGCTGAGCCTGGACCTGTCGCTGGTGCTGCTGGCGTTGCTATTGTCGGCCGTGGTCGGCATCGGTGCCGGGCTGGCGCCCGCCAGGCGCGCGGCGCGGCTGCATCCGGTGGATGCGTTGCGGCTGGAGTGATGGCCTGACTGTAGGGTGCGCCATGCGCACCGGGCGGAGTTGCGGTCGGAATTAGAGTCATTGGTGCGCGTGGCGCACCCTACCCTCCAGTTTTGTGCAAATAAAAAGGGTTCTTCGCGGATTTCCGGGGAGCCATGAAAAAAGAACGGCGATTTGGT
>NZ_BDMA01000040.1:0-307 GCF_002003485.1 Metapseudomonas resinovorans
ATCGCGTAGCGCTGCATGCCCACCGGCAGGTCGAGGATGTCCACCGGCACCAGGCTTTCCAGGGCGCGGGCGGCGTTGTCGCCGCGCAGGAGGATCTGGCCCATGTGCGACACGTCGAACAGGCCGGCCTGCTCGCGGGTGTGCAGGTGTTCCTTGAGCACGCCGAGCGGGTACTGCACCGGCATGTCGTAGCCGGCGAAGGGCACCATGCGGGCGCCGAGTTCGAGGTGCAGGGCGTGCAGCGGGGTTTTGGCGAGGGTTTCGGTAGTCACGCGGAATCTCCAGTAGGGTGCGCCGTGCGCACCGA
>NZ_BDMA01000041.1:0-307 GCF_002003485.1 Metapseudomonas resinovorans
ATCGCGTAGCGCTGCATGCCCACCGGCAGGTCGAGGATGTCCACCGGCACCAGGCTTTCCAGGGCGCGGGCGGCGTTGTCGCCGCGCAGGATGACCTGGCCCATGTGCGAGACATCGAACAGGCCGGCCTGCTCGCGGGTGTGCAGGTGTTCCTTGAGCACGCCGAGTGGGTACTGCACCGGCATGTCGTAGCCGGCGAAGGGCACCATGCGCGCACCGAGTTCGAGGTGCAGGGCGTGCAGCGGGGTTTTGGCGAGGGTTTCGGTAGTCACGCGGAATCTCCAGTAGGGTGCGCCGTGCGCACCGA
>NZ_BDMA01000042.1:0-35526 GCF_002003485.1 Metapseudomonas resinovorans
GAGGTCTGGAGGTTAGCCTGATAGGTGTAAACCTATTTCAGGACTAGACACGCCGTCAGGCTCACATGTGAGCGATGATCGCGTCGCCGAACTCGGAGCAGGACAGCAACTTGGCGCCATCCATCAGACGTTCGAAGTCGTAAGTAACGGTCTTCGCCGCAATGGCTCCGTTGGTGCCATCGATGATCAGGTCGGCCGCTTCAGTCCAGCCCATGTGGCGCAGCATCATCTCCGCGGAAAGGATGACCGAGCCCGGGTTGACCTTGTCCTGACCCGCGTACTTCGGCGCGGTGCCGTGAGTGGCCTCGAACATGGCAACGGTGTCGGACAGGTTGGCGCCAGGGGCGATACCGATACCGCCCACCTCAGCAGCCAGGGCATCCGACAGGTAGTCGCCGTTCAGGTTCAGGGTGGCGATGACGTCGTACTCGGCCGGACGCAAGAGGATCTGCTGCAGCATGGCGTCGGCGATCACGTCCTTGACCACGACGTTCTTGCCGGTGCGCGGATTCTTCAACTGCATCCACGGGCCGCCATCCAGCAGCTCGGCACCGAATTCGTCACGGGCGATTTCGTAGCCCCACTCTTTGAAAGCACCTTCGGTGAACTTCATGATGTTGCCCTTGTGAACGATGGTCACGGAGCTGCGATCATTGTCCACGGCGTACTGCAGGGCCTTGCGCACCAGACGCTTGGTGCCATCCAGGGATACCGGCTTGATGCCGATGCCGCAGTTCTCGGTAAAGCGGATCTTCTTGACACCCATTTCCTCGGTGAGGAACTTGATGACCTTCTCGGCCTCGGGGCTGCCGGCTTTCCATTCGACGCCTGCATAGATGTCTTCGGAGTTCTCGCGGAAGATCACCATGTCAACGTCACCAGGCTTCTTCACCGGGCTCGGAACACCCTCGAACCAGCGAACCGGGCGCTGGCAAACGTAGAGGTCCAGCTCCTGGCGCAGGGCCACGTTGAGCGAGCGGATACCGCCACCGACCGGCGTGGTCAGCGGCCCCTTGATGGAAACGACGTAATCGCGAACGGCTTCCAGGGTTTCTTTCGGCAGCCAGGTGTCCTGGTCGTAGACCTGGGTCGCTTTCTCACCGGCATAGACTTCCATCCACGATATCTTGCGGGCACCGCTGTAGGCCTTGGCCACCGCGGCATCCACCACCTTGATCATGACAGGGCTGATATCAACGCCGATGCCGTCACCCTCGATGAACGGGATGATCGGGTTATTCGGTACATTCAGGGACATATCTGCATTGACGGTGATTTTGTCACCGACTGCCGGCACCTGGATCTTTTGGTATCCCATGCTGAGCTCCGTATTGTGGTTGAGAACGCTCTTGCAGCTCGTGAGCCTACTCCAGTTGGCCGGTCATCGACCATATCTTCCTTAGTCGAAACAGCCCCTCGCGTCAGCCCGCCTAAAGGAGTGATATACTGCGCGCCGTGACTTGACAGTCATCGGGGTCGAGCAGTCTGGGACCAGACTCACTGTCCTCGCAGCGGCCTAACCACCACCATGGCAAAGCCGTACAACGCTCTACTGGCGCTTCATTACCCCCGCGGCAAATCTCGACACAGCTCAACTTCGACATTGAGCGAATGTGCCTACCAATGCGCTTCGAGACTCTGTGCGCGCCCAGAAAAGAAGAGAGTTAAACGTTAATGTCCAACCGTCCGAAGATTACATACACCTTCACCGACGAAGCCCCTGCGCTCGCCACCTACTCGCTCCTCCCCATCGTCAAAGCCTTCGCCGCCTCGGCTGGCATCGATGTCGAGACCCGCGACATCTCTCTTTCAGGCCGTATCCTGGCCTCCTTCGCTGACAAGCTCCCCGCCGACAAGCGCATCGAAGACGATCTGGCCTACCTGGCAGTCCTGGCCACTTCGCCGGACGCCAACATCGTAAAACTTCCGAACATCAGCGCCTCGGTGCCGCAGCTCAAGGGCGCCATCGCCGAACTGCAGGCACTGGGCTATAGCATCCCGGACTTCCCGGAAGATCCGCAGACCGACGACGAAAAAGACACCCGCGCCCGCTACGCCAAGATCCTGGGCAGCGCCGTGAACCCGGTCCTGCGTGAAGGCAACTCCGACCGCCGCGCACCCGCCGCCGTCAAGGCCTACGCCCGCAAGCACCCACACTCCATGGGCAAATGGAGCATGGCCTCCCGCTCCCACGCCGATTACATGCGTGGCGGCGACTTCTTCTCCAGCGAGCAGTCCATCACCATGGCCAAGGCCGGTGACGTGCGCATCGAGTTCGTCGGCAAGGACGGCAAGGTCGAAGTCAAGAAACAGCTCCCCCTGCAGGACGGCGAAGTCCTCGACAGCATGTTCATGAGCTGCAAGAAACTGCGCACCTTCTTCGAGCAGACCCTGCAGGACTGCAAGGAAAGCGGCGTCATGTGGTCCCTGCACGTCAAGGCGACCATGATGAAGGTCTCCCACCCGATCGTGTTCGGCCACGCCGTCAGCGTTTACTACAAGGACGTGTTCGACAAATACGGCGAGCTGTTCAAGGAACTGGGCGTCAACCCGAACAACGGCATCAGCAGCGTCTACGACAAGATCAAAGTGCTGCCGGCTTCCCAGCAGGAAGAGATCCTCCACGACATCCACGAGGTGTACAGCCACCGTCCGGAAATGGCGATGGTCGACTCTGTGAAGGGCATCACCAACCTGCACATCCCGAGTGACGTGATCGTCGACGCCTCCATGCCGGCAATGATCCGCAACTCCGGCCAGATGTGGGGCAAGGATGGCAAGCAGAAAGACACCAAGGCGGTGATGCCGGAGAGCACCTACGCTCGCATCTACCAGGAAATGATCAACTTCTGCAAAACCAACGGCGCCTTCGACCCGACCACCATGGGCACCGTGCCGAACGTCGGCCTGATGGCCCAGAAGGCTGAAGAATACGGCTCCCACGACAAGACCTTCGAGATGACCGCCGACGGCACCATGCGCGTCGTGGCCGCCGATGGCACCGTGCTGATGCAGCACGAAGTGGAAGCTGGCGACATCTGGCGCGCCTGCCAGACCAAAGACGCCCCGATCCGTGACTGGGTGAAGCTGGCCGTGACTCGTGCTCGCCAGTCCAACACCCCGGCCATCTTCTGGCTGGACCCGGAGCGCGCCCACGACCGCGAACTGCGCAAGAAGGTCGAACTGTACCTGCAGGATTACGACCTGACCGGTCTGGACATCAGCATCAAGGGCTACAACGAAGCCATCCGTACCAGCATGGAGCGCCAACTGCGTGGCCAGGACACCATTTCGGTGACCGGCAACGTACTGCGCGACTACCTGACCGACCTGTTCCCGATCATGGAACTGGGCACCTCGGCCAAGATGCTGTCCATCGTTCCGCTGATGGCGGGCGGCGGCATGTACGAGACCGGCGCCGGCGGCTCGGCTCCGAAGCACGTGCAACAGCTGGTGGAAGAGAACTACCTGCGCTGGGATTCCCTCGGCGAGTTCCTGGCCCTGGCGGTCTCCCTGGAAGAAACCGGGATCAAGACCGGCAATGCCAAGGCCAAGCTGCTCGGCAAGGCACTGGACGAAGCCACCGGCAAACTGCTGGACAACAACAAGTCGCCGTCGCGCAAGGTTGGCGAGATCGACAACCGTGGCAGCCACTTCTACCTGGCGATGTACTGGGCCCAGTCCCTGGCCGCCCAGGACGAAGATAGTGAACTGAAGGCCCACTTCGCCCCGCTGGCGAAGGCTCTGACCGAGCAGGAAGCGACCATCGTCGCCGAACTGAACGGCGCCCAGGGCAAGGCTGTGGAAATCGGCGGCTACTACCGTTCGAACCCCGAACTGACCAGCCAGGTGATGCGACCCAGCAACACCTTCAACGCTGCGATCGACGGCCTGCTGGCTTAATCGCCCCCGCAGGAACAAAGAAACCCCGGGCCGAGCCCGGGGTTTCTTTTTTTCCAAGCCTGGCGCCCTATCATGTCGCCCTTTATCCGGAGCCATTCCAATGAGCTGGCAACCCCACATCACCGTCGCAACCGTGGTCGAAGACCAGGGCCGCTTCCTGCTCGTCGAGGAACTGGCTGAGGGTCGTGCCGTGTTCAATCAGCCCGCCGGCCACCTGGAGGCCGACGAGACCCTCCTAGAAGCAGCCGTTCGTGAAACCTTCGAGGAAACCGGCTGGGAGGTCGAGCTGACCGCGGTCACCGGCATCTATCTCTATACCGCCCCCAGCAATGGCGTGACCTACCAGCGCGTCTGCTTCGCCGCCAGGCCGCTGCGCCATCACCCGGACCAGCTACTGGATGACGGCATCATCGGCCCGCGCTGGCTGACCCGCGAAGAACTCCTGACCGAGAAGGATCGCTGGCGCAGCCATCTGGTCATGCGTTGCATCGACGACTACCTGGCAGGCGAGCGCTTCCCCCTGAGCCTCATCCGCGCGCAATGAAACCCTTGTAGGAGCGAGCTCTGCTCGCGAAGCTCTATCGCCCGCGCCATCGCGAGCAGAGCTCGCTCCTACGAAAGACAGGCCCGCCCATCTGATCATGAACCGGTTCTGATAGAATTCCGCTTTTGCGTAATAGCCAGTGCAGATTCCCATGCGTGATCCAGCCAATACCCGCGTCATAGTCGGCATGTCCGGCGGCGTCGACTCCTCGGTTTCCGCCCTCCTCCTGCTCGAACAGGGCTATCAGGTGGAAGGCCTGTTCATGAAGAACTGGGACGAAGACGACGGCACCGAGTACTGCACCGCCAAGGTAGACCTGGCCGATGCCCAGGCCGTCTGCGACCGCATTGGCATCAAGCTGCATACGGCCAACTTCGCCGCAGAGTATTGGGACCATGTGTTCGAGCACTTCCTTGAGGAATACAAGGCCGGCCGCACGCCCAATCCGGACATCCTCTGCAACCGCGAGATCAAGTTCAAAGCCTTCCTCGACTACGCCCTCTCCCTGGGCGCCGACCTGATCGCCACCGGCCATTACGTACGCCGCCGTGACATCGACGGACGCACCGAGCTGCTCAAGGGCCTGGACCCGAACAAGGACCAGAGCTACTTCCTCCACGCGGTTGGCGGCGAACAGATCGCCCGCACCCTGTTCCCCGTGGGTGAGCTGGAGAAGCCCGAAGTGCGCGCCATCGCCGAAAAATACGGCCTGGCCACCGCGCGCAAGAAGGACTCCACCGGTATCTGCTTCATCGGCGAGCGCCGCTTCACCGATTTCCTCAAGCAGTACCTGCCCGCACAACCGGGCAATATCGAAACCACCGAAGGCGACGTCATCGGCCGCCACCACGGCCTGATGTACCACACCATCGGCCAGCGCCAGGGCCTGGGCATCGGTGGCATGAAAGACGCTAGCGATGAGCCCTGGTATGTCCTCGCGAAGGACCTGTCACGTAACGTACTGATCGTCGGCCAGGGCAACGAGAACCCCTGGCTATACTCCCGCTCGCTGAACGTGTCGGAAATCTACTGGGTGAACCCCATCGACCTCAGCCAGCCGCGCCACCTCAAGGCCAAGGTGCGCTATCGCCAGAGCGACCAGCCCTGCACCCTGGAAGCAACTGCCGACGGTTACGTTGCGGTGTTCGACGAAGCCCAACGGGCCGTCACCCCGGGACAATCCGTGGTCTTCTATGACGGCGAAATCTGTCTCGGCGGCGGCGTGATCGAAAGCGCCGAGCCTTCGGATGCCGGGGTGAAACGCCCATGAACCAGACCCGTGAGCAACTGGTCGCCCTCGGCGCCGTCTTCGAAGCGGCCGCACTGGTGGACCGCATCGCCAAGACCGGCCAGATCAGCGAACCGCCGCTCGGCTGCATGCTCGGCAGCCTGCTGGTCCGAGATCCGAAAGACACGCTGGACGTCTACGGCGGTGACGACCTCAACCTGCGCGACGGCTACAAGGCCCTGGTCAGCGCCCTGGAGCGCGAGCCCTCCAGCCTGCAGCGCGAGCCCCTGCGTTACGCCCTGGCGCTTCTGACCCTGGAGCGCCAGCTGGCCAAGCGCGGCGATATGCTCGACGTGATCGGCACTCGCCTGGACCAGATCCAGCAGCAGGTGCAGCACTTCGGCCTGGTGCATGACAACGTCATCGCCGCTTGCGCCAGCCTCTACCAGGACACGCTGAGCACCTTCCGCCAGCGCATCCAGGTACACGGCGACATGCGCCACCTGCAGCAATCCAGCAACGCCGCGAAAATCCGCGCCCTCCTCCTCACCGGCATCCGCGCCGCACGCCTCTGGCGCCAGCTTGGCGGCAATCGCTGGCAACTGCTGTTCAGCCGCCGCAAGCTGCTCAACGAGCTTTACCCGCTCCTGCGCGGCTGACTTGCCTGCGCCATGTGTCGTCGACCATGGCGCTTGAGCACCGAGTTGGGCGAAAACCATGTATGATGTGCGCCCCTTTTCGTTGACCGATTGTCCGAGAACGCACTCATGCAGCTTTCCTCGCTCACCGCGGTTTCCCCCGTCGATGGCCGCTATGCCGGCAAAACCAGCGCCCTGCGCCCGATCTTCAGCGAATACGGCCTGATCCGTTTTCGCGTCCAGGTAGAGGTCCGCTGGCTGCAGCGCCTCGCCGCCCACGCCGGGATTCCGGAAGTCGCGCCCTTCTCCGCTGAAGCCAACGCCCTGCTCGACAAGCTGGCCGAAGACTTCCAGCTGGAGCACGCCGAGCGCATCAAGGAAATCGAGCGCACCACCAACCACGACGTGAAAGCCGTGGAGTACCTGCTCAAGGAGCAGGCCGCCAAGCTGCCCGAACTGGCCAAAGTCAGCGAGTTCATCCACTTCGCCTGCACCAGCGAGGACATCAACAACCTGTCCCACGCCTTGATGCTGCGTGAAGGCCGCGACCAGGTCGTGCTGCCGCTGATGCGCCAACTGGCCAACGCTATCCGCGATCTGGCCGTGCGCTTCGCAGACGTGCCGATGCTCTCCCGCACCCATGGCCAGCCGGCTTCGCCGACCACCCTCGGCAAGGAAATGGCCAACGTCGTGTACCGCCTGGAGCGCCAGATCGCCCAGGTAGCCGCCGTACCGCTGCTGGGCAAGATCAACGGCGCCGTGGGCAACTACAACGCCCACCTGTCCGCCTACCCGGACGTCGACTGGGAAGCCAACGCTCGCGAGTTCATCGAAGGCGACCTGGGCCTGACCTTCAACCCCTACACCACCCAGATCGAGCCGCACGACTACATCGCCGAGCTGTTCGACGCAGTCGCCCGCTTCAACACCATCCTCATCGACTTCGACCGCGACGTCTGGGGCTACATCTCGCTCGGCTACTTCAAGCAGAAGACCATCGCCGGCGAGATCGGCTCTTCGACCATGCCGCACAAGGTCAACCCGATCGACTTCGAGAACTCCGAAGGCAACCTGGGTATCGCCAACGCCCTGCTCCAGCACCTGGCCAGCAAACTGCCGATCTCCCGCTGGCAGCGTGACCTGACTGACTCCACCGTGCTGCGCAACCTCGGTGTCGGCTTCGCTCACAGCCTCATCGCGTACGAAGCAACCCTCAAGGGAATCAGCAAGTTGGAGCTGAATGCTCAACGCATTGCTGAAGACTTGGACGCCTGCTGGGAAGTCCTCGCCGAGCCGATCCAGACCGTGATGCGCCGCTACGCGATCGAAAATCCGTACGAGAAACTCAAGGAACTGACTCGCGGCAAGGGCATCAGCCCGGAAGCGCTGCAGACTTTCATCGATGGCCTGGATATTCCGGCCGAGGCCAAGGCCGAACTGCGCAAAATGACTCCCGCCAGCTACATCGGTAACGCCGTAGCCCAGGCCAAGCGCATCTGATCGGTTTTGAACCAGTGCACGCCCGGCTGTGCCGGGCGTTTTTATTTCAAAGGCTTAGACATGAATCCTGATACTCCTCTTCAACTTTTGGGCGGACTTACCGCGCGCGAATTCCTGCGCGATTACTGGCAACAGAAGCCGCTCCTGATCCGTCAGGCGATTCCCGGATTCGAAAGCCCCATTTCTCCCGACGAGCTCGCCGGCCTTTCCCTGGAAGAGGAAGTGGAGTCGCGCCTGGTACTTGAGCATGGCGAGCGTCCCTGGGAGCTGCGCCGTGGTCCGTTCGCCGAAGACACGTATCAGAACCTGCCCGAGCGCGACTGGACCCTGCTGGTCCAGGCCGTCGACCAGTTCGTTCCGGAAGTTGCCGAATTGCTGGAACACTTCCGTTTCCTGCCGAGCTGGCGCATCGATGACGTGATGATCAGCTATGCCGCACCCGGTGGTGGCGTAGGTCCGCACTTCGACAACTACGACGTGTTCCTGCTTCAGGGTCATGGTCGCCGCCACTGGAAGCTCGGCCAGATGTGCGACGCCGAAAGCGCCCTGCTGCCCCACGCAGACCTGCGCATCCTCGCCGACTTCCAGCAAAGCGAAGAATGGGTCCTTGAGCCCGGCGACATGCTCTACCTGCCCCCGCGCCTGGCGCATTTCGGCATCGCCGAAGACGACTGCATGACCTACTCCGTCGGCTTCCGTGCCCCAAGCGCCGCCGAAGTGCTGACCCACTTCACCGACTTCCTCGCCCAATTCATGCCGGACGAAGAACGCTACAGCGATGCAGGAACGGCTCCCACCAGCGATCCGCACGAAATCCAGCGCGACGCACTCGATCGCCTGAAGTCGCTGCTCAACGAGCACATGAGCGACGAGCGCCTGCTGCTCACCTGGTTCGGCCAGTTCATGACCGAGCCGCGCTACCCGGAACTGGTGGCTGGCGCCGAAGTAGAAGAAGAAGACTTCCTCGGCGCAATCGAAGATGGCGCGGTACTGATCCGCAACCCCAGCGCCCGCCTGGCCTGGTCCGAAGTCGACGTCGGCCTGGTGCTCTTTGCCAGCGGCCAGAGCCGCCTGCTGCCGGCCAGCCTGCGTGAACTGCTGAAGCTCATCTGCGCCGCCGAAGCGTTGCATCTGGACAATCTCGGCCAATGGCTGGCCGATGACGAGGGGCGTAAGCTTCTGCTGGAACTGGTCAAGCAAGGAAGTCTGGAGTTTGCCGATGAGTGAGATACACGTCCGCGTTGCCGACTGGCAGAAGGACAATGCCGACCTGCGCCGAATCCGTGAGGCTGTATTCATCGCCGAGCAGTCCGTCGCACCGGAACTGGAATGGGACACCGAAGATGCGGACGCCGTGCACTTTCTCGCCTTCGAGCGGGACTATGCTATCGGCACCGCCCGCCTGCTTCCTGATGGCCACATCGGCCGCGTTTCGGTGCTCAAGGACTGGCGCGGACTGAAGGTTGGCGATCGCCTGCTGCAGGCCGCCATCGCCGAAGCCGAACGTCGCGGCCTGAAGCGCCAGATGCTTTCCGCCCAGGTCCACGCCACAGCGTTCTATGAGCGCCACGGCTTCAGGATCGTCAGCAGCGAGTTCCTCGAAGCTGGCATCCCCCACGTGGACATGGTGCGCGAAAGCCAGTAGAGGCCAAGATGAACGAAAACGCCCCGGAAAGTACTGAGAACGAAGTCGAACTGCCGGCCATTGAGTTCCAGTCGCCGGGGCGTTTCAGTGTTCACAACCCCTCTTCGCTGCAAGCCGCAGCGCCCGAATGGGAACCCGCCCCGTTCAGCCTTGGCAGTCATGATCGCCTCGAACGCTTCAGCAATCCGGACGACGCCCGCGCCCACGCTTTAGCACTCATGCAGCAGGCGCGCCGCCGACTCTGCCTCTACACCCCGGACCTTGAGCCCTGGCTTTATCACAACAGCGCCATCCAGCAGGCCTGTACCCGCCTGCTGGTCAGCGATCCGAAATGCCAGCTGCGCATTCTCGTGCGCGACTTGAGCCGCGCAGTGAAAGAGGGCCATCGCCTGCTCAGCCTCAGACGGCGCATTTCCAGCAACTTCCAGATTCGCCGGATCAACCCCGATCACCCTTCGGAGGACCTGGCGTACCTGATAGCCGATGACCGCGGACTCCTCATTCGCCCCGAGCCCGAACAGTACGCCGGCTACGCCCTCTACAACGACCCCGGAAGGACCCGGCTGCAGCAGACCCGCTTCGACCAGGCCTGGGACCTGAGCATTACCGATGCCGATTTGCGGAGCTTCCTGATATGACCCCACGCGCCCTGCTCGCTGCACTCCTGCTGCTCATCTGTCTGCCACTGCAGGCGGCGACGGAGCTCATCCAGTTGCGCTATCGCACGGCGGATGAGCTGCTGCCGATGGCGCAGTCGGTGCTGGGCAATGAAGGACGCGTCAGCGCTTATGGCAACCAACTGATCGTCAACGCCGAACCGGCGAAGATCAACGAACTGCGCAACCTTCTCGACCAACTGGACACCCGCCCTCGCCGCCTGCTGATCAGCGTCGACACCAGCGACAGCAACTTCCAGAGTGACCGTGGCTATGCGGTCAATGGTTCGGCCAGCGTTGGCGGCGTCGATGTCCAGGCAGGGCGCGGCGAAGTCCATGGGCGTGACCAGGTGCGCATTATTCGCCGCAGTACCGACAGCCGTGGCGCGGGCGTGCAGCAAGTGCAGACCACCGAGGGCTACCCGGCGCTGATCCAGGTAGGCCAGAGCGTCCCCCTCACTACCACCAGCAGCGGCCCCTACGGCGAGATCTACAGCAACACCGAATACCGCAACGTGACCCGTGGTTTCTATGTCACCGCCACCCTCACCGGCGAGCTGGTGCACGTCAGCATTAGCAGCAACCGGGATCGCCTGAACAGCAGCCAGCCCGGGGTGATCGACGTGCAGAGCACCGACACCAAGGTCAGCGGACGCCTTGGCGAGTGGATCACCATCGGCGCCGTGAACGAGGATAGCCAGTCCGACCAGAGCGGCTTCCTGCGCCACCGCACCACCCAGGGTCGCGAAGACATGACCCTGCGCCTCAAGGTCGACGCGGTCGACTGACAGCCTCTTTTCAGACCACTCGGTCTCATCCGAAGGTCTTATGTAGTAGTCCAAAAAAAACACTACAAAACGATTGACGAACACTTGTTTGAAAGAGCAAGATGGCCTCGCTCCCGCTAGCCAGGGGCTCTGAAAAGGGCCTCCGGGTCGCGCTCCCAGCCAACCAGCCGAGCCGACCCGTGTTGTAACAGCCCATAAGGCAGTGCGACGAGGTTGCGACTGGAACGAGGTTGTCCTGAGGGACGGGGAAGCACCCGCAACAATCGCAAGATCGAAGGCAGTGCCCGGCAAATCGCCCAACGGTTTCCACGAACCGGCAAGTGATCGAAGAGCGCAAAACCACCCATCGATTTCGCGAGCGTCTGCAGTCAGTCACCCCTCCTCCAGCTACATCTCTCCAGTCGGTCCTTCGACGCGCTGCGGTGAGCAACCCGCAATAACCTTCAGAACGCAGGTTTTTGAGTGGGAAAGTCGGTGCTCAACCACATACACACTTTGAAGGATTGACCATGTCCGCTTATCAAAACGACATCAAGGCCATTGCCGCTCTGAAAGAAGCGAACGGTAACAGCTGGAGCGCTATCAACCCCGAGTCGGTTGCCCGCATGCGCGCCCAGAACCGCTTCAAGACCGGTCTGGATATCGCCAAGTACACCGCGGCCATCATGCGCAAGGACATGGCCGAGTACGATGCCGACGCTTCCGTCTACACCCAGTCCCTGGGCTGCTGGCACGGCTTCATCGGTCAGCAGAAGCTGATCTCCATCAAGAAGCACCTGAAGACCACCAACAAGCGCTACCTCTACCTGTCCGGCTGGATGGTTGCCGCGCTGCGTTCCGATTTTGGCCCGCTGCCCGACCAGTCCATGCACGAGAAGACTGCCGTTTCCGGCCTGATCGAAGAGCTCTACACCTTCCTGCGCCAGGCTGACGCCCGCGAACTGGACCTGCTGTTCACCGCGCTGGATGCCGCCCGCGCAGCTGGCGACAAGGTCAAGCAGGACGAAATCCAGGCTCAGATCGATGGCTACGAAACTCACGTAGTACCGATCATTGCCGACATCGACGCTGGTTTCGGTAACCCGGAAGCCACCTACCTGCTGGCCAAGAAAATGATCGAAGCCGGTGCCTGCTGCATCCAGATCGAGAACCAGGTTTCCGACGAGAAGCAGTGCGGCCACCAGGACGGCAAAGTGACCGTTCCGCACGAAGACTTCCTCGCCAAGATCAACGCTGTTCGCTACGCCTTCCTCGAGCTGGGTGTTGACGACGGTGTGATCGTTGCCCGTACCGACTCCCTGGGTGCCGGCCTGACCAAGCAGATCGCCGTGACCAAGCAACCGGGCGACCTGGGCGACCAGTACAACTCCTTCCTGGACTGCGACGAAATCAACGCATCCGACCTGCAGAACGGCGACGTGGTGATCAACCGCGGCGGCAAGCTGCTGCGTCCGAAGCGTCTGCCGAGCAACCTGTTCCAGTTCCGCAAGGGCACCGGCGAAGACCGCTGCGTCCTGGACTGCATCACCTCGCTGCAGAACGGCGCCGACCTGCTGTGGATCGAAACCGAGAAGCCCCACGTTGGCCAGATCAAAGGCATGGTTGACCGCATCCGTCAGGTCATCCCGAACGCCAAGCTGGTTTACAACAACAGCCCGTCCTTCAACTGGACCCTGAACTTCCGTCAGCAAGTGTTCGATGCGTTCGCTGCTGAAGGCAAAGATGTTTCCGCCTACGACCGCGCCAAGCTGATGAGCGTCGAGTACGACGAGACCGAGCTGGCCCAGGTTGCAGACGAGAAGATCCGCACCTTCCAACGCGACGGTTCGGCCCACGCCGGCATCTTCCACCACCTGATCACCCTGCCGACCTACCACACCGCGGCCCTGTCCACCGACAACCTGGCCAAAGGTTACTTCGCCGACCAGGGCATGCTGGCCTACGTGAAGGGTGTTCAGCGTCAGGAACTGCGTCAGGGCATCGCCTGCGTCAAGCACCAGAACATGGCTGGCTCCGACATCGGCGACAACCACAAAGAGTACTTCGCTGGCGAAGCGGCTCTGAAAGCGAGCGGTAAAGACAACACCATGAACCAGTTCCACTAAGAGGAACTGCCACCGGTCGACCACGCATCGACCGGACATGGCGAGTCAAAGAACCCCGGTGCTTGCACCGGGGTTTTTCTTTGGTGCGGCAATGTGAACTTCAGCCGAACGTATCGGCCAAAAAATCAAACGGAAGGACCCGGGAGCAGCGATCCGATCAACAAGAATTTGCCTCATCGCCCGGGCCGCATAGAATCGGCATACCCCCCTCGGAGAACTGGCCGTGCCGAGAGCCCTGCTACTGATCCTGCTACTGCTCTCCCCCGCCCTGCGCGCAGGCGACCTGGAGATACTGATCTCCCAGCCCTCCCTGGGCGACATTCTCGATGAATTGAAAAGCAGCCAGCACCCGCGCTTCGCGGTAGTCGACTACGGCCGCTCCTCCATGCTGCCACGCTTCTACCTTTTCGACAGCCGCAGTCACGCACTGCTCGGCAGCTTCCGCGTCGCCCACGGCAAAGGTTCGGACATGAACCATGACGGCAATGCCGACCACTTCTCCAATGACCCAGGCAGCCGCGCCACGTCCCTTGGCCTGTTCCGCACGGCTCAGGTATTCGACAGCGAAGAACCCGGTCACGGCCGATCGATGCGCCTGACAGGCCTCTCTCCAAGCAACAGCAACGCTGAAGAGCGCGCCATCGTCATCCATGCCAACGCCTACATGGAGGAAGACTTCATCCGCCAGCACGGCGTGCCAGGGAGGAGCTTCGGCTGCCTGGTCCTGTCCAACGCGGATCGCGATCGGGTGATCGAACAACTCGCAGGTGGCGCGCTGATCTTCGCCATCCAGCAGAAAGATCAGGCCATGGCGCACAACTGAAAGCGTGCGCCAATTCCCGCGCAACAGTATTTCCATCTCGCTGTAATCGTTCCGTCGCCTTCGACAATTAGCGTCAGATCTCCGTCGATTCGCCTGCGTGGAGACCCGCCTTGAACGAACACAACGACAACGCCGTGCTCTTTGGTAGCGGCGACGAACTACCCAGCAACACCTCCAACAACCCGCACATCAACGACCTGATCAGTGGCCTCAACCGCCGCCAGGTGCTGATCGGTGGCGCCGCCGCGAGCGCCCTGGCATTCCTTGGCGCAGCCCTTCCGGGTGACGCCATGGCTGCCGACTCACAAGCCAAGGGCTTCCCCTTCAAGCCGCGCTCGCGCCTGCCCTTCGATGCCATCCCCACCGGCCGCGCCGACACCATCACCGTACCGCCGGACTACAAGGCCACCCCCTTCATTCCGTGGGGCACGCCAATCACCGGCCGCTATCCGGCTTTCGCAGAGGATGCCAGCAACAGCGCCCTGGATCAGGCTGAGCAGATCGGCATGCACCATGACGGCATGCACTTCTTCCCCATCGACGCCCGTCGCGGTCCAGGCAAGCGTTCCGACCACGGCCTGCTGGTTCTCAACCACGAGTACATCGATGCCCCGTTGCTGCACCCCAATGGCCCAACCGTGGTCAGCGGCAAGCGCACCATCGCCGAAGAAGTCCGCAAAGAGATCAACGCCCACGGTGTTTCCGTGGTTGAAATCCGCCGCAATGTAAATGGCGAGTGGGAAGTGGTGCCGAGCCGCCGCAACCGCCGCATCACCGCCGCTACGCCGATGCAGATCACCGGGCCGGCCCGCGGCCACAAGCTGCTGCAAACCCGCTACAGCCCGCAGGGCACCGCCACTCGTGGCACCCAGAACAACTGCTCCAACGGCTTCACCCCCTGGGGCACCTACCTCACTTGCGAGGAGAACTGGGCTGGCTACTTCGCTACCCGCGACACCGGCTTGCCGCGCGAACTGCAGCGCTACGGCCTGCGCAGTAGCAGCCGCTTCGGTTGGGAAACCCTGCCGGGAGACGAATTCGAACGCTTCGACGCGACCCGCAAGACCGCCGACGCTACGGGCGACTACCGCAACGAGCCGAACCACTTCGGCTGGATAGTCGAAATCGATCCCTTCGACCCCGAATCTACCCCCGTCAAGCACACCGCCCTGGGGCGCTTCGCCCATGAAGGCCTGATCTTCGCCCCGGTGAAACCCGGCCGCCCGGTAGTCTGCTATTCGGGCGACGACTCGCAGAATGAGTACATCTACAAGTACGTCAGCCGCGACAAGTACCGCCCCGGCCAAGCCAACGGCCGCCTGCTGGACGAAGGCACCCTCTATGTCGGCCGTTTCAATGCCGATGGCAGCGGCGACTGGCTGCCCCTGGACATCAATGATCGCAACTTCCTCAAGGCCTGCCTGGCAGCGGGCGTCACCTTTGCCGACCAGGGCGAAGTGCTGATCAACACCCGCCTGGCCGCCGACGTCGTTGGCGCCACCCGCATGGACCGCCCGGAATGGGGCGCGGTGAATCCGGACAACGGCGAGGTGTACTTCACCCTCACCAACAACACCGCTCGCACCACTGCCGACGCCGCCAACCCGCGCCCGGCCAACGCCTACGGCCACATCATCCGCTGGCGCGAAAACAGTCGCGATCACGCCGGACGCCGCTTCGACTGGAACATTTTCCTGCTCGCCGGTCCCGAGGCGGACAGCCGCGGCCCGGATGGCAAGCCGCTGGGCGCGCAGAACATCCTGGCCAGCCCCGACGGGCTCTGGTTCGACGACGAAGGCCGTCTGTGGATCCAGACCGACATGAGTGGCAGCCAGCTCAGCACTGGCCCCTTCGGCAACAACCAGATGCTGGTGGCGGACCCGCGCAGCGGTGAGTTCAAGCGTTTCCTGGTCGGCCCCCTGGGCGCCGAAGTGACCGGCATAAGCGCGACACCCGACTTTCGCACCTTGTTCATCAACATCCAGCACCCTGGTGAAGGTTCTACCGCCACCAACCTGCTCAGCACCTGGCCAGACGGCCCGGGCAAGCGGCCGCGCTCCTCCACCGTGATCATCACGCGCGAAGACGGCCGTCGACTGCTCTGAATCCCCTCAAGGATTTCGGCCGGCTCATCTGGGCCGGCCTCTTTTTTCCTCTTTCGCAATTCAATATGAACAAAAACAAATGGAATTGTCGCAATTATGAAAACAGCTGGAAGAGCAACTTAGGAACGTTCACAGCATATTTTCCGAGACAATTTCCAAGTTCTCCGGAGCAACTCACGTGTAGTGATTAATTAACCACCAATCAAACGCTAATGACTATCATTTGCAAGCCAAAAGGTACCCTCGCTGCGACATAAGGCCGCAATCCGACCAAGGCCTAAGAAAACGCTGAAACACTGATGGATAGTGGCCTGCAGAGGAGCAGACGGTCAAAAATCCGGCTGCGCGGGCAATTTTTTGACGTGAAAAATTTACTTGCACACCCGGTCGGGCATAAAATTGTCCGAATCGATTGCCAGGGTCTCAAAGAAACCCGGCACTAAACCTATTAAACGCAAGTGAACGCCGTTCCTTGACTAAGGAGTTCCGGCATGTCGGAAGCTACTGCCATCATCTCCCACAACTGGGGTTTCGCTGTTTTCCTGTTGGGTGTCGTCGGCCTCTGTGCCTTCATGATCGGTGTCTCCAGCCTGCTCGGCAGCAAGGCCATCGGTCGTAGCAAGAACGACCCCTTCGAATCCGGCATGCTCCCCACCGGCACTGCCCGCCTCCGCCTTTCCGCAAAGTTCTATCTGGTCGCGATGCTCTTCGTGATCTTCGACGTCGAAGCCCTCTTTCTCTTCGCTTGGTCCGTTTCCGTCCGTGAAAGCGGTTGGGCCGGCTTTATCGAAGCAACCATTTTCATAGCAATTCTGTTGGCAGGTCTTGTCTACCTTTGGCGCATCGGGGCGCTCGATTGGGCTCCCGAAGGTCGTCGCAAGCGGCAGGCGAAGCTAAAACAATGAGGCTTTGGCAATGCAATACAAACTTACTCGGATCGATCCGGATGCCACTTACGAGCAGTATCCGATCGGCGAACGGGAGACCGTTTCCGACCCGCTGCTAGAAGATCAGGTGCACAAGAACATCTTCCTGGGCAAGCTCGAGGATGTTCTCAACGGAGCAGTCAACTGGGGTCGCAAGAACTCCCTGTGGCCGTACAACTTCGGCCTCTCCTGCTGCTACGTGGAAATGACCACTGCCTTCACCGCACCGCACGACATCGCGCGATTCGGTGCGGAGGTCATTCGTGCATCACCGCGCCAGGCGGATTTCATGGTTATCGCGGGTACCTGCTTCATCAAGATGGCACCGGTCATCCAGCGCCTCTATGAGCAGATGCTGGAGCCCAAGTGGGTGATCTCCATGGGTTCGTGCGCGAACTCCGGTGGCATGTACGATATTTACTCGGTCGTTCAGGGCGTGGACAAGTTCCTGCCTGTGGACGTCTACATTCCCGGCTGCCCGCCCCGTCCGGAGGCGTTCCTGCAAGGCCTGATGCTGCTGCAGGAATCCATCGGCCAGGAGCGCCGCCCGCTATCCTGGGTCGTGGGGGACCAAGGCGTCTATCGTGCCGACATGCCCTCCGAGCGAGAAAAGCGCCGCGAACAGCGTATTCAGGTCACCAACCTGCGCAGCCCCGACGAAGTCTGAGCCTGTTCTTCTCCGGAAGACCCCAGGCTCATTCTTTACGTTGACCGATAGCGACCGAGACCATGACTGCAGACACCGTTCTGTCTATTCCGCCTTACAAGGCTGACGACCAAGACGTCGTCGTAGAGCTCAATTCCCGCTTTGGCGCCGAAAGCCTGACCATCCAGTCGACCCGTACCGGCATGCCGGTGATCTGGGTCGCCCGTGACAAGCTGATCGACGTCCTCAAGTTCCTGCGCAATCTCCCGCGCCCCTACGTCATGCTGTACGACCTGCATGGCGTCGACGAGCGCCTGCGCACCCAGCGCCGCGGCCTGCCGAATGCCGATTTCACGGTGTTCTACCACCTCATGTCGCTGGAGCGTAATAGTGACGTGATGATCAAGGTGGCCTTGTCCGAGGGCGACCTCAACCTTCCTACCGTCACCGGTATCTGGCCGAACGCCAACTGGTACGAGCGCGAAGTCTGGGACATGTACGGCATCACCTTCGCCGGCCATCCGCACCTGTCGCGGATCATGATGCCCAACACCTGGGAAGGACACCCGCTGCGCAAGGACTACCCGGCGCGCGCCACCGAATTCGACCCTTTCAGCCTGACCCTGGCCAAGCACCAGCTTGAAGAAGAAGCTGCTCGCTTCCGCCCGGAAGACTGGGGCATGAAACGCCACGGCGAGAACGAGGACTACATGTTCCTCAACCTCGGCCCGAACCACCCCTCCGCCCACGGTGCCTTCCGCATCATCCTGCAGCTGGACGGCGAAGAGATCGTCGACTGCGTGCCGGAAGTCGGTTACCACCACCGCGGTGCCGAGAAAATGGCCGAGCGCCAGTCCTGGCACAGCTTCATTCCGTACACCGACCGTATCGACTACCTCGGTGGCGTGATGAACAACCTGCCGTACGTCCTCGCGGTCGAAAAGCTCGCCGGCATCAAGGTGCCGCAGCGCGTCGACTTCATCCGCGTGATGATGGCCGAGTTCTTCCGGATCACCAGCCACCTGCTGTTCCTGGGTACCTATATCCAGGACGTGGGCGCCATGACTCCGGTGTTCTTCACCTTCACCGACCGCCAGCGTGCCTACAAGGTGATCGAAGCCGTGACCGGTTTCCGCCTGCACCCGGCCTGGTACCGCATCGGTGGCGTCGCCCACGACCTGCCGCGCGGCTGGGATGGCCTGGTCAAGGAATTCGTCGAATGGCTGCCCAAACGCCTCGACGAGTACGAAAAGGCTGCCCTGAAGAACAGCATCCTGCGTGGCCGTACCGTCGGCGTCGCCCAGTACAACACCAAGGAAGCCCTCGAGTGGGGCGTCACCGGTGCTGGCCTGCGCTCCACCGGTTGCGACTTCGACCTGCGCAAGGCACGCCCCTACTCCGGTTACGAGAATTTCGAGTTCGAAGTGCCGCTGGCCCACAACGGTGACGCCTACGATCGCTGCATGGTCCGCGTCGAAGAGATGCGCCAGAGCATCCGCATCATCGACCAGTGCCTCAAGAACATGCCGGAAGGCCCGTACAAGGCGGACCACCCGCTGACCACGCCGCCGCCGAAAGAGCGCACGCTGCAGCACATCGAGACCCTGATCACCCACTTCCTGCAGGTTTCCTGGGGCCCGGTCATGCCGGCCAACGAAGCCTTCCAGATGATCGAGGCGACAAAGGGCATCAACAGCTACTACCTGACCAGCGACGGCAGCACCATGAGCTACCGCACCCGGATCCGGACGCCCAGCTTCCCCCACCTGCAGCAGATCCCTTCAGTGATCCGCGGCAGCATGGTGGCAGACCTGATCGCCTACCTGGGCAGTATCGACTTCGTAATGGCTGACGTGGACCGCTGATCATGAGCACCCTTATCCAGACCGACCGTTTCGTACTCAGCGAAACCGAGCGCTCGGCCATCGAGCACGAAATGCATCACTACGAGGACCCGCGTGCGGCGTCCATCGAAGCCCTGAAGATCGTCCAGAAAGAGCGTGGCTGGGTGCCGGATGGCGCCGCTGACGCCATCGGCGCGATCCTCGGCATTCCCGCCAGCGATGTCGAAGGCGTGGCTACCTTCTATAGCCAGATCTTCCGCCAGCCGGTTGGCCGCCACGTCATCCGCGTGTGCGACAGCATGACCTGCTACGTCGGCGGCCATGAGTCCGTCGTTGCCGAAATGCAGAAGCAGCTCGGCATCGGCCTTGGCCAGACCACCACCGACAGCCGCTTCACGCTGCTGCCGGTCTGCTGCCTCGGCAACTGCGACAAGGCCCCGGCCGTGATGATCGACGACGACACCTTCGGCGACGTACAACCTGATGGCGTTGCCAAGCTGCTGGAGGCCTACCAATGAAGACGCTCACCTCCATTGGCCCGGCCAACCGCATCGCCCGCAGCGAAGAATCCCATCCGTTGACCTGGCGCCTGCGCGAAGACGCGCAGCCGGTATGGCTCGACGAATACCAGCAGAAAAACGGCTACGCCGCTGCTCGCAAGGCCCTGACCGAGATGGCCCAGGCCGACATCGTTCAGCAGGTCAAGGACTCCGGCCTCAAGGGTCGTGGCGGTGCGGGCTTCCCCACCGGCGTGAAGTGGGGCCTGATGCCGGCCGACGAATCCATGAACATCCGCTACCTGCTGTGCAACGCGGACGAAATGGAGCCCAACACCTGGAAGGACCGCATGCTGATGGAGCAGCTGCCGCACCTGCTGGTGGAAGGCATGCTGATTTCCGCGCGCGCCCTCAAGGCCTATCGCGGCTACATCTTCCTGCGCGGTGAGTACGTCGACGCGGCGCGCAACCTCAATCGCGCCATCGATGAAGCCAAGGCCGCCGGCCTGCTGGGCAAGAACATCCTCGGCAGCGGTTTCGATTTCGAGCTGTTCGTCCACACCGGCGCAGGTCGCTACATCTGTGGTGAAGAGACCGCCCTGATCAACTCGCTGGAAGGCCGTCGCGCCAACCCGCGTTCCAAGCCGCCCTTCCCTGCCGCCGTCGGCGTCTGGGGCAAGCCAACCTGCGTCAACAACGTCGAGACCCTGTGCAACGTGCCAGCGATCGTCGCCAACGGCGTGGACTGGTACAAGACCCTCGCCCGCCCGGGCAGCGAAGACATGGGTACCAAGCTCATGGGCTTCTCCGGCAAGGTGAAGAACCCCGGCCTCTGGGAACTGCCCTTCGGCGTTCCTGCTCGCGAGCTGTTCGAGGACTACGCTGGTGGGATGCGTGACGGCTTCAAGCTGAAAGCCTGGCAGCCCGGCGGCGCCGGTACCGGCTTCCTGCTCCCCGAGCACCTGGATGCGCCCATGTACGCCGCAGGCATCGCCAAGGTGGGCACCCGTATGGGTACCGGCCTGGCACTGGCCGTGGACGACAGCATCAACATGGTCTCCCTGCTCCGTAACATGGAAGAGTTCTTCGCTCGCGAGTCGTGCGGCTGGTGCACACCCTGCCGCGACGGCCTGCCCTGGAGCGTCAAGGTCCTCCGTGCCCTGGAACGCGGCGAAGGCCAGGCGGGTGACCTGGAGACACTGGAGCAGCTCGTCAGCTTCCTCGGCCCAGGTAAGACCTTCTGCGCCCACGCACCGGGCGCCGTCGAGCCACTGGGCAGTGCGATGAAGTATTTCCGTCCGGAGTTCGAGGCAGGCATCGCCAGCCAGATTCCGGCAGCGCGACCGATTCCCGTCGGCGCCTGAGGCAGAGAATAAGCGCAGCGGCGGCCGCAAGACCGGCCCCGCGCGCACGCAGATTCCATTAGCCAAAGCCCGGTCACACGGGCAGATGAAGACTGAACCATGGCCACTATCCACGTAGACGGCAAGACGCTCGAAGTCGATGGTGCAGACAACCTCTTGCAGGCCTGTCTGTCCCTCGGACTCGACATCCCCTACTTCTGCTGGCACCCGGCGCTCGGTAGCGTCGGCGCCTGCCGCCAGTGCGCGGTCAAGCAGTACACCGACGAGAACGACAAGCGTGGTCGCCTCGTCATGTCCTGCATGACCCCCGCCACCGATAACAGCTGGATTTCCATCGACGACGAAGAGGCCAAGCAGTTCCGCGCCAGCGTCGTCGAATGGCTGATGACCAACCACCCGCACGACTGCCCGGTGTGCGAAGAAGGCGGTCACTGCCACCTGCAGGACATGACGGTAATGACTGGCCACAACGCCCGTCGCTACCGCTTTACCAAGCGTACCCACCAGAACCAGGAGCTCGGCCCGTTCATCGCTCACGAGATGAACCGCTGCATCGCCTGCTATCGCTGCGTGCGCTACTACAAGGACTACGCTGGCGGCACCGACCTCGGCGTCTACGGCGCCCACGACAACGTCTACTTCGGCCGCGTCGAAGACGGCGTGCTGGAGAGCGAGTTCTCCGGCAACCTGGTCGAGGTCTGCCCGACCGGCGTGTTCACCGACAAGACCCACTCCGAGCGCTACAACCGCAAGTGGGACATGCAGTTCGCCCCGAGCATCTGCCAAGGCTGCTCCAGTGGCTGCAACATCAGCCCCGGCGAACGCTACGGCGAGATTCGCCGCATCGAGAACCGCTTCAACGGCTCGGTGAACCAGTACTTCCTGTGCGACCGTGGCCGCTTCGGCTATGGCTACGTCAACCGCGAAGACCGTCCGCGCCAGCCTCTGCTGGGCAACCAGCGACTGGGCCTGGACGCAGCGCTGGACAAGGCTGCCGAGCTGCTGAAAGGCAAGCGCGTCATCGGTATCGGTTCGCCGCGCGCCAGCCTCGAAGGCAACTTCGCCCTCCGTGAACTGGTCGGCGCCGAGAACTACTACACCGGCATCGCCGCCAGTGAACTGGCCAACCTGCGCCTGATTCGCGAGATCCTGCAGAACGGCCCACTGCCAGTGCCGACGCTGCGCGAGGTCGAGAAGCACGACGCGATCTTCGTCCTCGGCGAAGACCTGACCCAGACTGCAGCCCGCATGGCCCTGGCCCTGCGTCAGGCGGTCAAAGGCAAGGCCACCGAAATCGCCGCCTCGATGAAGATCCAGGATTGGCACATGGCCGCCGTGCAAAACGTCGCCCAGGACGCGCTGAACCCGCTGTTCATCGCCAGCGTCGCCGCCACTCGCCTGGATGACATCGCCGCGGAAAGCGTTCATGCCGCACCGGCCGACCTCGCCCGCATCGGTTTCGCCGTGGCCCACGCCATCGACCCGAGTGCCCCGGCCGTGGAAGGCCTGGAAGACGAAGCCTCCGAGCTGGTCAAGCGCATCGCCGATGCCCTGATCAATGCCAAGCGTCCGCTGGTTATCTCCGGCGCTTCCCTGGGCGAAAAGGCCCTGATCGAAGCCGCCGCGAACATTGCCAGCGCACTGAAGAACCGTGAAAAGAACGGTTCCATCAGCCTCGTGGTGCCGGAAGCCAACAGCATGGGCCTCGCCCTGTTCGGTGGCGAATCCGTCGACGCTGCCCTCGAAGCCCTGACCGCCGGCAAGGCCGATGCCGTCGTCGTTCTCGAGAACGACCTGTACCGCCGCGCCGACGCCGCCAAGGTCGATGCCGCCCTGGCAGCAGCCAAGGTCGTGATCGTTGCCGACCACCAGCACACCGCTACGGTCGAGCGCGCCCACCTGGTGCTGCCGGCTGCCAGCTTCGCCGAAGGCGATGGCACCCTGGTCAGCCTGGAAGGCCGCGCCCAGCGCTTCTTCCAGGTCTTCGACCCAACCTACTACGACGCCAACATCCTCGTTCGCGAAGGCTGGCGCTGGCTGCATGCACTGCACAGCACCCTGCTGGGCAAGACCGTCGACTGGACCCAGCTGGACCAGGTGACTTCCGCCTGTGCCGACAGCAGCCCGTTGCTGGCTGGCATCCGCGATGCCGCGCCGACTGCCTCCTTCCGCATCAAGGGCATGAAGCTCGCTCGCGAGCCGCACCGCTACAGCGGTCGTACCGCCATGCGCGCCAACATCAGCGTGCACGAGCCGCGTCAGCCCCAGGACAAGGACTCCGCCTTCGCCTTCTCCATGGAAGGCTATGCCGGCACCAAGGAAGATCGTCAGCAGATTCCGTTCGCCTGGTCTCCGGGCTGGAACTCCCCGCAGGCCTGGAACAAGTTCCAGGACGAAGTCGGTGGCCACCTGCGCGCTGGCGACCCGGGCGTGCGCCTGATCGAGGCCAAGGGCCAGGCCCTGCCCTGGTACAGCATCAACGCTGCCTTCAACCCGGCCCAGGGCACCTGGCAGGCGGTGCCGCTGCACCACCTGTTCGGCAGCGAGGAGAACAGCTCCCGCGCCGCGCCGGTGCAAGAGCGCATCCCGCAGCCTTACGTGGCCCTGGCCAAGGACGAAGCTGACCGCCTCGGCGTCAACGACGGTGCCCTGCTCGCCCTGACTGTCAACGGCCAGACCCTGCGTCTGCCGCTGGCCATCAAGGAAGAAATGGGCATCGGCCTGATCGGCCTGCCTGCCGGTCTGCCGGGCATCCCGGCCGTCTTCGCCGGTGCCATCGTCACTGCCGTACAGGAGTCCGCGCAATGAGCTGGCTGACGCCCGAACTGATCGACATCGTCGTCACTGTCCTCAAGTCCATCGTCATCCTGCTCGGTGTGGTCGTGACCGGTGCGCTGCTCTCCTGGGTGGAACGTCGTCTGCTCGGCCTGTGGCAGGACCGCTACGGTCCGAACCGCGTAGGTCCGTTCGGCGCTTTCCAGCTCGGCGCCGACATGATCAAGATGTTCTTCAAGGAAGACTGGACTCCGCCGTTCGCTGACAAACTGATCTTCACCCTGGCGCCCATCATCGCGATGAGCGCCCTGCTGATCGCGTTTGCCGTGGTCCCGGTCACCCCCACCTGGGGCGTGGCCGACCTGAACATCGGCGTGCTGTTCTTCTTCGCCATGGCGGGCATCGCGGTGTACGCAGTGCTCTTCGCCGGCTGGTCGAGCAATAACAAGTTCGCCCTGCTCGGCAGCCTGCGCGCCTCGGCCCAGACCATCTCCTACGAGGTGTTCCTGGCCCTGTCGCTGATGGGCATCGTGGCGCAGGTGGGTTCCTTCAACATGCGCGACATCGTTGAATACCAGGCCCAGCACCTGTGGTTCATCATTCCGCAGTTCTTCGGCTTCTGTACCTTCTTCATCGCTGGCGTCGCCGTGACCCACCGTCACCCGTTCGACCAGCCGGAAGCGGAACAGGAACTGGCCGACGGTTACCACATCGAATACGCCGGCATGAAATGGGGCATGTTCTTCGTGGGCGAGTACATCGGCATCGTGCTGATCTCCGCCCTGCTCGTGACCCTGTTCTTCGGCGGCTGGCACGGCCCGTTCGGCATCCTTCCGCAGATCCCCTTCATCTGGTTCGCACTGAAGACCGGCTTCTTCATCATGCTGTTCATCCTGCTGCGCGCATCCATCCCGCGCCCGCGCTATGACCAGGTGATGGCCTTCAGCTGGAAGGTGTGCCTGCCGCTGACCCTGATCAACCTGCTGGTGACCGGCGCCCTGGTGCTGGCCTCGGCCCAGTAAGGAGTAATGCCATGATCAAAGAAATCATCCACGTCGTGCATGGCACCTTCACCCAGCTTCGCAGCCTGGTGATGATCTTCGGCCATGCCTTCCGCAAGCGTGACACCCTGCAATACCCGGAAGAGCCCGTCTACCTGCCGCCGCGCTACCGCGGTCGCATCGTCCTCACCCGCGATCCCGATGGCGAAGAGCGTTGCGTAGCCTGCAACCTGTGCGCCGTGGCCTGCCCGGTCGGCTGCATCTCCCTGCAGAAGGCTGAGACCGACGATGGTCGCTGGTACCCCGAGTTCTTCCGCATCAACTTCTCCCGCTGCATTTTCTGCGGCCTGTGCGAAGAAGCCTGCCCGACCACCGCAATCCAGCTCACCCCGGATTTCGAGATGGGCGAGTTCAAGCGTCAGGACCTGGTGTACGAGAAGGAAGACCTGCTGATCTCCGGTCCCGGCAAAAACCCGGACTACAACTTCTATCGCGTGGCGGGTATGGCCATTGCCGGCAAGCCGAAAGGCGCCGCGCAGAACGAGGCCGAGCCGATCAACGTGAAGAGCCTGCTGCCCTAAGGAGACGCGCGTGGAATTCGCCTTCTATTTCGCCGCCGGTGTGGCCGTTGTCTCCACCCTGCGTGTGGTCACCAACACCAATCCGGTGCATGCCCTGCTGTACCTCATCGTCTCGCTGCTGGCGGTGTCGATGTGCTTCTTTGCCCTCGGTGCACCCTTTGCCGGCGCCCTGGAAATCATCGTCTACGCCGGCGCCATCATGGTGCTTTTCGTCTTCGTGGTGATGATGCTGAACCTCGGACCGGCGATTGCCGAGCAGGAGAAGAAGTGGCTCAAGCCTGGTATCTGGACCGGCCCTGCCCTGCTCTCCCTGGTTCTGCTGGCCGAGCTGCTGTACGTGCTGTTCGGCAACGCCACTGGCGCCACCATCGGTCACACCACGGTGGACTCCAAGGCAGTCGGCATCGCCCTCTTCGGCCCGTACCTGCTGGCTGTGGAACTGGCTTCCATGCTGCTGCTCGCAGCCCTGGTCGCCGCCTTCCACCTCGGCCGCCACGAAGCTAAGGAATAAGCCATGAACGCAATCCCACTGGAACATGGCCTCGCGGTCGCCGGCGTGCTCTTCTGCCTGGGCCTCACCGGCCTGATGGTGCGCCGCAACATCCTCTTCGTGCTCATGAGCCTGGAAGTCATGATGAACGCCGCCGCGCTGGCCTTCGTGGTCGCCGGCGCCCGTTGGGCCCAGCCTGACGGTCAGATCATGTTCATTCTGGTGATCAGCCTTGCAGCCGCCGAAGCCTCCATCGGCCTGGCGATCCTGCTGCAGCTGTACCGCCGCTTCCATACCCTCGATATCGACGCTGCCAGCGAGATGCGCGGATGAACCTTCTATTCCTCACTTGCCTGTTCCCGCTGCTTGGCTGGTTCATCCTGGCCTTCTCCCGCGGGCGTTTCTCCGAAAACACCTCCGCCGTCATCGGCGTCGGCTCCGTGGGTCTCTCGGCCCTGGTAGCCGCCTCGATCATTTGGCAGTTCAACGTGGCCCCGCCGGAAGGCGGCGTGTACACCCAGGTGCTCTGGCAGTGGATGAGCGTGGCGGGCTTCGCGCCCAGCTTCACCCTCTATCTGGACGGCCTGTCGCTGACCATGCTCGGCGTGGTCACCGGTGTCGGCTTCCTGATCCACCTGTTCGCTTCCTGGTACATGCGCGGTGAAGAGGGCTACTCCCGCTTCTTCGCCTACACCAACCTGTTCATCGCCAGCATGCTGTTCCTGGTGCTGGGCGATAACCTGCTGTTCCTCTACTTCGGTTGGGAAGGCGTGGGTCTGTGCTCGTACCTGCTGATCGGCTTCTACTTCAAGCACACGCCCAACGGCAACGCAGCGCTCAAGGCCTTCATCGTTACCCGCGTGGGTGACGTGTTCATGGCCATCGGCCTGTTCATCCTGTTCTTCCACCTGGGCACCCTGAACATCCAGGAGCTGATGAAGCTGGCCCCTGAGAAGTACGTGGCCGGTGACGCCTGGCTCTGGGTCGCGACCCTGATGCTGCTCGGCGGCGCCGTGGGAAAATCCGCCCAGCTGCCGCTGCAGACCTGGCTGGCAGACGCAATGGCCGGCCCGACCCCGGTCTCCGCGCTGATCCACGCGGCGACCATGGTGACCGCAGGCGTCTACCTGATCGCCCGTACCCACGGCCTGTTCCTGCTCACCCCGGAAATCCTCGAGCTGGTCGGCATCGTTGGTGGTGTGACCCTGGTCCTGGCCGGCTTCGCCGCCCTGGTGCAGACCGACATCAAGCGTATCCTCGCCTACTCCACCATGAGCCAGATCGGCTACATGTTCCTCGCCCTTGGCGTGGGTGCCTGGGACGCGGCGATCTTCCACCTGATGACCCACGCCTTCTTCAAGGCCCTGCTGTTCCTTGCCTCCGGTGCAGTGATCAACGCCTGCCACCACGAGCAGAACATCTTCAAGATGGGCGGCCTGTGGAAGAAGCTGCCGCTGGCCTACGCGAGCTTCATTGTCGGTGGTGCGGCCCTGGCGGCCCTGCCGCTGGTTACCGCGGGCTTCTACTCCAAGGACGAGATCCTCTGGGAAGCCTTCGCCAGTGGTCACGCCGGCCTGCTCTACGCGGGCCTGGCAGGTGCCTTCCTGACCTCGATCTACACCTTCCGCCTGATCTTCATCGCCTTCCACGGTGAAGCGCAGACCGAAGCCCACGCTGGCCATGGCGTTGCCCACTGGCTGCCGCTGAGCGTGCTGATCGTGCTCTCCACCTTCGTCGGCGCACTGATCACCCCGCCGCTGGCCGGCGTGCTGCCGGAAAGCGTCGGCCATGCCGGTGGCGAAGCCAAGCACAGCCTGGAAATCGCCTCGGGCGCCATCGCCCTTGCGGGCATCCTGCTGGCCGCCCTGCTCTTCCTCGGCAAGCGCCGCTTCGTCAGCGCCGTTGCCCAAAGCGCTCCTGGCCGCTTCCTCGGTGCCTGGTGGTTCGCCGCCTGGGGCTTCGACTGGCTCTACGACCTGCTGTTCGTCAAACCCTACCTGCTGGTCTGCCGCCTGCTCCGTCGCGATCCCATCGACGGCACCATCGGCCTGGTCCCGCGTGTAGTGAAGGGTGGCAACTTCGCCCTCAGCCGTAGCCAGACCGGCCAGCTGCGCTGGTACGCCGTATCCATCGTCGGCGGAGCCGTGCTCGTGCTCGGCGCCGTGCTGCTGACCTGAATCTTCTTAAGGAATTGAGCCCGTCATGATTCTGCCCTGGCTAATCCTGATTCCCTTCATCGGCGGCCTGCTCTGCTGGCAAGGTGAGCGCTTCGGCGCCACCCTGCCCCGCTGGATCGCCCTCCTCACCATGACCCTGCTGTTCGGCCTCGGCCTCTGGCTGTGGGCGACCGGCGACTTCACCCTGGCCCCCGCTCCCGGCACCGATCCGGTGTGGGCGCAAGAGTTCAAGGTGCAGTGGATCGAGCGTTTCGGCGTCACCATCCACCTGGCCCTGGACGGCATCTCCATCCTGATGATCGTCCTCACCGGCCTGCTCGGTGTGCTGTCCGTACTCTGCTCCTGGCGTGAAATCCAGAACCGCGTCGGCTTCTTCCACCTCAACCTGATGTGGATCCTCGGCGGCGTGGTCGGCGTGTTCCTCGCCATCGACCTGTTCCTGTTCTTCTTCTTCTGGGAAATGATGCTGGTGCCGATGTACTTCCTCATCGCGCTCTGGGGTCATAGTGGCAGCAAGGGCAAGACCCGCATCAACGCCGCCACCAAGTTCTTCATCTATACCCAGGCCAGCGGCCTGATCATGCTGGTGGCCATCCTCGGCCTGGTGCTGGTGAACTACAGCAACACCGGCGTACTGACCTTCAACTACGCCGACCTGCTGAAGGCCCAGCTTGCTCCGGGCACCGAGTACCTGCTGATGCTCGGCTTCTTCATCGCCTTCGCGGTGAAGTTCCCGGTGGTGCCGTTCCACTCCTGGCTGCCCGATGCCCACGCCCAGGCCCCGACCGCAGGTTCCGTGGACCTCGCCGGCATCCTGCTGAAGACCGCCGCCTACGGCATGATCCGCTTCGCCCTGCCGCTGTTCCCCAACGCGTCGGCCGAGTTCGCGCCGATCGCCCAGTGGCTCGGTGTGTTCGCCATCGTCTACGGTGCCTTCCTGTCCTTCGCCCAGACCGACATCAAGCGCCTGGTGGCCTACTCCAGCGTGTCCCACATGGGCTTCGTGCTGATCGCCATCTACTCCAGCAGCCAGATCGCGCTGCAGGGCGCCATCGTGCAGATGATCGCCCACGGCCTCTCTGCCGCCGCACTCTTTATCCTGTGTGGCCAGCTGTACGAGCGCCTGCACACCCGTGACATGCGCGAGATGGGCGGTATCTGGAATCGCATGCCCTACCTGCCCGGTATCAGCCTGTTCTTCGCTGCCGCCGCACTGGGCCTGCCGGGCACCGGCAACTTCGTTGGCGAGTTCCTGATCCTGGTCGGTTCCTTCCAGCAGGTACCGTGGATTGCCGTCCTGGCCTCCACCGGTCTGGTGTTCGGCTCGGTCTACTCGCTGATCATGATCCACCGCGCCTACTTCGGTCCGGCGAAGAACGAAAACGCCTACGAAGGCCTGCGCTATCGCGAGCTGACCATGGTCCTGGGCCTCGCCGCCCTGCTGATCCTGCTCGGCGTTTACCCGCAACCGGTACTGGATACCTCCGCTGCGACCATGCATGGCGTGCACCAGTGGCTGGATTCCGCCGTCAATCAACTCGTTGCCCGGTAAGTAGGTTATGGAATTCACGACTCAACACCTGATTGCCCTGCTACCGCTGCTGGTCACCTGCGCCACCATTGTCGTGGTGATGCTGGCCATCGCCTGGAAGCGGCACCACTCCTGGACCTTCGGCCTCTCGGTCATCGGCCTCAACCTCGCCCTGCTGTCCATCCTCCCGGCACTCAAGGTCGCTCCCCTGGAAGTGACCCCGCTGATGATGGTCGACAATTTCGGCGCCTATTACATGGCGCTGGTCCTGGCTGGCACCCTCGCCTGCGTCACCCTGATCCACGCCTACCTGGGTGGTGAGTCGGGCAAGGGCTACCCGGGCAACCGCGAAGAGATGTACCTGCTGATCCTCCTGGCCGCCGCCGGCGGCCTGGTACTGGTCACCGCGCAGCACCTCGCCGGCCTGTTCATCGGCCTGGAGCTGCTTTCGGTACCGGTTTACGGCCTGGTGGCGTACGCCTTCTTCAACAAGCGTTCCCTGGAGGCCGGCATCAAGTACATGGTGCTGTCCGCCGCCGGTTCCGCCTTCCTGCTGTTCGGCATGGCCCTGCTCTACGCCGACGCTGGCAGCCTGAGCTTCAGCCAGTTGGCCGCCGCCGGTACCTCCAGCGTGCTGTCCCAGCTCGGCATCGGCATGATGCTGATCGGCCTGGCGTTCAAGCTGTCCCTGGTGCCGTTCCACCTCTGGACCCCGGACGTGTACGAAGGCGCTCCGGCGCCGGTGGCCGCCTTCCTGGCTACCGCCAGCAAGGTCGCCGTATTCGCCGTGCTGCTGCGTCTCTATCAGCTGTCCCCGGCCACCGCCGGCGGCTGGCTGAACGATCTGCTGACCGTCATCGCCATCGCCTCCATCCTATTCGGCAACCTGCTGGCCCTGGTGCAGAACAACATCAAGCGTCTGCTGGGCTACTCCTCCATCGCGCACTTCGGCTACCTGCTGGTGGCCCTGATCGCGAGCAAGGGGCTGGCCGTGGAAGCCATCGGTGTCTACCTGGCTACCTACGTGCTGACCAGCCTGGGCGCCTTCGGTGTCGTGACCCTGATGTCGACCCCCTACAGCGGCCGTGACTGCGATGCCCTGTACGAGTACCGCGGCCTGTTCTGGCGCCGTCCGTACCTGACCGCCGTGCTCACCGTGATGATGCTGTCCCTGGCCGGCATCCCGCTCACCGCAGGCTTCATCGGCAAGTTCTTCGTGATCGCCGCCGGTGTCGAATCCGGCCTCTGGTGGCTGCTGGGCGCCATGGTCCTGGGTAGCGCCATCGGCGTGTTCTACTACCTGCGCGTCATGGTCACCCTGTTCCTGGTCGAGCCGAACCTGCGTCGTCACGACGCCGACTTGCACTGGGCGCAACGCGCCGGCGGCATCATGCTGCTGTTCGTCGCCCTGCTGGCGTTCTTCCTCGGCGTCTACCCGCAGCCGCTGCTGGACTTGGTCCAGCACTCCGGTCTGGTGGCCCTAGCCCACTAAGCGGAACCCGAGAAACGAAAACCCGGCCTTGTGCCGGGTTTTTCGTTTTGGGGGAAAGTGCGCGCGTCTAGGGCAGCATCACCTTCTTGCCCGTCTCAGTGAACAGGTCCCAGCTCGCCACGAACAACGCCGCGATCAGCGGACCGATGACGAAGCCGTTGAGGCCGAACAGCGACAGCCCGCCCAGGGTGGAAATCAGCACCAGATAGTCCGGCATCCGCGAGTCCTTGCCCACCAGCATGGGGCGGAGAATATTGTCCACCAGCCCAATCACCAGGATGCCGAACAGCGCCAGCCCTACACCCTTCCAGAGTTCGTCGTTGATCATGAAGAACAGAGCGACCGGTCCCCAGATCATCCCCGCCCCCACCAGGGGCAGCAGCGACAGGAACGCCATCATCACCCCCCAGAACACCGGGCTGGTAATGCCCAGGAACCAGAACACCAACCCTCCCAACGCCCCCTGGACAATGGCGACCACAATGTTGCCCTTGACCGTTGCCCGTACCACGCGGGTGAATTTGATCTGCAACCGGCGCTTGTGCTGCTCGCCGAGAGGGAACGCCATGCGCACATTGCGCGCCACTTCGTAGCCGTCGCGGAGGAAGAAGTACAACAGGTAGAGCATGACGAAGAAGCCGATCACAACCTCGAAGGTGTTCTGACCGATGGTGAACGCCTTCGTGGCGAGGAACTGGCTGCCTTGCAGCATGCCGCTGACGATGCGGTCGCGCACGCCGTTCAGGTTGCCGATGCCGAGGCGATCGAGTTGGCGCTGGAGGAAATTCGGCAACAGGTTCTTGAACTGCTCGACATAGCCGCCGATGTCCAGCTCGCCCGATTCGAGCCGATGGTAGAAATCGGCACCCTCCTGCACCAGCATCAGACCAATGAGCAGCACCGGCAGCACCGCAACGAGCAGGCAGATCGACAGCGTGATCATCGCCGACAGATTGCCCCGTCCGCCGAAACGCAATGCCAGTTCGCGCTGCAAGGGACTGAAGATCACCGCCAGCACTACAGCCCAGAATACGGCTCCGTAGAACGGCACCAGAATCCAGCAGAACGCGAGCGATACCACCACCAGAAGGAGGATCAGGGTGCGGTTGTGCAGTTGCCGCTGAGAAGCCATAGCAATGCCGCGGGGTGTAGAGGACCTACTGGGTTAGTCCGCGGCGAATCGGGGAAAGTGCTAACTGTTTTTGGCGCCGCTGCAGGGTGTGTAGGAGCGAGCTTGCTCGCGAAATAGCGCGCTCGGACTCTTCGCGAGCAAGCTCGCTCCTACGGGGAGCATGATGCGGAACTGGCGAACCAGCCCGGCAATGGCGTCCAGCGACCTTACAGCACCATCGCCGCGACCCAGCCGAAGGCCAGCAGCGGTAGGTTGTAGTGCAGGAAAGTCGGTACCACGGTGTCCCAGATATGGTTGTGCTGGCCGTCGACGTTCAGGCCAGAGGTGGGCCCCAGGGTGGAATCGGATGCCGGGGAACCCGCATCGCCCAGCGCGCCCGCGGTACCGACGATGCTGACGATGGCCAGCGGGCTGAAACCCAGTTGCACGCACAGCGGCACGAAGATGGCCGCGATGATCGGCACCGTGGAAAAGGACGAACCAATGCCCATGGTCACCAGCAGGCCCACCAGCAGCATCAGCAGCGCACCGAGCGCCTTGCTGTGCCCGATCCAGGCCGCCGAGGTGTCCACCAGGGTCGCGACGTGGCCGGTCTCTCGCATCACCTCGGCGAAGCCCGAGGCGGCAATCATGATGAAGCCGATCATCGCCATCATCTTCATGCCTTCGGTGAACAGGTCGTCCGTCTCCTTCCAGCGCACCACACCGGACAGCGAGAAGATCACGAAGCCCAGCAGCGCGCCGATGATCATCGAGTCCAGCAGCAGTTGCACCACGAAGGCAGCCACGATCGCCACGCCGGCGACACCCAGGCTCAACGGGTTGTAAGCGACGCTCACTTGCTCGGCCTGGGCGATACGTTCCAGGTCATAAGTGCGCTTGCCGCGATAGCTGATGAACACCGCGATGAGCAGGCCGGCAACCATGCCCAGGGCCGGTATCAACATCGCCTCGGTGACATTCACACCGGTAACGTCCACGCCACTTTTCACCACATTCGCCAGCAGAATTTCGTTCAGGAAGATGTTCCCGAACCCCACCGGCAAGAACATGTAGGGCGTAATCAGGCCGAACGTGATTACGCAGGCGATCAGCCGGCGGTCGATGGCCAGGCGCGTCAGTACATATAGAAGAGGCGGTACCAGCAGCGGAATGAACGCGATATGGATCGGCAGGATGTTCTGCGAGGAGATCGCCACGCACAGCAGCAGAGCCACCAGCACCCATTTCAGTGCGTTGCCCCCGTTGGCCTCCTGCCTGCCCACCAGCGCCAGGGCCTTGTCGGCCAGTGCGTGGGCCAGGCCGGAACGCGCGATGGCAACGGCGAAAGCGCCCAGCAGCGCGTAGGACAGCGCCACGGTGGCACCGCCACCGAGCCCCTTGTTGAAGGCCGCCAGGGCACCGTCAATTCCCAGGCCGCCGAACATGCCGCCTGCCAACGCACCAATGATCAGGGCCACTACCACATGTACCCGGCACAGGCTGAGGACCAGCATGATCCCCACCGCCGCCACTACCGCATTCATCGCCACTCCTCGGTCCTGCGGCCTTGCCAGCCAAGGCTTCTGCCGCGAAAAAAAGCGCGCACTCTGCCGAAACCGGCCGTCCCTGTCAAAAGCGTTCGGAATATTAGTCGGACTGTGCATAATTCTTGCCTGCAAATTGCACCCTCGTGCATTCCGCACGGCTATTCGTCGTCTACGCGTCAAGAAATCGCCGACCGCGCCGACAACGAATGAAGTTCCGACGAGACAGAAGGAAGCCCCAATGCCGTTCAATCGCCTGTCCATCCAGTGGAAGATCACCCTGCTGGTCGGCCTCTGCCTGCTGGCCATCGTGACCCTGCTGGTCGGCTCATCCCTGTACCAGTCCAAGCGCAGCGCCAGCCTGGTGAAGGCCGACAGCAGCCAGATGCTCGACCAGAGCGCGCGCCTGCGCCTGGAGGCCCGCGCGGAGCTGCAGGCAATCCGCATCCAGCGCTACTTCATGGACAACTACCAGTACGGTAAAGGCTTCTCCCGTCAGGTCCTGTTCCTCAAGGAGCAAGCGGAAAAGCGCTTCCTCGACGCCTTCGACCTGCGCGAAGACCTGACCCGCCAGGTGCGCACCAGCCTGGAGGCCAACCCGGAGATCCTGGGCCTGTACCTGGTCTTCGAGCCCAATGCCCTGGACGGCAAGGACGAGCTCTTCGCCGACCAGGCCGAACTCGGCAGCAACGACAAGGGCCGCTTCTCCCTTTATTGGTCCCAGCCTTCTCCTGGCAAGCTCGAGTCCGAGTCGATGACCGAAGAACTGCTCGCCGACAGCAGCACCGGTCCCAGCGGCGCCCCTTACAACGCCTGGTACACCTGCCCAATGAAAACCGGCCAGGCCTGTGTGCTGGACCCCTACTTCGATAACGTGGGCGACCGTCAGGTGCTGATGACCAGCATCGCCTTCCCGCTGCAACTGAACGGCAAGACCGTCGGTGTCATGGGCCTGGACATCAGCCTGGAAAGCCTGCAGCAACTGAGCATCGCCGGTAATCGCGAGCTCTATGACGGCAACGGCCACGTCAGCATCCTCAGCCCGGCGGGTCTGCTCGCTGGTCACAGCCGCGATGCTGGCCTTCTCAGCGCCAAACTGGACAAGGCCTTCGGTGCGAAGGCTGCTGAGCTGGCTGGCAACCTGCAGGCCGGCAAAGCCGTGGAAATGGAGCACGACGGCATGCTGCGCGTCATGCAGCCGTTCAAGCCCATCCCCACCGCCGCGCCCTGGAGCGTGCTGCTGGAAGTCCCCGAGAAGGTCCTGCTGGCGCCGGCACTGAAACTGGACGCCAAACTCGACCAGCAGAACGACACCGCCAACCTCACCGGCCTGTTGATCGGCCTCGCCGCCGCCGTCGCCGGCCTGCTGTTGGTGTGGCTCACCGCCCGTGGCGTGACCCGGCCGATCCTTGGCGTGGCCAGCATGCTCAAGGACATCGCCACCGGCGAAGGCGACCTGACCCGCCGCCTGGACTACGCCCGCCAGGACGAACTGGGCGAACTGGCCGGCTGGTTCAACCGCTTCCTCGACAAGCTGCAACCGATCATCGCCGACGTGAAACGCTCGGTGCAGGACGCCCGCAGCACCGCCGACCAGTCCGCCGCCATC
>NZ_BDMA01000043.1:0-26976 GCF_002003485.1 Metapseudomonas resinovorans
GAGGTCTGGAGGTTAGCCTGATAGGTGTAAACCTATTTCAGGACTAGACACGTGCCCAGGCGCCACCTCACGTGTGACGAATGTCTCGGTCCTTGGTCTCGGGCAGGAACAGCGTGCCGAGAATGGCGGTCATCACGGCGATGACGATGGGATACCAGAGCCCGTAGTAGATATCACCCGTGGCCGCCACCATGGCGAACGACACCGTGGGCAGGAAGCCGCCGAACCAGCCGTTGCCGATGTGGTAGGGCAGTGACATCGAGGTGTAGCGGATGCGCGCCGGGAAGAGTTCCACCAGCCAGGCCGCAATCGGGCCGTACACCATGGTCACGTAGATCACCAGGATGGTCAGGAGCAGCAGCACCATCAGGTAGTTGGTCTTCGCCGGATCAGCCTTTTCCGGATAGCCAGCGTCCTTCAGCGCAGCGCCCATGGTGGCGGTGAACGCGTCGTTCTGGGCTTTGAAGTCAGCAGCCGGCATGCCGGTGCCTTCGAAGCTCGGCAGCACCTTGTCACCAATGCGGATCTGGGCAAGCGCTCCAGGTTCGGCTTTCTCGTTCTGGTAGGGAATGGCCTTCTTCGCCAGCAGGCTCTTGGCGATGTCGCAGGAGCTGGTGAATTTGGCCTTGCCCACCGGGTCGAACTGGAACGAGCACTGGTCGGGATCGGCGACCACGGTGACCGGGTTCTTCTCCTGCGCAGCGAACACGTCGGGGTTACCGTACTGGGTCAGCGCGTGGAAGATCGGGAAATAGGTCAGCGCCGCGATGATGCAGCCCGCCATGATGATCTTCTTGCGGCCGATGCGATCCGACAGGCTGCCGAACACGATGAAGAACGGCGTACCGATCAACAGCGAGCCGGCGATCAGCAGGTTCGCCGTCTGCGGGTCGATCTTGAGCATCTGCAGCAGGAAGAACAGCGCATAGAACTGCCCCGTGTACCAGACCACGGCCTGGCCGGCGGTGCCGCCGAGCAGCGACATGATCACCACCTTCAGGTTGTCCCAGCGGGCGAAGGACTCCGTCAGCGGCGCTTTGCACGCCTTGCCTTCGGCCTTCATCTTCACGAACACCGGCGACTCGCTGAGCTGCATGCGGATGTACACCGAGATGATCAGCAGCAGGATCGACAGCAGGAACGGAATCCTCCAGCCCCAGGCCTCGAAGGCTTCGGTGCCGAGGAACTTGCGGCAAGCGAGGATCACCAGCAGCGACAGGAACAGGCCGAGGGTTGCGGTGGTCTGGATCCAGGACGTGAAGAAGCCACGTTTGCCCTGTGGCGCGTGTTCCGCCACGTAGGTCGCCGCGCCGCCGTACTCGCCGCCCAGCGCCAGGCCTTGCAACAGGCGCAGGGTGATCAGGATGATCGGCGCCGCCACGCCGATGGTGGCATAGCCGGGCAGGATGCCCACCACGGCGGTGGAGATACCCATGATCACGATGGTGATGAGGAAGGTGTACTTGCGTCCGATCATGTCGCCCAGCCGACCGAACACGATGGCGCCGAAGGGCCGCACCGCGAAGCCCGCGGCGAAGGCGAGCAGGGCGAAGATGAAGGCCGTGGTTTCGTTGACGCCCGCGAAGAAGTGCTTTGCGATGATCGCGGCGAGCGAGCCGTAGAGGTAGAAGTCGTACCACTCGAACACGGTGCCCAGGGACGAGGCGAAGATGACCTTGCGCTCCTCCTTGGTTATCCCGCGGTGGGGCGTGTTGCCCGTGGATGTTTCGTCTATTGTCGCCATGAGTCTTCTCCGTCTTGTTCTTTTTGTAGGCCGGAGTATCCAGAACCGCTGCCGCACTCAGGCCGTAGGGCTGATGCCATCGGATTACGGATTACGCAAAGCGTGAAAACAGACAGACAACCTCACAGAACATGTGGGGTTCTTGAGAAGAATAATCACCATCTCGCAGATATCCACTCGCGGCCCCTATTGAGTGCAGGCACGAGAACCGGCGCATCGCCACCCGGACCTGCGCACTTCCAGCCGACATCCCGAACGGTGCTGGCGCAGGGCTCAATGCAGATGACCGCAAAGCGCCGCGCGGTGTTCCCAGTTTTTTCGCGGAGCCGCACAGGGCCAAACTCCTCTCCCTCTGGGCGAGGGCAGGGTGAGAGAAATCGGGACTCAATGGCCCAACCCTGTAGGGGCGAATTCATTCGCCAAGGGCAACGTAGTGGCCCCCACTGCCTCGCGGGAGGAGTCAAACCTGCGAAATCCGAACCGCATGGGTTTCGTGCCTCAACCCATCCTACGAAAGGCACCTCGAGTCGGGTTCGGCTCATATTTGAAAATTCATATATTCGAAATGCCATATATGCGATCCTTCGGGCACGCAATCTGGTGAGCGCTATGACCGACCATCTGACCCCGACCACCGTTTTCAAATGCCTGGCCGACGAAACCCGCGTTCGTCTGATGCTGCTTATCACCCGCGAGGAAGAGTTGTGCGTCTGCGAACTCACCTGCGCCCTGGATGAGAGCCAGCCGAAGATTTCCCGCCACCTGGCGCAGCTGCGCACCTGTGGCTTGTTGGCGGATCGCCGCCAGGGGCAGTGGGTGTACTACCGCCTGCATCCCAATCTCCCCGACTGGGTACATACGGTGCTGACGACTGCCCTGGAAGCGAACCAGCATTGGCTGAGTCCCGATTCGAAGCGCCTGGATGCCATGGGCGACCGTCCCGAGCGCGCTGCCGCCTGCTGCTGAGTGCAGGCCAAAGCCCCGTTCCATTTCATCCAGACAGTCATACGAGAACTCGAGCATGAGCATCAAAGTCGGTATCAACGGTTTCGGTCGTATCGGTCGCCTGGCGCTGCGCGCTGCCTGGGACTGGCCCGAGCTGGAGTTCGTCCACATCAACGACCCGGCGGGCGATGCCGCCACCCACGCCCACCTGCTGAACTTCGATTCGGTGCACGGGCGCTGGCAGCACGAAGCGGGCAGTGATGGCGATTGCGTGGTGATCGGCGGCAAGCGCATCCGAGTGACCGCCAACAAGGCCATCGCCGACACCGACTGGAGCGGCTGCGACCTGGTGATCGAGGCCAGCGGCAAGATGAAGACGGTCGCCGTGCTCCAGGCTTATCTGGATCAGGGCGTAAAGCGCGTGGTCGTCTGCGCGCCGGTCAAGGAAAAGGGGGCGCTGAACGTCGTCATGGGCGTCAACCAGCACCTGTTCGATCCGGCGCAGCACCGCATCGTTACCGCCGCGTCCTGCACCACCAACTGCCTGGCCCCGGTGGTCAAGGTGATCCACGAGAACCTGGGCATTCGCCATGGTTCGATCACCACCATCCACGACCTGACCAACACGCAGAGCATCCTCGATACACCCCATAAAGACCTTCGTCGCGCCCGCGCCTCGGGCATGAGCCTGATTCCCACCACTACAGGTTCGGCGACCGCCATTGCCGAGATATTCCCCGAGCTGCGCGGCAAGCTGAATGGCCACGCGGTGCGCGTACCGCTGGCCAATGCGTCACTGACCGACTGCGTGTTCGAGGTGGAGCGCGCGACGACGGTGGAAGAGGTCAATGCACTGCTCAAGGCGGCCGCCGATGGTCCGTTGAAGGACATCCTCGGCTATGAAGAGCGACCGCTGGTGTCCATCGACTACCGCACCGACCCGCGCTCCTCGATCATCGATGCGTTGTCGACCCTGGTGGTCAACGGCACCCAGGTGAAGCTCTACGCCTGGTACGACAACGAGTGGGGCTATGCCAATCGTGCGGCGGAGCTGGCCCGTCTGGCCGGCACGGCGGAGTAACCAGGGATCATGCAGGCGTTGTCAGCCCTGCCCACGGAAGTGCGCCAGTACCTGCTGGTCACGGGCAACTACTGGGCCTTCACCCTCACTGACGGCGCGCTGCGCATGTTGGTGGTGCTGCACTTCCACACCCTGGGCTATACGCCGCTGCAGATCGCAGCGCTGTTCCTGTTCTACGAGATCTTCGGCGTCATCACCAACCTGGTGGGCGGCTACCTCGGCGCTCGTCTGGGGCTGAACCGCACCATGAACATCGGCCTCGGCCTGCAAGTGCTGGCCTTGCTGATGCTGACGGTGCCGGCCGCCTGGCTGATCGTGCCTTGGGTGATGGGCGCCCAGGCGTTGTCAGGTATCGCCAAGGACCTCAACAAGATGAGCGCCAAGAGCTCGATCAAGCTCCTGGTACCGGACAGCCAGCAGGGCACGCTGTACCGCTGGGTGGCCGTCCTCACCGGTTCGAAGAATGCGCTCAAGGGCGTGGGTTTCTTCCTCGGTGGCGCACTGCTCGCGTTGCTCGGTTTCACTGGGGCCGTGCTGGTGATGGCGGCGGTGCTGGCGCTGATCTGGCTGGTTAGCCTCATGCTGCTGAAGAAGGACCTGGGCAAAGCCAAGGCCAAACCGAAGTTCCGCGACATGCTCTCCAAGAGCCGGGCGATCAACATCCTCTCGGCGGCGCGGCTGTTCCTCTTTGGCGCTCGCGACGTCTGGTTCGTGGTGGCGCTGCCGGTGTACCTGAGCACGGTATTCGGCTGGGATTTCTGGCTGGTCGGCGGCTTCCTTGCCGCCTGGATCATCGGTTACGGCATCGTGCAGTCCTTCGCCCCGCACATCACCGGCAAAAAGACCGGGCATGTGCCGGACGGCCGCGCCGCCTTCACCTGGGCCCTGGCCCTGGCCGGATTGCCGGCGCTGATTGCCCTGGGGCTGACTGCTGGCTGGTCGGCGCAGGCGGTATTGCTCGGCGGGTTGATGCTGTTCGGCGTGCTGTTCGCGGTGAATTCGTCGCTGCACAGCTACCTGATCGTCAGCTATGCCAAGGAAGACGGGGTATCCCTGGACGTGGGCTTCTACTACATGTCCAACGCCCTGGGCCGTCTGGTTGGCACGCTGCTCTCGGGCTGGGTGTTCCAGCAATACGGACTTGAGGCCTGCCTCTGGGTATCCAGTGGATTCGTGCTGCTGGCGGCGCTGATCTCCATCGCGCTGCCACGGCACCAGACGCCAGCCGCATGAGGCTGGTGTCTACCACGCTCAAAATCAAAACGGGCCCGTATGGACCCGTTCGTGTCTGTCGTGATTAGACCGACGTAGCCACCTTCGCATTCAGCATCATTCCCGGCTCCGCATCGATCGCCTCCATGTCGAGGTGCGCCGTCTCCTTCAGCAGGAATGAACACACCGCCACCAGCGTCAGTGCAGCCGCGCCATAGGCAGCCACACCGAACGGGCTGCCCGTCGCGATCAGGATCGCCGTCGCCAGGCTGGACGCCGTGCCGCCGCCGAAGGCCGCGCCGATCTGGTAGGCAGCGGACATGCCGGAATAGCGCATGGAGCGGGGGAACTGTTCGGCGAGGAAGGCCGGGATCGGACCCTGGGTGGCGCCCATCAGCGCGCCCACTACCACATAGGCGGCGCAGGCGACTGCCAGGCTGTGACGGCCTACCAGGGCGAAGAAGACGAAGAAGCCGGCGGCCATCAGCACCGAACCCAGGATCATCACCTTGCGCCGGCCCATGCGGTCGGAGAGGGCGGCGAACAGCGGGGCGCTGATGACGATGGCGATGGACAGGGACACGTCGAAGAGCAGGGCTTCCGTGCTGCCGTAGCCCACCTCGGTGGCGTAGGCGAGGAAGAAGGTGCTGCCGATGTAGGCGATGGTCACGTAACCGAAGGCGATGCCGATGCACAGCAGCATTTCGCGGGGACGCGAACGCAGGGCGGCGACCAGGGGCAGGCGGGTGTTCTCGCTGCGTTGCAGGGGCTTGCTGGCAGGATTCGACAGGCGCGCATAGAGGCCGATCAGTACCAGCACGCCGCCGAGCCAGAAGGGGATGCGCCAGGCAAAGTCGGCGAGGTTGTCGTCGTAGACGGCGCTGACGATGGCGAACACCGCCGAGCCGAGGATGCCGCCAATACCGATGCCCATGCTGGTGAAGCTGCCCCACAGGCCACGTTTGCCCGGCGGCGCGGATTCGATGCCGAACAGCGCCGCGCCACCCCATTCCCCGCCCGCAGCAAAGCCCTGCACCAGGCGCAACAGCACCAACAGGATGGGCGCGGCGACGCCGATGCTGTCGTGGCTGGGCAGGCAGCCGATGGCCAGGGTGGAGAAGCCCATCAGCAGCAGGGTGATCACCAGGGCCTTCTGCCGCCCGGCCTTGTCACCCAGGTGGCCGAAGACCATGCCGCCCAACGGCCGGGCGAAGAAGCCGGCACCGAAAGCGCCAAATGCCACGAGGGTAGCGGTGAGGCGGTCGAGATCAGGGAAGAAGACCTGGGGGAAGACCAGGGCGGCGGCGACGCCGTAGATGACGAAGTCGTAGAACTCCAGGGCGGTGCCCATGCCGGATACGAAGAAGGTCCGAAGCGCCGATTGCGATCCCGTTGCCGGGGAGGGTTGTTTGGCCATGTGCCTTTGCTCGTCTTGTCGTTGTTGGAGGGAGCTGGCGGCGGCCGGTGGCGCCGGCCGCCGATCAGGGTCAGAAGCGCACGCTGCCGGAACGGGCGAGCGCTACCGGGTTGCCGGCGGCGTACTCCAGTTCGCACTGTTCGGTGTCGATGCCGATGGTAAGCAGGGTTTCCCAGCGTTCTTTCGGCGGCAGGCTGAGGTCCGGGTGGAAGCAGATCGGCGCCTGCTCGCCGGGTTCTCCGCACATGGCACTGGCGCGGGAAGCCAGGGTCGCGCCGGTCATCTGGGGCCGTTGGGCATTCACGTGGTCCAGGCGGGCGTAAGTGGTGGAGACGTCGAGGGTCCGCTCGCCGGGGACCAGTTCGGGCGCGAGGAAGTGGTTGGTGTGGGTGACCCAGCCATCCTCGTTGGGGAGCACCACGGCGGTCGCTTCGCGGGACATTTCGATGCTGGCGGCGCGGAGTGCGGTGTCCGTGCGGGAGAACACCGTCAGCACGGTGGAAGCGCTGACCCGTGCGGAACGGGCGAGGGCAATCGCCTCGTCGACGCTGCGGGCCTCTTCCAGTACGCGACGGGCGATGGCGTGCACCGGTACGCCGGCGCTGTCGTTGTCGCTGCCGTGGTGGAGGATGTTGAAGTGCATACCCAGGCCGGCGCTGTTGACGCCGATCTTGCCGAGCATGCCGAACTCGGTGAACAGCTTGACCGAGAGACCGGCGTTGCTGGTCAGTTGCAGCATCAAGCCATCAGGGACCAGCGAGTCGTGCCAGTCCCAGGTCTGGATGGTGCGCGGGGCCTTGGCGCCGCGCGGGGCGTATACGGCGGTGGAACACTCGCCTTCGGGCGGCGTCGGCATCACCGCGAGGATTTCCGTGCGGGCGTTCAACGCTGCCAGTTGCCAGAGCGGCAGCCCGGCACCTTCGGCGGTGGCGACAATTTCCTGGGCCAGGTTCGGGCTCCAGGCTTCCAGGGCGGCGAGGCTGGCTTCACCGAGGCTGCGTACCCGTGCCGGGTCGACATCCACCTGGGAGAAGAAATCGAGGTAGAGCGATACCGTGTGCCGGATCTGCTCCGCCCACCGTTCACCGATCTGCCGGCCACGGATCTGCGGGTTCTGGGTGTCGGTGACGAAGGTATGGACTTTCACTGCGTATTACCTGTTCAGCGTTGAATTGCGGGCGTGATGCAGCCCGGAACCTCTGGTCGAAGCCCCGGGACTGGAGAAGCGGAAATCAGCGGTTGCGGGTGTAAACGTCGCGGCCGGCGAACCAGGTCTTCAGCACCTGGGTGTCGCGCAGGGCTTCGGGTTCGACCTGGAACACATCGCGGTCCAGCAGGATCAGGTCGGCCTGCTTGCCGGGCGCGAGCGAGCCGATGCGGTCGTCGAGGCGAATGGCTCGCGCAGCGTTCAGCGTGTAGGCCTGGAACATCGTCTCGCGGTCGATTTCCTCGGCGGCGTTGAGCACACCCTTCGGTCCCTGGCGGCTGACGGCCTGGTAGATGGCTTTCCAGGGCTCGGGGGTGGTGATCGGCCAGTCGCTGGCGCCGGCGATGGTGGCGCCGTTCTTCAGCAGCGAGCGCGCCGGATACTGGTACTGGAAGGCCATCGCGCTGACGTAGGGCTGCACCAGGTCGACGCTGAGCTCGTCGGCGGTTGCCCAGTAGAGTTGCATGGAGGCGATCACATCCAGCGGCTTGAAGCGGGCGAATTCCTTCGGGTTGACCATCTGCAGATGGGTGATGGAGTGGGAAATACCGCTGCTCCGTGCCTTGCGCGCCTGCGCGATGCCATTGAGGGACTCGCGCACCGCGCGGTCGCCGATGGCGTGCACGTGTACCAGCCAGCCCCGCGCGTCTGCCGCGTCCACCAGTTCACCGAAGTGCGCCGGGTCGATCAGCAGTTCTCCGCTCTTGCTGGAGTTCTTGTAGGGCTCCAGCATCGCTGCGCTCTGTGCCGGGTGCTCCGCCACGCCGTCGGCGAACACCTTGATGCCCGGCAGGCTGAGGTTCGGGACCCCGGCGAACTGCTGGCGCACCTTGTCCAGTTCATCCAGGTCCTTGGCGGTGGCTTTGGAGTCGGCCATCAGCAGGGCGGCGACATGGGCGGTGAGCTCGCCGGATTCGGCCATGGCCTTGTAGATGGGCAGCACGCCCACCGAGCTGTTGTCGATGGGGCCGCCGGGAATCTCGTTGGCCAGCGGGTCCATCCAGGCGGTAATCCCCAGGCTGTTGTAGTAGTGCAGCGCGTCGCGGGCGCCGCCCAGCAAGTCGTCCCGGGAAGGCAGCGGGATCAGCTCCTGGGCGGCGTAGAGGCCTGCGTCGACGAGAAACCCGTTGGGCTGGCCGTCTGCGCCGTGGCCAATGGTGGCGAGCTCTTCACCCTTGAGGCCTTTCACCTTGGCGGCATCGATGCCGGCGCGCTTGAGCATGGCCTGGTTGGCCCAGCCGGTGTGGTAGTCCCAACCGGCGAAGAGGATCGGCGTGTTCGCCCACTCGCCGTTGTCGAAGCGCTGCGCGAAGGCGTCGAGCTGGTCCCAGTAGCTGGTGGGCACGCCGCCAACCACCAGGAATTCGCCGCGCTTCGCCTTACCGTCGTCCCGCCACTGGCGCAGGCGCTGCTCCAGTTCAGCCAGGGGAATTTCCTCGCCATTGAGGTTGGCCTGACGCAATTGCAGCCCGCCCTTGATCACGTGGGCGTGGGAGTCGATGAAGCCCGGCATCAGCACCTTGCCGCCGAGGTCCAGCACTTGTGTATCCGCCTGCCTGAGCGGCAGCACCTCGGCATCGGAGCCCACGGCCACGATCTTGCCGTTCTCGATGGCAACGGCCTGCTGCAACGCCTGGCCAGGCTCGGCGGTGTAGACCTTGCCGTTGTGCAGGATGAGATCGGCGGCTGCCATAGTTTCCATGGAAGAAAAGGCGAGGGCGATGGACATCGCCAAGGGTGCAATCGGCTTCATTGAGGGGTGGCCTTGATTCTTGTTGGTCTGTGGGCAAAGACTAACCAGTCGGCCAGCCCGGAATAACGCCAGGCTCGGCATAACTTCTTTTCTGAAGTGGAAATAAAATGGATCGATTGACCGCGCTGGGGATGTTCGTGGCCGCTGCCGAGCATGGCAATTTCAGCCGTGCGGCGGAGCACCTGGGCACCACGCCATCCTCGCTGACCAAGGCCATCGCGCAGCTGGAAGAAGGGCTGGGCGCCAAGCTGTTCGAGCGCACCACTCGTCGGATGTCCCTGACCGAAGCCGGGCACATCTACCTGGAAGGTGCCCGCCAGGCGCTGATGCAACTGCAACTGGCCGGCGAAGGTGTCGAGCAGTTGCAGCATGAGCTTCGCGGCAGCCTGCGCATCACCGCGCCGCCGTCATTCGCTCCGGCCTTCCTCAACGCCGTCTGCTGCCGATTCCTTCGCGAGCATCCCCACGTCCACCTGGACGTGGACCTGTCCGACGAGTATGTCGATCTGGTGGACGGCGGCTACGACCTGGCCCTGCGCGACGGCCCCACCGACCTGCCCGGCGTGATCGCCCAGCCGCTGGTGGAAAACCGCATCACCCTTTGTGCCAGCCCCGCCTACCTGTCCCGCAGGGGAGGGGACGTGAACCTGGACAACTACTTCCAGCACGACTGGCTGATCCTTCGCCACCCGCTGCTCAATCGGCATTTCTGGTGGGTGACCAGGGGGGAGCAGCGCATCCGCCTCAACCAGCCGACACCGAGGGTGTCGAGCGACAACTACGACTTCCTGCTGGCCTGCCTGCTGGACGGCCAGGGCCTGCAGTTCATTCCGCAATGGAGCGCTGAACCCTATCTCGCCCGGGGCGAACTGGTGGAGGTGATGCCCGAGTACTGGCGCGAGCCCAGCGGCTTTGGTCCGCAGGTTTATGTGCTCTACCTGACCCACAGGCGCAACACGCGCAAGGTGAAGGTGTTCATCGAGTACCTGAAGGCGCATTGGCAGACCGCGACCCCGTGAGGCACCCGCCTCAGGCCTCGGCCTGCTGGCGGAACCAGTCCAGCACGGCGGCGCACGCCTTGTGCGTCGAGGCCGAAGGCTGCAGGCGCAGCACGTAGGCTCCGCCGGTCCTCAGCGGTTCGCCGAAGGGAATCACCAGTGCCCCGCGTTCGAGGGGTTCCCTGGCCAGGGTCAGGTCGGTCATGGCAATGCCCAGGCCACGGGCCGCGGCATCGATGGCCAGTTCGTCGAGGTTGAAGGAAATGTGCCGGTAGTCCTCCAGTCGCCTTCCGCCATGCTGTTTCAGCCAGTACTCCCAGGCTTCCTTGCGTTCGGAGCGGTGCAGGAGCGCGAAAGCCCCCAGGTCGCTCGTAGCGCGAAGCGGTAGTTCACTCTCCAGCAGGCCGGGTGCGCAGACGGGTATCAGTCGCTCGTCGAACAGCGTGAGGCAGGCGGGGTCCGTCGAGGGCTGATCGTGATAGGCGATATAGGCATCGCAGTCGCTGGTCGCCTCCACCTCTTCGGTAGCGACGGTTTCGATGGCGATCGAAACCCCCGGGTGGAGCCGATAGAAATCACTCAGTCGTGGCAGCAGCCAACGCACCGCCAGGGACACATGCAGCCGGATGCGGAACGGACGGTCGCGGGGCGACAGGCGATCTTCCAGGGCGCGCAATTGCGCAAGGGTGGCCTGGGCGAATTGCAGCACCTGCTCGCCTTCGGCGGTGAGCCGGACATTGCGGCTATTGCGCTCGAACAGCGCCACGCCGAAATGGCTTTCCAGCTGTTGAATCTGTCGGCTTACCGCGCTCTGGGTCAGGCAGAGCACGTCCGCCGCCTGGGTGAAGCTGGATGACCCCGCCACCATCGTGAAGGACTGCAGCGCCTGGAAGGACGGCGGATGACGGAATTTATCCATGCGTTTTGAGAATTGATCGATGAATTAATAGCGTTGGTTATACCACGGCATGCTCAGTAAATTCTGGCCATAGCGTGGTGCGGCGCAAGTCGAATGATGCGGTTTGGTCATTTATTGCTGCGCAGCGGTAATCCGCAGTGTCTGGGCGTCTGGTCGTGGAAGAGGTGCGTCATGAACAACGAATGTGGCTGGCTGAGTCTGGCGGGAATGTCTCCGCCACGTGGGCCGTTGAAGGGGCTGGAGAAGGCCGACTGGCTGGTGATCGGTGCCGGCATTACCGGCCTGTGTGCTGCGCATTCCCTGGCCGAACTCCACCCCGATGCGCGGATCGTGATCGTCGACCGCCAGCGGTCCGCCCAGGGCGCATCAGCGCGCAACTCCGGGTTCGTGGTTGCCCATGAGCAGCCGGGATTGTCCGAGCTGATCGGAGAGAAGGGCTTTGCCGGTTACCTCGACGACAGCCTGATCGCCCGCGAGGCCAACGGCGAAGTGCGCCAGCGCATCGCCCGTCACGGGATCGAGTGCGAGTTCAGCGACTCGGGCTATTACTTCGCGGTGAGCGACCCGCGCAAGCTGGAGCGCATCGATGAACGCCTGGAAACCCTGAAAGCCGTTGGCGCATCGGTGCAACGCCTGGAAGGCGAGGACCTGGCACGCAAGCTCGGCACCCGCCACTACCAGGCCGGAATCTGGTGTGGAAACGGCAATGCCCTGATGCAGCCGGCCAAGTACGTGAAGGGCCTGCTGGATGCACTGCCCGCCAACGTCACGCTCTATGAAGAGGCGGCTATCACGGGACTGGAGCGCCTGGCCAACGGCAATCTGCGCGCCGTAGGCCCCGAGGGCTCGGTGGAAGCGCCACGGGTGTTGGCGTGCCTGAACGCCTTCACCTCGCGTATCGGTATCCGCGACAGCGGCACCTTCGCCATGGAACTCAGCGCCAGCCTGACTCGACCGCTGACAGACGCGGAGTATGAGGCGCTGGGCCCTGTGGAGCCCTGGGGTGTGCTGTCTACCCGCCCCCTGGGCGCCACCGTGCGCTTGACGGCGGACCGCCGCATCCTGATGCGCAACACCGCCGAATATCGCCGTCACGACCTCAGTGACCGGCAGCTCATGACGCGCCGTCAGCGGCACCTCGAAGGTCTCCAGCGGCGCTTCCCCTGGCTGCGCGAGTCGGACATCCAGTACAGCTGGACCGGGCACCTGAGCGCCTCGCGCAGTGGCCAGCCCTATTTCGCGCAGGTCGAGAAAGGGCTCTATGCGGCGGCCGGCTGCAACGGTTCCGGGGTGACGCGCGGCACCCTGTGGGGCCGGCTGCTCGCCGAAATGGCGTCCGGCGGCGACTCACTCCTCTTGCGCATGGTGATGCGGCGAGCCCAGCCCGGCTGGATTCCTCCCAGCCCCTTCTTCGATATCGGCGCATCGCTGCGGATGGGATTCGAAGCCTGCAGAGCGGGCACGGAAGCCTGATTTCCGAACTTTCCCCGTGACAACAACAAGGTGAACACACCATGAACATCGCCCGACTCTGCCTGCCACTGCTGTTGGCAGGCTGCTCCGCACTGGTACAGGCCGCCGGCGAAGTGCGGGTCTCCAACTGGAGCCAGTACATCGCCGACGACACCCTGAAGAACTTCACCGGGGAAACCGGCGTCCAGGTGGTCTACGACATCCATGACAGCAACGAGGTGCTCGAGTCCAAGCTGATGACCGGGAGCACCGGCTACGATGTCGTCAGCCCGTCCAACCACTTCATCTCCAAGCTGATCAAGGCCGGCGCCATCCAGGAGCTCGACCGCAGCCAACTGCCTAATTGGAAGAACCTCGATCCGGTGCTGATGAAGGTGCTGGAGGTCAACGACCCCGGCAACCGCTACGGCTTCCCCTACATGTGGGGCACCGTGGGCATCGGCTACAACGTCAAGAAGATCGAGGAAATCTTCGGCAGCACCGAGATCACCCGCTCCTGGGCAATGCTGCTCAAGGAAGAGAACATCAAGAAGCTGAGCCAGTGCGGTGTCGCCATGATCGACAACCCCACGCAGATCCTGCCGATCACCCTCAACTACCTGGGGCTGCCCCATCACAGCCATGACGCCGCGGACTACCGCAAGGCCGAGCAGGCGTTGATGGCCATCCGGCCCTACATCCAGTACTTCCACCCCTCGAAGTACGTCACCGATCTCGCCAACGGCGATATCTGCGCAGTGATCGGATTCAACGGCGACATTCTGCAAGCCGGCGCACGCGCCCAGGAGGCCAACAATGGCGTGACCATCGCCTACTCGATTCCCGACGAAGGCTCGACGCTCTGGTTCGACATGGTGGTGATGCCGCGCAACGCACCCGACTCGCGGGAGGCCTATGCGTACATGAACTACCTGCTGCGTCCCGAGGTGATCGCCAACATCAGCAATGCCATCAACTACGCCAACCCCAACCTGCCCGCCAATGCGCTGGTGGTGCCGGCACTGCGCGATAATCCCGCCATCTATCCGCAGCGTTCGATCATGGACAAGCTGTTCACCGTCGAAGAATTGCCTTTCAAGGTCACCCGCCTCACCACGCGCCTCTGGACCAAGGTCAAGTCGGGAACCTGAGGGGCAGGCTGGGTCCAGCCTCGCGGGTCGGCGGTGCGTGGTGAGTGCAGCGTGCAACCTGCATAATCCGCGCATTGCCTGAGCTGGTTGCGGCATGCGGCCAGCGCCATCCCGAACGAGGTTTTCCCATGAATGAGCACATCGCCCCGGTGGCGCTGGACCACGCCTACCGCGTGCTGAACCACGGCCCGACCGTGCTGGTTTCCGCCAGCCACGACGGCGTCGACAATGTCATGGCCGCCGCCTGGTCCTGCGCACTGGACTTCTCGCCGCCCAAGGTGACACTGGTGCTGGACAAGGCGACCCGTACTCGCGCACTGGTGGAGGAGAGCGGCTTCTTCGCCCTCCAGGTACCCAACCTCGGCCAGCTGGAACTGACTTACAAGGTGGGTACGCGCAGCCTCAATGAAGTGCAGGACAAACTCGCGCAGTGCGACGTGGAGCTGTTCCGCATGGACGGTTTCGATGTACCGCTGGTGGCCGGCAGCTCCGCCTGGCTGATCTGCAAACTGATTCCCGAACCCCACATCCAGCAGACCTACGACCTGTTCATTGGAGAAGTGGTCGGTGCCTGGGCGGATACCCGCGTCTTCCGCGATGGACATTGGCAGTTCGAACAGGCCGAAGATCGCTGGCGCAGCCTGCACTACATCGCCGGCGGCCACTTCTATGCCATTGGCGAGGCGGCGGTGGTGAAGGACGTCTGACCGGCTCGTTATTGTGGGCAATTCGGACTCGTAGGTTGGTGTAGAGCGCAGCGGAACCCAACGCAGCGGCGCCTGTGACTGGCCGCGTTGGGCCTCGCGGGCTCGGACCAACCTACGGGACCGCTGCACGGCTGATTGATATGGAATCTCCTACAGAAAACGCAACAGTCCGAATGGGCCCTACTTGGCAAACAGCTGGCCGATATCCTTGAACGCCTTGAACTCCAGCGCGTTGCCGCACGGGTCGAAGAGGAACATGGTGGCCTGTTCGCCCACCTGGCCCTTGAAGCGGATATAGGGCTCGATCACGAAGCGGGTACCCAAGGACTCCAGGCGCTTGGCCAGCGCTTCCCACTGCGACCATTCCAGCACCACGCCGAAGTGCGGCACGGGCACATCGTGACCATCCACCGCGTTGGTGTGGGCGTGATTCTGCGAGTCGGTCTTTGGGTGTTCGTGGATCACCAACTGGTGCCCGAAGAAGTTGAAGTCCACCCAGTGGCTGCTGGAGCGGCCTTCCTCCAGGCCGAACACCTCACCGTAGAAAGCGCGGGCGGCGGCAAGGTCGTACACGGGAATGGCCAGGTGGAAGGGGGAAAGGCTCATCGAAGGCTCCGGCTGCTGGTCTTTGGAGGCTTCAATCTTCAATTCGAATCCGTTGGGGCGAAAGCGAATAACGCCTTCGCTCAGCTAAAAGGATTCTTATGCTTGCAGCTTGTCCCTGAGGTTGTTCGCCATTCCATCCACGTAGCTGCGGGCTGACGGCTGAATGACCTTGCGGAACAGTTCGACCTGCGGCAGCGCCTTGTTGGCGTAGCGGCACACCAGCACGATCTCCCGCGTGAAGGCCCTGTCGCCAAGCGAGTGCACCCGCGCCGTGGAGCTGCCGCGCGACCAGATTCCGGCAAAGGGAATGATGGCCACTCCCAGCCCGGTTTCCACCATGCGCACGATGGCATCCAGGTCATCCAGCTCCATCACCTGGTTCACCGGCAGCTTGTGGTCCTTGAGGAAGCTGCCCACCAGTCGCCCGCCGAACGACTTGCTGTCGTAGCGGATGAAGGGGTGGCGTTCGAGCATCTCGGCGATACCGTCGAAGTGAGTGCCCGGTGGATGGATCAGCACGAAGGGCTCTTCCAGCACCGTCTCTATGTGCATGTCCTTGGCGAGCGGGAAGGGCGGCTTGATGATCAGCGCCAGGTCCAGGTCGCCGGCCTCCACCTGGCCGAGCAGATCGCGTGATACGCCGGGAATCAGCCGCGCTTCCAGCAGCGGCGCGGCCTCCTTGAGGCGCTTGAGGGTTTCCGGCAGGACGCCGGTCTGCACCGTGCCGATGGCGCCGATGTTCAACGCCCCCCGGTACCCCTCCAGGGTTTCCGGCAGGCACATGCGGGCATACAGCTCCAGCATTTCCTCTGCCAGCGGTAGCACCCGCTGCCCATTGGCGTTGAGGCTGACCGACTTGGCAGTGCGGTCGAACAGCTGCATGCCGAGGGCATCTTCCAGGCTCTTCATCTGTGCGCTGACTGCCGCCTGGGTCAGGCTCACCTGCCTCGCAGCGGCAGAAAAGCTACCAAGCCTGGCCACCGCCACGAATGTCCTGAGTTCTCTGATCACGCTCGCTGCCTCGCCGGGGAACCGTCGCCATGCTACAGCCTTGTAGGATGGGGCGGGCGGCGTTCCGCAGAGGCACGAAACCCATCGGAAGGGGTGTCAGGGCGTGGATCGTTGGGTTTCGCTTCGCTCTACACCAACCTACAAGGCGATACGCGTTTCGTAGGATGGGTTGAGGTACGAAACCCATCAGGCGGAATGGCGGGGGACTCGGACCGTTGGGCTTCGCTGTGCTCTGCCCAACCTACGGGGCATCCTGCGTCGTCGAGGCTGGGTGCTCTCGTAGGATGGGTTGAGGCACGAAACCCATCAGGCGGAGTGACGGGGAGACTCGGACCGTTGGGCTTCGCTGCGCTCTGACCAACCTACGGGGCATCCTGCGTCGTCGAGACTGGGTGCTCTCGTAGGATGGGTTGAGGTACGAAACCCATCAGGCGGGGTGGCGGGGGACTCGGACCGTTGGGCTTCGCTGCGCTCTGACCAACCTACAAGGCATCCTGCGTCGCCGAGGCTGGGTGCTCTCGTAGGATGGGTTGAGGTACGAAACCCATCAGGCGGAGTGACGGGGGGACTCGGATCGTTGGGCTTCGCTGCGCTCTGACCAACCTACGGGGCATCCTGCGTCGCCGAGGCTGGGTGCTCTCGTAGGATGGGTTGAGGTACGAAACCCATCAAGCGGAGGGGCGGGGGACTCGGACCGTTGGGCTTCGCTGCGCTCTGACCAACCTACGGGGCGTCGTGGGTTTTCTGCGCGAGGCGCTCGCGGCAGAAGTCCACGAACAGCTGCGCCGGTTTGGTCAACTGGCTGCGTTTGAGGCGGGCGGCGACCAGGCCGGAGGTGGCGACGGGTTCGGTGATGTCGACGGTCACCACCTTCTTGCCGTCGTAGGTGCATTCCGAATGGGGGCGGGTCACCAGCAGGGAGAAGCCGAAGCCCTGGCCGACCATGCCGCGCACCATCTCGATCGACGGCGAGCTGAAGACGATATTGGGCGTCAGGCCCAGCTCGTGGAACAGGCTGACGAAGTAGGTCCGGCTCGGCTGCACATCCAGCAGGATCATCGGCTCCAGGCAGAGGTCGCGCAGGGAAACCTGGGCCTGCTTGGCGAAGCGGTGGTTCTCCGGCAGCAGGGCGTAGGGCTTCTGCGGCGGCATCAGCGGTTCGGTGGCGATGGTGCTGTCCAGGTCGTGCTCGTAGAGGAAGGCGAGGTCGAAGGTGCCGGCGGTCAGGCCCTGCACCAGCTCCTGCTGCTCACCATCGCGAATGCGAATGTCCACCCCCGGATACTGCTCACGAAAACCGGCGATGAGCTGGGGCAGGTAGAGCGGGGCGACGGTCTCGAAGCAGCCGATGTCGATCTGACCAGCGACGATATCGTTGTCGGCCAGGGCGTTCTGTTCGAACTCGCGGGCCACGCGCAACAGCTCCTGGGCCTTTTCGTAGAAACGCGTGCCGCTGGGCGTCAGGGATACACCCTGGGCGTGGTGACGGATGAACAGCTGCACGCCGAAGCTTTCTTCCAGGCCCTTGATGGCGGTGGAGATGGACGGCTGGGCGATGTACAGCTTGCGCGAGGCTTCGGCCACGCTGCCGGCTTCCACGGTCGTCACGAAGTACTTGAGTTGTCGCAAGGTATAGGTAGCCACGGGCACCTCTGTTTGTTGGCCGCCTGCGCACGCGCGTGGTGGCTCTCTGTGCTTGTCGTTATGGGGTGAACCTTACCCCAGTCGGCACCTGCGAGGCCGCTTGGGCTGCCGAGTTTTTTCATATGACTCGAGCATATTTTTAATAATTTTCCTCTGCCGGAAGCTGGCGCACCATCTGCCTCGACCCGAATAACAAACTGACCGCACAGACGGTCGATCTGGGAGTGCAGCGTGTTCGATCTCGGCTATTGGCAGCAGAAAGCTGCCCGGCAAGCATTCAACGACAAGGCGCTGATCGGTGGCCGCCAGGTGGCCGCCGCTTCCGGCGCAACCTTCGATTCGATCAACCCGGCCACCAACCAGTTGCTGGCCCGTGTCGCCGCCTGCGGCGAGGCCGAGGTGGACCTGGCGGTCGCCACGGCGCGCCGCGCCTTCAATGAAGGCCCCTGGGCATGCATGGCGCCGGTGGAGCGCAAGAAGGTGCTGCTGCGCCTCGCCGAGTTGATGATGGCCCACCGCGAAGAACTGGCCCTGCTGGATTCCCTGAACATGGGCAAGCCGGTGATGGACGCCTACAACATCGATGTACCGGGCGCCGCCCACGTGTTCGCCTGGTACGGCGAGGCCCTGGACAAGCTCTACGACCAGGTCGCGCCCACCGCGCCGAACGCCCTGGCCACCATCACCCGCGAAGCGCTGGGCGTGGTCGCCGCCGTGGTGCCCTGGAACTTCCCCCTCGACATGGCCGCCTGGAAGCTGGCGCCGGCCCTGGCCGCCGGCAACAGCGTTGTGCTGAAGCCCGCCGAGCAGTCGCCATTCTCCGCCCTGCGCCTGGCCGAGCTGGCGCTGGAAGCCGGGCTGCCGGAAGGCGTCCTGAACGTGGTTCCGGGCCTGGGCGAGAGCGCCGGCAAGGCCCTTGGCCTGCACCCGGATGTGGATTGCCTGGTGTTCACCGGTTCCACCCAGGTGGGCAAGTACTTCATGCAGTATTCGGCCCAGTCCAACCTCAAGCAGGTCTGGCTGGAATGCGGTGGCAAGAGCCCGAACCTGATCTTCGAGGATTGCCGCGACCTGGACCTGGCCGCCGAGAAGGCCGCCTTCGGCATCTTCTTCAACCAGGGTGAAGTCTGCTCGGCCAACTCGCGCCTCTACGTGCAACGTTCCATTCGCGACGAGTTCATCGAACGCCTGCTGGCCAAGGCCCGCGACTGGATGCCCGGCGATCCGCTGGACCCCGCCAGCCGCGCCGGTGCCATCGTCGATTCCGGGCAGACCGCGCGCATCATGGCCTTCATCGAAGGCGCACAGGGCGAGGGCGCACAACTGCTCGCCGGTGGCCGTCGCCTGACCTTCAACGGCTCCAGCAACTTCGTCGAACCCACCGTCTTCGCCGATGTGCACAGCGACATGCAGCTGGCGCGGGAAGAGGTGTTCGGACCGGTGCTGGCCGTCAGTACCTTCGATACCGAAGAAGAGGCATTGCGCCTGGCCAACGACAGTGTCTACGGCCTGGCCGCTTCGGTCTGGAGCGATGACCTGCATCGTGCCCACAGGGTCGCCCGCGCGCTCAAGGCGGGAACGGTGTCGGTGAACACGGTGGACGCTCTGGACGTCACCGTGCCCTTCGGCGGCGGCAAGCAGTCCGGCTTCGGCCGCGACCTCTCGCTGCATTCCTTCGACAAGTACAGCCAACTGAAAACTACCTGGTTCCAGCTTCGCTAAGAACCTATTCACGATTTCGCGAGCTAGAGAGGAACAAGGCGGAAATGACTGAGGAAGCGGAGTTTACGCGTTGTAAATGAGCATTCCGAAGTCAGTTCCAACGTAGTTACTCCGACGCGCAGCAAATCGTGAGGTCGCAACGACGACCCGGCCGCATGCCCCTTCAGCACGCGGCCGCCCATAACAAGAAACACATCCCTGTCGCGTGGTGCCACGCGCGGGTTCATGACTGCCTCAGCAACTGATCACAACTTACAAGTAGTGAGGGAGTTTCCATGCTCAAGTCCTTCCCGTGCATCCGTGCCACCCTCGGTTTCGCTCTGCTGGCCACTGCCAGCGTGCCGGCCCTGGCCCAGTCCTCCAGCCTCACCGTGATTTCCTTCGGCGGCGCCACCAAGGCCGCTCAGGATGCGGCGTATTTCAAACCTTTCGAACAGAGCGGCGCCGGCAAGGTGGTGGCCGGCGAGTACAACGGCGAGTTGTCCAAGGTTAAGGCGATGGTGGACATCGGTCAGGTCACCTGGGACGTGGTGGAAGTGGAAAGCCCTGAACTGCTGCGCGGTTGCGAAGAGGGCCTGTTCGAACGCATGGACCCGGCCGTGCTCGGCGAATCGGCGAGCTACATGCCCGGCACCGTCAGCGAATGCGGTGTGGCCAGCTACGTCTGGTCCATGGTGCTGGCCTACAACTCCGACAAGCTGGCCAGTGCGCCCAGTTCCTGGGCTGACTTCTGGGACACCCAGCGCTTCCCCGGCAAGCGTGGCCTGCGCAAAGGCGCCAAGTACACCCTGGAAGCGGCGCTGCTGGCTGACGGGGTGAAACGCGAAGACCTCTACAAAGTGCTGGAAACCCCGGATGGCGTGGCCCGTGCCTTCCGCAAGCTGGATGAGATCAAGCCGCACATCCAGTGGTGGGAGGCCGGCGCGCAGCCGCCGCAATGGCTGGTGGCTGGTGACGTGGTGATGTCCGCCGCCTACAACGGCCGTATCGCCGCCGCCCAAAAAGAGGGTTCGAAGCTCGCCATCGTCTGGAACGGCAACCTCTACGACCCGGACCACTGGGCCATCGTCCGCGGCAGTCCGAACAAGGCGCTCGCCGAACGCTTCATCGCCTTCGCCAGCCAGGCGCAGACGCAGCAGGCGTTCTCCAGCCAGATCCCCTACGGCCCGGTCCACAAGGACGCCCTGGCCGCCTTGCCCGCCGCCACCCAGGCGCAGCTGCCCACCGCACCGGCCAACCTGGCCGAGGCGCAACTGGTCAGCGCCGAGTTCTGGGTCAACCACGGCGAGGAGCTGGAAGAACGCTTCAACGCCTGGGCGGCACGCTGAAATTCGCGCCCCTTGGCCGCCGCGCACGGTGGCCGAGAGCGGCGTGACTGACGGAAACGGCGCAGCCGTATCCCGTACTACCAAGCCCGCCGGCATCCACGGCCAGGCGGGCAGATAACAAATACAAGATTGGAGAGTGTCATGAGTGCAAGTGTGTCCGTTCCTGCCCATGGGCAGGCGGAAGCTGGCGGTTTCCGCCGTGTGCTGGGCCTGGGGGCGCTGCTGTCCGTCGCCATCGGCCTGGTGGTGTCGCAGGGCGTGATGGTGCTGATGCTGCAGGGCGCCGGTTTCTCCGGCCTGGGCTTCATCGTGCCGCTGGGACTGGCCTACCTGCTGGCCCTGAGCTACGCGTTTTCCTTCTCCGAACTGTCGCTGATGATCCCCCGCGCTGGCGGCCTTTCCAGCTACACCGAGGTCGCGTTGGGCCACTTCCCAGCCATCCTGGCCACATTCTCCGGTTACGTGGTGGTGGCCATGTTCGCGTTGTCGGCCGAGCTGCTGCTGCTCGACCTGATCGTCGGCAAGGTCTACCCGGGCGTGTTCCCGCCCTTCAGCGTCGCCTTCGGCGTGCTCGGGCTGTTCACCGTGCTCAACCTGATGGGCATCGACATCTTCGCCAAGCTGCAGACCGCGCTGGCCGTGGTGATGGTGTTCGTGCTGCTGCTGATCGGCGTCGCCGCCATCGTCGAAGGCGCCCCGACGCAAACTGCCAGCACAGTGCTGCAGGGTGACTGGAACCCCATGGGGGCCGGTGTGCTGACCCTCACCGCGCTGGCCGTATGGGGCTTCGTCGGTGCCGAGTTCGTCTGCCCGCTGGTGGAAGAAACCAAGCGGCCGGAGCGCAACATCCCGCGCTCGATGATCATCGGCCTCACGGTGATCTTCCTCACCATCGGCCTCTATTGCCTGGGCGCGCTGTTCATGGTGCCGCAGGAGGCCCTGACCACCGACGCGCTGCCGCACTACCTGTTCGCTACTACCGTGTTCGGCAAGGCCGGCGAGCTGTTCCTGGTGGTCGCTTCGGTGACTGCCACCTTCAGCACCCTGAACTCCTCGCTCGCGGCCATCCCGCGCATGCTCTACGGCATGGCACAGAACGGCCAGGCCTTCCCTGTCTTCAAACGCCTCAGCCCGCGCGCTCGTACGCCCTGGGTATCGGTGCTGTTCGTCGCGGCCATCACCGGCCTGCCGATCCTGGTACTGGGGCAGGATTCCGCGTCCATCAGCCTGTTGCTGCTGGCCGCCGCGCTGGCCTGGCTGCTGGCCTACATCATCGTCCACCTGGATGTGATCGCCCTGCGTCGCCGCTACCCGGCCATCGCGCGCCCGTTCAAGACGCCGTTCTATCCGCTGCCGCAGCTCTTCGGCATCGCCGGGATGTTCTACGCCATCTGGTATGCCTCGCCGAGCCCGGACATGACCGGGAAGATCTTCGGCATCGCCGGCGTGGTGCTGGGGCTGGTGTCGCTGATCGCGGTGGTCTGGATCAAGGTCGTGATGCGCAAGGACCTGTTCCGCCCCGAACCCCTGACGCGGAGCCAGTGATCCACTGACCGATTCACCCGGGGCCGGCTTGGCCCCGATCCCGCCCGGCACCGCCGGGTACTGACTGCCGCCGACCCGGAAGAGGCCGGCGCAGTGGAACGACCTTGGCCTTCTGGCCAGCAACTGCCCTGCAATCCAACAACAAGCAAAGCCATCAGGCTGCGGGAGACTGTTCCATGTTCAAACCCTTGCTCAAGCGCATTTCCAAGCCCCTCGTCTGCACTGCACTGGCGGCCGGTATCGCCGGCGGCGCGCAGGCCGGCACCCTGTCCATCGGCCATACCACCTGGGTCGGCTACGGCACCCTGTACCTGGCCCGAGACCTCGGCTTCTTCAAGGAGCAGGGCCTGGACGTCGAGCTGACCACCATGGAAGAGGCTTCGATGTACATGGCCGCCCAGGCGTCCGGCCAGCTCTCCGGATCGGCCTCGACCATCGACGAAGTGCTCAAGTACCGCTCCGGCGAGTTCTGCTTCAAGGCCGTGGCCGCGCTCGACGAGAGCTACGGCGGCGACGGTGTGCTGGTGAGCGACAAGGTCGCCAGCCTGAAAGACCTCAAGGGCCAGTCGGTGGCGGTCAACGAAGGTTCGGTGTCGCAGTTCTGGCTGTCCTATCTGCTCAAGCACAACGGCATGACCATGGCCGACCTGGATATCCAGAACATGACCGCCGATGACGCGGCCACCGCCTTCATTGCTGGCCGCGTGCCGGCCGCCGTGACCTGGGAACCGCACCTGTCGATGGTGCGCCAGAAAGGGCAGGGCAAGGTGCTGATCGACAGCGCTGAAACCCCCGGCGTGATTGTCGACGTCGTGGCGCTGTCCTGCGACGTGATCGAGAAGCAGCCGGAAGATGTGAAAGCGCTGGTCAAGGGCCTGTACAAGGCCGTGCAGTTCACCCGCGACAACCCCGACAAGGCCCACGAAATCATGGCCAAGGGCGTCGGTGGCTATCTCTCCGACCCGACGGAACTGGCCAATGCGGCCAAGGGCGTGCGCTTCTACGACCAGGCCATGAGCGAGGCGCTGCTGGGCACGCCGGGCAAACCGGGGCAGATCAAGGGCGTGATCCGCCTCGCCAACGAAACCTGGAGCGGCCTGCAAGGCAAGCGCTTCGACGTGTCCTACGACGACCTGGTCGATACCCGGTTCGTCACCCCGTAAGCGGAGACCGTCATGACTTCCAAGCAGAACTGGTTGACCCGCTGCCTGACCCCCAAGGTCGAACTGCCGGCGCGGCTCATCCTCAGCGCCAGCACCCTCGGCTGGCTCCTGGTGCTCGGCCTCTGGGCCGGGCTGTCCTACGGCGGCCTGGTGCCGGCGATGTTCCTGCCCACGCCGGGCGCGGTGCTGGAGGCGGCCGGGCGACTGGCCGCCGATGGCACCCTCGGCAAGCATGTGCTGGCCAGCGTCGAGGTGGTGCTGATCGGCTTCATCCTGTCGTCCCTGGTGGCGGTGCCGCTGGGGCTGCTGATGGGCAGCTTCCGCATCGTCCAGGCCTTCCTCGAACCCCTGGTCAACTTCATCCGCTACCTGCCGGTGACCTCCTTCGTGCCGCTGTTCATCCTGTGGATCGGCATCGGCCTGGAGCAGCGGGTGACCGTGATCATCTTCGGTGTGTTCTTCCAGCAGCTGGTGATGATCGCGGACGTGTCCAAGGGCGTATCCAAGGACCTGATCAACGCTTCCTACACCCTCGGTTCGAACCGCCGTGACGTGATCTTCCACGTGCTCGGCCCGGCGTCCTTGCCCGGCGTGCTGGATACCCTGCGGGTGACCATGGGCTGGGCCTGGACCTACCTGGTGGTGGCCGAACTGGTCGCCGCGAGCAGCGGCCTGGGCTACATCAGCCTGAAGGCCATGCGTGGCTTCCAGGTGGACGTGATCTTCCTCGCCATCGCCATCATCGGCCTGCTCGGGCTGGTGACCGACCAACTGTTCCGTCTGCTCCGACTGAAGGTGGCCTCATGGGCGCAGTAACTGCAATGCACAGAGAATCGCCAGTCAGCCTCGCGGCGACCAACAGCCAGCAGGACCGACTGCGGGTGGAGCAGGTCTGCCTGCGTTACCGGACCCCGGACGGACAGACCTTCACCGCCCTGGAGAATGTTTCCCTCAATGTGCCGGACCAGCAGTTCGCCGTGCTGGTCGGTCCCTCCGGTTGCGGCAAGTCGAGCCTGCTCTATCTCACCGCTGGGCTTGCCGAGCCCACCTCGGGCGAAATCTACGTTGGTGGCAAGCGGGTGGAAGCACCGGGGCCCGACCGCGGCATGGTGTTCCAGAGCTACACCCTGTTCCCCTGGCTCAGCGTGCGGCAGAACATCGAGTTCGGTCTCAAGCGCAAGGGCATGGTCAGCGCCGAGCGCGAGGAAATCGTCGACTTCTACCTCAACGAGGTGGGGCTGACGCAGTTCGCCGACCGTTATCCCAAGCAGCTCTCCGGCGGCATGATGCAGCGGGTGGCCATCGCCCGTGCCCTGGCCAACGACCCGCAGATCCTGCTGATGGACGAACCCTTCGGCGCGCTCGACAGCCAGACCCGCATGCAGATGCAGCAGTTGCTGCTGCGGGTCTGGGAGCACAGCAAGAAGACCGTGGTGTTCGTCACCCACGACATAGACGAGGCCATCCTGCTGGGCGACCGCGTCTATGTGATGGGTGCGCGGCCGGGGCGGATCAAGCGCGAGATGGACGTGCCGATGCCGCGTCCGCGGGACATGGACATGGTGATGGACCGCCAGTTCATCGAGATGAAGCGCGAGATCCTTGGCCTGCTGCACCACGAGATGGACGAACCGCATTGATCTGACGGTGCCGGGCGGCGCGCAATTCGTCGCCCGGAAACCTGCCCGCACGCCCGGCGCCCGGCCGGAGGTCGGGGCGCCAGCGCGTCTGGCGGGCAGGACAGCTTTTTCATATAGCGCGAAGACAAATTTAGTAATTTCCCTGCCCATCGGCTTCGGCCAGCATCGGTACCACTGAATACCGGGACGAGGAGACCCCTAACAATGAACGCTCAATTCCAGGCCCAACGCGAAACCCGTGACTACCAGGCAGCAGATGCGGCCCACCACATCCATGCCTTCCTCGACCAGAAGGCGCTGAACGCCGAAGGGCCGCGGGTGATCGTTGGCGGCGAGCGCCTCCACCTCTGGGACAACGACGGCAAGCGCTACCTCGACGGCATGTCCGGCCTCTGGTGCACCAACCTCGGCTACGGCCGCAAGGACCTCACCGCCGCCGCTACCCGCCAGCTGGAGCAGCTGCCGTACTACAACATGTTCTTCCACACCACCCACCCGGCGGTGGTGGAACTGTCCGAGCTGCTCTTCAGCCTGCTGCCGGGCCACTACAGCCACGCCATCTACACCAACTCCGGCTCCGAGGCGAACGAGGTGCTGATCCGCACCGTCCGCCGTTACTGGCAGATCCTCGGCAAGCCCGAGAAGAAGATCATGATCGGCCGCTGGAACGGCTACCACGGCTCCACCCTGGGCGCCACGGCGCTCGGCGGGATGAAGTTCATGCACGAGATGGGCGGCATGCTGCCGGACATCGCGCACATCGACGAGCCTTACTATTTCGCCAATGGCGGCGACCTGACTCCGCAGGAGTTCGGCCTGCGTGCCGCCCGCCAGCTGGAGGAGAAAATCCTCGAACTGGGCGCGGACAAGGTTGCCGCGTTCGTCGCCGAGCCCTTCCAGGGCGCGGGCGGCATGATCTTCCCGCCGGAAGCCTACTGGCCGGAAATCCAGCGCATCTGCCGCAAGTACGACGTGCTGCTGTGCGCCGATGAAGTGATCGGCGGCTTTGGTCGCACCGGCGAGTGGTTCGCCCACCAGCACTTCGGCTTCGAGCCGGACACCCTGTCCATCGCCAAGGGCCTGACCTCCGGCTACATCCCCATGGGTGGCCTGATCCTCAGCAAGCGCATGGCCGAGGCCCTGGTGGAGCAGGGCGGTGTATTCGCTCACGGCCTGACCTACTCCGGGCACCCGGTGGCGGCGGCGGTGGCCATCGCCAACCTCAAGGCGCTGCGTGATGAGGGCGTGGTCACCCAGGTGAAGACCGATACCGGCCCGTACCTGCAGCAATGCCTGCGCGAAGTGTTCGGCAACCATCCGTTGGTGGGTGATATCCAGGGCACCGGCCTGGTTGCCGCCCTGCAGTTCGCCGAAGACAAGGCCACCCGCAAGCGCTTCGAGAACGAGAACGACATCGCCTGGCGTTGCCGCACCATCGGCTTCGAGGAAGGGCTGATCATCCGTTCCACCCTCGGTCGCATGATCATGGCGCCGGCCCTGGTGGCCACGCGCGGCGAGATCGACGAGCTGGTGAGCAAGACGAAAATCGCGGTGGATCGCACCGCGCAAGAGTTGGGTCGTCTCTGACACCCGCTACGGACTGCCGGCGACCAGGGCCGGTGGTCCGTTACCACAGCTGCAAGGCAGTATTACGGTGCCCGGGATTGCTGCCCGCGCACCGTTTTTTTTGGTTCATCGCGCTTTCCCGGGGAAGGCGGCCTTGATTTTCAG
>NZ_BDMA01000044.1:0-5891 GCF_002003485.1 Metapseudomonas resinovorans
AATCGCCGTTCTTTTTTCATGGCTCCCCGGAAATCCGCGAAGAACCTTTTTTTTGCCTGGCCGAATGCGTCAATTCGCACTGAGCGCTTGCGTCATTGAGGGCGCCAGGCGCTGGCGCCTAACCTGCGGCACGACTTCGGCCCAGGGAGGCAACCCCATGCAGCGCATTCATTTCGAGACCGAACACAATCTGTTCCGCGAGGCTTTCCGTGCCTTCCTGCAGAGGGAAGTGGTTCCGCATCAGGACGAGTGGGAAGCGGCCGGCGTGGTCGACCGCAGCGTGTGGAAGAAAGCGGGGGAGATGGGCTTCCTGCTGCCCTGGGCGGATGAGGAATACGGCGGCTCCGGGCTCAAGGACTTCCGCTACGAGCAGATCATGTGCGAGGAGCTGGCCTACATCAACGAGCCGGGCTTCATGATTCCGCTGCATTCGGCCCTCTGTGGCCCCTACATCGCCGAGTACGGCAACGCCGAGCAGAAGGCGCGTTTCCTGCCGGGCATCATCCGTGGCGAAACCATCCTCGCGGTGGCCATGACCGAGCCGTCCGCCGGTTCCGACCTGGCCGGCATGCGCACCACGGCGGTGGACAAGGGTGACCACTTCCTGCTCAACGGTTCCAAGGTGTTCATCTCCAACGGCTTGCTGGCGGACGTGGTGATCGTCGCCGCCAAGACCGACCCTGCGAACAAGCACGCCATGGGCCTGTTCCTGGTGGAGCGGGGCATGGAAGGTTTCGAGCGCGGCCGCAACCTGAAGAAGCTGGGCATGAAGAGCCAGGACACCGCCGAGCTGTTCTTCAATAACGTCAAAGTGCCAAAGGAAAACCTGCTGGGCGATGCCAAGGGAGGCTTCTTCTACTTGATGAACATGCTCGCCCAGGAGCGCCTGACCAACGCCTGTGGCGCAGTGGCCGGCGCCGAGGCCGCGCTGCTCACCACGATCGACTACGTGAAGGAGCGCAAGGCCTTCGACCGGACCGTGGCGCAGTTCCAGAACACCCGTTTCAAGCTCGCCGAGATGCGCACCCAGATCGACGTTGCCCAGGTGTTCACCGACCGCTGCGTGATGGACCACAACCAGAAAAAACTCACCCCCGAAGTGGCCGCCGAGGCCAAGCTGTTCACCACTGAACTGCTGTGCAAGGTGGTCGACGAAGGCGTGCAGCTGCATGGCGGCTGGGGTTACATGTGGGAATACCCCATCTGCAAGATGTACGCGAACGCCCGCATCCAGCGCATCTTCGCCGGCACCTCGGAAATCATGAAAGAGATCATCAGCCGCGGGATGAAGCTCTGAGGCAAGCGGTGCGCATGGCGCACCCTACCTGTGGGTGTGCCGTGCGCACCTTCGACTGACTCACGCGAGGCAATCGCCATGACTCAAACACACGGCGCCATCGATGCCTGGGCTCAGCTGGCCACCGGCCGCACCCGCGAGCTGATACCCGAGGCGGTGCGACTGTTCGAGAAATCCGGGACCACAGCGCTGCTCGACAAGGGACTGAGCCCCGAGGAAACCGTGGCCGAGATGAACCGTGCCGGCATCGACAAGCTGATGGTCAGCGCCTGGTGCCGGCCGGAGCGCTGGGTCAGCACCAACGACGAGGTGGCCGAGTACACGCGCGCCTTCCCGGACCGCTTCGTCGGGGTTGCCGCGGTGGACATGAGCAAACCGATGGCCGCTCTGCGCGAACTGGACCGCGCGGTGAACGAACTGGGCTTCAAGGCGCTGCGGGTGGTGCCTTGGCTGTGGAAGCTGCCGCCCAACCACCGGCTCTATTACCCGCTCTATGCGAAGTGCATCGAACTGGATATCCCGTTCTGCACCCAGGTGGGCCACACCGGCCCGCTGATGCCCTCGGAAACCGGCCGGCCCGTACCGTACCTGGATGAGGTGGCGCTGGATTTCCCGGAACTGCGCATCGTCGCCGGGCATATCGGCCATCCGTGGACCGAGGAAATGATCGGCGTAGCCTGGAAGCACGACAACATCTATATCGATACCTCCGCCTACCTGCCGCGTTATTACCCGCAGGCCCTGGTCCACTACATGAAGACCTACGGCCAGGACAAGGTGCTGTTCGGCAGCAACTTCCCGCAGTTGTCGCTTTCGAGCTGCATGGCACAGGTGGATGAGATGGAGCTGCCGGAGGTCGTGAAGGAAAAATTCCTGCACGCCAACGCACGAAAGGTATTCAGGCTCTAGAGTGACGAGGCCATTGGGCAGCGAGCCGATAACAACAATAAGAGGGGCGAAGGATGAGTGAAGCACTGCCGTTGCAACGTTTCACCCATTGGGTGGCGACCACGCCGGACCGCGTCTGGCTGCGCCAGCCGGTGGCGCGAACCTGGCATCCCATCACCTGGCGCGAAGCTGACGACCGCGCCCGACGACTGGCCAGCGCATTGCGGGCCCTGGGCTGCGAGCCGGGCGACCGGGTGGCGATCCTGGCGAAGAACTGCGCGGAATGGGTCCTGAGCGACATGGCGATCATGCTCGCCGGGCTGGTCAGTGTGCCGCTCTACCCGCTGCAATCGGCCGAGAGCATCGAGTATGTCCTGCGCCATTCCGCTTGCAAGGTGATCATCCTCGGCAAGCTGGATGGTGCCGAGCGCCTGGAGCCGGGCATTCCCCGCAATGTTGTGCGCGTTGCCCTGCCCTATCCGACCCTGCGTGCCGACCATGCCTGGGGTGAGCTGTTGGCGCGCCACGAGCCCATGCGCGAAACCCATGAACAACGCCCGGACGAGTTGCTCAGCATCCTCTATACGTCCGGCACCACCGGCCAGCCCAAGGGCGTGATGCAGACGGCCCGGGCGTTCGCCTTCGCCTCCAGTCGTTCGGTGAGGGAGATGGGCTTGGGGCCGGATGACCAGTTCTTCTCCTATTTGCCGCTTTCCCATGCCGCCGAACGCTTCCTGGTGCAAACCAACAGCCTCTATTGCGGTGGTGAAATCGCCTTCGTCGAGTCCCTGGAAACCTTCGCGGAAGACTTGCGCCAGGTGCGGCCCACCCAGTTCTTCTCGGTGCCGCGCTTGTGGACGCGCTTCCAGCAGGGCGTGCTGGAGCGGTTGCCGCAGGGAAGACTCGACCGCCTGCTGGCCATTCCGCTGCTGGGCGCCCTGGTGGCCTGGAAGATCCGTCGTGGCCTGGGACTTGACCGCGCGCGGGTGCTGGTGAGCGGTGCCGCGCCCATTCCGGTGGCGTTGCTGGAGTGGTACCGGCGCATCGGCCTGACCATCTGCGAGGGTTACGGCATGACCGAGAACTTCGCCTACGGCAACTTCAATCGACCGGGGCAGGTGCGCTTCGGCACGGTGGGACGGGTGATGCCGGACAATGACCTGCGCATCGCCGACGACGGCGAAATCCTCTACCGCAGCCCATCGCTCATGACCGGCTACTACCTGGAACCGGACAAGAGCGAGGAAACCCTGCGCGATGGCTGGTTGCACACCGGCGACAAGGGGCAGGTCGATGAAGACGGCTATCTGCGCATCACCGGCCGGGTAAAGGACATCTTCAAGACCAGCAAGGGCAAGTACGTCGCGCCGGCCCCCATCGAGGGCGAGATCGCCAAGAATCTCTGGGTCGAGCAGGTGTGCCTGATGGGCAGCGGCCTGGTCCAGCCGCTGGCGCTGATCGAACTGAGCCCGGCAGCGCGCGAGCAGGCGCGCGCCCAGGTGGAGGCGGATCTGCTGGCTACCCTCGAACAACTCAACGTCCGGCTGCAGCCCCATGAACGCATCAGCCACCTGCTGCTGGTACGTGAGCCCTGGACGGTGGATAACGGCTGCATGACGCCGACCATGAAGATTCGCCGTAACGTGCTGGAAGCCCGTTACGCCCCGGCGGTCGACCGCCTCGATTCGCGCCAGGCGCTGCATTGGGAATGACCGCCAGAACACACGCATCAGGAGTTGCCATGAAAGGCCCTTTGTCTTCGCTGAAAATCCTCGACTTCTCCACCCTGCTGCCGGGGCCCTTCGCCTCGTTGCTGCTGGCCGACATGGGCGCCGACGTGCTGCGGGTGGAGTCGCCCACACGCATGGACCTGGTGCGCGTACTGCCGCCCCACGACGGTGGTCAGTCCACCAGCCATGCGTACCTGAACCGCAACAAGCGCAGCATCGCCCTGGACCTGAAACGGCCGGAGGCGGTGGAGCTGGTCCGGCAACTGGTGCAGGAGTACGACATCGTCCTGGAACAGTTCCGGCCCGGCGTCATGGAGCGCCTGGGTTTGGGGTATGAAGCGCTGAAGGCGATCAATCCGAAGCTGATCTACGTCTCCATTACCGGCTATGGCCAGACCGGCCCCTATCGCGACCGCGCTGGACACGACATCAACTACCTGGCCCTGGCCGGCATCGCCAGCTACACCGGACGCCGCGACAGCGGGCCGCTGCCCTTGGGCGTGCAGTTGGCGGATATCGGTGGTGGCTCCCTGCACGGGGTGATGGGCCTGCTCGCGGCGGTGATCCATCGCCAGGCGACGGGGGAGGGGCAGCATGTGGACGTCAGCATGACCGACTGCGCCTTTGCCCTGCACGGTATGGCCGGCGCCGGTTATCTCGGTGCGGGCGTGGAACCGGACATGGAAAACCAGGCCTTGAACGGTGGCAGCTTCTACGACTACTACCGCACCCGCGACGGCCGCTGGTTCTCGGTGGGCAGCCTGGAGCCGCAGTTCATGCAGCAGTTCTGCGCCGCCATCGGCCGTTCTGAGCTGGCAGCCAAGGGACTGTCACCGAAGCCGACGGACCAGCAGGAGCTGAAGCGCGCCATCGAAGTCGAGTTCGAAAAGCGTGACTTCGCTGAGTGGCTTGAAGTGTTCTCCGCTTTGGATGCTTGCGTGGAGCCGATGCTGCCGCTGTCCGAGGCGGTGGCTCATCCGCAGATCGAGGCTCGCGGACTGGTGGTAGAGGTGCCGCGCGAAGGCTTGCCTGCGCAGAAGCAGATCGCCTGCCCGATCAAGTTCTCCGCTGGCTTGCCCACGCCGCGCCACGTCGGCGGAGCGGTGGGCTCTCATACGACCGAGGTCCTGTCCGAGCTCGGACTGAGCGCTGAACAGATCGAGGCACTGAAGGCAGCGAAGGTGGTGGGGTAGGGTGCTGACGCTGAGGTCGCCGACATTCCTGTAGGGGCGAATTCATTCGCCAAGCAGGCCGAAGGTCTGCCCAGCGAAATTTCACGGGGCAGCTGCGCTGCCCTTGGCGAATGAATTCGCCCCTACACCCGGCTCTGTTCCCCGCTGAACACCAGCGTCACCCGGCAGCGCCGGCAGTAGTAGCGGCGTCCACGCGCCACCAGAGCGTGGCGCTGGGCGGAAAAGGGGTGGCCGTCGGGGCAGGCGCAGCGGTACAGGTAGCGCGTCACCTTGCGTCGGTTCACTTCATAGGTGTGGCAGCGATTGGGTGGCAGTTCGTAGACGCCGCGCATGATCAGCTGCCATTCCTCGCCATGGGGCTGGATTCGCGGGCCGAACAGTTGATGGGCGACCAGGTGCGCCACTTCGTGGGCGACGGTCTGACGCAGGAAGTCTTCCTGGTTCTCGCGGTACAGCTGCGGGTTGAAGCGCAGTTTGTTCTCGTCCAGATGGGCGACGCCGGCCTTCTGCCCGCGTAGCTTGAAACTCACTTCGGGGCGAGGAAACCGGCATTTGAAAAAGGCTTCGGCCTGCTCATAGCAGGCCTCGACGCGGGCAAGTAGCTGCTCGGGCATAGGGCACTCCGTTGGCGCGGAATTATGCCGCAAAGCCGGAGTCGTCCGAAGAGGGTTGCGCCGAGCGGTCATTCCCGGCCAAAAGAAAAGGTTCTTCACGGATTACCGGGGAAGGCGGCTTTGATTTTCATGAAAAAGAAGTCGCTGTCCCGATAGCCGTAGGCCATGC
>NZ_BDMA01000045.1:0-3090 GCF_002003485.1 Metapseudomonas resinovorans
CGCCCTTAATGCTGGAGTTCGGAAGGTGACTTGGCTGGACGCTTACGATACTGATTGCCTTGCGCGATTTCTATGCAACCCGAGTGTGCATGGATATGATGCCTGCCTCATTAAGAGCTGGATCCAGCAACATGCTGACCCTATTGAAACTTCTGCAGGATGGACGTTTCCACTCAGGCCAAGCCTTGGGTGAGGCCCTCGGCGTAAGCAGAAGTGCCGTCTGGAAGCAGTTGCAGCAACTGGAAGCGGAGCTCGGCCTTGCTATCTATAAGGTGCGTGGTCGGGGCTACCGGCTGCAGTTTCCCCTGAGCCTCCTTGATCAAGATCTGCTGAATAGGAAGGGCTCTCCCTGGTCTCACCGAGTATTTGAGTCTTTGGACTCGACGAATGCCGAAGTCTCACGGGCGCTTGGTGTGGGTGAGCTACCACCTTTTGCAGTGATTGCAGAACGGCAGACGGAAGGGCGGGGGCGAAGGGGGCGTCGATGGGTCAGTCCTCATGCGCAGAACCTCTACTACAGTCTTGCCTTGCGCGTTGACGGTGGTGCTCGCCAGCTTGAAGGTTTGAGTCTTGTGGTTGGCTTGGCGGTGCTAAAGACGCTGCATTCATTTGGGCTGACATCTGCTGGTCTCAAATGGCCAAACGATCTGCTGATCAACAATCGCAAGGTTGCCGGAATCCTTCTCGAGCTCTTAGGTGACCCGGCCGATATCTGTCATGTCGTCATTGGTATCGGAATCAATGTGAATATGCAGTTGTCGGCCGAGGAGATAGATCAGCCCTGGACCTCGATGCAGATGGAAAGCGCTGCATTGGTGGACAGGAATGCCTTGGTGGTTCGCTTGAGTGAGAACCTTGACGACTACCTGAAGCGTCACAAGAGGGATGGCTTTTCTGCTCTTCGAGAAGAATGGGAGGCCGGACATCTCTGGCAGGGGCGGCAAGTCAATTTGATCGCCGGTGTGCAGGGTATCCAGGGAGTGGTCTTGGGGATAGATGCGACGGGCGCCTTGCGCTTGAAGGTCGATGGTGAAGAGCGAGCTTACAGTGGTGGAGAGCTCAGTTTGAGGTTGAGTGATGATTCTTGAGCTTGACTGTGGCAACAGCTTTATCAAGTGGCGTGTCATTGACAGCACACAGGTCGCCACAATTGCTGGCGGCGTGGTCGGCTCCGACGAGGAGTTGATTTCTGCATTGCAAGCGGTGCCTGGATTGGCACTTCGCAATTGCAGGCTGGTCAGCGTGCGATCTGATGAGGAAACGCGTGCACTGACTGGGCGGCTTCAGGATGTGTTCGGTGTGGCCTGCGTATGTGCCGTGCCGGCTGCTGAAATGTCCGGGGTACGCAACGGCTATTCAGAGTTCCAGCGTCTTGGGCTCGACCGCTGGCTAGCCGTGCTGGGCGCCTATCACATTGCGCGCAAGCCTTGCCTGGTCCTTGATCTAGGGACCGCGGTGACCTCTGACTTGGTTGCTGAAAATGGCGAGCATCTCGGAGGATTCATCTGTCCCGGGATGCCGCTGATGCGCAATCAATTAAGGACCCACACTCGCCGAATTCGCTATGACGACGAGGCCGCGGAGAGGGCGCTGCTCGACATGGCTCCTGGTCGCTCGACGGTGGAAGCCGTGGAGAGAGGGTGCCTTCTAATGCTGCGCGGCTTCGTCCAGGCGCAGATTGAATTGGCGGCTGAGCACCTCGGAAATGATTTCGAGGTCTTCCTAACTGGTGGCGATGCGCTGCTGGTGAAGAGTGTGCTGCCACGCGCAAGGGTATTGCCTGACCTGGTGTTCGCCGGTTTGGCGATTGCCTGCCCATTGCATTGAGGTTGATCCATGCGTTGGTTGTTCCTGTTTCTCCTGGTTCTCAATCTCTTCTACTACGTCTGGCATCAGCAGCAGGCGCCGCTGCGTCCGAAAGAGGTAGAGAGCCTTTCCCTCTATAAGCGTGGGCAACAGGACATCCGTCTGCTCAGCGAATCCGGCAATGTCCAGCCGAGACGCGCCGCAGTGGCTCCTGCGCCGACAGAGGAGGCTGTCTGCCTTTTCCTGGGGGGATTCGAGCGAGAAGAGCAGGCGCGCGAAGTGGAACAGCGCCTCACTAGCCTGGATGTGCGTTCGACTGTAGAGCCTGTCGATGCTGCTGCCGGTACTGACTACTGGGTTTACCTGGCGCCCCTCGCTTCGCGAGAGGCTTCGTTGCGTCAGCTCAAGGAGCTCCAGGCGAGGAAGATCGATAGCTACATCGTGACGCAGGGAGATTTGGTCAACGGAATCTCCCTTGGAATCTTCCCGCGAATGGATTCTGCAGAGAGTGTCATGCAGCGATTGCGCGACGCAGGCTATGAGCCTTTCATGCGCGAACTGGCTCGTGCGCACCGTGATTACTGGGTGCGTATCGCCCCGGAAAGTCGCAGATTGGTTGACGATCCACTGCTCGAACAGCTGTCTCGAGATTTTTTTGGGTTAAAACATCAACTTATGCCGTGCGAGGGTGTTGCATCTCCTCGTTAGCTTGAATAGAATGGCGCCCGCTTCGCAGCGTGGCTCAAAAAGCTGAATTGCAAAGCGGCTGTCAAATGAAGCTAACCTCAAGATTTTAATGAGAAAAAGCTTGACAGCAGGGTGGCATGAGATGAGAATGCCGCCTCCCTTGGAGGGATTCCCGAGCGGCCAAAGGGATCAGACTGTAAATCTGACGTCATAGACTTCGAAGGTTCGAATCCTTCTCCCTCCACCAGATTCAAAGCGAGAGCTGCAGGCTCCGCGGGTATAGTTCAGTGGTAGAACCTCAGCCTTCCAAGCTGATGATGCGGGTTCGATTCCCGCTACCCGCTCCAGGTTTGCTGCTTTCGCAATGTGTTTGGCTCATGTAGCTCAGTTGGTAGAGCACACCCTTGGTAAGGGTGAGGTCAGCGGTTCAAATCCGCTCATGAGCTCCATCTTAACAAAGGCAGATATGAAAATATCTGCCTTTGTTTTAATGGTGGCGTGACTCGCTCAATTCTTGATGGGAGACGTTCTCGATGGCTAAAGAAAAGTTCGAACGTAACAAACCGCACGTCAACGTTGGCACCATCGGTCACGTTG
>NZ_BDMA01000046.1:0-48358 GCF_002003485.1 Metapseudomonas resinovorans
CGCGCGGACGCATGCGGCTCCAGGCGGAATCGTCGAAGGCCTGGCGCGCGGCCTGCACGGCACGGTCGACATCCTCGGCGGTGGCAGAGGGCACTTCACCGAGGATTTCGCCAGTCGCAGGATTACGGAAACTCATGGTGTTGCCCTTGACCGCGTCCTGCCACCTGGCGCCGATCAGCATCCGGTGGGGGCGGTCCAGGAACGAGCGGGTTTGCGGAAGAATCGGGGGAGTCTGCATGGGCGGGGCCTCTTGTTGTTGGTGTATGCCCGGCGGGAGCAAGGCCTGTGCCAGCGCCCCGGAAGGCCAGGCGGAGCGCCGCGCGCACAGGGGAACGCATCGTCCTGGCAACGCATCGATTCGGCGGGGTTGTGCCGGACTGGGGCAGGTGTCTCCGAATGAGACAGTCCGGTTGTCTCGCTTCAGCCGAGTCGGCTCGGCGCGATGGCGCCCTGCAACGCGCCGAGGGCCATTTCGCGCAGCAGTGAGGGGGAGCATTGCTCGGGGAGGAAACGCGCGGGCAGCTGATTGAGCAGTGACACCATGCCTCGGGCCACGCTGCGCAGGGCGAGTTCGCCGGCACCGTCTGCCAGTTGTCCGAGGGGCATCAGGAAGTACCCTTCGTAGCGCTGGCGCAAGGCCAGGATGCTGTCGCGGTAGCGGTCGTCCAGGTAGTGGAAATCCTGTTCGGCCAGCTGGAAGTGCGTGGCCATGGTCCGGTGCAGGTCGAGGTGGGCATCCACCAGGGCGTGCAGACGCGCGGCGGGGGCCTGCATGTCGCGCTGTACCTGGCCGGCATTGGCCAGCAGCTCGGAGTAGAGGTCTTCGATCAGTTCCTGGAGCAGGGCGTCCTTGCTGTCGACATGGTGGTACAGCGAGCCCGCGCCGATGCCCAGGGAGGCGCCCAGGTCACGCATGCTGACCTGGGCGAAACCGCGTTGCGAGAAAAGCTCCAGGGCCTTGTCGAGGATATCGGCGTGCCGGTTGGCACGGTCACGAGATCGGCTCGGGGCGGATACGGCGTTGTCCTGGACCTGTCGCATGATGCATGTCCTCGTGGCCGGGAAGGGCCTACACCCGGAACTGTTTGAGGGTCTGGTTCAACTGGTTGGCCAGCGTTCCCAGATGATGGCTCGCCTCGTTCGACTGGCTGGCGGCGAGGGCACTTTCCTCGGCCAGGGAGGCCGCCTGCGTCACGTTCTGGTTGATGTCCTCGACTACCTGGGACTGCTCCAGGGTGGCGCTGGCAATCGACGCGTTCAGGCCCGTCAGGTTGCGTAATGACCGGGCGATCTGCTCCAGGCTCTGGCCCGCCAGTCGAGCCTGTTCGACGGTCAGCGCGGAGGCGTGGCTGCTTTCGTCGATGACCTGCACGGCGGCTGCGGAATTAGCGTGCAGACGTTCGATCATCGTCTGGATTTCCGCCGTGGATTTCTGTGTGCGCTGCGCCAGCAGCCGCACTTCGTCCGCGACCACTGCGAAGCCGCGGCCCTGCTCGCCGGCACGTGCCGCTTCGATGGCGGCGTTCAGGGCCAGCAGGTTGGTCTGTTCGGCGATGGCGCGGATGACCTCCAGCACGGTACCGATCTGTGCGCTTTCGTGGGCCAGGGACTGGATGACGTCGACCGCCTTGCCGATGGTCTCCGAGAGCTGGTCGACCTGCTGCAGGCTGCTGCCGATATTGTCCTGGGCACGCAGCGCCTGCTCTTCGGCATCGCGCATTTCGCTGGAGGCCTGTTCGGCGTTGCGAGCCACCTCCTGTACGGCATAGGAAAGCTCCTGGACCGCGGTGGCGACCAGTTCCATCTGTTGCGACTGCTGTTGGCTCTGGCGCTGGGTGTCGTCGGCGATGACCCCCAGGGATTGCGAGGCCCGGTCGAGCGAGTCGGCGGTTTCCAGCGAGTGGCCGATAACCCCGCGCAGCTTGTGGGTGAAGGCGTTGAAATGCGTGCCCAGGGCGGTCAATTCGTCACGCCAGTGCTCATCGAGGCGGCGGGTGAGGTCGGCCTCGCCGCTGGCGATGTTGGCCATGGCACTCACCGCCTGGTCCAGCGGCGACGCGATGCTGCGGGCGATCAGGATGATCAGGGCAGCGAGCAGCAGGCCCGTCAGCAGGAGGATGCCGAGGGTGTTGAGGGCATGCGCGCGGAACTCGACCTGCACGTCGTCGACGTAGATCCCCGAGCCGACTATCCAGCCCCAGGGCTGGAACAGCTCGACGTAGGAGACCTTCGGCACCGGCTCCTCGGAGCCGGGACGCGGCCAGCTGTAATGGACAAGGCCGGCGCCATCGCGCTTGGCCACCGCCACCATGTCGTCGAACGGCTGGTTGCCGTCCGGGTCCCGCGTGCCGGCCATGACCTTGCCTTCGACCTTGGCGCTGGGGTGCATGACCATGCGCGTGTTCAGGTCCTCCAGCCAGAAATAGTCCTCGCCGTTGTAGCGCAGGCTGCGCATCAGTTCGATGGCGTGCCGCTGGGCCTCTTCGCGGCTGAGCTTGCCGGCGCCTTCCTGCTGGTGGTAGTAGCGCAGGATGCTGCCGGCGGTCTCGACCACGTGGCGGGTCTTCAGGGCCTTGGCGGCGTGCAGGTCGCCGAGGTTCTGGCTGAGCATCAGCCCGGCCAGGGCGAGCAGTACCAGCAGGGAGGTCGAGAGGATCAGCCACAAACGGTGGCTGATGGCGATATGGCGCAGGTTGGGCATGGCGATTGGCTTCTTGTTGTGGGTCTCTGATGGCCGGAGCAAGGCCTGTGCCAGTCACTCCGGGGCCGTGTCGCGCGCTGGGGGCCGGTCGATCCGCCAGTCCGGCATCGTGCCCGGACAGGGCTGCTGGCTCCGAATGAGACACTGGGTTGTCTCATGCCGCCGCAGGGCAGGCTGCGGAGGAAGGATGAAATCGAGTGCAAAAAAAACCGGGCGCTCCACGGGAGCGGAGACGCCCGGAAAACGTGGGTGACTCAGAGTTGGTAGTTGGCCAGCTCGCGTGCGATCACGAGGCGCTGCACTTCGCTCGATCCTTCGTAGATCTGCGTGATCCGCGCATCCCGGTAGTACTTCTCGACCGGGTAGTCCTCCAGGTAGCCGTAGCCGCCGTGGACCTGGATGGCGCTGGAACACACCTGCTCGGCGATTTCCGAGGCGAACAGCTTGGCCTGCGAGGCCTCCGACAGGCAGGGCAGGCCGGCGCTCTTCAGGCGGGCGGCATGCAGGATCATCAGCTGCGCGGCATTGAGGCGGGTCTGCATGTCCGCCAGCAGGTTACCGATGCTCTGGTGCTCGATGATCGGCTTGCCGAACTGCACCCGCTCACGTGCGTAGCCCAGCGCCGCCTCGAAGGCCGCGCGGGCAATGCCGAGGGCCTGGGCAGCGATCCCGATGCGGCCGCCTTCGAGGTTCGACAAGGCGATGGCCAGGCCCTTGCCGCGTTGACCCAGCATGTTGGCTTCCGGCACCACGCAGTTGTTCAGGGTCACGGCGCAGGTGTCCGAGGCCTTGATGCCCATCTTGTGCTCGCTGCGGTCGATGTCGAAGCCGGGCGTCTCGGTGGGCACCAGGAACGCGGAAAGGCCTTTCTTGCCCAGTTCCGGGTCGGTCACCGCGAAGACGATGGCGAGTTTCGCCCGCTTGCCATTGCTGACGAACTGCTTGGCGCCGTTGAGCACCCAGTGGCCGTCCACCAGCTCGGCGCGGGTACGCAGGTTGTGCGCCTCGGAGCCAGCCTGGGGTTCGGTCAGGCAGAAGCAGCCGATGGCCGCGCCGCTCGCCAGGGCTGGCAGCCACTGGTCCTTCTGCGCCTCGCTGCCGTAGTTGAGGATCGGCCCGCAGCCGACCGAGTTGTGGATGCTCATCAGCGCGCCGAGGGCGCCGTCGCCGGCGGAGATTTCCTCCACCGCCAGTGCATAGGCCACGTAGTCGATGTAGGTGCCGCCCCATTGCTCGGGCACCACCATGCCGAGCAGGCCCAGGTCGCCCATCTGGCGCACCAGTTCGTCGTCGATCCAGCCGGCCTTTTCCCAGGCCTGGGCGCGGGGCGCGACTTCAGCGCGGGCGAAGTCCCGCGCCATGTCGCGGATCATGCGCTGTTCTTCGGTGAGTTCGAGATCGTGCATCGTGCTTGTTCTCCCGCAGGATGGCACCGTCAGGCGGTGCGAAGAGGTTTGCCGGCTGCGTTCGGGAAGCCGCTGAAGAAGGACAGGACCTGCTGTTGCGTCAGGTCTGCCAAGGTCGGCGGGTTCCAGCGCGGGGTCTTGTCCTTGTCGATGATCAGGGCGCGGATGCCTTCGATCAGGTCACCCTTGTCGAACCACTGGTCGTCCAGGTGCAGCTCCAGGGCGAAGCAATCGCCCAAGGGCAGGTGACGGCCCCGGCGCAGCAGCTCCAGGGTCACGGCCATCGCCAGGGGCGAGCGGCTGTCCAGCACGCGCACGGTTTCCTCGGCCCAGTCGGAGTATTCGGCGCAATCCTCGGCCAGCAGCGACTGGCGGATGGCGCTGATATCCGGCAGGGCGAAATGCCGGTCGATGGCTGGGCGCAGTGCTTTCAGCTCCGAGCCCGGAATGCGTTCGGCAGCCAGGCAGCCGAGCAGCTGGGCGAGGTTCTCACGGGGCGCGTAGCTCCATTTCAGGTTGTCCAGCGCCTGGTCCAGCTCCCCGATGCGCTCGCTGGGCAGGCAGTAGTCGGCGAGGCCCACATACAGCGCATCGGCTGCGCGTACCTGGCCGCCGGTGACGCCCAGGTAGATGCCCAGCTCCCCCGGCAGGCGTGGCAGGAAGTAGCTGCCGCCGACATCCGGGAAGAAGCCGATGCCGACTTCCGGCATGCCCATGCGGGTGCGTTCGGTGATGACGCGCAACGAGGCGGCCTGCGCCAGTCCCATGCCGCCGCCGAGGACGAAGCCGTCGAGCAGCGCCAGCACTGGCTTGGCGTAGTTGTGCAGGTACTCGTCCAGCGCATATTCCTCTTCGAGGAACACCTGGTGCTGGTTGTCGCCGGCTACATGGCTCTCGTACAGCATGCGGATGTCGCCACCCGCGCAGAAAGCCTTCTCACCGGCGCCGCGAATGACCACGGCGACGATGTCCGGGTCCAGTTCCCAGGCCCACAGGTGCCGATGCAGCTGGCGCACCATAGGCAGGGTCAGGGCATTGAGCCCGGCCGGGCGGTTCAGCGTGAGGTGGCCGACGCGGTTGCGCACGCTGGCCAGGATGGACGCCTCGTTGTCGCTCATGCTCAGGCTTCCCGGCGGAACAGGTTGATGATCGCGGAGAAGTCGAGGCCACCGTACCCTTGCAGGCTGAAGGTCTGGTACAGCTGCTGGGCGGCGGCGCCGAGCACGACCGGCTGTTTCGCGTGGCGCGCGGCCTCGGTGGCCAGCCCCAGGTCCTTGAGCATCAGGTCGGTGCCGAAGCCGCCGCTGTAGCCGCGCGAGGCAGGGGCATTTTCCAGCACGCCGGGGAACGGGTTGTTGATCTCCGAGCTCCAGCAGCGGCCGCTGGAGGTGTTGATGATGCCAGCCAGCACGTTCGCATCCATGCCGAGGGCGACGCCCAGGGCCATGGCTTCGGCGACGCCGACCATGGAGATGCCGAGCAGCATGTTGTTGGCGATCTTGGCCACCTGGCCGTTACCCGTGGCGCCGCAGTGGACGATGTTCCGGCCCATGGCAGCGAGCAGCGGCTGGGCCTGGTCGAACGCGTTGGTAGGACCGCCGACCATGAAGGTCAGGGTGCCGGCCGCCGCGCCGCCGGTGCCGCCGGAAACCGGCGCGTCGAGCATGGGGTTGCCCTGAGCCGTGGCCACCTTGGCAACGTCGCGAGCGCTCAGCGGATCGATGGTGGAGCTGTCGATCAGCAACACGCCCTGACCGATATTGGCCAGCAGGCCATTGGCACCCAGGTAGACATCTTTCACGTGTGCGGCGGTGGGCAGCATGGTGATGATCGCGGCGACGCCGTCACGGGCGAGCTCCGCCGGGCTGTTGGCCGTGCGTGCACCGAGCTCTACGAGTGCGGCGGTCGCCAGCGGCGAGGGGTCGAACACGGTCAGGGTGTGGCCGGCCTTGAGCAGGTTGCGGGCCATGGGGCCGCCCATGTTGCCGAGACCAAGAAATCCGATATGCATGCTGGTGTCCTCTAGATATTGGGCCGGGAAGTTCGGTCAACGATGGGTGAAGTTCGGTGCGCGCTTTTCCACGAAGGCACTCATGCCTTCCTTCTGGTCAGCGCTGGCGAACAGCGAATGGAACAAGCGCCGCTCGAAGCGCACGCCTTCATTGAGTCCCAGCTCGAAGGCGCGGTTGACGCACTCCTTGGTCATCATGGCGGCGGGCAGCGATTTGCTGGCGATGCCGCGCGCCACGGCCAGGGTTTCGTCCAGCAGGGATTCGGCCGGCAGCACGCGGGCCACCAGGCCGGCACGTTCGGCTTCCTCGGCGGTCAGCTGGCGGCCGGTGAGGCACAGTTCCATGGCCTTGGACTTGCCCAGGGCATGGGTCAGGCGCTGGGTGCCGCCGATGCCCGGGATCACCCCGAGGGTCAGTTCCGGCAGGCCGAAGCGGGCGTTCTCGGCGGCGTAGATGAAGTCGCACATCAGCGCCAGTTCGCAGCCACCGCCCAGGGCGTAGCCGGCGACCGCGGCGATCAGTGGCTTGCGCCGGGCACCGATACGGTCGGCGGCAGCGAAGAAGTCGTCGAGGTAGATCTGCGGGAAGCCGAAGGCGGACATTTCCTTGATATCGGCGCCCGCGGCGAAGGCCTTGGCCGAGCCGGTGATCACGATGCAACCGACCTCGGCGTCGGCCTCCAGGTGGTCGAGGGCGAGGTTCAGCTCGGCGACCAGCTGCGAGTTGAGGGCGTTCAGCGCCTTGGGCCGGTTCAGGGTGATCAGGCCGACACGTTCCTGTACCGAGACCAGCAGGGTTTCGTATTCCATGGTGTTTCTCCAGGCGGGCCGGCGCGTAGGGCGCCGGCCCGGTGGGATCATTTCAGGGTGATGGTGGTGTTCACCGGACCGCCGACATCGTCTTCGTCGAACCAGCGTTGGGTGATGGTCTTGGTCTGGGTGTAGAACAGCACCACCTGCTTGCCGTAGGGACCGAGGTCACCCAGCTTGGAGGCGCGGGAGCCGCTGAAGGAGAACAGCGGGACCGGCACCGGGATCGGTACGTTGATGCCGACCTGGCCGACGTCGATCTCTTCCTGGAAGTGCCGCGCAGCAGCGCCGGAACGGGTGAAGAGGGCGGTGCCGTTGCCGTTCGGGTTGTCGTTGATGAAGGCAATGGCTTCGTCGAGGCTGGCAGCGTTCACCACACAGAGCACCGGCCCGAAGATTTCTTCGCGGTAGATGGTCATTTCCGTGGTCACGCCGGAGAAGATGGTCGGGCCGACGAAGTTGCCGTCCTCGTAGCCGGGTACACTCGGATTGCGGCCGTCCAGGACCAGCTTGGCGCCTTCCTCGATACCGGTGGCGATCAGGCCGCTGATGCGGTCCAGCGCGGAGCAGGAAACCACCGGGCCGATGTCGGTGCCCGGCTCGACGCCGGCACTCACTTTCAGGGTCTTGGCCTTCTCTACCAGATCCGGCAACCAGGCTTGCGCCTCGCCCACCAGGATCACCACCGGCAGGGCCATGCAGCGTTGGCCAGCGGCGCCGAAGGAGGCACCCAGCAGGTTGTTCAGGGTCTGCTGCTTGTTGGCGTCGGGCAGGACGATGGCGTGGTTCTTCGCGCCCATCATGCATTGCGCGCGCTTGCCGTTCAGGGAGGCGCGGTTGTAGACGTGGGTGCCGACTTTGGTGGAGCCGACGAAGGACACGGCCTTGATGTCCGGGTGGTCGCAGATCAGGTTCACCGCATCGACGCCACCGTGGATCACGTTCAGCACGCCTTTCGGGATGCCGGCTTCCAGCGCCAGTTCCACCAGGCGCATGGTTACCAGCGGGTCCTGCTCGGAAGGCTTGAGGACGAAGGTGTTACCGCAGGCGATGGCCATGGGGAACATCCACAGCGGGATCATCGCCGGGAAGTTGAACGGGGTGATGCCAGCGCACACGCCGATCGGTTGCAGCAGGGTGTAGGTGTCCACGCCGTTGGCGACGTTGTTGGCCAGCTCGCCCATCTGCAGGGTGCCGATGTTGGCGGCATGCTCCACCACTTCCAGGCCACGGAAGACGTCGCCCTCGGCGTCCGGCAGGGTCTTGCCCTGTTCGGCGGTGAGCAGGGCGGCCAGCTCCTTGATGTTCTCGCGGATCAGTTGCTGGTACTTCAGGAAGATGCGGGCGCGGGCGCCGATCGGGGTCTTGCGCCAGGTCTTGAAGGCGTCCTGGGCGGCGGCGACGGCGGCGTTCATCTCGTCCTGGGTAGCGAAGGGCACGCGGGCCAGGACTTCCTGGGTCGCCGGGTTGACCACGTCGCGCCACTGCTGGGACTTGGATTCGACGAATTCACCGTTGATGAGCAGCTTGACGCTGGGAACGCTGGAAGAGGTCATGTATGGGTCCTGCCTGCTTTCGTTGGGTCGAGTGAGGCCCCTCGGGGCATAGGTCCGAGCGGTCGGGTTTTCGGTTGAGAGGGCCGGCGAGCCGGCCCGGATTCAGCCCTTGAGCTGCGGGAAGTCTTCTTCGAAGTACTCGCCAGCGCCCCGTGCATCGCCCTGGCGGCGCTGCACTTCCATCTGCCGCAGTTCCACGCGGCGGATCTTTCCGGAGATGGTCTTGGGCAGTTCGCTGACGAACTCGATGCGCCGCACGCGCTTGTAAGGCGCCAGGTGCTCGCGGGCGAAGGCGAGGATGTCCAGGGCCAGTTCGGCGCTGCCGGGCTCGTCATGGGCGAGGATCAGGAAGGCCTTGGGCACCGCCAGGCGCACCGGATCGGGGCTGGGCACGATGGCCACTTCCATCACGGCCGGATGCTCGATCAACGCGCTCTCCAACTCGAAGGGGCTGATGCGGTAGTCGGAGGCCTTGAACACGTCATCGGCACGGCCGACGAAGGTGATGTAGCCGTCTTCGCAGATCTGCGCGGTGTCGCCGGTACGGTAATAGCCGTCGCGCATCACTTCCGCGGTTTTCTCCGGGTTGTCTTCGTAACAGAGCATCAGGCCCAGCGGACGGACCTCCAGCGGCAGGGCCACTTCGCCTTCATTGGCAGGCTGGCCGTCGGGGTCGAGCATGGTCACGCGGTAGCCGGGCAGCGGACGGCCCATGGAGCCGGGCTTGAGTTTCTGGCCGGGGGTATTGCCGACCAGGGCGGTGGTTTCCGACTGGCCGAAGCCGTCGCGCAGGTCGAGGCCCCAGGCATGCTGGACCTGCTCGATGATTTCCGGGTTGAGCGGCTCGCCAGCACCCACCAGTTCGCGCAGGCGCAGGCGGCTGCGGTAGCTGGCCAGGTCTTCCTGGATCAGCATGCGCCAGACGGTGGGCGGCGCGCACAGGCTGGTGACGCCGTAGCGTTCGAGTACACCGAGCAGGGCCGGGGCGCTGAAGCGCGCGACGTTATGGATGAAGATGCAGGCGCCGGCGTTCCAAGGGGCGAAGAAGCAGCTCCAGGCATGCTTGGCCCAGCCGGGGGAGGAGATGTTCAGGTGCAGGTCGCCGGGCTGCAGGCCGATCCAGTACATGGTCGACAGGTGGCCGACCGGGTAGCTCTGGTGGCTGTGCAGCACCATCTTCGGTTTGGAGGTGGTGCCGGAGGTGAAGTACAGCAGCATCGGGTCGGTGGCGAGGGTCACGCCCTCGGCCTGGAATTCGGCCGGGTACTGCTCCGCTGCGCTGTGCTGTGTCCAGCCCGACGCATTACCGCCGACGCTGATGCGGGTGAGGCCTTCGGCCAGACCGTTGAATTTTTCCAGGTGGGCGGCGCCGGCCACCACATGGTTGATCCGGCCGCGCTCGATGCGATCGCGCAGGTCTTCGGAGGTGAGCAGGGCGGTGGCGGGAATCACCACGGCGCCAAGCTTGAAAGCGGCCAGCATGGTTTCCCACAGGGCGATGTCGTTGCCGAGCATCATCAGGATGCGCTCGCCGCGTTTCACGCCCAGGGCGCGCAGGTGGTTGGCGACACGGTTGGAGCGCTCGGACAGCTCCTGGAAGCTGTAGCGGCGCTCGCTGCCGTCCTCTTCGACAATCCAGAGTGCCGGTGCCTGGTTGCCCTTGGCCATCTCATCGAAATAGTCCAAGGCCCAGTTGAATTGCGTGAGCTGGGGCCAACTGAAACCGCGTACGGCCGTGTCGTAGTCGGTGCGATGGGCAAGCAGGAAGTCGCGGGCGGCAAGGAAGGGGAGGCTGTTGTTGTTCATGGCGCGAGCCCTTGATTGTTATTTTGAGTCGTTCCGGTTTAAGGCCGGGCTGGTGAATTGAGTATATGCAGGCGTTAATCAAATAAGAACGAGCACAAAAACCGGTGCGATGTGCAAAAAAATCATAGTTGTTCGCACGAGCCCGCGCTGGGGAACTCGATGTACGGGCCCTCTCCCCAACCCTCTCCCTGAAGGGAGAGGGGGCTGCCAGCGCGCGTAGGGTGGATGCCGCTTTTTGCATCCACCATGTGGGGCAGGCGGCAGTCCGTCACGTTGGGTTTCGCTGCGCTCTACGCCAACCTACGTGGGGCGAAGCTAAGTTCGGCGGGCAGCTTCTGTGTAGGAGCGAGCTTGCTCGCGAAAGGGTCCGGCTCGGAAGGTTCGCGAGCAGAGCTCGCTCCTACAAATGCTTCGGTACCGACCTTTGGGGGCGGGGTTGGGATTCGTCGCGTTGGGCGAAGCTAAGTTCGGCGGGGCAGCTTTTGTGTAGGAGCGAGCTTGCTCGCGAAAGGTCTGGCTTGGAAGGTTCGCGAGCAGAGCTCGCTCCTACAAATGCTGACGGGGTGGAATCGGTTACGTTGGGCTTCGCTGCGCTCTGCGCCAACCTACAGGAGCCGGCTCCTGTAGGGGCGAATTCATTCGCCAAGCGGGACGCAGTCCTGCCGCGGGGAACCCTTACCAGAGCGGCAGGGTGTAGCTGAGGATCAGGCGGTTCTCGTCGAGGTCGTTGCCGAAATTGGTCGAACGCACCGTGGCGTTGCGCCACTTCACGCCGACGTTTTTCAGCGGTCCGCTCTGCACCACGTAGGCGATGTCGGTGTCGCGCTCCCATTCCTTGCCGTCTTCGCGCCCGGCGCCCAGTTCCACGCCGTCGCCGCTGAGGTAGCGGGTCATGAAGGTCAGCCCGGGAATCCCTATGGCGGCGAAGTTGTAGTCGTAACGGGCCTGCCAGGAACGCTCTTCGCGGTTGGCGAAGTCGCTGATCTGCACGAAGTTCACCAGGTACGCATCGCTGCCGTTGACGTAGGCGAAGCCGGTGTCGCCGCTCATGCGCTGGTAGCCCAGGCCGACGGCGTGGCCGCCGAAGCCGTAGGTGAACATGGCGCCGAAGGCCTTGTTGTCGACATTGCTGCCACCTTCATCGGTGGAGCGGGCGAAGCGCAGGTCGCTCTTCAGGCTCTGGCCGTCGCCGAGCGCCAGCAGGTGGTTCAGGCTCAGGTAGTGCTGGCGGTAGAAGTCGTCCAGGCGGCCGAAGCCATAGCCGGTAGTCAGGGCGTCGTTCCACTTGTAGCTGAGGTTGGCGAAGTCGAAGGCGTCGCTGGTGGTCTGGCGCGCGCGGATGTTCTTCACCCCGACGGTGGTGATGCTCATGTCCTCGTAGTCGGAGGAGTCGCGCTGGTTCACCTGGGTGAGGCGTCCGGCATCGACGGTCAGGCCGTCGATCTCCAGGGAGTTGAGCTGGCCGCCTTCGAAGGTCTGCGGCAGCAGGCGCGAATCGTTGGCCAGCAGCACCGGCAGCTTGGGCATCAGGGTGCCGAGCTTGAGGGTGCTCTTCGAGGCGCGCAGCTTGGCGGTCAGACCCAGTTCGCCGTATTCGTCCTGGGCCCGCTTGGGGGCTTCGCGATCACGTTTGAGCAGGCCGGAGCCGGCGCGGTCGGGGCTGGAGTCCAGTTTGACGCCGAGCAGACCGATGGCGTCCAGGCCGACGCCGATGCTGCCTTCGGTGAAGCCCGACTCGTAGCGCAGGAGGAAACCCTGGGCCCATTCCTCGGCCTTGGCCTGCGGGGCGGCGTGCTGGCGGAAGTCGCGGTTGAAGTAGAAGTTGCGCAGCTCCAGGCTGGCTTTCGAATCCTTGATGAAGTCCGCCAGGGCGGGTGTGGAGCAACTGAGTGCACCGCCGACGAGCAGCAGGTGGGAGGTGAGGGAGCGGCGATCCATGGAGGCCTCTTATTGTTTTAGTGGACAAACGAATCCGTACCGGCCCGAGGGCCGGTAGCGGGGTGAGACGGAATTGAAAAGGGGCACGCCCCAAAGGAGCGACGAGCGTGCCCGCTAACTGGCTGCGCGATTCGCGTCAGTGGCTGCTGGCGGCAGCGGCTCCCAGGCCGGTCTGGGCGCGCACGAACTGGTCGGCATAAGCCGCCCGTTCACGGTTGGCGCGGGCGCTGCGATCGAGCGTGGAGACGACGATGATCACGAGGAAGGCCAGCGGCATGGAGAACAGCGCCGGCTGGTCGTAGGGGAACAGGGCTTTCTCGTGGCCCAGCACGCCGACCCAGACGGCCGGAGCGCAGATCACCAGACCCATGGCGCTGACCAGTCCGGTCAGCCCGCCCCAGAGAGCGCCACGGGTGGTCAGGCCCTTCCAGTACATGGCCATGATCAGCACAGGGAAGTTGGCCGAAGCGGCGACACCGAAGGTCAGGCCGACCAGGAAGGCGATGTTCATCTGCTCGAAGAGGATGCCCAGGCCGATGGCGACCAGACCAATGGCCACGGTGGCGATGCGCGATACCCGCATCTCGTCCTTCTCGCTGGCGTGGCCTTTCTTCAGTACGCTGGCGTAGAGGTCGTGGGAGATCGCCGAGGCGCCTGCCAGGGCGAGGCCTGCGACCACCGCGAGAATGGTGGCGAAGGCCACGGCGGAGAGGAAACCGAGGAACAGGTTGCCGCCCACTGCCTGGGCCAGGTGCATGGCGACCATGTTGCCGCCACCCACCAGGGCACCGCCCAATTTGCCGTCGACGAAGTACTGCGGGTCGGTGCCGACGATGACGATGGCGGTGTAGCCAAGCACGCACACCACCAGGAAGAAGAAGCCGATGAAACCGGTGGCGAACAGCACCGAACGACGGGCTTCCCTGGCGTTGGGGACGGTGAAGAAACGCATCAGGATGTGCGGCAGGCCGGCGATGCCGAATACAAGGCCGAGGGACAGCGAGACGGCGCTGATGGGGTCGGCCAGCAGGGTGCCGGGGCCCATGATCTTGCCGCCGCTGGCGTGCACGGCGACCGCGCGCTCGGCCAGGTTTTCGAAGCTGAAGCCGAACTCGCTCATGGCCATCACCACCAGCGTGGTGCCGCCGGCCAGCAGCAGGACGGCCTTGGTGATCTGCACCCAGGTCGTGGCGATCATGCCGCCGAAGATCACGTAGACCAGCATCAGCACGCCTACCACCACCACCGCCAGTTGGTAGTCCAGGCCGAACAGCAGCTTGATCAGCTGACCTGCGCCGACCATCTGCACGATCAGGTAGCAGCAGACCACCGTCAGCGAGCCGAGGGCGGCGAAACTGCGTACGCGGGTCTGGTCGAGGCGGTAGGAGACGATGTCGGCGAAGGTGTACTTGCCCAGGTTGCGCAGGCGCTCGGCCATCAGGAAGGTGACGATGGGCCAGCCGACGAAGAAGCCGATGATGTAGACGAAGCCGTCGTAGCCCTTGGCGAACACCAGGCTGGAAAGCCCCAGCAGGGTCGCCGCCGACATGTAGTCACCGGCAATGGCAAGACCGTTCTGGAAGCCCGAGATACCGCCGCCAGCGGTGTAGAAGTCGGCGGTGGAGCGGGTGCGGCGCGCGGCCCACCAGGTGATCACCAGGGTGGCGAGGACGAAGACGAAGAACATGCCGATGGCATGCAGGTTGAGCGGTTGTTTCTGCGCCGTGATGGTGTCGGCGAAGCTGGAGAGCGGTGCCAGGGCGAAGAGGGCGAGGAGGGCTTTCATGCCTGGCCCTCCGCGAGGATTTCTGCGCTCAGCGCATCGAAGCGGTTATTGGCGTGACGCACGTACCAGGCGGTCAGCAGCCAGGAAAGGACAATGATGGCGGCGCCGAGCGGGATGCCGCGGCTGAGGTGACTGCCCTCGTAGAGCGGCATGTGCAGCCAGCCGGGAACGAAGGCCACCAGCATGATGAACAGGTAGTAGACGGCCAGCACGAGGGCGCTGAGCGACCAGGCGAGGATGGCGCGCTCCTGGGCCAGGCGCTGGAATTTCGGGTTGGCCATAATGCGAGCATTGGCCGGGGCGTCGGGGGAGTGGTGAGGTTTCATTTCGGGCTCCGCTTTAATTGTTTTTGTCGTGCCTGTCGCCGCAGCTTTTTCAAGCGTGCAGCATTCCCGGCGGCGCCTCGGGAAGGCGTCGCCAAGTTCTTCGTCAGTGAGGTGTTCTTCAGTGACCGCGGCTCCCTCCGGGAGCCAGCAAATGGTGGGTAGCGCAAGGCGCGGGAAGGCCGGAAACCAGGCATGCGTTCATGCTGTCAGCCCTCCATCTGAGTGATCCCGGCCAAGGCGAAAAAGCTCTTGGCTGCGGGTCGATGGATGTGAGTATATGTAAGCATCCATCCCTTAAAGAACAGGCAAAATATCCTGATGGACATGCAAAAAAGTCCCAGCCAGGAACAGGTCAAATGGGACGACCTGCGATTCTTCCTGGAAGTTGCCCGAACCCGCACTGCAACCGGCGCTGCCCGCCGACTGGGTGTCGACTACACCACCGTGTCGCGACGCGTGCGGGCACTGGAGCAGGCGCTGGGTGCCTTGCTGTTCGAAAAGTCCCGCGCGGCCGGCTTCGTCCTGACGGTGGAAGGGCAGCGTCTGCTGAGTCATGCCGAGACCCTCGAAAGCACCTTGCAGGCCGCCTGCGAGCAGGTGTCGGGCACGCGCCTGGGGCTGTCCGGCCATGTGCGGATCGGCTGTACCGAGGGCTTTGGTTCCTATTTCGTGACGGCGCAGATGAGTCGCTTCCTCGAGCAGTATCCGCATATCTCGGTGGACATCCTGCCGGTGCCTCACTTCGTCAGCCTGTCGCGTCGCGAAGCAGATATCGCCATCACCCTGGAACGCCCCGAGCGCGGTCCCTATGTCTGTTCCAAGCTCGCCGACTACCGCCTGCGCCTCTACGGCACGCCTGAGTACCTGGCCAGCCAACCGCCGATCGAAACGCGCGAAGACCTGGCAAACCACCCCTTCATCACCTACGTCGAGGACCTGGCGTTCAGCCCCAAGCTGCTCTACCTGAATGACCTGCTGCCCGGTGCCATGAGCCAGCTGCGCAGCACGAGCGTCATCGCCCAGTACCAGGCCGCATTGCAGGGCAGGGCGTTGGCGATCCTGCCGTGCTTCCTGGTGGCGGGCGACCCGAGGCTACAGGCCGTGCTGCCCGGTGACGTGGAGGTCACCCGCCAGTTCTGGATCTATTACAGCGAGGACCTGCGCCGCCTCAAGCGCATCACCCTGGTGGCCGAGTACCTGCACCGTTGCGCCGATCTCAATCGCGGCTGGCTGATGGGAGAGGATGACCGGATACAGGTGCCGGCTTTCGAGAAATAGACCTCCAGGGCTCATGGCTCGTATCGCGAAAAAGCCCACATCCAGATCGCACCACTTGAACGAGAGACCGAATGATTACTTGCTACCTTCGTTACATCCTCGATCCCTACAAACTGGCGGAGTTCGAACACTACGGGAAGCTCTGGATTCCACTCGTGGAGAAGTTCGGCGGCCAGCATCACGGCTACTTCCTGCCGTCCGAGGGCGCAAACAATATCGCCGTGGCGATGTTTTCCTTCCCGAGCCTGGCGGCCTACGAGCAGTACCGGCAGGACTCGATGAAAGACGCGGACTGCATCGCTGCCTTCAAGTACGCCGAGGACACGCGCTGCATCCTCAGCTACGAGCGCACGTTCTTCCGGCCTGTCTTCGGTGCTTGAACGAGTACGCTCGGCCTCCTGAAGGGGCGGCGTCGCCCAACTGCAGTTGCTCACTATCAGGCTGCTGATTGCTTCAGGATTACTTGTGCCTCGCCGGCGCGAGTCACCCCTCGCCCGCTTGCGGGAGAGGGGCGGGGGAGAGGGGGCGCAGTTAACGCGCTCATACCCCCGGCCGAAGCGGTACTCGCCCCAGGGCGTCGATGCTGTTCGCCGACGGACATCGCGAGTGCCGGCCACCATGCTGCCGAATGCGCTTGGCATGCTCCGGCGCATCGCCCCGCAGGCGGTGGTGACGGTAAAGGTGGGGGCTAACTCCGCAATCTATCCGATGCTGCTCTAGGCGACGTGGGCATCGTCCGTCCTGGGCATTCTTCCCGAGGATGCCAGCGTGTTCCTGCCCGACTGCCGAGGACTGAGCTCGCTGCGCCACGTGCCGCTCTACGAGGAGGGGCTGAACGTGGTGGTGTCGGCCCAGCATCCGCTAGCCCGGCACCGCAGGCTGGTGTCGCTGGCCGAGCTCCATGATCTGGAGTGGATCGTCCCCACACGCGATTCGGCCACTACCGCGCGGTGCCCAAGTTCTTTCGCGAACAACAGCTGGCCGTGCCCGAGCATGTGATCGAGTCGGTGTCCATCCTCACCAATCTTGAGCTGATCGTGCAGTGCGTGCGCGAAGCATCCGCCCAGGAATGACAACACGGTGTTTGTATTCCTGCGGTTTATAACAGCGCGCCTCGAATTCATTATCCAGGTCGGCGCCCCGCTGAATACAGTCTCCTCATCGGACCGCCTTGCGCAGCGCGCGGGAATCCAAGGAGACAGACATGCGACAGATCGACCTGCAGAGCGCCTCGGACGAGGCGCCGTTCACCCGCCTTCACTGGATCGTGCTGATCTGGTGCGCACTGGCCATCGTGTTCGATGGCTACGACCTTGCCGTGGTGGGCATTGCCCTGCCGTCGATCATGAAGGACATGGGGGTCGATGCCACGCAGGCCGGCTTCATGGCCAGCTCCGCCCTGTTCGGCATGATGTTTGGCAACGTCATGTTCGGCGGCCTGTCGGATCGCTACGGCCGCCGGCTGGTGATGTGCCTGTGTATCGCGATCTTCAGCCTGTTCACGGCGCTGGCGGGGCTGATGCGAGATCCCCTCTCGTTCAGCATGATGCGTTTCATTGCGGGCCTGGGCATCGGCGGCGTGATGCCGAACGTGATCGCGCAGATGACCGACTATTCGCCTCTGCGCATGCGCAGCACGCTGATCACGCTCACGTTCAGCGGCTACTCGGTGGGGGGCATGCTGGCGGCCATCCTCGGCAAGGGGCTGATTGAAACCTACGGCTGGCAGACGGTGTTCCTTGCGGCTGCCGCACCCGTCGTGCTGCTTCCGCTGATCTGGTTGCAGATGCCCGAGTCGCTGGGCTTCATGCTGCGCAAGGGGCAGACCGAACAGCTCAAGCGCGTGCTCACCCGCATGAGCCCCGGCTATGTGCCCCGGGCCGACGACCGGTTCGTGCTGTCGGGTGCGGCGGCAGGGTCCGCGGGAGCCGTGGAGGAGGGTGCTGGCCGGCAGTCGGCCTTCGGCGAGCTGTTCTTGCAGGGGCGAGCCTTCAGCACGCTGATGTTCTGGCTGACCTGCTTCATGGCGCTGTTCATGGTGTATGCGCTCAACTCGTGGCTGACCAAGCTCATGGCGCAGGCGGGCTACAGCCTGGGCTCGGCGCTCACCTTCGTGCTGGTGCTCAATGTGGGCGCCACCGTGGGCGCCGTGTGCGCGGGCTGGGTGGCCGACCGCATGCACATCAAGCTGGTGACCTTCCTGATGTTTGTGATGGCCGCGGTGGCGATCACGCTGATGGGCCACAGGCTGCCCACGCCCGCGCTGTTCCTGGTGGTGGCGATCGCGGGTGCCTGCACGATCGGAACGCAGACCATGACATGCGCCTACTGCAGCCAGTTCTATCCCATGACGGCGCGCTCGACGGGCGTCGGCATGATGCTCGGAGTGGGCCGGGTCGGTGCGATCCTGGCACCCATCGTGATCGGCATGATCGTGAACATGGACCTGCCGCTTGCCAGCAACTTCACGGCGATCGCGATCCCGGCCATCGTGGCGGCCTGCAGCATCCTGCTGGTGCAGCACGGCCGGTCCGACCTGGTGCGCAGCCGCATGGGCACTGCCGTGGGTTGAAGCCCCACAGTCCCCGTCCTGCCTGGGCTGCAAGGCATCTGACCGTTTTCGTGGAGAGCAGCGACATGACACAAGCCCCGCGCTTTGGCCTGCCCAGGAGCCTGGCATCGCTACGCAACTACGCGGACGGCCAGTTCGTCGAGACCGGCAAGACCTTCGACAACGTCTGTAGGAGCAAGCGAGCGTTTTCCCTGCACGTTCTCGACACTTAAGGCCAACTAAACGGCCGCACTTCAAATCAAATCCATTGTCGACGAGCCGTTGGCCCCTTGAGATATGCGGGCAGTTCAGTGCTGCACAAGGTTCTCCGCATTCAATAACAAGAGGTCTGCGCTCATGATGAAAATCGCCAGCTCCCTGGCTTTGGCAACATTCGCCCTGATGGGATTCACATTCGCGGCGGACGCCGCTGAAGAGGCTGGCCGAGGGGAGGGCAGCTTCGTGTTGACCAAGATTTCCGACCATCTCTACGCCATTGGCGAGCCGAACTATTACCAGAAGAACTATTCCTACCTCCTGGTGGGTTCGGACAGGGCCCTGATGTTCGACGCTGGCGCCAATCAGAAGGAAGACATTACCCAGCTCGTGCGGACGGTCACCGACAAGCCGCTTTCGGTATTGCCCTCGCACCTGCATTTCGATCACCTGGGTGGCCTGCACAACTTTGACAGCATCTACCTGCCGGATCTGCCGTTCATTCGAAAATTCAAAGAGGGAGATGGGCTCTACCATGTGCCGGAACCGATCCATCTCGGCAACATCGACCACCTCACCTTGCCGCCCTTCAAGGTCTCCCGCCTGGTCAAACCCGGCGAGGAGATCGACCTGGGTGGCTACAAGGTGAAGCTGGTGAGCACGCCGGGGCACACCCAGGATGAAGTGGCGATCTATGACGAGGCGAACAACATCCTCCTGGCCGGCGACCATCTCTATCCATCCTGGCTGCTGGCCGGGAACCTCGGCGACTACATCGCTTCCCTGTCGGCAACCCTGGCACTGATCGACAAGGACACTCGCATCTACGGCGCCCACGCGGACGAAGACCCAAACCGGGTACCCACCATGGCGTACGAAGACGTGCTCAAGATCCGCGAGAAGATGTTGGCGATCCAGGCTGGCCAGGCCCAGGGGGAGAAGTTCACCGACCCCGAGCTGGTCCGGGATTCGCAGCTCTACAAGGTGGTGAAGGACATCAGCATCCTCACCGACATCCAGTTCACCGATGGGCGCCGCTACGGCTATTGAGCCCGCCGAGGCCGGAACCAGCAGGCTCCGGCCATTGGATTTTCACTGGGTCGTCGACATCAGCCAGTCGATGAAGGCCATGACCTCGGGGCGTTCCCGTTTGCCCTCGGTGCATACGCAGTAATAGTTGTGAACGGCCGGGACCGAGAGTGACAGGGGCTGCACCAGGCGGCCTTCGTCCAGGTCCCGGGCCGACACGATCTCGTCGCTGAGGGCGACGCCGAAACCGTCCCTCGCCGCCTGCAGCACCATGCCGAAGTCTTCGAAATAAACGTCCGAAGCCACCGTCCCTGAGTATCCCGCCTCGGCCAGCCAATGCTGCCACTGGGCACCATTGTCTTCGTGCAGCAGCCGGTGTCGCGCGAGGTCCTCGGCGTTGCGGATGGCAAGGGAACCACGGAGGAACTGCGGGCTGCAGACGGGGATCATGCGAATGCCGTGCAGCAGCCGCCACCAGAAGCCCGGCCAGGGCGGCGTGCCGTAGATCACCGCCACATCGGCCTTGCGCCAGTCCACCTGGTTGAATTGGGTCGCCTTGATCACCTTCAGTTTGACGGCGCGGCTTTCCTCCATGAAGCGGAACAGCGGCGTGGCCAGCCAGGTGACGCCCTCAACGGGCGGGAGGGAAAGCGTCAGCTCAATTTCCTCGGGTGCCTGTTTCGCGCTGCTTTGCACCGCCTGCACGGCCTCGTGGATCTCGCCGAGAGCCCCGGCCACGCGCTGCTGCAATGCACGCCCGGTGTCGGTGAGCACCAGGTGCCGACCGCGCTTCTCGAACAACTCCACGCCCAGGCTGCCCTGCAACGCCTTGATCTGCTGGCTCACCGCCCCGGTGGTGACGTGCAGCTCGACCGCTGCAGCCGCCATGTTGCCCAGGCGGGCGACAGACTCGAAAACCCTGATGCTGTGAAGTGGAGGCAGTGCCATCGTTTCTCCGTGGTTTGCAGCCAAGGGGAGCCGCCCCCTGGCGACGGGTTATAGCAGGACCCGCTCCCGCAGGTCGCGCGAATGCTGTTCGCCGACGGACATCGCGAGCGTCGGCCAAGCTCGGCGGCTGGCAGAAGATGAACGTGGCGGATGCGCCCTTTGCCCACGGCGGTTTTCCCACGCCCTCCGGCAAATGCGAGTTCTATTCCTCACGTATGCAGGCCGCCAAGGCGCGGGTGAGCGACCGCGCGCGGCTGGGCGTGGTTGTCGGATTGTCGATCTGGTGGAAGAAGTTCGCCGAGGATGGCAAGAACGCCAACGAAGTCACCAGCCAGCGCGTCACCGACATGGGCAACGGCGCCACGTTCTATGACGTGCTGGTGCAGGTTGAGAAATGCGAATTTTGAGTTGGCAGGCGCCAACTCAAAGGCCGCATAGGAAGGGTTGAGCCAGTGAAACTCATCCATCCCGATCCGCATGGGTTTCGTGCCTCAACCCATCCTACGAACTGCTTCCGTATGTACAACCACGATATCGAAGAGTTCTTTTCGAAAGTTCCGGCGGGAACCAAGGTGCGGGTCGTCAACGAAGCAAGGGCGCCGAAAGCTTTATAGAGAGGCAGGGTAGGAGCGAGCTTGCTCGCGAACAGTCCGTGCACAGTCTTTCGCGAGCAAGCTCGTCAGGAGCAGCGCGACTACCACCTGCGTTCTGCCTGCGTTGCCTAGCATTGCTATGTCCTCCCAGGGGGATAGGGTGCAACGGCCACTCTCGCTGCACGGGGTCTTACGATGAGCAAGCACGAATACGGTCATCAGCACCAAAGTCATCGCGAAATCGTCAAAAGGTTGAAGCGGGCAGAAGGCCATCTGCGCAGCATCGTCACCATGATCGAGGACGGCCGCGCCTGCGTGGATATCGCTCAGCAATTGCATGCGGTCGAGAAGGCCGTCTGCCAGGCCAAGCGCACGCTGATCCAGGACCATATCGACCATTGCCTGGAACACACCGTGGGGGCGCTCACCAGTGGCGAACGTGCTCCGCTGGAAGAATTCAAACAGATCACCAAGTACCTCTGACCTGCCATGTCCAGCTTCGCCGAAATACTGCAACAGGGGCCGGCCCACGCCTGGCTCTATTTCCCGAGCGCCATCCTCCTGGGGGCCCTGCATGGCCTGGAACCCGGCCATTCGAAGACGATGATGGCGGCCTTCATCGTGGCGGTACGTGGCACGGTGAAGCAGGCGATCCTGTTGGGGTTGGCCGCGACCGTTTCGCACACCGCCGTGGTCTGGCTGGTTGCCCTGGGCGGCATGTACCTGGGCCAGAATCTCGATGCCGAGACCACCGAGCCGTACTTCCAATTGGCATCTGCGGTGATCATCGTGGCCATTGCGCTGTGGATGCTATGGCGGACATGGCGTGGCGAACAGATGTGGCGCTTCGAGCAGGACGATGACCATCACCACGACCACCACCATGACGAAAGCCGGCGCATCGACACTGGCCATGGGCGAGTCGAACTGTCGATTTTCGAGAATGGGGTGCCGCCGCGCTGGCGATTGAATGTTCTCAGTGGTCAGGCCTGGGCGGCCGGCGAGGTGATCTTGCAGACAACCCGAGCGGATGGACGCATGCGGCGTTTTGCGTTCACGGATCGGGGCGGCTACCTGGAGTCCGAGGACGAGATTCCAGAGCCTCATGAGTTCAGCGTGCGGCTGAGCCTGGGCCATGGCAATCATTCCCACGACTACGATCTCGACTTCCGCGAGCATGGGCACGACCACAGCCATGCCGGGCCTGAAGGGCTGGAGCTGTCGCTGGAGGGCTACCAGGATGCCCACGAGCGCGCCCATGCCAACGATATCCGCAAGCGCTTCGCCAATCGGAGCGTGACGACGGGGCAGATCATTCTGTTCGGCCTCACGGGAGGACTGATCCCCTGTCCGGCTGCGATCACCGTGCTGCTGCTCTGCCTGCAAGTGAAGGAAGTCGCCCTCGGCGCCATGCTGGTGCTGTGCTTCAGCATTGGCCTGGCCCTGACTCTGGTCAGTGTGGGCGCAGCGGCGGCCATCGGCGCCCGGCAGGCCTCCAATCGCTGGCCCTGGCTGGGAGCCGTGGCGCGTCGCGCTCCCTACTTGTCCAGTCTGCTGATCATCGGTGTGGGCATCTATGTCGGCATCCATGGCTGGATGGGGTTGAGTGCTTGATCGGTGTGGGAGGTAACCGGCCACGATCATTGGGCGTTCACGGGGAGCCCACTTCATGGCGCGCCTTCGTCTAAAGGCTCCGAGTCGGCCGGCCGGTGTCACGCCAGCCGGAAAAGCCATCGATCAGGTAGCGCGCGTCGAGACCCATGGCTTCGAGGGTGGCGGCGATACCCTGGCTGATTTCGTGGCCATGGGCGCAATAGAGCACCACGGGCCTGTCCCGTGGCACCGAATCCTTCCAGGTAAACACCGACTCGGGATCGAGCCAGCGCGCATCAGGAATGGCCGCCGCGTCAGCTGCACGCGCAGCTTCGCGGCGCACATCCAGCAGCGTGAAGGTGCGTCCTGCCGCTTGCCACTCCATCAATTCACAACTCGTGATTCGGCTCATCGCACACCTCTCAGGTACGTAACAGATGCACCGCCAGCCCGACCAGGGCGCAGCCCAGCAGCACCTGGATGACGCCCCGCTTGTAGCGGAACAGGGCAATCGCCGCTGCCACGGCGATCAGCGCCGAGGGCCATTCGAAATGGCCGTCGAAGCCCTGCGGCCAGAGCACGTGGTAGCCGAAGAACAGCGCCAGGTTGAGGATCACCCCCACCACCGCAGCGGTGATGCCGGTGAGCGGGGCGGTGAACTTCAGCTCGCCATGGGTGGATTCCACCAGGGGGCCGCCAGCAAGAATGAACAGGAACGACGGCAGGAACGTGAACCAGGTGACCAGGGTGGCGGCCACGGCTCCGGCGAGGAAGGCCTGGTCGGCTCCGAACATGGGATGCACGTAGCCACCGACAAAACCCACGAAGGCGACGACCATGATCAGCGGACCGGGCGTGGTTTCGCCTAGGGCCAGGCCGTCGATCATTTGAGTCGGGGTCAGCCAGCCGTAGTGGCCCACCGCACCCTGATAGACATAGGGCAGCACCGCATAGGCGCCGCCGAAGGTGAGCAGGGCGGCCTTGGTGAAGAACCAGCTCATCTGGGTCAGGGTGCCCTGCCAGCCGAACAGCGCGGTGAGCACGCCCATCGGCAGCACCCAAATCAGGGCGCCAACGGCTGCCAGAAGCAACAGGCGTGACCAGCGAAAGCGCGCATGCTCGGGCGTCGACGTGTCGTCATCGATCAGCGCTGGGCCGTAGGTGGTCTTCGCCGCGCCATGGCCTCCACCGAGCGCGAACTTGTCCGGGGCGAGACGGCCACCGATGTAACCGATCAGGGCAGCGCCGAGCACGATCAGGGGGAAGGGGACATTCAGAGCGAAGATCGCCATGAAAGAGGCGGCGGCGATACCCCACAACCAATTGTTCTTCAGGGCGCGCGAGCCGATGCGATGGGCGGCTTGGACCACGATGGCAGTGACTGCCGGCTTGATGCCGTAGAACAATCCGGCCACCACCGGCACCTCGCCAAAGGCGATGTAGACCCAGGACAGCGCGATCAGGATGAACAGCGACGGCAATACGAACAGCGCGCCGGCGATGACACCTCCCCAGGTGCGGTGCATCAGCCAGCCGATGTAGGTCGCGAGCTGCTGGGCTTCGGGTCCGGGCAGCAACATGCAGTAGTTCAGGGCGTGGAGGAAGCGCCGCTCGCTGATCCAGCGCCGACGCTCCACCAGTTCCTGATGCATGATCGAAATCTGCCCGGCAGGCCCGCCGAAGCTGATGAAGCCAAGCTTCACCCAGAACAGGAAGGCCTCGAACAGGCCCACGGGGCGGGTGCCGGGTTGCGGTTGCTCGGCGGAACGCAGGGTGGTCTCACTCATTGTCTTTTCCTTCGTTCGCAAAAGCGGTCAGCAGGCCATCGAAGACGGCGCTGGCGGCGACCAGGAGCTGGTCATCATCGGCAATGCTTTCCCTCAGGCCCGCCAGAAGCCGCTCGATGCCCGCCGCCTCAGCTGGCTGAACACCGCCCACATCCAGGTAGTGCACCAGGGCGGCGACTTTTGCCAAGGACGGTGCGTTCAGCTCGAAGCTGGTTTGCAAGGTCTCGAAGGTGACGCGGTTACCCACGTGGCTGAAGGTGGCGCCGTCGAAATCGAAACCGAGCGCATCCACTGGGCAATCATGGGGCGAGTCCAGCCAGAGGATGCGCGCGTCGTGATCAATGAAGCGACGGATCAACCATGCACTGGCCAGGCGGTCGACCCATGGGCGCTTGCGGGTCGCCCAGCTACGGCCCTGGTAGTCCCGAAGGCTACGCAAGGGGATCGGCTGGTCGAGGCTGCAGGGTTCGTCTTCTGACAGGGCGCGACTGACGGCGGTTTCCAGGTCTTGCAGAGCCGCGTCCGCATGCTGGCGGGCCGGGCCCGGGAAGAAATCGATGTTTTCAAGCTGGACGAAGGCCTTGCGCAGCTTGCGGATCTGCCTGGTGGCGCTCAGGGCGTTCTCGGACGCCAGTTGGCTGTGGCAGGCATCGATCTCGGCGCGCAGGCTCGTGTAGTCCTCGCTGCGATCGAATAGCGGAATGAAGCGTTCGCCCTGCATGTCCTGGATGGGGAGCAGGTAGGCGGTGCCATTCATGGAAAGGATGTCTCGCTCTATGGCGGCGAGCGTTGCGCGGCAGATGTCGCTGTCGGGGAGCAGGTACACCCCGTCTCGCAGCACGGCTGCTCCAGAGCCCTTCAGCGCGCGCCAGGCACGCATGCGTGCAGTGGCATTGGCAGTGGGGAGGGTAAGCACGAGACAAAGCCAACTGTTCATGTAGCGTATCTAACAAAATATGTAATTAGTCCTACATTACTCCTGATCGGGACGGAGTGAAAGCCGGGCAATCGCGTGCCAGAATGCACGCCCATTTCGCCGCCGGATGAAGAGGCCGGCGCGGTGACCGATGCTCTCGCCTCGTTACAGGTTGAGCACTCTGTTCACCCGTACCGCTGATTCCGGTGGATGGCAGCGTCGGGGTTTCGAAGGTGGCGCAGCACGCGGGGGAAGGTTCCCCACAGCCGCCGGTGCGGACGCGGATCGTTGGGTGGGCCGTCGGAGCCGAGCATGCTTTTTGGATGGGCGAGCACGCGGCGCACGTCGACCTCATCCATTTCGTAGTAGATGGCGCCTCCCGGTTCCAGGCGGCGGGCGGCTTCCACCTGGAGTAGCTTCCAGATACCGGCGATTCCCACCAGAGAGGTGGGGTCGAGTAGGGCGTAGATGCTGCGCGGGGCAGGGCGGTTGATGCCCGACCCTGGCGTCGGATCGGGCAACGCACAGTTGTGCGTACTGATGAGGGGAGAGCGGATAAGCAATCCGCACTCAGTGGCGTGTGGCTTGACGCTTGCGCTGTTGTTTCACCTTGTACATCTCGCGGTCGGCCAGTTTGATGGCCTCGTCCGCAGTCATGCTGTCCGGCAGCACCGCCACGACACCCACGCTCGCGCCGGCATACTGGATATCGCCAAGGCCTTCGCCCAGGTCGTAGCGCCCAATCGTCCCTTTGGCCAGACGGTCCTGCAGCAGCTCGGCGCCATGTTGCATGTCCTGCGCCAGGTCCGCGCGTTCCGACGGGGTGCCCAGGGCGATCACGATGAACTCATCACCACCCGTGCGCCCGATGATGTCGCTTGCCCTGAGGACATGCTGCAGCTGGGCTGCTATGCCGCGCAGAAACTGGTCGCCTGCCAGGTGGCCGTAGGTATCGTTGATGAGCTTGAACCCATCCAGATCGATCACTCCCACCAGCAAGTACTTGTTCTCCCGCTGGGCCAGGGCGAACAGGCGCGCGACATCGCTGAGGATGGCGCGCCGGTTGGACAGGCCGGTCAGCGGGTCTGTCAGGGCCAGCTTGGCCAGCTCGGCATTGGCGGTCTGGAGTCGCTCGACCAGCAGCTCACGCTCAAGGGAGTAGCTCAGCAACCCCGAAAGCAGCATCAGCAACGGTTCCACTTCCGGAGAGCGGGCCACCTGATCCGAGCTGGCGGCACAGACCGTGCCCAGCACCCGCCCATCCTGCGACCTGATCGGCGCGCTCACATAGGTCTTGATACCGAGGGCCGCGGCGGCCTCCGAGTCGCCCCAGCATTCGGCGACGTTGTCCGAGTACAGGCGGTTCTCGTCCAGCGCCCGCTTGCACAGGGTGTCGGCCCAGGGCACCACCAGCCCTTCAGGAATCACCATGTCACCCACGTTGCGTGCGAACTCGACACGCTGGACCCCCTCGTCGGTATCGATGGTCGTCAGGTAGGTCGACTCCATGCCGGTTACCTGGCTGAGCAGGGTCAGCAGGGGCCGAGTGAGTTCTTCCAGGGTCCGGGCTTTGGGAACGGTTTCGGAGAGAAGGGAAAGTATCTGGTCCATGTGCACAGTTCGGTGGCGAAGGGGCGCGTCGATTGTCAGCCAATCGGAGGCTTATTGAACAGGTACGGCCTTCACATACTGAATGCGACTGGCGACCAAGAGGCGTTCTCATTGCCAATGTTTGCTGACCGCAGCGCTATCCAGAACAAACTTCCGAATAGCATTAATGGCAACTGGGTAATAGCAATCTAATATCGCGACATTTGGCAAATGTAACTAAAATTTGCCCCACAACAAAAAGGGATGAAGTCTTGTTGTTGTGAGTTCGAAGGCAGGCGAGCAAAGCGTTTCAGGGGGCTCTTCAATCGGGAGTCTTATCGTGGAAAACGCATCGCCCCGCCGCGCGGAATTCGCATTCCCCTCGCATATGCATGTCTCGCCCCTCCTGCATGGCCCACCACCCGTTTGACCAGCAGCGCCACCCTCCCTGGCGCGGTCATCGTTGCCGTAACTGACCATCCTTGACCACTGAAAAGGCGACGTCCTTTCAGATGCGCTCAGGCGGTGGCACTCATCGGGTTAGCGTTCAAACAAGCTCCTGCGAGGAACTTGTAATTGCCACGCAACAAGAAGAGCAGCCGCCATGCTTAGATGGAAAAACAAATTGCCCGCGGCTCGCGGGGAAAAACTCATTCCAGCGAGTGGCTGGAAACCCAGGCCGCCTCACAGTTCCCTCGAGGACGGAGCACGCCGCACGTTCCTGAAATGGTCCACCAGTGCAATGGTCGCGCCGCTATTGCTGAGTGGCCGTGACAGCCCAGCCGCGCAAGGTTCTGGCAGCGGCTCGCAATCGTCGTCTTCAGGCCCAGGCAGTCAAGGTAGTGCCAGCAGCCCACCTACCAGGCCGTGGCTGAGTGTACTGCCGAGGAAGATCGTCCCGTTGAACAAGGTGGACGCCCTGTTCCCACTCTCCGAACTGGAGCCCAAGAGCGAAAACCCGGATCCGCAGCAACGAGAAGCCGGACGCCCTGCCCACCAGCATTTCGAGGTCCTGGAGCGATTGGATGGAACGGACCTCTATGAAATAAGCGCTCAGGCGATACCCTGGCAATTTCATCCCGACTATCCCCAGTCCAAGCAGATCATCTGGACGTACCAGAGCACCGCTCAATCAGCCGGGCCGACGCCGACGTTTCCCCTCACGATCCTCGCGCGCTACGGTCGGCCGATTATCTGCCGCTTCCACAGCCGGCTGGCCGCTTCGACGGATCGACTGGTCGCCCAGGGCTTCGTTCGTCCGAGGGTTGGCAGCCCGGAGATATCCACCCATTTGCACAATCTGCACGCGTCCTCCGGGTGTGACGGCTTCCCGTCCGATTTCTATAGCGCCGCGGACCTGCGCGATGCTTCGCAGATCACGCCTGGGGAGTTCAAGGATCACCTCTATCACAACGTCTACGCCGGCTACTTGGAAAACCTGGAAAATCCCGGCCCATTCACCGGCTACGCCGCCAATGGCCAGGTGATCGGTGACTATCGTGAGGGGCTGGGTACGCTGTGGTTTCACGATCACACCAAGGATTTCACCGCGCCGAACACCTACCTCGGACTGGCGGGCTTTTACCTGATATTCGATGAGTTCGACTCGGGGGACGAGCTTGATCCAAACCCGCGAGCCCTGCGTCTGCCCAGTGGCGCCTATGACTATCCACTGGCCTTTGGCGACAAGCGCTTCGACGCAAACGGCCTGCTGTTCTGGAATGAGCTCGGTCCGGAAGGCGTGCTGGGCGACAAGGTCACGGTCAACGGCAAGATCGAGCCCGTGTTGCCGGTGGACGCCCGCAAGTACCGTCTGCGCCTGCTCAATACGGGGCCCAGCCGCTTCTACGAGTTCTACCTGGTCGATGCCGCTGGCAAGGATCAGCGCTTCGACTACCTGGCCAGCGACGGCAATTTGCTGCCGCAGCCGTTGCGTGGCCAGACCAAGGTGCGCATCGCGGTGGCTGAGCGTGCCGACATTGTCGTCGACTTTTCCAAGTACCCGATCGGCACCGAGCTCTACCTGGTGAATCGCCTGCAGCAGGACAGCACGCGCCAGCCCAACGGCGTGCAAGGTCCGGGCACTCGGGTGCTGAAGATCGTCGTCGATCGTAATCCAGATAAACAGGACCTTAGCCAGGTACCCAACCAACTGCGGCCATTGCGGGAGCTGCCGACGCCGGCGGAACTCAACCGGCTACCCAAGCGGCGCTGGGAATTCGATCGCCAGAACGGCATGTGGACGATCAACAACAAACTGTTCGATGCAGAAGACGTGACCAGCAACATCATTCCGCTGGGTGCCACCGAAGTCTGGGAACTGTCGGGCAAGGGTGGCTGGGACCATCCCGTCCACATCCATCTGGAGGAGGGTCGAATTCTCAGCAAGAGCTCGGGGGCCGTGCCGCCTCACGAGCGAGGTCGCAAAGACGTCTTCGTGCTCGAGGGGAGCATGACCATCCGGTTGTTGGTGCGTTTTCGCGATTTCACCGGCAAGTACGTGATGCACTGTCACAACGTGATTCACGAGGACCACGAGATGATGGTGCGTTTGAATGTCGTGGATACATCCACTTGATCGGCAAGGGTGGAGGTCTCATGAACACACGCAGAGATTTGATGCTTGGTATGGGGACCGTCGCGCTGGGGCTCTATGCCTTGCACAGCATCCTGAACCTGCCGCGCCCGACGGACGCCGGCACGACCGGCGAGCAACGCATTCCCAATACGCCGCTGTACACGCACGAGGGCAAAGCGGTCAGGTTCTACGACGACCTGGTGCGTGGCAAGGTGGTCGCCATCAACATGATGTATGCCAGTTGTACCGGGATTTGCCCGACCGCCACGGCGAATCTCAAGCAGGTACAGCAGCTTCTGGGCGACCGTGTGGGACGCGACGTCTTTATGTACTCGATCAGCCTGCAACCCTTGCTGGATAGTCCGCAGGTTCTCAAGGCCTATGTCGAACAGCACCACATCGGACATGGCTGGCAGTTCCTGACAGGTCGGCCTGAAGATGTCGAGCAATTGCGCTTTGCCCTTGGCTTCTACGACCCTGATCCACTGGTCGACGCGGACAAAGCCAATCACACAGGTTTGCTGCGCATCGGAAGCGATCCGGATCAGCGCTGGACCACGGCGGCTGCCCTGGCATCGCCCAAACAGATCTGGCGCACGATCAATCATGTGGATCGAACGGGCTTGCGGGCGGCATAGGGCGATGGCGTATAAAAGGGGGGCCACGATAACCCGTGGTTCCTCCCTCCGAGTGGTTGATTGACCCGCTAGAGACGGGAGAAGCAATGTCGCGATTCGTCTTGAATCGGGCCAATCGACGTCTTCTCAACTGCAGCTAAAGCCGGCCATCCGGCCGGCTTTTGCAGGGTGTAGCTATCAAGCCAGGGATTCACCGGAAGTCGCGGCGACGCGTTTGCTCACTGAGCGTTGCAGCAGGCTGGAAACCATGAAACCGATTACAGCCAGCACGCTCATCAGCGTGAACACGTAGGTGTAGCCCTGTTCGCCCGGATAGTTGTCGAGCAGTGCGCCGTAGATGATGTAGGCGAACATGCCGGGCGCGTAGCCGATCAGGCAGCCGATGCCGAAGGCCGAGCCGCTGATCCGCGAGGGAATGCCCACTTCGCTCATTGGCGCCCAGAACACGCCGCGCATGGTGAATACCACCAGGGCGAAGGACAGCGTGGCGGCCATGCCGGCATAGATGTAGCTCGCACCATGGGGGATGCTGAAGATCACGGCCATCAGCGGCAGCAGCGCGAGGAAGGCCCACTTCAGGTAGCGGCTCGGACTCTTCAGCCCTTTGTCGGCGATGAAGCCGCCAGCCGGGCCACCCAGCACCTTGAGGAAGTACTGGTTGATGATGCCGTAGGCGCCGACCAGGGCCACCGGCAGCTCGTACATGTCCTTCAGGTAGGGGATGAAGTAGGTCAGGCCGCAGTAGACGATGTAGACCATGAACACGTTCAGGCTCACCAGCCAGATGCCTGGCATACGCACCGCTTCCATCAGGCCGGCGAAGCCGATGGGGTCGCGGTTACCGTTCGCCTGGCGTGCGTCTCTGAGTAGGAACAGCGTAAGCAGGCCGACGCCGATATCGATGCCCGAATAAAACAGGATGGCGGCCTTCAACCCGGCGGCGCCGGAGCCGAGGGCGACGAAAACCCCCAGGGCGGAGAAGGCCACGAGTGTGTCCACCACGCCACGGCCACCTTCGAGGAAGCCGAACATGCGTCCCTGTTCACCGTCGTCGCCGAGGTTGCGGATGGCCTTGAGCAGGGACGGCCAGAAGATGCAGTCGGCGCACACGGCCAGCAGGGCGAAGACGATCAGCAGCTGGCTGTAGCCGGGGAAACTGGCCAGGTACAGGCCCAGGGCACCGGTGCCGATCAGGCCTAGGGGGATCAGCTTGCGCGTCTCGAAACGGTCAGCGAGGAAGCCGCCGACTACGAACAGCGCGGTGGCGATGATGGCGTTTGCACTGAGCAGGGTGCCGATTTCGGTATGGGTCAGCCCCATGTGCTCCTGCATCGGGATGTAGAAGGCGTCCTTGAGGTTGGCCAGCTTGTAGATGGTTCCGCCGCCGAGGACGAGGACCAGGAAACGGAGCCATTTGGCTTTGTTCTGTGCTGTCATTGTTGTTCTCCACAGCTTCCAGAGTTGTCGAAGGGCCGATTGAGCGGCCGGTCAGATGCGTTCTGCGTCGGCCAGCGTCAGTTCGGCCAGCAGGCGCAGTTCCGCCAGCAGGCCGCGCATGTAGCGCACCTGGTTGTTGGCCCAGCGGTGTTCGTCGGCGAGCATGCGTTCGAGGCTGAAGCCCGGTGGCAGCAGCGTCTCGCTCATTTCGCGGTAGGGAATGAAGGGATCGGCGTCTTCGCCGGTCTGCCGGAAGGCGGGCGCGATGTAGTGGTTCTCCTGCTCGAGGATGAACGCCACCACCTGCGGAGTGGTTTCGCCCAACAGCAGCAGTTCCAGCAGCATGCGCGCGCCAGGCAATTGGTCGTCGGCCCCGCCCTGGAGCACGCCGTAGTGGCCGAAACCGTTCTGCTCGGGCACCACGCGCACGCCCTTGAGGTGCACCTGACGAATGTAGGGCGCGAGATGGGCCAGTGCCGGTAGCGGTTGCTCGCAGGCATTGATCATGTTGCCGAAGTCGAACAGGGCATTCAGGCGTGGGTGACCAACCCGGCGAAGCAGGCTGGCGATCTCGTCGCTCTTGAGTTCCTCGTGCTGCTCGAAATCGAAGTTGAGGTCGTGCTCGTCGGCCAGCCGCGCCAGTCGTTGCAGGTCGTCTTCGATCAGGTCCATCACGCGCGAGAGGTGGCCCTCATAACGGGAGTAGACGCGGATATTGCGGCTGCCGATGGCCCGGGCCACGGCCACCGCCTGATCGACGTCCTCGGGCAGGGTGCTGCTGATCTCCACGTGCACGTCCAGTTCCAGCGCGCGGGCCTTGTCGGCGAAGGCGGCCAGGCGTTCGGCGGACATGCGTGAAAGGCTGTTGTGCTCGCCGTCCAGCAGGTGCAGCGAGAGGCCGTCGAGCTCATGCCGGTAGGCGAAATCGAGCATGTCCTCGGGGGTGACACGCCCCTGGGTGAGGTTGGTCAGCAGCGGATAGCCGTGGGCGAACAGGCGCATGCTGTCCAGGCGTTCCAGCAGGCGGCGGGCAAGGTCGGTAGTCAGAGGCGGGGGCGCACTCTCCGCCCCGGCGTTATGGCTTAGCAGGGCGGCGAATCGGGCTTGTATAGCGTTCATTATTGTCATTCCTGATAGCGACGCCGGGGTGGCCGGCAGTGCTTTTATCGCTCCGGAATGGCGCTATACCTATAGCCACTATTGTTCGGTTTAAATAGCCATTTTGAGCGCAGGCCCGCGCTCAAATCCGTACGCCAAGGGCACTCAGACCCCGCGCGAACTCCTGCACACGCTGTTCGGCCTGCGTTTCCGGCATGGCGGCGAAACCTAGCAGTAGCCCCGGCGGCATCTGGTGGCGGATGCAGTAGTCGCGCAAGGCGTAGGTGTAGACCTGATGGTCGGCGAGCGAGCGGGCGAGGGCGGCGTCATCCGTCGCTTCGGGCAGCCAGCCGATGAGGTGCAGTCCTGCTTCCACGGCATTCACCGTCAGGAAACCGCCCAGGTGGCGCTGCAATACCTCTACCAGACACGCCTGGCGCGCCTGGTAGAGATTGCGCATGCGGCGTATGTGGCCCAGGAAGTGACCGTCCAGCATGAAGTCGGCGGTGGTGGCCTGGTGCAGCGTGGAGGGGCTGCGGTCCATGACGGCCCGAATGGCACAGAAGGGTTCCACCAGGTCCTCCGGGAGGATCACGTACCCCAGGCGCAGGGACGGATACAGCACCTTGCTGAAGGTGCCTACGTGGATGACCTTGTCCCACTGGTCCATGGCGTATAGCGCTGGCTGCGGGCGACCGACATAGCGGAACTCGCTGTCGCAGTCGTCCTCGATGATCCATCCCTGGTAGCGCCCGGCCCAGTCGATCAGTTCCTGGCGCCGCGCGTAGCTCATGGTGGTGCCCAACGGGTGCTGGCGCGCGGGGGTGGTAAAGGCCAATCGCGCCTCCGGGCATTCACGCAAACCCTGCTGCACGTCCAGGCCCTGGTCGTCGATGGGCAAGGGCACCAGTTGACAGCCCTGCGCCTGGAAGGCGATGCGCGCGGCGATATGGCCGGGGTCCTCCATCCACACACTGTCACCCGGATTGAGCAGAAGCATGCCGAGGAGGTTGAACGCTTGCTGGGCGCCGGACGTGATGACCACCTGGTCTGCGCTGCACTCGATGCCGCGTGCGTCAGCGACATACTCGACGATGGCCTCGCGCAGACGCAGCAAACCCTTCAGTTCGCCGTACCCCAGTTCAGCCTTGCCCGGTTTGCGCAGGTGGCGGTTTATCAGGCGCTTCCACGCCGGCATTGGAAAGGCATCGTAGGCCGGGTGGCTGGGCAGGAAGGAGGTCGGGCAATCCGGCGCCCAGGCGCTGTAGGACATGCCGCTGAAAAGGTCACTGCGCAGGGAATGCACGGCCTGGCTCATGCTCGACAGGCGGGGTGGTTTGCGCGGTTTATCGGCCGCGGCCTTGCGTCCCTCCCACTCGTTGCCGACATAGGAGCCCGCCCCCGTACGCGACGCCAGGAAGCCCTCGGAGGTCAACTGGTCAAAGGCATTGAGCAAGGTGATGCGCGACAGCCCCAGCTCCTTGCACAGGGTTCGCGTCGAGGGCAGGCGCGTGCCGCCGGGCAGACGTCCGGAGAGGATCTGCTTGCGTACCTGCAGATAGAGCTGACGGTAGAGGGGAACAGGGCTGGAACGGTCCAGTTCGATGCCAGTCAGCAACATACCGCCGGGGGTCTTCATCGAGGGCCGCCTTGTGTCGGGAGGTGCGTTGGAAACCAGCATATTGTCATTCTTGAGTGGCGAGCCGGTAGGGCGATGGCCTGGCGCTGGGAATGGTGATGGGTTTCGCTGCGCTCTACGCCATCCTACGGGTGCATGGGAGGGATCGGACACCGCGGCTTGAGCGCGACGTGAATCCCCGTTTGTAGGATGGGTAGAGCCTGCGAAACCCATCATCTACAGGCAAGGAAGCCTCGCCATGACCAACTACCGTCGCGACCACACCCCGGGCGCCACCTGGTTCTTCACCCTCAACGTGGCTGACCGTAACAGCCATTTACTCACCGAACATATCAACCTGCTCCGTTTCAGTTTCCGTGAATGCATGAAGCGCCATCCCTGGCGCATCGACGCTATCGTGATCCTTCCAGATCATCTCCATGCACTCTGCAGCCTCCCCTCAGGTGATTCGAACTACGCGCTACGTTGGCGCCAGATCAAAAGCAGCTTTTCCCGCGCAATACCGGCGAGCGAATCACTTTCGGCTAGCCGACGAAACAAAGGCGAACGCGGCATCTGGCAACGGCGCTTCTGGGAACACCGCATTCGCGATGATGACGACTTCGCCCGGCATGTGGATTACATCCACCACAACCCGCGCAAGCATGGGCATGTGGAGCGGGTGGCCGATTGGCCGTGGTCGTCGTTTCACCGGTATGTGAAGGCGGGAATCTTGCCGGCGGATTGGGCGGGGGATGGAGGAGACATAGAACAGGGTGCAGGGGAACGCTGATGGGTTTCGCAAGCTCTACCCATCCTACGAGTCGTTGCTCCCGTATGGGCTCCCCAACTCGTCCTGAACTGGCTGGCTAGCGGCGTAGGATGGCGTAGAGCGAAGCGAAACCCATCAAACAAAAAAGCCCCGGCGATTGCCGGGGCTTTTCTGTTTCAACTCACTCAGGCCGCAGGCGGCTTATCCCTTGAAGCCTTTACCCACCAGATAGACCTCCCGCGACCGCGGCCGCGACGCCTCTGGCTTGCGTATAACCACCTTCTCGAACGAGGTGCGGACGTCCTTCAGGAACTCGTCGGAGCCTTCGCCCTGGAAAACCTTGACCACGTAGTTCCCATTGGGCTTGAGCACCTGCCGGACCATGTCGAGCGTGAGTTCGACCAGGTACATCGAGGAGGCCTGGTCGGCGGCAGCGACGCCGCTGATATTGGGGGCAATGTCGGAGACGATGAGGTCGGGCTTCCGGCCGTCCAGCTTGTCGAGAATCTGCTGGAACACGGCATCGTCGGTGAAGTCGCCCTGAATGAAGTCGACGTTATCCAGACCGTCCATCGGCAGGATGTCGGTGGCCAGAACCCGTCCCTTTTCGCCCACCAGACCTGCGGCGACCTGCGACCAGCCACCGGGGGCGGAGCCGAGGTCCATGACCAGCATGCCGGGGCGAATCAGCTTGTCCTTCTCGTTCAGCTCAACCAGCTTGTAGCTGGAGCGGGAGCGCAGGCCATCCTTCTGGGCCTGTTTGACGTAAGGATCATTGACGTGTTCATCCAGCCAGCGACGGCTGCTTTTGGAGCGTTTCATGATAGAGCGAGCCACGGAAAATCAATGTGAGGAGCGGACCCATGGAGGGGGCAGGGGGACGCTTTCGGGCGCAAAAAGGCGGCGATTATAAGCCGATAGACACCCGGCAGGTTAAATTTGCCGGGCCTGACAGGGCGGGTGGTGGAGGGTACAATTCGCGCCTTACTCCCCCCTCTGTTGCTTCCTTTGCCGGAGTCACCGGCCAGGATTACCGCCATGATTCGCATCAACGAACTGTCTCTGCCCCTCGATCACTCCGCCGATGAACTGCGCACGGCCATCGTCAAACGCCTGAATATCAGCGACGCCGATCTGCTGAATTTCACCGTGTTCAAGCGCAGCTACGATGCCCGCAAGAAAAACAGCGTCATTCTGTTCATCTACATCATCGATCTGGAGGCTCGCGACGAGGCGGCGATCCTGGCGCGCTTCGCCGATGACCAAAACGTACGGCCGGCCCCGGACACCAACTATTACCCAGTTGGACAAGCGCCAGCCGATTTGAGCGAGAGGCCGCTGGTCGTGGGCTTTGGTCCCTGCGGATTGTTCGCAGCGTTGTTGCTCGCGCAGATGGGGTTCAAACCCATCGTGCTGGAGCGCGGCAAGGATGTCCGCAGCCGTACCAAGGACACCTGGGCCCTGTGGCGGAAGAAGGTCCTGACGCCGGAATCCAACGTGCAGTTCGGCGAGGGTGGTGCGGGTCTGTTCTCGGACGGCAAGCTCTACAGCCAGATCAAGGACCCCAAGTTCTACGCCCGCAAGGTGATGCACGAGTTCGTCCGCGCTGGTGCGCCGGACGAGATCATGTACGTCAGCAAACCGCATATCGGCACCTTCCGTCTCACCGGCGTGGTTTCCGCCATGCGCGAGGAGATCATTGCCCTCGGCGGCGAGGTGCGCTTTGAAAGCAAGGTCACCGATTTGCTGATCGATGATGGCCAGCTCGTTGGCGTGGTGCTGGCGAACGGCGAAACCATCCGCAGTCGCCATGTGGTGTTGGCGCTGGGCCACAGCTCCCGCGACACCTTCCGCATGCTGCAACGGCAGGGTGTGTTCATCGAGGCCAAGCCCTTTGCCGTCGGTTTCCGCATCGAGCATCCGCAAGGCCTGATCGACCAGGCCCGTCTGGGCAAATATGCCGGCCATCCCGAGCTCGGCGCTGCCGACTACAAGCTGGTGCATCACGCCAAGAACGGTCGCGCCGTCTACAGCTTCTGCATGTGCCCCGGCGGTACTGTGGTGGCGGCCACTTCCGAGCCGGGTCGAGTCGTTACCAACGGCATGAGCCAGTACTCCCGCAATGAACGCAATGCGAATGCCGGCATCGTCGTCGGCATCAACCCCGAGCAGGATTTCCCGGGTGACGCGCTGGCTGGCGTGGAATTGCAGGAGCGCCTGGAATCCCGCGCCTATGAACTGGGTGGCAACGACTACTGTGCGCCCGCGCAGTTGGTTGGCGACTTCATTCGCGGCGTGCCGTCGACCGAATTTGGTGAGGTGGAACCGTCCTACAAACCCGGTGTGCGCCTCGGCGATCTCGCGCCTTCGCTGCCGGATTACGTGATCGAGGCGATCCGCGAGGCGCTGCCGGCATTTGGCAAGCAGATTCGCGGTTTCGATCGCGATGATGCGGTGCTCACCGGTATCGAAACCCGCACATCCTCCCCGGTGCGCATCACTCGCGACAACGAGACATTGCAGAGCCTCAATCTGCGCGGCCTGTATCCGGCCGGTGAGGGCGCCGGTTATGCCGGTGGCATTCTGTCGGCAGGCGTGGATGGCATCAAAGTCGCCGAGGCGGTGGCCAAATCGCTGCTGTCCGAACTGAACAAGACCGAAGCGCAGTCTCACTGAGCGCCAGATCGATGAAACTCGACGACATCAAGAAACTTCACCAGAAAAAGTACCGTGCCGAGTTCGGGCATTTTCTGGTGGAGGGCGAGCACCTGCTGCTGGAGCTGCAAAAAGCGGCCCTGCACAATCCGCTGCTCCAGCGCAGTCAGCTGTATGTGACCGGCGCCTACGAGCACTGGCAAAGTCCGTTTGAAACCCATGTGATCAATGATCGCCAAATGGCGCAGATGGCCGACACCAAGACACCGCAGGGCATCATTGCAGTGGTGCCCATGCCGGCTACAGGCACGTCGGCTTCGGCCCTCGCCAAGAACGAGCGCGCCATCTACCTGCATGAAATTCAGGACCCGGGCAATCTCGGCACCATCCTGCGTACCTTGGCGTGGTTCGGTCATTTTCGCTGCCTGCTCAGCCCCGGCAGCGTTGATCCGTACAACCCCAAAGTCGTGCGCTCCAGCATGGGTGCCATCTTTCATGCGCCCATGGAACTGGATGTGGAATTGGATTCCCTGGGCGGGCGCTTCGAGCGCATCGCCTGTCTGGATATGACTGGCGACCGCGTGCAATCCGCTGGCTTCAAGAGCTTCGATTGTTATCTGTTCGGCAACGAAGCCCGTGGTGTGCCCCGCGAGCAACTGATCGCGCTCAACGCCCAGCCTTTCACGATTTCCGGCTGCGGCGCCATCGAATCGCTGAACCTGGCCACAACGGTCAATATGTGCGCGTACGAGTTGAACAGATAGCGGAGCAGGGCGCCGTGCCCAGCGAAACCTCCCTCGAACCTTCTGGCTGCTTATGTCCTCCAACGCGCTGTACACCGACCTGTCCTCCTACTACGACCTGATGTGCGCCGACATCGATTACCGCGCGCAGAGCCACAGCGTGCGTCGGCTGCACCAACTGTTCGGTAATCAGGGGAACAGGCACCTGGACCTCGCCTGTGGCACCGGGCCGCACGTGCGCCATTTCCTCGACTTCGGCTACCGCAGCGCCGGCCTGGACATCAACCAGCCCATGCTGGATCTCGCCCAGTTGCGCTGCCCCGAGGCACAGTTCAGTCGGCAGGACATGGCGGACTTCCGCGTGGACGAGCCGCTGGACCTGATCACCTGCTTCCTCTACTCGATCCACTACAACGCCGGGCTGGAGCAGCTGCGGGCGTGCCTGGCCAGCGTGCACGGCGCGCTCGCGGATGACGGCGTGTTCTGCTTCAACACGGTGGACAAGCGGCAGATCGACAACCGCTCGTTCGTGCGCCATTCCGTGGAGCACGAGGACAGCCACTTCACCTTCGGCTCCGGTTGGTACTACAGCGGCGAGGGCGAACGACAGGCGTTGCGCCTCAGCATCGAGAAGACCTCGGCAGGGGTGACCCAGGTCTGGGAGGACGAACACGCCATGGTCGCGCTGAGTTTCTCTGAGCTTGAGCAACTGTTGCAGCCGCACTTCGAGGTGCACATCTTCGAGCATGACTACGAACGGATCACGCCCTGGGACGGCGCCTCCGGGAATGCATTGTTCGTCTGCGTGAAGCGCTGAGGGCTTGCCGACGATTTCTTGATCGTCGGCAAGATTGTCACGCAGGAGCAGCTGCAAGCTGGCCAATCAGGCTCGGTGTTGTTCGCATTCTCTTGACCAGCCAATTGCAGCGGCGCTGACCGTTTAAAGCCAAGTTCCCGATTTGTGGAACCTGAATTCGTAGCTTGCCGAAAATGGTACGTCGCGCCTTTAAAAAACTTTACGAAGGAGCGCAGACACCGGATTATCTCAAGTCAGCGAGCGCATCAACCTCACCTAAAAAAACAAAAACAGGTGTCTCTATGCTACTCGAGCATGCGTTGTTAGCCGATGTCAGCGGCAAGCCGATACGCCAGCATCACAAGATTTATTCAACCGATTGGGATGAAATTAGCGACTGGTCGGATCGCGTTTACATGCCCTATCGTGCGCTTCCAGTCGGGCATGCCATCAAGCCGCAGGCAAGTATGCATTCGTCCAGAATTGGCGAATTGACGTTGACTCGTTTCGGCTATGGAGTCGCGGTTAACGTCGATGACTTCTCACCCGAAGCGGGGAACGCGCTGCTGCTCACGACCATTCGCGGCAATGCACGGCACTGGACGCAGCGTTCCGTCACTCAAGATACGGCAATAGGTGAATCCTTCATTGCCGATTGCAGTCGTGTCGATTACCGGGTCGACCTCGACCCGGATCACCTGCAACTGAATCTGACCATTCCTCATGTGGTTTTGGAGCGCCTGGCGCAGCAGTGGCTTGGGTTCGTGCCCGATGATCAGTTCTGGAGATATAAGTGCACCATCGGCGGAGTGGGTTCGAGCTGGCTAAGTCTGCTGAAGTACGCGGTTCGTTGTGTTGCCGAGAATCCCGAGCACATGGCTGAAGGACGCATTGGCGCCCACTTGGAGCAAAGTCTTTGCTTTCATTTGCTGCACGAGTGGACTGGCCGCGCCGCGCAAGCTGGGCTTGATGTGAATAACCCAATGAACCGGATTGCACCCCGTTATGTCAGGGCGGCAGAAGAGTTCATGAGAGCCAATGCCGCGAGCCTCCCGACAATTGGAGAAGTTGCCAGTGCGGTTGGGACCAGTGTGCGGGCCTTGAGTGGCGCCTTCACGCGTTTTCGCGGTATGACGCCCGGCGCATTCATGCGCGAGCAGCGGTTGCAGGGAGTGCGCCGCGATTTATTGGCGACAGATCCGGAGTCGGGAGCGACAGTTTCGGCCATTGCCTTTCGGTGGGGATATCTGAACCTGGGTGAATTTGCGGGCGTCTATCGCAAGCGTTTCGGTGAGTTACCTTCCCAAACCTTGCAGCGGCGATTGCGCTAGCATCCTGACGCAGGAAAAGGCACCGAGAGTGGCGTCAAAACCCACTCCCGGTGCCCAGGAACCCCATCATTTTCTGCGGGTTAGAACACCCACAGCAGCCGTAGGTTAACCCGCTGCTTTTCCTTGAAGCCGTTGTCGACCGATACGTCCTGACCGTAATTGAGCAGGGTCTGGAAAGTTGGGGTCATCCAGTATGAGGCCCCAACACGGTACTTGCTGGTGTTGGGTTCATCGTTCTGATCCTGCCCATCAATGCGCGTCTCACCGCCCCAGAGTTGAGATGCACCGACATGCACCGACAGCTTTGGGGTTACGGCGTATCTCAGGTAAGTCTGGGCTTGCCACAGTGGCTTTTGGCGCAATGTCAGGCCTTGACTCGTGAAGTCGTCATTTTTGCGAAACAGGGTCACATCCGCGGTGAGGTCCAGGGACAGTTTTTCAGTGAGACCTGTCGCATAGCCGGTCTGCAACGTTAACTTCCAACGGTTTTCGCCCAGGTTGAGTACATCGTTTCGGTCATAGTTGCCGGTCGGCACGAAGAGGTAGGGCGCAATGCCCCAGTAACGTCTCTTCGCCGGATCATTCTCGAGCCACAGGGTGGACGCCAGAATCAAATCACCCACGCCACTGGTTTGTCCCAGCGAGTCGTTATCGCGTGCTCCTTCCAGACGACCGAAGGGCAACAGGAACTGCGTATTGATCGTGTAGTCACCCAACTGCTGGTAATGCGCGGCGCGCAGTATGCCGATATCCGAGTCGAGCCCCGCCTTTATCCCGATCTTGTGACCATCGCTGTAAAGCGACCGCCTCTGTGCATGCTGAAGGTAAAGCAAACCGATACTGCTGCCGGCTGGAAGCGCAGCCGTGTATTCACCGGCGTCCACATCGATAGCCTGGGCGTTACCCGCCAGAACTGCCAGTACAAGACCGGTACCGATCTTTGACGTGCCAAGTGCGCAAACTATGGGACGAACGCGCACAGGAGGGCATATGGAGATCTCCATGAGTCACCTATTTTGTTTTTGTTGGTTTTCAGAGAGGGGGCAGTTTTCTTGCGCCATTGCCTGGAACCCCTGGCGGGGCTCAGACCTGAATCGAATCAGTTACTGGCTTATCTGGTGAGATAGCGGTAAGCCGTCGTTTCGAACTCCAGATAAGAGTTGGTCGAAACGGGGTCTACGAACGGCAATATCTGGGTGGCCCAAAAACCACCGATGCCGTTTTTGCGGTCGATCCAATAGAAGAGATTGGCTAATCCGGCCCACGCCAAAGAGCCCGCAGGGCGACCGGTAGGTGCGTCTTGTTCATTGACCATGAAACTCAACGCCCACGACTTAGGCATGCCCGGGAAGAACTCAGCGGTTTTGGAAAGGTTGGGGATGACGCCGGGAAGGGCTTTGATTTTCAGACTTTCCAGACCGTTCATTTCAGCGAAACGAATCGTTTCTGGCTTGAGAATTCGTCCGTGATCACCCTGCCCATCGTTTAGCCAGGCGCGGATAAACTGACAATAATCCTTCACCGTCGAATACAGGCCATGGCCTCCCATGTGTACTTCGGGGTCCTGTGGGAGGATTAGATCTTCGAGTACGGTCAGCGATCCGTCCTCTTCACGCTGGTGCATGCCAGCCCGCCGCTGGAGCATCGACTGGGTCATGGTAAAAGCGGTATCGGTCATGCCCAGTGGCTCGAAGATGCGCTGCTGCATGACTTCGCCCAGACGTTTGCCGGTGATGGCTTCTACCACCAGGCCGGCCCAATCTATGTTGGAGCCGTACTCCCACTGTTCACCTGGCTCAAACAACAAGGGTGTTTTGAGCGCGGCCAACGACCCGCTGATGATGCTGGGTTGTCCTTGTTCCTGGGATAGCCTCTTGTAGTTTTCGTTGAAGAACTCATAACCCAAGCCTGCCGTATGAAGCAGAAGCATTCGGGTAGTAATTTGTTTTCTGGGGGGGCGAAGCCGGGGGGTGCCGTCGCTATCAAATCCCTCGAGTACCTTCAGTTCGTCGATGATCGGCACATAGTCCCTGGCAGGCGCATCGAGATCCAGGAGACCTTCCTCGACCAACTGAAGCACCGCTGTGGCGGTTATCGCTTTGGTCGTGGAAAACATGGCGAAAACACTGTCGGTCGTCATTGCTCCAGCTTGACCGAGCGTTCGTTGGCCTGAAGCACCTTCATAGACCAGGCCGTCGCGCCCGACTACTGCTGCGACTACACCTGGGACGCGCTGTTGACCAGCCGTGGCGGCATCGAGCAAGTGATTGAGTGCTGATGTGAAATCTGGGCTCATTTTCTTATTCTCCTTACATCCGCCCATAGTCAGCTCGGCTAGAGCTTATGGCGCGGTGCGCAGTGGCAGGACTGACTGGCCCGACGTAAAGCGATGAGCGTCGGGGCCAGTGGAGAGTAAGAAAATCGAATCGGAGCTTCTGTCGGCTGCCGGCAGGGGGTGTCGGAATCAGGCAGTTATTTAAGTACCGCAGCGGCAGGAGATGTGTGATCAATTGGGCACACAGCGAGTGGAGCGGTCGAAACTTGGTTTGCTCCTTCTCTGCCCGTTGGCTTAATCGTTAGTGTTCGCTCTCGTCGATTTCTGCCGGCTTCTGCTGCCCATTTTGGAGCGGGCTCTGCCCGCTTCGATCGATTGAGAGGGGTCGAAGCGTTCGCTCTGATCCGCTTTCGATCCAACCTCGACGGATGTCCATCTAACGCATCTCTAACAGCAATAGTGCATCGCGGCACTATTGTGAGGCCGTGTCCCCCCTTCGATGATGAACCCCAAGCCAGGAGGCGCACGGGTTCGCGGAAGCCTGGCCGGATGGCCCCATTCCACGTCGTTCGATAACCGTGCTCCTTCCTGGCTTCCTCCTTTTCAGGAGTCGGGGCTTTTGATCCTGCCCAGCTCGAAAAGACAAGAACAATTTCACAACAGGATTGAAGTTATGGTCGCGCTCAACAGCAACTATCCAGACGTTCATCAGGACGACACATTGAAGCGGGATCTCAGCCTGTCTTCGACTTTCTCCCTGGCCTTCGCCTTCATTTCACCCATCGTTGCGCTGTACTCCATTTTCGGACTAGGAATAGCGGAAATCGGTCCAGCGTTCTGGTGGGGACTGATCATCGCCATGGCGGGGCAGCTCCTCGTAGCCCTATCGTTCGCGATGCTCGTTTCGCGTTTTCCCTATGAGGGCAGTATCTACCAGTGGTCCAAACATCTACTGGGACACAAATACGGCTGGTTCGCGGGTTGGACCTATATCTGCACATTGCCGATCACGATGGCTGCTGTTGCCCTCGGTGGCGCGGATTTCCTCGCTCAGTTGCTGGGCCTTGACCCAGACGCCAAGGTTGTCGGTGTTTCACTCGCCTTGGGCCTGATCGCGTTTGCGACCTGGGGAAATACGCAAGGTCGCAAGATATTCGCCACCATCGTCTGGCTGTGCATCGCCGCCGAGATCATCGGGTCCGTCGGGGTGGGCATCCTGTTGCTGACCAAGTTCCAGATAAATCCGCTTTCGATTGTCTTGCCCTCCGCCGATATGTTCACCGGCGACGGGAGCCTTGATGGGATTTTCAGTTCCAAAGCAGCATTAGCGATCGCTTACTGCGGGTGGGCTTTTCTGGGGTTCGAAAGTGCAGGTGCTGTGGCGGAGGAGGTGCGGCGGCCGGAGCGGGCGGTACCGAAAGCAATGCTGCTCTGCCTGCTTTCCGTTGGGGGTATCGTCGCGTTCTCGGCGCTGTCGCTGATTCTGGCGCTGCCGACGCTCGACATTCCTGTGGGCTCCGATCCAGTCGCAGACATCCTTGTCCATCATTTCGGACCTATGGCCTATAAGGGGATGTTGGTGTTGTTCGTGATCGGCTTTCTCGCCTGCATGCTGGGCATCCAGGCCTCAGTATCCCGAGTTATCTGGGCCTTCGCACGCGACCGTAGCCTGCCATGCCACAAGTGGCTGAGCAGACTCAGCGAAGGTGATTCATTGCCCACGAATGCAATCGTTCTCACCGGAGTCTTGGCGTCGCTTCTGTTCCTACTGTCCTTTACCAATATCTATTCGCTGCTGTTGAGTTTCACCATCTCCGGCTTTTACATCGCCTTCGCATTCCCCCTTGTTGCAGCCTGTCATTCGGCGCTGCGCGGAGACTGGGTCAACGGCCCATTCAATTTGGGACGGTTCAGCATCCCTCTACTGTTCACCGCCACGATCTGGACACTGTTGGAGGCCATCAACATCTCCTGGCCCAGATCCCCACAGCTGCCTTGGTACGAGAATTGGGCTGTACCCTTGATGGTCGGGGTTTTGTCCATAATCGGACTGCTAATCTACAAAAGCGTATGCGCCGCCAGGCAACCCAATGGCTTGGGAGTCGCATAGGGCTCGAGAATCAAGGTGCGGAGATAACCCTGGCTAACCCCTCGTTACCTAATACCTTCGAACGAATCGCGGCGCTGATAGCAGCGATTGGCACGAACCAGTTCTACGATCGAGTGCTGGCTCTGCTGGTTGCCTTGGTCGATTACGAGCGGCGGCTGGTCGTCAAGTACAGCCGCTTCTCTGCGCCCGAGTTCCTGGTCAACGAATCGATGGACGAGGATTCCACGCGCAATTACCTCGGCTGGCTCTATCGCCTCGATCCCCTGCTGCGTCTGGTCAGCGAAGGCAACGTGCCGACAGTCACGACCTTTGCGCAGATGCGCAGCGAGGATCATTCGAACGCTTTCTACGACGAAATCTTCAAGTCGGGAAAAATCTTCGACGAACTGGTTTTGTTCCTGGAGGCGCCCGGCGGGGCCTATATCGCATTCTGTTTTGACCATGACTCCCGATTGGCCACCCTCGAAGAAATCGCGGCATTTCGCGCGATCGAACCTGTGGTGGCGGAGGCCCATCGACTGCATGTGCAAAATGCGATTGTCGGTGGCCTGGAATCCATCTACGGCGACCGTCGCGTTGGCGTACTGGTGACGGACGCAGAGGGGCAGGCGATTTACCGGAACAGCGCCTGGGAAACGTCTGTCCCTGATGACCAATGCGACGAATTGATCCAGTTGGCGTTCTCTGGCGGGGAACGCGAGCCGAGTAACTGGCACGAACATGTATTGCATTGGGAGCATCTGGACCTCGATGTCGCGCAGGTCAGATCCAGTCGAATCCTGTTTCTTGAAAGCCACGCACCGGGCTATTTGAAAACCGACATAGAAACGGCATTGGCTGCCTTCTGCAGCCACTACCGGCTAAGCCATCGTGAACGCCAGATCGTCGAGAAGACGATGCTTGGATATCCCACCAGTCTCATTGCAGAGAAGCTCGAGCTCAGCGCCGGGACCATCAAAAACTACAAGCAACGGCTCTATCTGAAGCTCGATATCACCTCGGAACGGGAAATCTTCTCGCTCTTCATGAGCCACCTGCTCGGACTGATCTGACGTTCGATTCTTGTGCTGACGCGTGCCTTAGCAGGTAACGCCGGCGGGGCAATAGTGCTGATCGGCATTATGGGCAGCTACCCACACCTGGTGGAGCATGGACCTCAATGGCCACGAATCGAACTCGGCTATTGATCAGTCTGACCCAATACAAGAAAGGTGAACACGATGACAATCGAACGCATGAATTATCCCGACGGCTACTTTCCGGAGGATGAATATCTGGCCCGCTGGGAAAAAGTTCACGCTGAAATGCGCTTGCGCCAGTACGACATTGCCATCGTCTGGGGTAAGACTGCCGGGCACTACGAGCGCGCGATGGAAACGCTGTGGTTGACCAACTTCTGGTCTGAGCACTCTGGGCAGGAGCCGGATTCGCCGATCTGGAATGCGCGAGGTTTCTGCTGTGTCATTCTGGAACCAGGCAAAGCCCCGGAGCTGCACGGCGATGTGGCCGAGGTTCGGCGTAGCCTCGTGCGCTGTGGCGACTACCACTTCAGCGATGACCCCATCAGCAGCGTCGCCCGCTCGCTCGCAGCTCGTAAGCCGCAAGGCCCAGTGGCCTTCGTTGGAACCGATTGCTTGCCGGTCAAGTACGCCAAGCAACTGGAGGCCGCCACCCCCGGTATCAGGTACGCCTACGACGACAACCTGATCCGCCGCTGCCGTCGCATCAAAAGCCCGCGTGAACTCGATCTGTTCCGCGAGGCCGGTGAAATGGTTTCCAGCGCCCTCTATCGGGTATGCGACAGCCTCTATGCGGGTAAGACCTGTGCCGAGGCGGCAGCCGAGGGTGCCTATGAATTAACCCGGCGCGGCGGTGGCTGGCTGCGCATTCCGATCAACTACGGAACCGACGACGATAGCCGCTTCTTCGAGCGGGACCCGATGTATGGCTACTCGCAGCAGGCCCCGCAGAAGGGCGACATGTTGCGCACCTGGATCTACGGACCGACGCATCAAGGCTACTGGCTCGATCCCGGCCGCTCCCTGGTATGTGGCGGTAAACCGACGAATGCACAGAAGAGTCTTCTGATCGACTCCTATTCCATCACGGACGCCGTTCTCAAGTCCGCAAGGCATGGTGTACGTGTGCTCGATGTGGTGGCGGAGGCGGAGCGGGTGCAACGCTCGGTCGCAGACGAACACGATCTGGCGAGCAACCAGTGGCCTTACTTCGGGCACGGCAATGGCTCCATGTGGGAACACCCGATCATCAATCGCGATTCGGTGACGCCGGATGACTACTTCGAGGAAGGAATGGTGGCTTCCGGTGAGTCCTTCATGACGCGATCCGGAGTCGGAAGCGTTGGCTGGGAACAGAACTTCATCGTCACACGCGATGGCATCGAACTGCTGACGACGACTCCGGTGTTCTGGTTCTGATCGAATAAAGCGCGGCGTACCCGTTGGCGCGCCGCGTCTCCAGTCAATGACAGGAAGAATTGAAATGAATGTTCTGTTGGCGCAGATGCCGATCGTCGATGCGGACGTCGGGCGTAACCTGGAAGCGATGCTGGAAATCATCGAGAGCGCGGGAGGCACTGCGGATCTGATCGTGTTCCCCGAAACCACGCTCTGCGGATTTCCTGACAAGACCGAAATCGGCGATGTCGCCATGACTGTAAACTCACAGCCTATCCAACTGCTCAAGGCAGCCGCCCACCGGTGGAGAGTGGCCTTGGCATTCGGCTTTGCCGAGCAGGATGGGGGCGCTTTCTACAACACTGCAGTGCTGCTGGATCGAGAGGGCCGCATTGCCTTGCGCTACCGCAAAAGCCATCTTTGGCCGCACACGGACCGCGGAGTGTTTGCAGCAGGCGATGCCTTCTTCGTGAGCGAAATCGCTGGTGTGAGGGTCGGGCTTATTGTCTGTTATGACGTGGAGTTCCCGGAAACCAGTCGCGCCCTTGCGCGCTTGGGGGCGCAACTGATCTTGGTGCTGGATGGCAACATGTCTCCGTATGGACCCGTGCATCGGCGTGCCGTGACTGCCCGTGCCATGGAGAACCAATGTTTCGCAGTCCTGGTCAATCGGGTAGGTACCGGCCGTGAATTGGAGTTCGCCGGTGAGAGTCTTGCGGTCGATCCGTATGGAGAGATCATCGACGAAGTCGAGGGTACGGCTCCGCTGTTGATTACGCTCGACCTGTCTGCGGTGGAGGCCAGCCGGAAGGACTATCACTATCTTCAGGACGCGCGATTACCCATGGCGGAAGTAAGCGAGTCTGTCTCTGTCGATGGCGTGGCGAATCGTATGTTGAAGATCGGAGCTGTACACCTCTGCTAAGTACCGGGCTCCCATATGTGTCCCGTTCTATCGGTTCCCACCGGTAGCATTGGGGCGAAAGCAGCCTGGCCTGAGTGGCTGCTTCTGGCCCAGGCCGTGTAAAAATGCAGCGGGTGATGGATAG
>NZ_BDMA01000047.1:0-45271 GCF_002003485.1 Metapseudomonas resinovorans
AGTGTGGAGCTTCTCCATGTGAGAGTAGGTCATCGTCAAGCTTCTATCCCAAACCCCCGACCCGCGAAAGCAGGTCGGGGGTTTGTCTTTGTGCGCGCGAAAAAACCATCGCGCTAGCCTGATCGCCCAAACCGTTTCAGCCTTCCCATGACGGCAGAATGCGACGACATCGCTGATAGAGCCTCCAGTTAGCATTCAATAACCAATCGATCTGCATGTTTTTCCTGCGCCGTTGCACAGACGGGAATACAGGCCGCCGGCCATTCCCACTGAGCCCCCCGCAGGAGACTCCATGATTCACGTTTATCCCCAGCCGATAGCCGAGGCTAGCCATGCCCCGCTATCTCGATGATGCCCAACGTCGGCAGGTCGAGTGCTTGCAGCGGAGTCTGACAGCGAGGACGGACTGGCCGACCTGGCTGCTGCTGATCGGCGTTTACACCGGCTGGTTTACCTTGCACCTAGCCAGTCCGCACCTCGGCCTATGGCTGACGACCGGGCTGTTGATTCCTGTGGTAGTGCTGTGGCTATCCGTGCAACACGAGCTGCTGCATGGCCACCCAACCCGCTGGACCCTCATCAACAAGCTGCTCGGCTATGCGCCGTTTGCGGTCTGGTATCCCTATACCCTCTATCGCGATACCCACCTGCGTCACCACCGCGATGAGGACCTGACCTTGCCGGGCCTCGATCCCGAAAGCCGCTACCTCGGCCAGCACCAATGGAGCACCAGCCCCAGGCTCTCCCGCACATTGCGCTGGCTCGATAAGACTTTGCTCGGGCGACTGCTCCTCGGCCCTCCGCTGGCCCTGGCATCGCTGGCCAGGGAAGAGGCTGCTCGCCTGCTCAAGGGGGACATCAAGGCCTGGATCATGTGGAGCGTCCATGGGGCAGCTACCGTGCTGATGCTCATCTTCATCGCTCGCTATAGCCTGGTGCCTGTCTGGCACTACCTGCTGCTGGTCAGCGTTCCCGCGCTGTCCCTGGCCATGGTCCGTTCCTTCTACGAGCATCGCCCTGCGGAGCTCCCGGAACAGCGGACGGTGATCAACGAAGCCGCCTGGCCCTGGAGCTGGCTCTTTCTCCATATCAATCTGCACCTGGTTCACCACGACCTGCCTGGCCTCCCCTGGTACTACCTGCCTCGGATATACCGCAGCCGCCGTGAGCAATGGCTCGCACGCAGCGGCGGTTTTCACGTGCGCGGCTATGGCGAGTTTTTCCGTCGTCACGGACTGCGTCCTATCGATAGCCCCCGCCATCCCAGCGCCCATTGAGGAACCGCCATGCGCCATGCCGAACTGCTGATGTATGTCGCTCCCCAGTGTGTGGAGGACGCCAATGCCGCCTGGCTACAGCGGATCCTCGAACTGCTTGGAGAAGAGCGTCTCACCGCCGATGGCCTCAGCCTGCCAGAGCTCTGGACCTCGCCCCGCCTGTTGCTGACCCAGACCTGTGGATATCCGCTGATGACCCAACTGCGCGGGCAAGTCCGCGTGTTGGGCCGCCCCGAGTACGTGCTCCCCGACAGTGCAGACGGCTGGCATTGCAGCCTGATCCTCGCCCGCGCAGAGGACGCCCGAACCACCCTCGATGCCTTCCTCGGAAGTCGCGGTGCGATCAACGACGCCGGCTCCAATACCGGCATGAACCTCTTCCGCCATCGCCTCGCACCGTTACAGCAAGGCGGCTCCTTCTTCTCCAACGTTATCCACAGCGGCAGCCACCGTGAAAGCCTGCGGCTGTTGCGGGAGAACCAGGCTGACCTGGCTGCGGTAGACAGCGTCACCTACGCCTACCTGGCTCGTTACGCACCCACTGAAGTGGCCGACTTGCGCTTGATCGAGCGCAGCGCCCCCAGTCCCAACCTCCCCTATATCGGCAGGGCCAACCTCGGTGACGCGGAGGCCGTGCGGGTGCGCGAGGCCATGAACCAGGCGCTGGACGACCTCCCCCAGGTGGCCAACATCCTGGCTATCCGTAAAGTCCTGCCCGCGAAGGACGACGACTACCGGATCCTCCTCGACTACCAGCAGCAGGCCACCGCCCAAGGCTATGGCGAACTTCGATAATTCCAAATTGATCTATAAAAATAGAATTTAAATATTTTTGTCGAATAAGACAGCCTTGCTAGGATTCACCCACCGGAACACCGGACCCCTCCCTGCATTGACCGATTTATGGAGTGGCCATGTCCGGCGCCGACAACTCCCACAGCCTTTACGTGGGCACGCTATTCAGCAGTCATTACACCTGGCTCTGCGGACGCTTGCGCCGCTATCTGGATTCCGCGGCCAGCGCCGAAGACATTGCTGCCGACACCTTCGTCCAGTTGCTCAGCGCGCCGCGCATCGAGCCCATCCGCCAGCCTCGCGCGTTGTTGACCACCATCGCCCAGCGCCTGGTTTACCAGGTCTGGCGACGCCGAGATCTGGAGCGCGCCTACCTCGACGCCCTGCTCAACGAGCCCGAACACGAGGCGCCTTCGCCCGAAACGCTGGCCCAGATGCTCCAGGCGCTGGAGGAGATCGATCGCCTGCTGGACGGACTCCCCGCCAAGGTCAAGGCCACTTTCCTGCTGTCGCAGGTCAACGGCCTGACCTATCCCGAAATAGCCGCCGAACTGGCCATTTCATTACGTTCCGTGAGCGACTACATGGGGAAGGCCATCACCCGCTGCCTGCGCGCCAGCCTGGAGTACCGACATGAGCAATGACCAGGACGCCCTGATCGAACAGGCTTCGCGCTGGATAGTGCTGTTGCGTTCGGGAGCCGCCAGAGACGAAGACTTCCTCGCGTTCAGCGCCTGGCGTGCGCAGGACCCGCGCCACGAACGCCTCTGTACGCATCTCGAGCAGGCCCTGGGCGTCTTCAGGCGCCCTGTGGTACAGGACGCTGGCGGCGAGTTGCTGCAACGGGTGCTCCAGGCGCCCTCCAGCCGGCGCCAACTACTGCAGAGGGCGCTTGTGGGCAGTGGTCTGATGGTCGGTGCTGGATTGCTGGGCAACCGTATCACCCCGCTAGACGAGCTGACCGCCGACTTGCGCACCGGCACCGGCCAGCGCCGTAGCCTGCATGCGGAAGACGGCAGCAGACTGGTGATCAATGCGCGCAGCGCGGTGGACCTGGACTTCGATATCAACAGACGGCTCGTACGCTTCCGTGGTGGCGAGCTCCTTGCCCAAGTGGCTCGCTCCGATCGCAGGCCCTTCGTCGTACACACCGGCATGGGCCAGGTGTCCTCCGCCGGTGCCGGCATGATGGTCGCCGAGCGGGATGGCCGGAGCCGCGTTCTCGCCCTCGGTGGCCCGCTGGAGCTGGTTAACCGCAGCGGCGTTCGCCTGCGACTGCCGGCCGGCCAGGCTGTGGATTTCGGCCCCCATCGCTTCGGTCCGGTGCTGCAGGCGAGGCTTGGTGAGACTGCCTGGGTCGATGGCCTGCTGGAGGTTCGCGACAGCCCGTTGCGGGACGTGATTACAGCGCTGCGCCCCTACCGGGCAGGCGTCTTGCGTGTGCACCCAAGCCTTGAAGGCATGCGCGTCAGCGGCCTGTTCCGCCTGGACGCCAGCGATCAGGTGCTGGACGCCCTCAGTCGCACCCTGCCGCTGCGTATCGTCCGCCGCACCGACCTGTGGATAAGCCTGCTCCCGGTCTGATCGGTTCTAAGGTCATAACCAAACGATCTGCAAGATTCCGCCGCGCCAATGCACACCCCATGCGAAGGCGCTGCAGGGAGCAGCGCCACAACGGATTCCTTGGGGGAGTCATCTTGCGTCCTATCGCTGCTTCGCATCGCCGCCGCCTTGCGGCCTTTGCCCTCGGCCCTTTGGCCAGTTTCATTTTCACGTGCGCACACGCGGCCGAAGAAGCCCGGCACAGCTACCACATCGCTCCTGGTCCGCTGGACGAAGTGCTGCTCAACATCAGTCGTCAGAGCGGCCTGGTCATCTCCTTCACGCCCGAGGTGGGCCGCTTCTCCGCCGCTGCCGTGGAGGGCGATCTCTCGGCCGCCCAGGCTGTGAACGCCGCCCTGCGTGGTACGGGGCTCGAGCTACAGGTCAGCCCGGCCGGCGCCTTCATCGTCAAGCGCGTTGGCGTACGTCCCGGCAAGCCAGCGTCCAGCCAGGTCACACCGCCGGCTGCCGTGCCGGAAGAACCCGTGCTGGAGCGTGTGATCTCCGTCGGCACCCGCCGTCACGACACCACTGCCCTGACCAGTGCTGCCCCGGTGGATGTCATCGACAGCAAGGAATTGGTCCGCATCGGCGCCACCAGCCTCAACCAGGCGCTGTTCCAGCTGCTGCCCTCGTTCAACTTCCCGCAAAACCAGAGCGCCACCCGTGGCCAGGACCCCAAGGGCGCGTCCCTGCGCGGCCTGTCGCCGGACCAGACCCTCGTGCTGGTGAATGGCAAGCGCCGGCATGCCTCGGCGGTGGTCAACATCTCCGGCGGCGTCCCCTTCATCGGCGCCCAGCCGGTGGACCTGGACATGATCCCCATAAGCGCCGTCGACCATATCGAAGTGCTGCGCGATGGCGCCTCCGCGCAGTACGGCTCGGACGCCGTGGCCGGGGTGATCAACATCGTCCTCAAGGAACGCGACAACGGTGGCCAGGCCAACGCGCGTATCGGCCAGTACGGCCAGGGCGATGGCTTCAGCAAGTCCGCGGACGTGTGGCACGGCCTGGCTCTACCCGGTGATGGTTTCCTCACCCTCAGCGCCAATGGCCTGAACAACAAGCCCACCGATATCGGCGACAAGTTCATCGCCGAAGGCAAGGTGCAGGATCCGCGCTGGGGTGGCGCCAGCCGTGAGAAATACAACCTCGCCGCTAACGCTGAGATCGGCCTGGATGATCGCTGGCGGCTCTACAGTTTCGCCACCTACGGCCAGGACGAGTCCTTCAACAACACCCCGCCGCTCCTGGCCGGCAGCCCGAACAACGTGCCGGCGATCTACCCCGACGGCACCATTCCCAAGTATCGCTATCGCTATGAAGACGGTGCGCTGACCCTGGGCTCCCGATTCGAGGACGCCGGCATCGGCCGCTTCGATCTCAGCGCCACCTATGGGCGCGACAAGCACGACGAGAAGGCCTTCAATACCGTCAACCCGAGCTATGGCGCGGCCAGCCCGACGCGATTCGAAGTCGCCACCCTGATCAACGAACAGACCAACCTGGCCCTGGACTACGTGCGTGACCTCGATGTCGACTGGGCCGCCAGTCCGCTGACCTTCTCCGCCGGCGCCGCCTGGCGCGAAGAGGAGTACCGGCTGGAGGACGGCGACTTTGCTTCCTACTCCTTCGGCGGTATCGATGGCGTGCAAGTGGGTGCCGTGCAGGCTTCCGGCCTGCAGCCGGACGATGCCGGCACCTACAAACGCAAGGTCGGCGGCATCTACCTGGGCCTGGAGACCCAGCTCACCGAAAAATTCCAGTTCGGCCTGGCCGGACGAACCGAGCACTACGACGACTTCGGCACCACCAGCACCGGGAAGATCTCGGCGCGCTACGAGCTGACCCCGGAGATCGGCATTCGCGGCACCCTCAACAATGCCTACCGTGCGCCCACCCTGGGGCAGATCGGCACCTCCTGGACCACCACCACCAACGTGGACGCCAACGGCAACCCCGTGCTCACCCGCATGCTGCCGGTCAGCCACCCAGCTGCACAGGCGCTCGGCGCCCAGGACCTCAAGCCGGAGAAATCCACCAACTATTCCGTCGGCCTGGTGTTCCGCCCTACCGACCGGGCTTCGTTGACCATCGATGCGTACCAGATCGATATCCGCGATCGCATCCTCTTCAGTGGTGGCATCTCCGGCCCGGAGGCCGAGGCGATCCTCGCCGCTGCGGGCTTTGGCCAGTACGCCTGGGCGCAGTTCATGACCAACGCCGCCGATACCCGCACCCGCGGCGTCGACATCGTCGGCAAGTACGACATCGACCTGGCGGCCTACGGCGACCTCGACCTCTCCGCCGGCTACACGCGCACCCGCACCCGCATCGAGAAGGTCCATGCCAACCCTCACGGCTTCGAGACGGTCACCCGCGAATCCCGTGGCTACCTGGAGCACGGCTACCCGGAAGACAAGCTCGTGCTGGGCGCCGTGCACCGCCTGGGCCCCTGGACGGTCAGCCTCTACCAGACCCGCTACGGCGAGTACCGCAAGTACGCCGCCTCCGCCAGCAATGCCCAGTTCGACCAGACCTTCTCCGCCCAGTGGGTCACCGACCTGGACGTGAACTACGCCTTCACCCCGCAACTGCGCCTGTCGGTGGGCGCCAACAACCTGTTCGACAGCCACCCCGACGACTTCAATCCGCGCCTGCGGCAGACCCCGGCGCAGCAATACAGCTACCTGGCTCCGGCGGCACCGGAAGGGGCCTTCTACTACACCCGGCTCAGCTACGACTTCTGACCGGCCACCCATCCAAGGACGCTATGAGGTGCCCATGACCATCATCAAGAACCTGCTGGGCGGCTCGCTGCTGGTCCTGGGGCTGCTCGCGCAGCCCCTGCCGGCGGCGGAGCAGCGCCAACCCATCCATTTCGCCGACCTCACCTGGGAGAGCGGCAGCCTGATCACCGAGCTGCTTCGCCTGCTCGTGGAAAAAGGCTACGGCTACCGCACCGAGACGCTGCCCGGCAGCACCGTCAGCCTGGAGGCGGCGCTGGCCCGGGATGACGTGCAAGTCATAGGCGAGGAATGGGCCGGACGCAGCCCTGCCTGGATCAAGGCCGAAGGCGAGGGCAAGGTGTTCGCCCTCGGCGATACCGTCAAGCACGCCACCGAAGGCTGGTGGGTGCCCGAATACGTGATCAAGGGCGACCCGGAGCGTGGCATTCCAGCCTTGGCACCGGACCTGCGCTCGGTGGCGGACTTGCCGCGCTACAAGGCGGTCTTCAGTGACCCGGAAAGTCCGGAGAAGGGCCGTTTCCTCAACAGCCCCACCGGCTGGACTTCGGAAATCGTCAACAGCCAGAAGCTCAAGGCTTATGGCCTGACCGACAGTTTCGTGAACTTCCGCACGGGCTCCGGCGCCGCGCTGGATGCTGAAATCAGCTCGTCCATCCGCCGTGGCAAACCGGTGCTCTTCTACTATTGGTCGCCGACCCCGTTGCTGGGACGCTACAAGCTGGTACAGCTGGAGGAGCCACCGTTCGACGCCGAGGCGTGGAAAACCCTGGCCGATGCACGCAACCCCAACCCGCGTGGCACGCGCTCCATGCCGGCGCGGCTGACCATCGGCGTCTCCGCGCCCTTCCGCGCCGAGTACCCCGAGCTGGTGGCCTTCTTCGAGAAAGTCGACCTGCCCATCGCGCTGCTCAACAGCAACCTGGCGGACATGAGCGAGAAGCGACTGCCGCCGCGACAGGTCGCCGAACGCTTTCTTCGCGAACAGCCGGCCATCTGGCAGGCATGGGTGCCGGCCGACGTCGCAGCGCGTGTGAGCGGGGGCCTCTGACACCATGTTCCCGCAAGCCCTGCACTACTCCATTGCCGACGCGGTGAATCGCTTCGTCGACTGGCTCGTTCTCTATTACGGTGATGCCTTCCGCGAAGTCTCCGATCACCTGCTGCAACTGGTCGCCGGCATCGAAGGCCTGCTGCGCCTCTGCCCCTGGTGGTTGCTTCTGGCCCTGGTTGGCGGTCTAGCCTGGCATGCCTCGCGCAGCTGGCGCCGGGCGGCCGTTCTGGTGGGGCTGCTCTTTCTCATCGGCGTGGTCGGACTCTGGGACAAGCTGCTGCAAACCTGCTCCCTGGTTCTGGTGGCCACCTTGCTGAGCGTTCTGATTGGCGTGCCCATCGGCATCCTCCTGGCGCGCAAACCCCTGGCGCGACGCCTGCTGATGCCGCTGCTGGATGTCATGCAGACGCTGCCCAGCTTCGTTTATCTGATCCCAGTGCTGATGCTCTTTGGTCTGGGCAAGGTGCCGGCCATTTTCGCCACCCTGGTCTATGCCCTGCCGCCACTGATCCGGCTCACCGAACTCGGCATCCGCCAAGTGGACGTTTCGGTCACTGAGGCTGCCGCCTGCCTGGGCGCCAACCGCTGGCAGAGCCTGCGCCACGTGCAGTTGCCCCTGGCCCTGCCGACCATCATGGCCGGACTCAACCAGACGGTGATGATGGCCCTGTCCATGGTGGTGGTCGCGTCCATGATCGGCGCCCGTGGATTGGGCGAGGACGTGCTGACCGGCATCCAGACCCTGAACGTGGGCCTGGGTGTCGAGGCGGGACTGGCCATCGTGGCGCTGGCCGTGGTGATCGACCGCGTCACCCAGGGCTACGGCGATCCGGCGCAACGGGACGGCAGAATCAGATAGGCCGCCGGGAGGCGCGGGATTAGGATGCGGGGGACTGCAGTACCAACAAGAACGGAGAAACCATGTCCCCCGCCCGCAAACTCCTGGTGCTTTACACCGGTGGCACCATCGGCATGCAGATGACCGAAGCCGGCCTGGCACCAGCCTCGGGATTCGAGGCCCGGCTGCGCGCCGAGCAGGCCGCGCAGCCGCAGCGTCCGACACCGCCGTGGGTGTTCCGGGAACTGTTGCCGCTGCTGGACAGCGCCAACATGACCCAGGCCAACTGGCTGACCCTGCGCAATGCCATCGTCGAAGGCGTGGAGCAGGACGGTTGCGACGCGGTGCTGGTGTTGCATGGCACCGACACCCTGGCCTACAGCGCCGCTGCGCTGTCCTTCCTGCTCCTCGGTCTGCGGGTGCCGGTCGTGCTCACCGGCTCGATGCAGCCTGCCGGCGTCGAAGGCGGCGATGCCTGGCCCAACCTGTTCGGCGCCCTGGCGCTGCTGGCCGCGGGCGTCGCCCCCGGCGTGCACCTCTACTTCAACGGCCTGCTCCTCAATGGCGCTCGCGCCAGCAAGCAGAAGAGCAATGCTTTCGACGCCTTCATCGAGGCCCGTCGTTCGCGCACTGGCCAGCGTGCTTCGACGTTTCCGGCCGAACTGAACTACCGCGTGCAGCGCCGGCCGGTCAGTCTCGCCGTGCAGCCACTGTTCCCCGGCCTCGCCGCAACGCAGCTGCGCGCGGTGCTGGATAGCGGCGTGCAGGGGCTCCTGCTGGAATGCTATGGCAGCGGCACCGGCCCTTCGGACAACGCCGAATTCCTCAGCGTCCTCAAGGACGCCCATGCGCGCGGCGTGGTCCTGGCCGCCATCAGCCAATGTCCGGAGGGCTCGGTGGAGTTCGGCGTGTATGCCGCTGGCAGTCAGCTGGCCAGCAGCGGCCTGGTCTCCTGTGATGGCATGACCCGCGAAGCCGCCCTGGCCAAGCTTTTCAGCCTGCTTGGCGCCGGCCTTGCCCAGGCAGAAGTGGAGCGCTGGCTTGCACTCGACTTTTGCGGGGAATCGGCCGACTGACTGCGCGCCCGTCTAACGAGCAGAAACGAGAAAGCCCGCACTAGGCGGGCTTTCTGATTTGGCGCATCCGGCGGGAGTTGAACTCATGACACGGAAACGCCCATTTTTCGGGGCTTCACAGCGAGCTGATGGAGCGAGTGTCACACAAAGATGGGACTGATTGATGTTGCATCAACGATAACCGGCAAGCCTCCTGCATGCAATCTGCTGGGCTAGCGTTCGCCCTCGTACCCGTGATTGCTAAGGCTACGTAAAGGAACGGTCCGCGCTGACAAGTGCTCGTGTTTCGGGGTCTGCGTCGAACGCGGATTCTGCCAGCACCCAAAGCGGAGTGGTGTTCGTGTCGGTCAAGGCCTTAACGGCCCGCTTTCGGCAGGTCGAGCATGGCGAAAACTCATAGACGTAGAGAAGGCAATCGAGCGCCTCGATACCCGGATGCGCCTCGCACAAGTCCAGAAGCTGCCCGACAAGATGGTGTGTTTCGTCAGCATCCTCAAACCTTGCCAGTTGCCCCGCACACATCGAGAAGTCGCCCTCAACAAAATTGTTCACGAGCAAGGCGATACCGTTTGCAATGTTGCCATCCGCGATCAACCGCTTGGCCGCTTGTCGCAGCTCTTTGTGTGTTATTGGAGCCAAGGCTGTGATCGCGGCCCACTGGAGTTCTTCATCAGGATGGTCAATCCATTGGAGAAGCCGACTCTCGAATCGCGGAACCCCGGTTTTCGTAAAGCATCGAAACAGTCGCTTGGCATGCTCTGGTTCTTCCGACGCCAACAAAACCGCGAAAACTATCTCGCGCTGATCGTTGTCGGCTTGCGCGCCCCACTGCCTGAACCAATAACATCGATCCCTTGGGTTCTTTTTGACATGGGCCACGATCTCAGTGGCCGTATAAGCCGTGGTGTTAAAGCGGGTCGAAGAGCCGCTGAAACCCTCGCAGGTCTTGCGAATTTCAGCGAGATAACTCGCGACATCGGGATCGACTGCGGCCTCGCGTTCTAATGCTGCAAGTCCTTTCTCACCATCGAACTGCGAACAAAGATGATCATCGATCCAGAAATCAGGATCGTCTTGCAGCCATCGTCCCAATTGTCTGGCGACGTAAATCAATCCATCCATGCCGTCGAGGGCGACGATGTCATCGGCGCCGATCACATCGGATGTTTCCGGAATGCGAGCTAGAGAGGAATACAATAGGCGTCTTGCGTCATCTGATCCTGAAGCAGCCAGCTCTTTCAGGATCGCACTGCGCTGGTCAAAGTCGCGCTGTTTTGGGGACGATGGCTTGTGCTCTATCGCCTTGATCGCCTGCATCACCTCTGTATTCAGCTTTGCGCGTTCGACAATCGCAAACAGCCACGGTGCCCGTGCTGCCTCGCACTGGGGATCATAGGAAAGGCATGTGACACAAGCTTCGATGATCTTGTCTTCCAGCCCATTCGATCCATGGTTCTCGATCTGCTGGATAGCGCGCCCATGGCCCGTTCTGAGAGCAGCGAAAAATGCGGCTTTGGTAAGGGGCAGGGCCGGGTGTTCTATTCGCATAGGGCATCCAACTGGGGATCAAAGCTTCAGTGGAGGCAGGGGCATTCTCTGCCTCGCATCCTGAGCATGGTAAGCGCCGAGCGGGCTCAATAATCAAATGTACGATAGCTGCCGTTGGCAAGCTGCCGAGCTTAGCCCATTTATCCCGTCAGGCTGCGATGGTGTCGCTGCCCGGCGCGAACGTCTGTTCAGGGTCGCTTTCTGCCAGTTGGCACCGAGCCTAGCAGTGGATGACGTCAGGCTCACGCTCTCTATTCAGGGCTGTACAAACCTTGAGGACCGGCCTCGATGAGCTCCGGAGCAGTCAAACCAGCCAGAGCACCGTCGTGCCATCGCTGTGCTTCACGCCGCAGCTGAGCACTGATGTGCGTCTGCTTTCCGGGTGGGATGTCATAGGCTTCAGCCAGTGCTGGATTCAGCTCCACCGTCAAACCATTTTTGACAGCGTAGAAGCTCCACCGGATTGCAGACGATCTCATCTCAAGGTCGAACTTTTCACCGGGGGTCCGGAACATCAGATCAGCATCAGCATCGCCTTTGAGGGACCGCAGAGCGCGCCGGAGCGGTGTGTTTTTCCCATGAGCTGCAAAACCTTCGGGACCGATGATCAAGCCATGGATGTGCCAACGGCGGCGACTGGAGCTATCTGACAGAACAGCCGGGGCTTTCTCAATGCCGTAGAGGAACTCTGCACCACGACCAAGGGCAGCCGGGATTCGCCTGGTCATCTCGTTTCGAAGATATTCCAGAGCGGAAGCATCCCCGGCATCGAGACGATTGTTGAGCTTCTCATTGAGAACCAGAGTGAAGGTTTTGAGCTCCCAAGCCCGCCGCCGTGCCATCCAGTAGAGAGGGACGGCTGCCGCTGCCAGTTTGGTGAACTCGTCTCTGGTTTCCTTCCAGGGCCTCAGGGCGATCTCCCCTGGGAGAGGTTGATCAAGGAGTGTGCTAGCTCTCTGGTTGGTTGGAGAAGAGAGAGATGAGCTGTTCCTTAGTATACTTCTCTTCGCGTTCGCCAGATGCTTCGCATGTGCCGCAGCTACTACGCTTGAAGGCCTTTTCGACGATCGTTTTTTTACGGCTTTTTGCCCAAACTCTGTTTCCGTGCTGCCTTCATCGGAGGGACTCGGCGTGGGGAGCGGACGGACGTTATGGTCTTCGATAGTCATGGTGAGCCTTGCTGATCCTCTGAGGGACCATTTTCAAAAACGTCTCGCCCTGGTTGCCGCCAGTGGGTTGACTTCATTTTCTTGGTTCTAAGGGTTTGACACTTGCCTGGTCATCGCATGGTCAAGGCAAGGTCATTCGAGGACGACAATGTCGTCACTCTCATAGAGAAGCGCTTTCTTCTCTGCGATCCATTGCAGGTTTTCGAGCTCTACACTGACTTCATCTAAGTCGCCTCTCAGTTCAGCTTCCTCACGTCGCTGATGAGCACGCATCTCGTCGACATCCAATGGCGACATGATCCGAATCTCCAGCGCCGGCAGCTCTTCAACCGCTTGCGCCTGCTCAAGCTTGTCCAAAGGAAGGGCTCGCCGGCCTACATCCTGCGTTAGCTTGAGTGCGGTGGCGCTGGCAGCAAGCGACCTGAAGACAATCGGGCTGTCTGGTTCGAGCACTTCCAGTGCACTGAAGAGTTTCTGTCTGATCTTCTGACTGAGAGCTAGGTCATCCAGCACCAGGGCAGCGGCAGTTCGCTGAACACTGTCCAAGGCAAAGGCAGAAGCCAACATCTCTTCCCGGGCCTTCTCAATCAGAGCCTGAGTCGTAGCACCAGCAACTGCCTTGTGCTTCTTCAGCAGGCGCTGCACTGTGCTGAGGCTGATCCCCAGACGCTCCGAAATCGCCGCCAAGGAATAGCCAGCCTCTCTGAGGATGACCGCCTGAGCCCCCTGGTCCGGGGTGGTCTGCTTACCAGTCATGTGATCATTACTCCTCTATCACTGGCTTACTCGCGCAGGCTCGCTTGACGGCTGCGACTGAAATGCCGAACTCAGCGGCAGTCTCTTGGATGGTTGCTTGATTCGCTGCGCGCCAGGCGGCGACAGCTTGATCGTCGATTCGCTTGGGCGCACCCAGCTTCCTCCCTTGCGCTCTGGCACGCTCAATGCCAGCCATCTGCCGGGCTTTGATGTTGGAGCGCTCCAGTTCTGCGACGGCGGCCAGCATCGTCAGCATGGCTTTTCCAATTGGACTGGAAAGGTCAAAGCCCTCTCGCATCGAAACGACGGCGACGCCCTTGCCTTTGAGCGCTTCCACTGTTTCGAGTACGTCAATGGTGTCTCGGCCAAGACGGTCGATAGCAGAGACGATGAGGGTGTCGCCCTTCCTGGCGAATTTGAACAGTTCCGCAAAGCCGGGGCGCTGTAGGGCCTTGATAGCGCCACTGGTAGCTTCGTCAGCAAACCAGTGCTCAACATTGTGAAGCTGGGCAATCGCGTGACGCTGCGCCTCTGTGCTTTGGTCTTCCGTGCTGACTCGGACGTAAGCGAGAGTGGTCATAGTTGCAGCACCCTTAATGGCTCATAATCATGGCTCAAAATATAAGTCATGGCTCAGATTAATTCAACATATCTGAGCCACACTGAAAGCCATATTTTTCGCTGCCGGGCGCTGCCGCTTTGAGTAGCTCAGAAAGTACACCTTCTGAGCCGGCTTCGATGGGCGAGAAGAGAAAGCCCGCTTGATTAGACGGGCGGCTCTGATTGGTTCAGGCCATGCTCATCGCGATGACGCTGGGTCCATGTATTGAGATATTTACCTAGCCGGCGCTCGAAATCCTGATAGGTGACATGCCGCAGGCTGACTGGCATCGGTAATGCTTCGAGAATCTCCAGCTTCTTGGCCAGGGAGAAGCCGTTGCCATAGCTTGCATGCTGACCCTCATGGGTTCGCGAATGGCCTGTTAGGTCAGGCAGGACCAAGTACGCTTCCGCCCCTGCCTCTCGTGCAAGGTCGGTGAAGGTGTGGCGGAAGCTGTGAAAGTTCTTGCTGTCGGTCCTACCTTGCTCATCGCGAGTTCGAATACCGACATTGTAGAAATACCCCCCTACCGGCGTGCTGTCGCTTGGCATGCGGCAGAAGAACTGTGTAGCGATGCCACCCCATCCCTTGTTGATGTTGTAGACGAGGCCGTCCGAGAAGAGCTTTTCTCGCCCTTCCTGAGCTGCTTGCTTCCAGAACTCAAGGAAGCCCATCCGTAGCAGTTCGCTGTGAAGGGGCACGACTCTCCGGCTGGAGTTGTTCTTCACTGATTTCGGGCATGGGCGGTCCTCTGGATCATCCACGATAGTGATCGTCCAGATTCCTTTGATCTGCTTCACGTCTTCGGTGTCGAGTTGGCTCAGTTCATTGAGGCGTCCGCCCGTGAAGTAGGCGAGCACTGGCAACCAGAACTGGTAAGGGAAGACTTTGTGACGATGGTTCCGCTCCGTTCCGGTGAAGAGCCAACCATTGAAGATTTTCTCCAGGTCTTCCGTCTCAAATGACTTCTCGGGCTCCAGAGCATCTTTCGATGGTTTGGAGACACTTGGTTTGTCTGTTTGGTCGGGCGAGACTGACGTCATGCCTTTCTTAAAGGCGTACTTGTGCAGCACCCCGAGGCGAATGATGAGCTTGTCAGCCGTCGTCGAGTCAATTCGCTCCATCCCCGGTTCTGCCAGGATTGACTCTAGTGGCGAGTCAGGAGCTGGAAGCTTGGTTCCTCTGCTGACCTTGATTTCGAAGGTTTGCAGGTAGATGCGGTTGAAATCATCAAGGCTAAGCCGATTAATCGGTTTGTTCCCGCTCAGGATGTTCAGTCGGTGGACATATCCGCGTTCGGCTGCCTTGGTGCGTTCTGACTTCGGCTTCCGGTTCGACGCCAGCGCCAGCTTGTATTCAGCATCCCACTGCTGTTGCCAAATTTCGAACAGCGTAAGGCCGTCCGGCTCTGGTGCTACTTGAGTCATTGAGGGAGGGGTGGGTTGCGCCCCAAGCTTGGCCAGCGCCAGCTGATCCAGAATCTGAGGCAACAGCTTCCTGAAGCGCGAAAGCGGCAGATCGTAGTAATCATCAAAGAGGCGCTTGGCCAGCTCTTGCTGGCTCGCAGGAATGTTTCCTTTGAGGCTGCCCGTCATCTCCATGACGATCAGCTGCCGGCGCTGCTGATCGAAGATTTCTTTTCGATCTTCATCCGAGAGCGCAGGCGCAGAGGCTTCCTCTTTCTCTGCTGGGTCGCTTGTCCATTGGCCCCATTGTTCAGGCTTGCCTGCCCGCTCCAGTTCCTCATTGAACAGCCGGAGGTCTTCCTCTGTGGGGATGAAGTCGTCGTTGATCACGTGTAATGCCTTGTCGAACACTGCTTCGAAGCGCGCAGCGTATTGCCGGGCACGGCGAAGCGCTAGCCGCAGGCTGTCGGTTTTCAAGGAGCGGCGAATCTCTCGTTGCAGGCCGAATGCGACGCGCAAGGGCAGCGGGATCACCACGCGAAAGTAGTAGGTGTTGTGACGATTGAGAGTGAGATAAGCGGGCTGAGTTGGCATGGGCGCACCGTTGCGATGCCCCACCTAAATGAGCACTACAGTGCCCCACTAACCCTAAAAGCCCGGTGCTTGCCAGAAAACTCTTTCTGAACAAGCACTTGAAAATGGTGGCGCACCCGGCGGGATTCGAACCCACGACCCCTGCCTTCGGAGGGCAGTACTCTATCCAGCTGAGCTACGGATGCGTATGGGGGCGCCATGATACCCATGTCAGACCCTTGCGTCCATGCGGCATAACCTTGTTCGCAATGTTGAACGATGGTGCTGCTTCTGGTCATCTTTGATCAGGATTTCGACAAACTGCACCCACTTTTTGTTGATTTTATCGAACGGCCTATTGCCCTTAAGTTTTTCGCACCCTAGGATTCCGTTTGAGATTTCAAACGCCCCCTCGCCCCTCCATAAGCCGGGCCGTTCCAATCACTCCGTCCTGGCCAATCGCGCATTGGCTGAAGAACCACAACCTGCCCCGGTGCCCGTGCAGCGCCGGTGTGAAGGAGACAGAGATGCAATTGAAAGACGCCAAGCTGTTCCGCCAGCAAGCCTATATCGACGGCACCTGGCTGGACGCCGACAGCGGCCAGACCATCAAGGTCAACAACCCGGCCACTGGCGAAATCATCGGCACCGTGCCGAAGATGGGCACCGCCGAGACCCGCCGCGCCATCGAGGCTGCTGAGCGTGCTCTGCCGGCCTGGCGTGCGCTGACCGCCAAGGAACGCGCCAACAAACTGCGTCGCTGGTTCGAACTGCTGATGGAGAACCAGGACGACCTGGGCCGTCTGATGACCATCGAACAAGGCAAGCCGCTGGCCGAAGCCAAGGGCGAGATCGCCTACGCCGCTTCCTTCATCGAGTGGTTCGCCGAAGAAGCCAAGCGCGTATACGGTGACGTGATCCCCGGCCACCAGCCCGACAAGCGCCTGATCGTGATCAAGCAGCCGATCGGTGTGACCGCTGCCATCACCCCGTGGAATTTCCCTGCTGCGATGATCACCCGCAAGGCCGGCCCGGCTCTGGCCGCCGGCTGCACCATGGTGATCAAGCCCGCTTCCCAGACTCCGTACTCCGCCCTGGCCCTGGTCGAACTGGCCGAGCGTGCCGGCATCCCGAAAGGTGTGCTGAGTGTGGTCACCGGCAGCGCCGGCGAAGTGGGTGGTGAGCTGACCAGCAACCCGGTCGTGCGCAAGCTGTCCTTCACCGGCTCCACCGAGATCGGTCGCCAGCTGATGGCCGAATGCGCCAAGGACATCAAGAAGGTATCCCTGGAGCTGGGCGGCAACGCACCCTTCATCGTCTTCGATGACGCCGACCTGGACGCCGCCGTAGAAGGCGCGCTGATCTCCAAGTACCGCAACAACGGCCAGACCTGCGTCTGCGCCAACCGCCTGTACGTGCAGGACGGCATCTACGAAGCCTTCGCCGAGAAGCTGAAGGCCGCCGTTGCCAAGCTGAAGATCGGCAACGGTCTGGAAGACGGCACCACCACTGGCCCGCTGATCGACGAGAAGGCCGTGGCCAAGGTTCAGGAGCACATCGCCGACGCCGTTTCCAAGGGCGCCAAAGTGGTTGCCGGCGGCAAGCCGCACAGCCTGGGTGGCACCTTCTTCGAGCCGACCATCCTGGTCGACGTACCGAAGAACGCTGCCGTGGCCAAGGAAGAAACCTTCGGTCCGCTGGCTCCGCTGTTCCGCTTCAAGGACGAGGCCGACGTCATCGCCATGGCGAACGACACCGAATTCGGCCTGGCTTCCTATTTCTACGCCCGTGACCTGGGCCGCGTGTTCCGCGTGGCCGAGGCCCTGGAGTACGGCATGGTGGGTATCAACACCGGCCTGATCTCCAACGAAGTGGCGCCCTTCGGCGGTGTGAAGGCCTCTGGCCTGGGCCGCGAAGGTTCCAAATACGGCATCGAGGACTACCTGGAGATCAAGTATCTCTGCCTCGGCGGTATCTGATCCAAAGACGGGGCAAGGCGCGAAAGAGCGCGCGGCGCCCCAGTTCCACCCCTAAAGCAAACGAGCCTCCGGCAAGCCCGCGCAGTCGATCATCGAATGCTGCGCTGGCCCCTACCGGGGGCATTAATCCTTGAGATTGCGCCGCCCGATGAGCGGCCGTGAGGAACTTATGAGCAAGAACGAATCCCTGCTGAAACGCCGTGCCGCTGCCGTTGCCCGCGGTGTTAGCCAGATCCACCCGATCGTCGCCGAGCGCGCCGAGAACGCTACCGTTTGGGACGTCGACGGGCGCGAGTACATCGACTTCGCTGGCGGTATCGCCGTACTGAACACCGGCCACCTGCACCCGAAAGTGATCGAAGCCGTTCAGGAGCAACTGACCAAGCTGACCCACACCTGCTTCCAGGTACTGGCCTACGAGCCCTACATCGAGCTCTGCGAAGAGATCGCCAAGCGTGTACCGGGCGACTTCGCCAAGAAGACCCTGCTGGTGACCTCCGGCTCCGAAGCCGTTGAGAACGCCGTGAAGATCGCCCGCGGCGCCACCGGGCGTGCCGGCGTGATCGCCTTCACCGGCGCCTACCACGGCCGCACCATGATGACCCTGTCCCTGACCGGCAAGGTCGTTCCGTACTCCGCCGGTATGGGCCTGATGCCGGGCGGCGTGTTCCGTGCCCTGGCTCCGTGCGAGCTGCACGGCATCAGCGAAGACGAGTCCATCGCCAGCATCGAGCGCATCTTCAAGAACGATGCCCAGCCCCAGGACATCGCTGCCATCATCATCGAGCCGGTTCAGGGCGAAGGTGGCTTCTACGTCAACTCCAAGCCGTTCATGCAGCGCCTGCGCGCCCTGTGCGACCAGCACGGCATCCTGCTGATCGCCGACGAAGTGCAGACTGGCGCTGGCCGTACCGGCACCTTCTTCGCCACCGAGCAACTGGGCGTCGTGCCTGACCTGACCACCTTCGCCAAATCCGTTGGCGGTGGCTTCCCGATCTCCGGCGTCGTCGGCAAGGCCGAAGTCATGGACAGCATCGCTCCCGGCGGCCTGGGCGGCACCTATGCCGGCAGCCCGATCGCGTGCGCTGCAGCCCTGGCCGTGATGAAAGTGTTCGACGAAGAGAAACTGCTGGAGCGCAGCCAGGCTGTAGGCGAGCGCCTGAAGGCCGGCCTGCGTGAAATCGCAGCCAAGCACAAGGTCATCGGCGACGTCCGTGGCCTGGGTTCGATGGTTGCCATCGAGCTGTTCGAAGGCGGCGACGAAAGCAAGCCGGCTGCCGAACTGGTTGGCAAGATCGTGGCCAAGGCTCGCGAGAAGGGCCTGATCCTGCTGTCTTGCGGCACCTACTACAACGTCATCCGCTTCCTGATGCCGGTCACCATTCCCGATGCACAACTGGACAAGGGCATCGCCATTGTCGCCGAGTGCTTCGACGAACTGGCCTGATTCCCCAGGTAGTGAAAAGAGACCCGCTTCGGCGGGTCTTTTTTTGCCTGCGGGAATGGTTGCTGGCAGACCTTCGGCCTGCTTGGCGAATGAATTCGCCCCTACAGGTGCGGGCGATGCTTCGTGCCGCTGGAGCTTTCCTGCGCTGCGTTCAACCTTGGTCTACACCACTATCCCGCCCCCAAGCCGCGGTTTAGACTGCTCGCTTCAATTCTGATGACGAATCCTACCTGCTCTTGGGCCCTTTCCTGGTCCTGCGTGGTTCGTCAGGGACGACTCAACCGCCACGAGGTAACCATGCCCGCCCCTGCCCAGGCCCCGGAAGTCCTGATTGCCGAGGCCGACCCGTGGACGTCGGACCTGCTTGCCCAGCTCGTGCTGGATATTCGTGGCGACGCCAAGGTGTTTCAGGTCAGCGATGGCCGCGAAGCGCTGGCGCGTTGCAAGCGACGCCTGCCGGAACTGGTGATCGCTGATGGCGAGTTGGGCGGCATCGATGGCGTCGAACTGCTGCGTCAACTGCGCCGCCACCCGCGCACACCGGCATTGCCCTTCGTCCTGATCAGCGCCCGCGTCGATGCAGCCAGCGTGCGGGCGGTGCGGCCGTTGGCACCCTCCGCTTACCTGGGCAAACCCTTCAATGCCGCCAAACTGCGCAAGCGCCTCAGCACCCTGCTGCCGGCCAGTGAATCTGCCGTCGGCCAACAGGTGCCTGCGCTGCTGGTAAACAGCCTCAAGGAGTATCTCGACAGCGTGCGCGAAGAGGGGCAGGGCGCACCGTTGCTGGATGATGTGCGGGAGGCGGTCAGCCAGTGCCTGCAGGCCGATCAGGTCGACCTGCGCGACCTCGACGAAATCTTCTCCCGCGACCCGCAGATCACGGCGCGGCTGATCGCCGCCGCCAACAGCGCCGCCCAACACCTCGGGATGCCCTGCCAAACGCTGGCCCAGGCCATGCAGCGGCTCGGCGTCACCCGTGTGCTCAATCTCGTCCTCGGTATGGCCCTGCAGCGCAACTCGCGGCTGCGCGACCCGCGCCTGTCGGAGCTGGCCGACCTGGTCTGGCAGGCCGCCCAACGCAGCGCCGAACTGGGCTACTGGATGGCCAGCGAACTGGAGCTGGACGCCGAGCTCTGCTACACCGCCGGACTGTTGCACAACATGGGCGAACTGGCCCTGCTGCGCAGCCTGCAGGACTGGCAGGACGCCGGTGGCAGCCTCGGCAACGAAGAACTGCAGGACGTGATGCAGCGAAGGGCAGCGGGCTTCGGCTCGGCCCTGCGCATCCGTTGGCGTCTACCTTTCGGCTTACGCGAGTTGGTGGCGGCTTTCCACGGCCTGGGCGCTGGCGTGTTCTCCCGCGAGGCCCTGGTGCTCAACCTCTGCGCCGCCTTGCTACGCCTGCCGCACGGCGAAGCGCCGGCAGGCCTGATGGACGAGCGCGCGGCACGCCTGCTGCGGCTCGATCCCGCATTGCTGGACCGTCTCCCCGCGCGCCTGTTGTCCTGACGTCGTTCGGGCTGGCGCGCGGGCACCGGCATTGTCTAGTCTGCTGAAGTGCCCGTAACAGTTGTACGAGCCGTACAGGATTTTCTCCGGGAGTTGCAGCGGAACTGGATAACCGAGGCCATGCATGGCTGATTCACTACGGGCACCCAAGGTGCTGATTGCCGACCCAGACCGCTGGAGTGCCGAGCTGCTCGTCGAGCTGGTGCGCAAGGCCCGTTGCGATGCACATCTCGAGGTGCTGCAGGACAGCCAGAGTGTGCTCGAGCATTGCCGTGCGAGCTGGCCTGACCTGCTGATCGTCGACTATGGCCTGCCGGGTATCGGTGGCCTGGAGCTGCTGCGTGAGGTCCGGCGGCAGCGACGCCATCCGCCCGTCCCCTTCTTCCTGATCACTGATCGGGTGGACGCCGCCAGCGTTCGCGCCGCCTTGCCGTTGGCCCCGACCGCCTACCTGGCCAAGCCCTTCAATGCCGAGGATCTGTTGCAGCGTCTGCGCAACCTGCTGCTGGAACCAGGTGAGGAGGTTGCCTGCCCGCTGCCGTCCAGCCTGCCCATGCAGCGCCTGGAGGAATATCTGGCCGAGGCGAGGGAAACCTCATCCGGTGCGCCGTTGCTGAAAGTCGTGCATGAGGCGCTGGACCACGCCATGCAGGCTCATAAACGCGATCTGGCCGAGCTGCAGCCACTGTTTTTTCAGGACCCGCAGCTTACCGGGCAGTTGATCGCCGCCGCGAACAGCGCGGGCCAGCACCTCGGCAATAGCTGCCAGACCCTGGAGCAAGCCCTGGGTCGACTGGGGTCGCAACACAGCCTCAACCTCGCACTGGGGCTGGCGTTGCAACGCAGCGTCGATCTGACGGACCCGCTGCTGCTGCCCCATGGCGAACGCATCTGGCAGCAATGCCAACGCACCGCCGAGCTGGCACGTTGGCTGGCCCAATGCCTGGAAGGGGATGGTGAGCGTTGCTACGCCGCTGGCCTGCTGCACCTGCTGGGTGATCTGGCGGTACTGCGCAGCATCCAGAGCTGGCTTGACCTGGGTGGCGAAGCGTTGACCGCCGAGCAGGTGGAGGAGGCGCTGCGCATCCACGCCGCGCCATTCGGTTCGGCCCTTCGCACGCGCTGGCGCCTGCCGCTGGAACTGCGCCAACTGATTGCCGCCGCGTACCAGCTAGGTGGGGGTGTCTATTCCAAGGACGCGCTCATCGTGCACATCGCCAAGCTGGCCGCCGAACTTCCGGAAGGCGAAGACGCGGCGCCGCTCGCCAAGCACAAGGCCGCGCGGATGCTCGGCCTCGACGCCGCGCTGCTGGCGTCGCTGCCGAATCTCGGGGTGTCAGCTCAGGCCAGTGCTTCCTCGACGAAATCCAGCCGGTCTTGACCGAAGTACATCTCTTCACCGACGAAGCAGGTGGGCGCGCCGAACACGCCGCGTTTCACTGCTTCCTCGGTAGCGGCCTTGAGCGCGTCCTTCACTTCCTGATCAGCCACCAGAGCCAGCAGTGCCTGGGGATCGAATCCGGCTTCCTGCAGGACGGCAGCCAGCACGGCGGGGTCGCCGAGATTGCGCTTGTCCTGCCAGAGCGCGCGGAACATGGCATCCAGATACGCCGTGAAGCGCTCCGGCTGGCGCATCTGCACGCCGATGGCGGCGCGCATCAGCGTCAGCGTGTTGATGGGGAAGAAGGGGTTGAAGTGCATCGGCACGCCATAGCGACGGGCGAAGCGCTGCATATCGATCATGGTGTGGCGGGCCTTGGCCGGAACGGCGGCAGGCGACGCATTGCCGGTGGCTTGGAATACACCACCCAGCAGCATCGGGCGGTAACGCAGCGTGGCGCCAGTCCTGGCGCAGATCCCCGGCAACTGGGTCCAGGCCAGGTAGCTGGCTGGGCTGCCGAGGTCGAAGAAGAATTCGACGGTTTTGGTCATTCTTTTGTTCTTCCTTCTCAGAAATTTTGCGACCGAGCGCAGCCGGTCGGGCCACTATCACCAACGCTCCATCCAGGGGCGCAAATCCAGCTCGAACGTCCAGGCATCCCGTGGCTGGCTGTGCAGGTACCAGTAGTTCTCGGCGATATGGTCGGGGTTGAGGATGCCGTCCTGATCCTTCAGCGCGTAACGCTCGGGGAAGTTGTCGCGGATGAATTCGGTGTCGATGGCACCGTCCACCACCACGTGGGCAACGTGAATGCCCCGTGGTCCCAGCTCGCGCGCCATGCTCTGGGCCAGGGCGCGAATGCCGTGCTTGGCGCCGGCGAAGGCGGCGAACCCGGCGGCGCCGCGCAGGCCGGCAGTGGCGCCGGTGAAGAGGATGGTGCCGCGCTCGCGGGTAACCATGCGACGGGCGACCGCCTGGCTGGTGAGGAAGCCGGAGAAGCAGGCCATCTCCCAGATCTTGAAGTACTTGCGCGCCGTCTCTTCAAGGATGCTACAGGGCACATTGGCGCCGATGTTGAAGACGAAGGCTTCGATGGGGCCAATGTCGCGCTCGATGCTTTCCACCAACTGCGCAACATCTTCTTCCTTGCGCGCATCGGAGGCGAAGCCGTGGGCCTCGCCACCTTCGGCGCGAATGGCATCCACCAGCGGCTGCAGCTTGTCGGCGCTGCGTCGGGTCACGCAGGCGACGTATCCCTCGCGGGCAAAGCGTCGGGCGATGGCGCCGCCGGTGGCGTCGCCGGCACCAATTACCAGTACGACTTTCTTGTTTTCGGTCTCGCTAGCCATGCTGTCCACCTTTACTGAACGATCGTTAGCTGAACGGACGTTATGCTATGCTCGCCAACGCGTCAAGCCAGTCCACCGGAGGTCGTCGTGCGTTACTCAGCCAATCACAAGGAAGAAACCCGGCAGAAGCTGCTGGAAAGCAGTGGCGCCATTGCCAAGCGCGGCGGGTTCTCCACCACCGGCGTCGACGGCCTGATGAAAGCCATTGGTCTCACCGGCGGCGCCTTCTACAGCCACTTCCCATCGAAGAATGATCTCTTCACCGCCATCGTCCAGCGCGAGCTTTCACAAAGCCTGATCGGCCATGTCGCCCGCGGCGAAGGCTTCTGCCGCGACAAGCTGGAGCGCTGCCTCGACCGTTACTTGAGCATGGCCCATCTGCAGAACCCCGACACGGGCTGCGCCATCCCTGCGCTGGGGGCTGAAATCGCCCGCGCCGAACTTCCTGTGCGCGAGGAGGCCGAGCACTGGATGCTGGAGTTGCAGCGCGCCTGGGCGGAGATTCTCGAAGACGGCGAGCTGGCCTGGGCGATGATTTCCCAGTGCGTCGGCGCATTGGTGGTGGCGCGCATGCTCGCCCGCGAAGAGGTCCAGGCCGAAGTGCTGAACGCCAGTCGGGATTTCCTCGGCCGGGTGGTGGATGACCTGCTAGAGCAGTGACTGCTCCGCGCAGACGCTGAGAATCTGCTCCCTCAGCCAGACATTCGCCGGGTCCTGATCGAAAGGATTCGGGAAATTGAATTGCTCAGCATCGAACTAGAGTTATCCACATGCCCCGTCTGGAGGTGCCCTGCATGGGCCTGCATCCATCGCCGTGCAATGTCACTGCCGGCTTGTTCGTCCTGCTGCTGAGCGCACCGGCCCTCGGCGACTCCCTGGCCGCATCCAGCCGCGCCTACTTGCTGGAAGACAGCCATTTCCTCCGGGACGCCGCCTCTGAGCGCATCCAGCAGATTCGCTTTTCCTTCCGCGAACCGCCGCTGGACGAAGGTCAGTCGCCGGCTTGGGCGCGGGCCTTCGGCAGCCACGGTTCGACTGATGCTGACCACCGCGCGCCCCGCCGCGAGCGGGACATCGGCGGCGGGCTGCTGGGCAGCGAGCGCAAGCTGGGCAGCTGGCTGGTGGGCGGGATGGGAGGCTACTCGGCGAGTTCGGTGGAAGTGGCGGGCGAGGACGCGGATATCCACAGCCTGCATCTGGGCGCCTATGCCGGTACCAAGATCTACAACCAGATCGGCGTCAAGCTGGGTGCGGCCTGGAGCGGCCATGACGGCGACCGGCGCGGGGCCGACGGGGACAGCGGCCAGGTGTTCGGCGAGCTCAGCTATTCCCTGGATTTCCGCGACTTCAGCGCCGAGGGATTCAGCGAACTGGCCTATGTGCGGCTGGACAGCGATTCGCTGGGCACCCACGACAGCCAGCGCGACGAGATCGGCTACAGCACCTTCGGCCTGCGCGGCACCACGCGTATCGAGCTGGCTTCGGAACGGCGCCTGACGGCACGCATCAGCTCCGGCTGGCGCCATGCCTACAGCGATAGCCGACTGGAAGATGAGAGCGGCGCCGCCGTGGCCTTGACCCGCGATGCTTTCAGGCTGGATGCGGGGTTGGATTACCAGCTCACCGAACAGGCCTACGCCGGGCTGTTCTACAACGGCACCTACGCCGAGGACGCGCGGGACAACGGGGTGACGGCGCGGGTGAGCCTGAGATTCTGACCCCTTGTAGGATGGGTTGAGCTTGCGAAACCCATCAATCGTGCGATGGGTTTCGCTCCGCTCTACCCATCCTACGAGAGAGCCTCGAATCGCGTCGTTCTCAGATTTCCTGCATATCGAAGTCATTCTTGCCGACGCCACAATCCGGGCAAATCCAATCATCCGGCACGTCGTTCCAGGGGGTGCCGGCCGGGATGCCCTCGTCGGGCCAGCCCTTGGCTTCGTCGTAGATCAGGCCGCAGACCACACAAATCCAGGTTTTCATGCCGCTACCTCATGCTTGCAGCTGTGCTCGGGGAAGGCGCGCGCCCAGGGGCGCGCGGTGTCGCGATCATAGGGGCGGCAGTGCGTCGCCCGGGCCCTATCCAAGGGTGGGTTGGGCCGGTTGTTCGGCTACCTGCCCCTTCGGGTTCCAGCGGTTGGCGCGGGCGAAGGTGCCGAAGTCATTGAAGCGCACGCCCATCTCGCGCATGACCCGGTGCGCCACCGGCGCCGTCAGCTGACGGATGTAGAAGGGTTCCTTGACCACGAAATGGTGGATGGCGTGGGTGCTGCCGAAGTTGAAGCAGAACGCCTGGAGCGGCCACATCCACCAGGGATTGAGCACCTGCGTCTGCTGGATCACGTTGCCCAGTTCGACATCGCCGTAGTAGTGCATGTTGGAACTGACGAAGTGCAGGCAGAAGGTGCGCAGCACGTTAGGGCCCACCAGCACCACCACCGCGATGTTGACGATGTTCATCGCGTCCAGGGTGCCCGCCGACCAGGCGATGGGCGCATTCAAGGCCCAGGCCAGGGTGTCGAGGGCGTGGAAGCCGACGAACACGTACCAGGTGCCCCAGTTCAGCAGCGCCAGCGGTGCGTAGACCTTCAGGGTGCGCCAGAGGATGCTGCGTTTCTGCGCCCAGGTCTTGGCCCGGCCCATGCGGATCAGCGAGGACATCACGTTGTCGCCCACCATCAGCAGGCGCGCCAGGCCCCAGGGTTCGCCGTTGGTGATGGCGCGTTCCTCCAGGTCGGTCTCCGTGCCCGAAACCTTGTGGTGGTTGAGGTGCAGGTGGCGGCGGACCCAGGGGTTGATGGTGCTCGGCCGCGCCATCCAGACCAGCGCCATCATCAGGTTGTGCGGCACCTTGCGCTTGCGGAAGTACATGCTGTGGATCAGGTCGTGCTCCAGCTCGTGGGTCAGCGAGGCGAAGAAGGCGTTGAGCAGCAGGCAGGCCCACCAGGCGATCTGGTCGTTCAGGTAGAGCAGGGCGGAGCCCAGCATGCCAGCCAGGGCGAAGGCGAGAATGCCGGCGCCGATGGCGTCCTGGTGGTTCAGCACGGGGTAGCGCTGGCGCAGCTCATTGCCGCGGGCCATCACCACTTCACGAATATGGGCTGATCGCTGTTGGTCATTCAGCGAGCGGGGGCTTGCGGGCTTGGCGGACATGCTTCCATCCTCTTATTGGAGATGGTTCTACTGTGCCGTTCCGGGCTGCCGTCGCGCCCGACCGAGCACGCCAACCTGTTGACCGGAAACGCCAACCTGCATGAGCGAACCCACCACCCTCGCCAGCTGGACCCGAGCCCTGCGCAAGCAGCTGGACGCGCTCGGCCTCGACAGCGCCAACCTGTGCCGGCAGGCGCAGCTCGACCCGGCGCTGATGGACGACCCCAACGCACGCTATCCCCTGTCTGCCACCACCCGACTCTGGCAACTGGCAGTCGAGGCCAGTGGCGACCCGGCGCTCGGCCTGAAGATTTCCACCTTCGTCAGCCCCACCACCTTCCACGCCCTGGGCTACGCGCTGGTGGCCAGCGCCAGCCTGCGGGAAGTGTTCGAGCGCGTCGTGCGTTATCACCAGGTGGTCAGCGACGCGCTGGAGCTGGAGCTCAGCCGTGACGGCAAGCGGTACCTTTTCCGCCTGCGGGTGCGTGACGACGGCATCGAGCCGGCGCCGGAAGCGGTGGATGCCTTCGCCGCGATCTACGTGCGTACCTGCCGCAACCGCATCGGCCGCAACTATGCGCCGCTGGCCGTGCACCTGCGGCGGCAAGAGCCGGCGGACCCGCAGCCCTGGCACCAGGTGTTCCGCGCGCCGCTGGTCTTCGGTGCCGAGGAAAACCTGCTGGAATTCGCCGCCGAGGATTTCGAGCGGCCGTTGGAGGACGCCAATGCGGAACTGGCCGAGCACAACGAGGCGGTGCTCAAGCGCACCCTGGAGCAGCTTCAGCAGCCCACCTGGTCACGCAAGGTACGGGCCTGCCTGGAGGCGCAGTTGCCCAATGGCGAGCCTTCCGCCGAGCGCATCGCCCAATCCCTGCACCTCAGCCTGCGCAGCCTGCAGCGGCACCTGGCGGATGAGGGCTGTAACTACGAGCAGCTTCTCGGCGATACGCGCCAGGCGCTGACGCTGGTGCATATGCGCGACCCACGCTGCTCCATCAGCGAGATCGCCTACCTGCTCGGTTTCGCCGACACCAGCAGCTTCAGCCGCGCCTTCAAGCGCTGGACCGGGCAGAGCCCGAGCCAGTACCGGGATGGCCTGCCGCGCTGATCCCGCAGTCGTGCGTGCGCGCCGCCGATCGTTGGGTTTCGTACCTCTACCCAACCTACTTTCCCGATTCGTAGGTTGGGTAGAGCGCAGCGAAACCCAACAACCAGAGTGTTAGGTCTCGTAGGGTGGATGACGCTTCTCCATCCACCACTGCGTGGGCGCCAATAGAGCCTGATTCGCCCTACGGCTTGCCCTGTGCTGCGCGCTTGAGCAGGTCCGGATCGAGAATCTCGATCTCCCCGTAATTCAGGCGCAACGCACCCTGTGCCTCCAGTTCCTTGAGGATCTGGTTGGTGGTCTGGCGGGAGATCGCCAGCATCATTGCCAATTGCTCCTGGGCCAGCTGGATGACCCGCCGCTGACCCGAGAGCCCGCCATAGCCCTCGGCGATCATCAGTAACCGCCTGGCCAGTCGCTGGGGCGCTGGCAGCAGGCTCATTTCCTCCAGGGCGATGAAGGCCAGGCGTAGTTTCTGGCTCATCAGCAGGGCGATGTCGCGCCAGTAGCGGGGTTCGCGCTTGAGCAGGGCCAACAGCGACGTCTGGGGCAGGTTGAGCAAGGTCACCTGGCCTTCGGCGAAGGCATCGTGGGTGCGCGGCTGGCCATCGAAGAGGGAAATCTCGCCGAACCAGTGGGGCGATTCCACCAGTACCAGCAGCGCTTCCTTGCCGTTCTCGCTGATACTGCCGACCCGGATCGCGCCTTCCAGCACCGCATAGAGCCCGCAAGGCGGATCACCGCGACGGAACAGACGCTGGCCGGGTTCCAGGCGACGCAACTGCGCCATGGCCAGCAATTCTTCCTGCAGGCCGGCGGGCAACTGGCTGAACCATTGACCGGTGCGCAGGCGATCGAGGTAGTGCTTGAATTCGGTCATGGTCTTTGTCGGCTAGCTGACAGAGGTTGTCTGGGGCATGACGCCATTATCGGCGCAATTGCCTGCAAACCTGAGGACACAACAATGAAAACCCTCATCGATCAACTTGGCCAGTACGCCGAGTACCACCGTGACAGCCGCAATATCGCGACCCATTTCGTCGGCATTCCGCTGATCGTGGTCGCCGTCGCTATCCTACTGTCCCGTCCGGGGACCGAAGCCTTTGGCCTCTGGCTGTCGCCGGCGGCGCTGGTCAGCCTGGTTTCGGCGCTCTACTACTTCCGCCTCGACCTGCGTTACGGCCTGGTGATGGCCGTGCTGCTGGCAGTGAGCCTGTGGATCGGCGCGGCCCTCGCCGTCCAGGGTACCGCCACCTGGCTCGGCGCCGGCCTGGGGCTGTTCGTCGTGGGCTGGATCATCCAGTTCGTCGGCCACTACTACGAAGGCCGCAAGCCGGCCTTCGTCGACGACCTGACCGGGCTGATCATCGGGCCGCTGTTCGTGGTCGCCGAACTGGGCTTCCTGCTGGGGCTGCGCAAGGACGTCGAGCATGCCGTGGAAAAGCGTGCGGGCCCGACCTGTATTCGGGAGAAGAAGGCCGCGGTGTGATGCATCGAGGGATCTCCGACTCCCCTCACCCCCGGCCCCTCTCCCAGAGGGAGAGGGGGGACTCGCGCATGGCACTCACTGCCCATCCAGCACGGACTGCTCCCTCTCCCTCTGGGGTGAAGAGGCATGCTTTCGGAAGCACTGCTTCCGTTGCCGATGAACGCCTGAGCGCGAAGCGATCAGGCTGGGGCGCAGGGCGGGGCTGGGGTGAGGGTACTGTCCGCCGCCCGGTGTTCCCTATAACTTGCCCTCCACCAATCTTCGCGACTGAAGTCGCTCCCACACAGCGGCAGACCTTCGGCCTGCTTGGCGAATGAATTCGCCCCTACAGGGTCGTGCCGCAAGTCAGGGAGCCGGGGAGAGGTTGCCCAACGCCAGCAACTGCCCACTCATCGACCGCGCCTGGCGGTCCACCATCATCGGCGCGTAGGGCCGGCCGGAGGCACTGACCATCGTGTTGTTCCCGCTGTTCAGGTCGTTCAGTGCAGTCCGCAGGAAACCCCAGCGCGTCTTCAGCTTGGCTAGCGCCGGGTCGGCTTTTTCGTCCAGCGGTGCCAGCTCTTCATCGATGGCGGGCAGCAGACGTCGTTCGTCCTGGCCGATGTAGGTCTCGCCGTTTTCGCGGGATATCTCGAAGGTGCCGATGTAGGCCCGGCTCAGGTACTGGACGTTGAGGTACTCCACCTTGGCGGGCAGCGCCTCGGCCTCGTCGGTGCCGGCCTGGGCACGGGCGGCGATGAGGAAGTCGCGCAGGGCCTTGGCCAGCTCCTGGGGATAGCGCCACGGCACGTCTTCCTCCTTGTGGCCGTAGGAAACGCCCTGGTCGAGCTGGGTAACAAAGGCGTCATGAGCCTTGCGCAGGTCCTCGCTCGGCGTGGAGATGCGCTGGTAGTTGGCGTCCAGAACCTTGAGGTCGCTGCGCATTCGTTCGGCGTGAATGTCCTGGAAGCCTTCCCCGCGATACAGCAGCAGGCTGGCCGTGGCGCGGCTGGCGTGAACCTGTACCAGCTCAAGAGGCGGAAGCTCGGCGGCGAGGAGGGGCATGGCGACGCCCAGCAGAAGGCCGAGCAGCGGGTACAGCAGAACCTTGCGGATCATGGCGAGTGCTCCTGTTCTTGTTGTTCTGAGGAGTCGATATGGGTGCCGGCACAGCCTACTGCGCCGTGGGCTTCACGCTACTACCCGAAAGAATGATTTGTTGTGGGTGAATCGATATTTTCAGATTCCGCCGTGCAGTTTACGCAGCAGCTCGGCGCTGGCTGGGTCGGCGGGAAACAGGGTTTCCAGCCCCAGTTCGGCCAGGGTGACGTCGACCGGGGTGCCGAACACTGTGATGGTGCTGATAAAACTGATGACCCCGACCGCTGTGCGCAACAGCAACGGCACGAGCACCGCTTCACTGGGCAGGCCTTCCGGTGGAGGTGGAGCGGGGTAGCCGCTGAGTTCATCGAACAGGGCCTGCAACTCCGCATCGCCGCTGACTTCGATATCCCGATGCAGGCGCTCCAGCAGATGCGCCCGCCACTGGCCGAGGTTGACGATGTGGGGCGCCAGACCCTGTGGGTGCAGCGACACCCGCAGCACATTGAGTGGTGGTGCCAGAAGTTCCGGTGCCACTCCCAAGAGCAGGGGCGCGACGGCGCCATTGGCCGCCAGCAGGTTCCAGTGCCGGTCCACCGCCAGTGCCGGGTTCGGTTCGTGGGCCTTGAGCAACTGCTCGACCGCCGTGCGTGCGCCGGCCAGCGCTGGGTCGTCGAGCGCACGCTGGGAAAACAGCGGCGCATAGCCGGCGGCGGTCAGCAGGCGATTGCGCTCACGCAGGGGAATCTCCAGTTGCTCGGCCAAGTGCAGCAGCATCTCGCGACTGGGATGGGCGCGACCGGTCTCGACGAAGCTCAGGTGACGCGTGGAAATCTCCGCGTCGCAGGCGAGGTCGAGCTGGCTCAGGCGGCGTCGCTGACGCCATTGGCGCAACAGTGCGCCGACCGGGTGGGCAGATGTATTCATGGCACCGACGATAGTCCAGGGAGGGAATCCCGGCCATTACCTGGCAGGTAATCGACCCGCTGCGGGTTTCGCGGAAATCTGTCGCCAAGCGCCACCCCGGCGCCCCATCGACAGGAGAACCACCATGACTCATCTCGATATGTCCCCGCTGCTGCGCCGTGCCCTGCAAGCCGATGCTCTCGCCAGTGGCGCCATGGGCCTGTTGCTGGCGCTGGCCGCCGGCCCGCTGGAAGAGCTGCTGGGCTTGCCCCGTTCGTTGTTGCTGGGTGCGGGCATCGGGTTGCTGCCCTTCGCCCTGGCGCTCGGCTGGTTGGCCAATCGGGCGACGGCGCGCCGTGGCTGGATCTGGGCGGTACTGGCGATCAACGCCGTGTGGGTGATCGACAGTCTCTCGCTACTGGCTGTGGGCTGGGTAGAGCCGACCCTGCTGGGCAAAGTTTTCGTGATCGGCCAGGCGGTGGCCGTAGCTGTACTCGCCGAACTGGAGTTCTTTGGCCTGCGGCGCTGCCAGGGTGTGGCTGCGTGATGGGAAATCGGCGCCGGCCCGCGTGGCCGGCGCCCATGCCTCAGAACAGGCCGCGCAGGGCCAGGTCGCTGCCGAGCAGCAGCAGGCCGATGAAGAACCAGCGGCGGAAGCGTTCGGCACTGATGCGCTTGCGCAGCCACTGACCGCCGGCCATGCCCAGCAAGGCCGGCACCAGGGCCAGCAAGGAGGCGCCCAGCACCGCCGGTTGCAGCAGCTCGCCGCTGTGACCGAGGCTCACGGCCAGGGCAATGGTGGAGGCGCTGAAGGACAGCCCGAGGGCCTGCACCAGTTCATCCTTCTCCAGGCCGATGGCCTGCAGGTAAGGCACGGCGGGGATCACGAAGACCCCGGTCAGGGCTGTCAGGGCGCCGGTCACCGCACCGATCACCGGGCCCAGCCAGCCTTCGTTGGCCGGCGCCACGGCGAAGCGCACCGATGCCAGCCCGAGCACCGCGTAGACCACCAGGGCGATACCGAGGATCGAGGTCGCGCCGGGCAGGTCGGCGGCATTCACCACCCAGGCCATGGCCCAGGTGCCGACGAAGATGCCGGCGAGCATCGGCCACAGGCGACGCAGCATGGCCAGCGGACTGCTGCCGGCGGCGAGCTGCCAGATATTGGTGACCATGGACGGCACGATCAGCAGGGCGGCGGCCTGCATGGGCGGCATCACCAAGCCGAGCAGCCCGACGGAAATGGTCGGCAGGCCCAGGCCGACAACGCCCTTCACCGTGCCGGCGAGCAGGAAGGTGGCGGCTATCAGCGGCAGGTAGGCAATCAGGGAATCGGCCACGGTTTCACTCCTTGTGTCGGGGCGCAGGATAGCGCCGATGGATACGTGGCCAGTATCCGTATCGCGGGAGGGGGATGATTCGGGGTGGGGCGAAGTATGGAATGCAAGGGGGCTGGTGCACGAGGCTGCCCTCTCCCCCAGCCCCTCTCCCGGAAGGGCGAGGGGAGCCGGTCCTTGCAGCGTTCGATCATGCGTTCCAGATCAAGCAGTGAGTTTCCGGCGATCTCGTATCTGTCAGGCGCGAGTCACCCCTCTCCGCTTTAGGGAGAGGGGACGGGGGAGAGGGTGGCTCGGCTCGGGCTCAGAACCCCGCCGCCTTCTGCCACGCCTTGGGCTTGAAGAACAGCGTCTCGCCACGCACCAGGCCGATCAGGCTGTCGTGGTCCTTCACCACTTCGGCCTCGATCAGCTCGTCCTGGCCGTCCACCTTCAGGGTCACCCGGGTGATGGCGCCCAGCGGACGGATGTCGCGGACTTCGGCGGCGCGGTGCTCGGCCACTTCGGAGCGCGACAGCGAGACTTCATGGGGACGGAACAGCAGGTGCTGGTCGTCGCCAAGGTGCAGGCGGTTGGAGTCGCCGAGGAAGTGGTAGACGAAGTCGCTGGCCGGGTTCTCGTAGACCTCACCCGGCGCACCGATCTGCTCGATCACGCCCTTGTTCATCACCACGATACGGTCGGCCACTTCCATGGCTTCTTCCTGGTCGTGGGTGACGAACACGGAGGTCAGGTTGATCTCTTCGTGCAGGCGCGCCAGCCAACGGCGCAACTCCTTGCGCACCTTGGCGTCGAGGGCGCCGAAGGGCTCGTCGAGCAGCAGGATCTTCGGTTCCACCGCCAGGGCGCGAGCCAGGGCGATGCGCTGGCGCTGACCGCCGGAGAGCTGCTCCGGGTAGCGGTCGGAGAGCCAGTCCAGCTGCACCATGTTCAGCAGCTCGTGGACCTTCGCCTTGATTGCCGACTCGCTCGGGCGCTCGCGCTTGGGCTTCATGCGCAGGCCGAAGGCGACGTTGTCGAACACGGTCATGTGGCGGAACAGCGCGTAGTGCTGGAACACGAAGCCGACATTGCGATCGCGCACGTCGTGTTGGGAAACGTCCTCGCCGTGGAACACGATGCTGCCCACGTCCGGCGTTTCCAGGCCGGCGATGATCCGCAGCAGGGTGGTCTTGCCGCAGCCGGACGGGCCGAGCAGCGCCACCAGTTCGCCGCTGTGGATATCCAGGCTGATCTCGTTGAGTGCCTTGAAGGCGTTGAAGTTCTTGCTGACGTTGCGGATTTCAATGCTCACGGTGGTTACTCCTCATCAGCATTCGACTTGAGACGGGACAGGCGCGACTCGCTCCACTGCTTGAGCAGAAGGATGCACAGGGCGAGCAACAGCAACAGGCTGGCGACGCTGAAGGCGGCGACGTGGTTGTACTCGTTGTAGAGAATCTCGACGTGCAGCGGCAGGGTGTTGGTGACGCCACGGATGTGGCCGGACACAACCGATACCGCGCCGAACTCGCCCATCGCCCGTGCGGTGCAAAGCACGACGCCGTAGATCAGGCCCCATTTGATGTTCGGCAGGGTCACGTGCCAGAACATCTGCCAGCCGTTGGCGCCGAGCAGGCGTGCGGCTTCTTCCTCCTGGGTGCCCTGTTCCTGCATCAGCGGGATCAGTTCGCGGGCAACGAAGGGGAAGGTCACGAAGATGGTGGCCAGGACGATGCCGGGCACGGCGAAGATGATCTGGATGTCGCGGTCCTGCAGCCACTCACCGAAGTAACCCTGGGCGCCGAACAGCAGCACGTAGATCAGGCCGGCGATGACCGGCGAGACCGAGAACGGCAGGTCGATCATGGTGACCAGCAGGCTCTTGCCGCGGAACTCGTACTTGCTCACGCACCAGGCGGCGGCGACGCCGAACACCAGGTTGAGCGGCACCGAGATGAACACGGCGATCAGGGTCAGCTTCAGCGCGGAGAGGGCGTCCGGCTCGAAGATGGCGGTAAAGAAGGTACCCAGGCCGTCCTTCAATGCCTCGCTCAGTACCACCAAAAGCGGCAGCAGGAGGAACAGGGCGAAGGCCAGCCAGGCAGAAACGATCAGGATGCGTCGACCCAGTGCGCTGCCACGGCGGGCGGCGTTGGCGGAGGACGCGGCGGTCAGGCTTGCGGAACTCATGGCGCTCTCCTCACGGGGTCTCGATGCGGCGTTGCAGCAGGTTGATCAGTAGCAGCAGGACGAAGGCGACAACCAGCATCAGCACGCCGATGGCGGTGGCGCCCGTGTAGTCGTACTGGTCCAGCTTGACCATGATCAGCAGCGGCAGGATTTCGGTCTTCATCGGCATGTTGCCGGCAATGAAGATCACCGAGCCGTACTCACCCACGCCACGGGCGAAGGCCAGGGCGAAACCGGTCAGCCAGGCGGGCAGCAGGGCCGGCAGCAGTACATGGCGGAAAATCTGCAACGGCTTGGCACCGAGGCAAGCGGCGGCTTCCTCCACCTCACGGGGAATGTCGGCCAGCACCGGCTGCACCGTCCGTACCACGAAGGGCAGGGTGACGAAGGTCAGCGCCAGGGTGATGCCGAGCGGGGTGTAGGCGATCTTGAAGCCGAGGTCGGTGGCGAACTGGCCCACCAGGCCGGCGGGCGCATAGAGGGCGGTGAGGGCGATACCGGCGACCGCGGTGGGCAGCGCGAAGGGCAGGTCGACCATGGCGTCGATGACCTTGCGGCCGAAGAAGTCGTAACGCACCAGGACCCAGGCCAGCAGCGTGCCGATGATGCCGTTGATCACGGCGGCGGCCAGGGCAGTGCCGAAACTGAGCTTGAGGGCGGCGATCACGCGGGGGGCGCTGATGATGGTCCAGAACTGGACCCAGGTCAGCTCGGTGGTCTTGAGGAACAGGGCACCCAGGGGAATCAGGACCAGCAGGCTGAGATACACCAGGGTGTATCCCAGGGTCAGCCCGAAGCCGGGTATGACCGGGGAGATGCGTCGTGACATGTTCTGTCCTTACTCTGCGTTGGAACGCTTGGTTTTCCGGAGCCGGCCCCGTCGAGCCGCTTCCAGCAAACAGGCCCGATCCGTGGATCAGGCCTGGTTTTGCTCCCTCCCTGGAGCGCTTTCGATCGTTACTGCGCCTGGTAGATCTGGTCGAAGATGCCGCCGTCGTTGAAGAACTTGGGTTGGGCTTCCTTCCAGCCGTTGAAGTCCTTGTCCACGGTCACGAGGTCCAGTTTCGGGAATTGCTTGGCGAACTCGGCCGCGACTTTCTCATTACGCGGGCGGTAGAAGTTCTTCGCCGCGATGCGCTGGCCTTCCTCGCTGTACAGGTACTGCAGGTAGGCTTCGGCGACCTTGCGGGTGCCCTTCTTGTCGACGTTCTTGTCGACCACCGATACCGGCGGCTCGGCCAGGATCGACAGGCTCGGCGCGATGATCTCGAAGTTCTCGCCGCCTTGCTCTTTCAGAGCCAGGAAGGCTTCGTTTTCCCAGGCCAGCAGCACGTCGCCGATCTGGTTGTTGACGAAAGTGATGGTCGAGCCACGGGCGCCGGTATCCAGCACCGGTACGTGCTTGTACAGCTCCTTCACGTATTCCTGTGCCTTGGCGTCGCTACCGTATTGCTTCTTGGCCCAGGCCCAGGCGGCCAGGAAGTTCCAGCGCGCACCGCCGGAGGTCTTCGGGTTCGGGGTGATGACTTCAACGCCTTGCTTGGTCAGGTCGCCCCAGTCCTTGATGCCCTTGGGATTGCCCTTGCGCACCAGGAACACGATGGTCGAGGTGTAGGGGGTGCTGTTCTGCGGCAGGCGGGCCTGCCAGTTTTCCGGGATCAGCTTGCCGAGCTTCTGCAGCTCGTCGATATCGCCGGCCAGGGCCAGGGTCACCACGTCGGCCTTCAGGCCGTCGATCACGGCGCGGGCCTGCTTGCCGGAGCCACCGTGGGATTGCTGGATTTTCAGGTCGTCGCCACCTTCGGCCTTCCAGTGCTTGGCGAAGGCAGCGTTGTATTCCTGGTAGAGCTCACGGGTCGGGTCGTAGGACACGTTGAGCAGTTCGGTGGCTGCGGCAGCCGGGCCGGCGATCAGGGCGCTGGCGAGGGCGGCGAGGGCGAAACGGCGAATCGACATTTTCAAAGCTCCTGGAACTGGAATTTTTTTTAGGTGTTGGCTAGGGCTGTTTAGTGGTGTTCGTCGAAACGCCCTCCGGCAGTCCGGTCGGGCTTCAAGCCTGGTGAGGCTCGAACGGTGTCCTTTGAATCAGTTACCGCGCTGGTTGGGTTGCTGCAGGCGGAATTTTTCCTTGCGTTCGATCTGCACCACCTGGCCGTTGTGCACGGTGATCTCCACCGAGCCGAAACGCAGGCCGTGCAGGGCACTCTGGATTTCACGCAGGATGCTGGCCTCGTCCTGGCCTTCCACGCTACGAAGGGTTGCGCTCATGGTCGTGCTCCTAGAAATGGGGCCCGCGGCGTGGGTCAGGAAGGGTATTCCGCGTGGCGTGGAGCGAATCTTAAGCAAGCGAGGAATATTCTTAAAAATACTATTTAAGAATTTTTATATAACCGAATTGACTTGCGACTCGCATAGCTGCCGGCGGGCCGGTGCGGCCTATGGTTGGCAAGGCCGAAGCTGCCGCCTTCAGGCAGCTGGCCAGAGCCTCTGGAGCGCTTCCACCGGCAAGGGGCGGCTGAACAGGTAGCCCTGTCCATAGTCGCAGCCCAGCTCGCGGAGGAAGCTGGCCTGGGCGTCCACCTCGATACCTTCGGCCAGCACGCTGATGCCCAGGCTGTGGCCCAGGGCGGTCACGGCGCGGGCGATGGCGATATCGTTCTTGTCGTCCGGCAGGCCGCGCACGAAGCTCTGGTCGAGCTTCAGTTTCTGCACCGGCAGCCGCTTGAGGCGCTGCAGCGAGGAGTAGCCCGTGCCGAAGTCGTCGATGGCCAGGCGCACGCCCAGTTCGCGCAGACGAACCAGGAGGGACTCGGCGGCATCCGGGTCTTCCATCACCGCGCTTTCGGTGATTTCCAGCTCCAGGTGTTCCGGCGCCAGGCCCGTGGTGGCCAGCACCCGCGCCACTTCGCTATCCAGCTCGGTGCGGTGGAACAACCGGCAGGACAGGTTCACCGCCACGAACGACAAGGCGTGCCCCTGTTCCAGCCAGCAGCGCATCTGGCGACAGGCCTGTTCCAGCACCCAGGCGTCGATGCTGGCGATCAACCCGCTCTGTTCGGCGATCGGCAGGAACTCTCCAGGCGGTACCAGCCCGCGCTCCGGATGCGCCCAGCGCACCAGCGCCTCGAAGCCGACCAGCTGGTCATCGGCCAGGCGCTGGATGGGCTGGTAGTGGACTCGCAACTGACCCAGCTCCAGGGCCTGGCGCAGGGCGCTGACCAGTTCGACACGCTGGCGCGCCTGTTCGGTCAGTTCCTGGCTGTAGAAGGCATAGGCATCGCGTCCCGAACTCTTGGCCTTGAACAGGGCCGAGTCGGCGTTGCGCATCACCTGCTCGACATTGGCATCGGCGTCCGGGAACTGGCTGATGCCGAGGCTGGCGCTGATGAACAGGTCATGGCCGCCCAGGCGGAACGGGGTCGCCAGCTCGGTGCGAATGCGCTCTGCCAGGGCCGCGGCCTGTTCGGCCTGGGGGCAGTTGTCCCAGAGCACGCCGAATTCGTCACCGCCCAGGCGCGCCAGGGTCATGCCGCCTTCCATCAACCCCTGCAGGCGCACGCCGGCCATCTTCAGCAGCAGGTCGCCATGGGAGTGGCCGAAACTTTCATTGATGTGCTTGAAGTGATCGAGGTCCAGCAGCAGCAACGCGCCGTTCTGCTTCTCACGGCGAGCACGTTCCAGCACCTGCTCGACGCGTTCGGTGAAGAGCAGTCGGTTGGGCAGGTTGGTGAGCGGATCGTGGTGGGCGAGGAAATCCAGTTCATGCTGCGAGCGCTTGATCGCGCTGACGTCGGAGAACACCGCCACATAGTGGGTCAGCTGGCCGTCTTCGTCGTGGATGGCGCGGAGGTTCTGCCAGAGCGGATAGATCTCGCCGTTCCTGCGCCGGTTCCACACCTCGCCGCTCCATTCGCGGCGGTTATTCAGTGCGTTCCACATGGCCTTGTAGAAGGCCGGTGCGTGGCGGCCGGAACTGAAAATGCGCGGGTTTTCGCCCAGGACCTGCGCCTCCTCGAAGCCGGTGATGCGGGAGAAGGCGCGGTTGACGTGGACGATGTGATTGTCGGCATCGGTGACCAGCACACCCTCCTGGGTGCTGTCGAATACGGCGGCGGCCTGGCGCAGGCTGCTTTCGTGGGCGCGGCGGGCATCCAGATAGTCCTTGAGGCGGCGCAGATACCAGCAGGCCAGGGCGAACAGCAGGAGGCTGGTGACCAGCACGAAGAGCAGGCCCTTGGCGGTCTGCAGCTCGTCCAGCAGAACGCGGTCACCCACCAGGGCATGGAGCGCCCGGTCGCTGAACAGCACCCAGAGACTGGCGATGATGAAGTAGGGCAGCACCAGTCGCAGGGCGCTGAACTTTGAACGCATGGGCGCGGCCTTCCTGGCAGGGGTCACACGAGAAGTCGCGCATTATAGGAGCAACCGACGATCGGGGGGCTTCTATCTAAAAGAGAGGCTGGTTTTCTACCGGCGCTTTGTGATAATTCCAGCCAGATTCTCGCAACAAAGCCCCGATTCACTTCACCCGAGGCAACACCATCCATGTGGTACAACGGTTTTCTCGACCTGTCGCTGTGGCAACTGGTGGCGGTCACCCTGGTGATAACCCATATCACCATCGTCGGCGTCACCGTCTATCTGCACCGCTACTCGGCGCACCGCTCGCTGGAGCTGCATCCGGCGCTCAAGCATTTCTTCCGTTTCTGGCTGTGGCTGACCACCGCCATGAACACCCGCGAGTGGACCGCCATCCACCGCAAGCACCACGCCAAGTGCGAAACCGCCGACGACCCCCACAGTCCAGTGGTTAAGGGCCTGGGCACCGTCCTGCGCAAGGGCGCGGAGCTGTACGCGGAAGAAGCGAAGAATGAAGAAACCCTGCGCATCTATGGCAAGAACTGCCCGGATGACTGGATGGAGCGCAATGTCTACGGCCGCTACCCGATTGGCGGCGTGACCCTGATGGCACTGATCGACCTGGCGCTGTTCGGTGCCGGCGGCATTACCATCTGGGCCGTGCAGATGATGTGGATCCCGGTCTGGGCCGCAGGCGTCATCAATGGCCTGGGCCATGCCATCGGCTATCGCAACTTCGAATGCCGCGACGCTGCGACCAACCTGGTGCCCTGGGGCATCCTGATTGGCGGCGAAGAGCTGCACAACAACCACCACACCTATCCGAACTCCGCCAAGCTGTCGGTGAAGAAGTGGGAGTTCGACATGGGCTGGGCCTGGATCAAGCTGTTCAGCGTCCTCGGCATGGCCAAGGTGCAGCGCGTGGCGCCCATCGCCCACCGCGTCGAAGGCAAGGGCAGCCTGGACATGGACACTGCCATGGCCATCCTCAACAACCGCTTCCAGATCATGGCCCAGTACCGCAAGTTGGTGATCGCCCCGCTGGTGAAGCAGGAACTGGCCAAGGCCGACGAGTCGGTGCGCCACCTGTTCCGCCGCGCCAAGCGCCTGCTGTCCCGCGAGACCAGCCTGCTCGACGAAACCCACCAGGCGCGCATCGCCGCCATGCTGGAGCAGAGCCAGGCCCTCAAGGTGATCTACGAGAAGCGCCTGGCGCTGCAGCAGATCTGGGTCAAGACCAGCGCCAACGGCCACGACATGCTCGAAGCGATGAAGCAGTGGATACACGACGCCGAAGCCAGCGGCATCCAGTCCCTGCGCGACTTCGCCGAACAGTTGAAGACCTACTCCCTGCGTCCGGCCACAGCGGCCTGACAACGGAAGTGCCCACAAAAAGGCCGGCAGAAATGCCGGCCTTTTTGCTTTCTGGGGCCGGCGAGGGGCTTTTTCTGTGGGGGCGATTTCAATCGCAAGGGACATCGCAGGCCGAACCGATGGTTCGGTTGGCGAATGAATTCGCCCCTACAAGGCGGGGCTCCGAACTGCCGCGGTGCTGCAGGAAGGGCTCGCTTTCCCGGTGGGGGCGATTTCAATCGCGATGGGCATTGCAGGCGAAACCTGCGGTCCGGTTAGCGAATGAATTCGCCCCCACAAGGCGGAGTTCCGAATTGCTTCGGTGCTGCAGGACGGGCTCGCGCTTTCTGTAGGGGCGATTTCAATCGCCAAGGGCAGCGCAGCTGCCCCTCGAACCGCCCCGCCATTTCCTCCAGGCAAAAAAAGGCCGCTCATCATGAGCGGCCTGAACAGGACGTCGATATAGGAGCTGTCACGCATCAACGTCAGGAGGTGGAGAACAGGGGGGGCAGGGATCAACTGTCCTGGTGAGCCTCGGACTGCTGCTGTTGCTCAGCGCCTTGCTTGGCGATCGCTTCTTGCTGGGCGGCATCGGCACGCTGCTCGGCCAGAGCTGCATTGCGTGCAACAAAGGTGTTGGACTCTTCAGCCAGGGTCAGTTGCGCGAAAAACAGGGAAAATACGGCGAAAACGGCAGTAAAAAGTGCATTGCGTTGCATATCTTGAACCTCTCGGATGGTTTCTTGCGAAACATGGCGCCATCTTAGGGAGGTCAGGAAAGGGGAAAAATAGCGGTTTCAGTGAAGAACTATTTCTCTTTTCGCAACAGTTTCGCGTTGATCGCCCAGCGCTTCGGGTCTTCCAGCAGCGCTTCGTCCTGAGTCAGCAGCGGAGGCAGTTCAGTTTTGAGGAACTCCACCCAGGTCTTGATCTTGGCGTCGAGGAAGCGCCGTGACGGGTAGATGGCGTAGATGTTGCGCTCGCGCAGGCGGTATTCCGGCAGCAGCCGCAGCAGCTTGCCTTCGCGCACGGGGGGGCAGGCGACGAAGGAGGGCAGCAGGCAGATGCCCATGCCGGCCTGCGCGGCCTTGGCCAGGGACTCGGCCACATTGACCTGGAAGCTCTCGGCCGGGAGCACGTTGAATTCGCCCTGCTCGCCGTTGAATACCCAGCTGTCCTCATAGAGTGGGTCCAGCAGTCGCAGGTAGCGGTGATGTTGCAGGTCCACCGGGCTGACGGGGACGCCGTGTTTCTTCAGGTAGGCGGGGGCTGCGCAAAGCACGCTGAACATCGGCCCCAGTACCTGGGCGACCATCTGCGAATCGGGCAGTTCGCGGGCGAAGGTGATGATGACGTCGTGGCCGTCTTCCAGCAGGTCGGGGGTGCGCTGCGAGAGGGTCAGTTCCACCACCACTTCCGGATAGAGCTCGGAGTAGCGCGCCACCAGGGGCGTGAGGTGCTGCAGGCCGAGGCCGGTCATGGTGTGCACGCGCAGGCGGCCGTGGGGCTTGAGATGGGCGCCGCGCGCCTCGGCGGCGGCCTCGTCGACTTCACCGAGGATCTGCCGGCAGCGCTGGAGGTAGCGCTCGCCCACTTCGGTCAGCGCCAGGCGGCGGGTGGTGCGATGCAGCAGGCGGGCCTGAAGCTGTTGCTCCAGCTCCGATACCAGCCGCGAAACCTGCGCGGTGGACAGGTCCATGGCCTGGGCGGCGGCGGTGAAGCTGCCGGTGTCTATCACCCGCACGAAAACCCGCATGCTGTGGAGCGTGTCCATTGTTACCCCTTGTGTAAGGCTGCTTCTCGCAAGTGGGAGATTATCCCTGATTCCACGGTAAATATACTTTGTGCCCAAGGGCGGCAATGGCTGAGCTCTTGCCGTTCCCGTCTTCCCCACCCGCACCTGCTGCGGGTCCCTTCGAGGTACGCATGACTCCGGATCAAAGATTCGCCCGGCGGGTCCAGGCGGCCATCGTCCTGTTCGTCCTGCTGTTCGCCTACTTTCTCGCGGCGGACCTGTGGATGCCCATCACGCCCCAGGCGCAACTGACCCGCCCGGTGCTGCGCATCGCCCCCCGCGTGGACGGCCAGGTGCTGGACGTCGCCGTCAGCAACAACCAGCACGTCGCGGCCGGCCAGGTGCTGTTCCGCCTCGACCCCGAACCCTTCCGCCTGGCCGTGCGCTCCGCCGAGCTGGCGCTGGAGCAGGCCGGGCAGGACAACCGCCAGCTCGACGCCGCTATCGCCGCCGCCCGTGCCGACCAGGCCGCTGCCCAGGCTGCGGCCAGCGAGCTGCAACGCGAGGCCGCGCGCCTCGGGCGCCTGGTGCAGAGCCAGCACGTGTCGCGCCAGCTCTTCGAACAGACCGAAGCGCAGCGCCAGGCTGCCCAGGCCAAACTGAGCGCCGCCGGGGCGCGCATTCGCGAGCTGAAGGCCCAGCGCGGCGATGCCGGTGACGACAACCTGCGCCTGCGCCAGGCGCGAAACGCGTTGGAGCAGGCGCGCCTGCAACTGGAATACAGCGAAGTCCGCGCCGAGCGCGCCGGCACCCTGAGCAATCTGCAGCTGTCCCCGGGCGCCTTCCTGCATGCCGGCAACCCGGTGGCCGCACTGGTGGCGGACGAAGCGGACATCAGTGCCGATTTCCGCGAGAAGGCCCTGCGTTACGTGCGCCTGGAAGACGGCGCCGCGGTGGTGTTCGACGCCCTGCCCGGCCACATCTTCGCGGCCAGGGTCAGCGCCATCGATGCCGGCGTGAAGGAAGGCCAGCTCGACGCCAACGGCGACCTCGCCGCGCCGGCCGTCTCCGACCGCTGGGTACGCGATGCCCAGCGCCAGCGCCTGCACGTCAGCCTCACCGAAGCCCTGCCCTACACGCTGCCCAGTGGCGCCAAGGCGACGGTGCAGCTCTACCCAGGTGACTCGCACCTGGCGGACCTGTTCGGCCGCGTGCAGATCGCCGCCATCAGCATCCTGCATTACGTGTACTGATGAGCCGCAGGACAGCGCTGACGGAAAACGATCTCAGGCAGTGCCTGCGTCTCGCCGGTGGCGGCACCCTCGGGCTGTTCATCTGCAAATTGATGGGCTGGGACAACGGCTCGTTCTTCTGCGTCTACCCCATGTTGCTGCTCGGCCTCACGCCGGTGATCAATGCCCATGTCGTGCGGCAGTTCCTGCTTCAGGCGGTGGTGGTGAGCGTCGAGGTGCTGGTGATCTACGGCCTGTTCGGCGACCGCCCGCAGATGATCGTGCCGCTGGCTTTCCTGGCCTTCTTCTGGCGCTTCCGCCTGATGGCCCAGGGGCCGCTGTTCATGTTCGGCGCCCTGGGCAGCGTGTTCCTCTCCATCCAGCTGCATTTCGCCAGTTACCCGGAAACCCATCTCTACGACCTGGTTACCAGCAACCTCGTGGCAGCGGGCCTGACGGTCCTGATCGCCTGGCTGATGTTCTTCCTCTTCCCCGATGCCGAGCCGCGTCCGCTCCGGCAGATGCCGGCCAAAGACCTGCCCAGCCAGCGCCATGAGGCGGTGCTCGGGGCGACCATCGCCACCCTGTCCTTCATGCTGTTCCAGAGCTTCGACCTGAAGGATTCGCTGTCGGCGCAGGTGGCGTCGATCCTGGTGCTGTTCCCCATGCACTGGAACGGCATCCGCTTCGCCGGCCGCATCCGTGCCCTCGGCACCCTGCTGGGCTGCGCCATCGGGCTGGTGCTGCAACTGGTCCTCTACAGCCACTACGATGTGCTGCCCCTGGTGACCCTGATGTATTGGACCGCCGCGTTCTGCTGCGCGCGCCTGCATGTGTTGGAAGGGGCGCAGGGCATCGGCTTCGGTGCGCTGACCACCCTGGCCATCGTTTTCGGCCAGTACCTCACTCCGCAGCACGACGTGGTGTACTCCATCGCCTACCGCCTGAGTTCGGTGTGCGTTTCGGTGTTCCTCACGCTGGTTGCGGTGTTCGTCCTGCACCGTTTGCTCAACCGTTTTTCGTCCTTCCGTCATGCCAGCCACGCCTGACCGTCGGCTTATACTCCGTCCGCACTTTTGCCTGCCTAATCTGTCGAAGGCAGGTCCTATGAAGGTAGCGGCCGAATGGAAACGTCCCTCGAATCGCCCAGCGAACTGGAAAAACTCACCCTTGCCCTGCTTCACAGCCGGGGCGAGGTCGAACGGCTGCGCGAACGCGAGGTCATCTTCAGCAGCCTCTTAGGCAGCGTGAATGCGGTGCTCTGGGCCTTCGACTGGGATGCCCAGCGGATCATCTACGTCAGTCCCGCCTACGAAACGATGTTCGGCCGTTCCGCCGCCCTGCTGCTGGCGGACTACAACGAATGGCGCAACTGCATCTATCCGGATGACCTGGAGTACGCCGCGCAGAGTTTTGCCGAGGTGCTGGAGAAGGGCGCCATCGAGGCGCGCGAATACCGCATCATCCGCGCCGACGGCCAGCTGCGCTGGATCAGCGACAAATGCTTCGTCAGTCAGAGCGGCGGGGAAGGCCAGCCGACCATCGTGGTCGGTATTGCCGAAGACATCACCGAGAAGAAGCAGCTGGAAGGCGAGTTGCACCGCCTGGCGACCACCGACGTGCTGACCAAGAGCAGCAACCGCCGGCACTTCTTCGAATGCGCCCAGCGCGAGTTCGAGCACTCGGTGCAGTTCGGCAGCCCGCTGGCGTTCATCCTGCTGGACGTCGATGACTTCAAGAAGATCAACGACACCCACGGCCACCAGACCGGCGACCAGGTACTCCAGCGCATCGCCCAGTGCGGCGCCAACACCCTGCGCCGGGGCGACCTGTTCGGCCGCATCGGCGGCGAGGAATTCGCCGCGGTCCTGCCCGGCTGCCCGCCGGAGCTGGCATGGCAGATCGCCGAACGCCTGCAGCGGGAAGTGCAGCGGATGGGCTTCACCGTCGACGGCAAGAGTTTCGGCGTCACCGTCAGCCAGGGACTGGCCAACCTGCGCGACGACGGCAACCTCGACAGCCTCTACGCCCGTGCCGACGCGGCCATGTACCAGGCCAAGCGCGGCGGCAAGAACCAGATCGTTCTGGCCGATTGAGCCTCCGGTGCTCTGCTACCAGGCTTGTGTAGGGTGGACCACGCTTCATCGGTCCACCATGCGAGGCTCGACTGGACACCGCTGGTGGATGAAAAGAGCGTCATCCACCCTTGTATCTCGACTGTCGCCCTGCCAAGGGGTGATAGT
>NZ_BDMA01000048.1:0-2488 GCF_002003485.1 Metapseudomonas resinovorans
CCCCGACAGGCGTTACCCATGTATCCCGGCTGAACACACGGCGCACCCTACCCGAGCTCCGACCGTAGGGTGCGCTGTGCGCACCGCGTGCCGAAAACGAGTTCGCCTACAGCAGCCCCCGATAGAACGCCAGCTCCGCCTCCAGCGCGTGGGCCAGGTTGGTGGCCTGGCGGAATCCGTGGCGCTCCTCCGGGTAGACATGGCATTCCACCTGCCGGCCAGCGTCCTTCAAGGCGGCAACCATGCTGGCGGTCTGTTCCGGCACCACCACCGCGTCCTGGCCGCCCTGGAAGAAGATCACCGGCGCACCGATTTCTCCCGCTCGCAAAACCGGGGTGCGCTGTCGGTAGCGCTCAGCGTCCTGTTCAGGATCGCCGATCAGCCAGTCCAGATAATCGGCTTCGAACTTGTGAGTCTTCTCGCGCAAAACCAGCGGGTCGCTCACCCCGTAGTAACTGGCGCCGCCGCAAAATGGCGTGTCCCCGACCAACGCCAGGAGCGTGGTGAAACCACCGGCGCTGGAACCCCGAATGAAGGCCCGCTCAGGGTCCACCAGCCCCAGCCCGGCGAGGTGCATCAGCAGCGCCTTGGCGTCTTCCACATCCACTTCGCCCCAGCCGCCGGCCAGTCGTTGTCGATAAGCGCGGCCATAACCGCTGCTGCCCCGGTAATCGAGGTCGGCCACCGCAAAACCGCGCTGGGTCCAGAACTGGATGCGCGGGTCGAACACGGGCTGACAGGCGGAGGTCGGGCCGCCGTGGCAGAACACCAGCAATGGCGGACGCTGGTCTTCCAGGCCGCGATGGGCCGTGTTGCAGGGCGGATAGAAGTAGCCGTAAGCGCACTCCCCGTCCCCCACGGCGAATTGCAACGGTCGGGGCCGAGCGATTTCGTCGGCCGAAAGTTCGGTGCCGCCGCCAGCCAACACCTGCACACTCGCGTCCTTGCGGTCGATGGCCAGCACGGCGCTGGCATTTTCCGGGCCGGCGGCGATGCAGTAGTAATACCCCTCGTCCGCAGCCAACTGCCGAAAGCGACTGTATCCGGTCGCCAGCAACTGGCAGTCGTCGCCGACCAGATCGCTCTGGTCATAGGCCAGCCAACTCCGCAGCCCCGCCTCTGGCAGGTAGCTGCATAACCCCAGTTGCCAAGGGGCCGGGGCGTGATCGGCATGGGCGGCCGGCAAGGGGCGCAGTTGATCGCCCTCCAGCGCCCAGGGCTGCCACCAGCCATTGCGATCGCTCAGGCAGTGCAGGCGCCCCTCGGCATCGAAGCGCGGCTGTTGCAGGGATTCACCGCCATCCGCTCCCGCGAGGATTTTGATCGGTCCCCAGGTATCCCCGTCACGTCGTCGCAGGCAAAGCCGTGTTTCGGTCCAGGGCTGCGCGGGACGGCTCCACTCGATCCAGGCGAGGGTCTTGCCATCCGGACTGAGACGTGGCGCGGCATAGAAATCGGCGCCCTCGACCAGCACCTGACGTTCGCCGTCAGCCAGAGCAATCGCCACCAGCCGATGGGTGCCCTGCTCTTCCTCCACAGCCAGCACACACTGCTCCGCGCTCCAGAGATCGCCGTAGCGGGCATCGGGATTTCGCGTCAGGGCGGCCGGAGCCCCGGAGAAAGGCTGGAGGTAGAGCTGCTGGTCAGCCTCATTGACGAACACCACCCCGCCCGGCACCAGACAGAAGGCACCGCCACCGTATTCGTAGACCCGGCTGCGCAGCGAGAGGCCGTCCGGTGTCAGGCAGCTCGCCTCCCCCGCCTGCCAGCGCCAGAGCGTGGTGCGCCCATCAGCGGGGTCGAACATTGTCCAGAACAGGCCCGCCGAGCTGCAGCGCAGTTCAGCGAAATCGCGGCTGGCGGCGACGGCACGCTCCGCACTCCAAGGGCTGTCCCAGAAGCCGAAGGAACACGTTTCAGGCGCGACAAATGATGTTCGAGGTTCGTTCATTGCGGTAGGTCAGTTGCTCCAGGGTGCGAGGAGCATGCTCCGCTTCCTCCCGGGCCGCCAGTATCTGGCCGTGGTGGCGCGACTTGGCGCAGACCGGGTCGGCGTTGCTGGCGTCACCGGTGAGCAGGAAGGCCTGGCAGCGACAGCCGCCGAAGTCCTTCTCCTTCTCGTCGCAGGAGCGGCACGGCTCGGGCATCCAGTCATAGCCGCGGAAGCGGTTGAAGCCGAAGGACTCGTACCAGATGTGCCGCAGCGAGTGCTCGCGCACATTGGGGAACTGCACCGGCAACTGGCGCGCGCTGTGGCAGGGCAAGGCGGTGCCGTCCGGGGTGATGTCGAGGAACAGGCTGCCCCAGCCGTTCATACAGGCCTTGGGGCGCTCCTCGTAGTAGTCCGGGGTGACGAAGATCAGCTTGCAGGGGTGCTTCTCGGCGGCGAGCTTCGCCCGGTACTCGTTGGTGATGCGCTCGGCGCGCTGCAATTGTTCGCGGGTCGGCAGCAGGCCGGCGCGGTTCAGCTCGGCCCAGCCGTAGAACT
>NZ_BDMA01000049.1:0-125403 GCF_002003485.1 Metapseudomonas resinovorans
CCCCGACAGGCGTTACCCATGTATCCCGGCTGAACACACGGCGCACCCTACCCGATCGGCCTCATACTGCTAGGCAGAGCCGACCACAGATGCCGCTAAACCTCACCGTAGAGCTTGTCGCTCACCAGCATGTGTCCCGGCGCGTGGGTGATGTAGAACTCCGGCTCGGCTTCGGCCAGTACCGCCTGCGGGGTAACGCCACAGGCCCAGAACAGCGGGATTTCATCGGCATGCACCGGCACCGGATCGCCGTAATCCGGAGCGTCGATGTCGGCAATGCCGATCAGGGACGGGTCGCCGATGTGCACCGGCGCGCCATGGGTCATCGGGAAACGCGCGGTGATTTCGATCGCGCGTACGGCATCGGCGGCTTTCATCGGACGCATGGACACCACCGTCTTGCCCGCCAGGCGCCCCGCCGGATGCGTGTCGATGGCGGTGCGGTACATGGCGACGTTGCGCCCCATCTCGATGTGGCGCAGCGGAATGCCGGCGTCTAGCAGGGCCTGTTCGAAGGAGAAGGAGCAGCCGATGGCGAAGGCGACGAAATCCGCCTCCCAGTGCTCGCCGATATCGGTCACTTCCTCGAACGCCCGGCCACGGCGATGGACGCGATAACGTGGCACGTCGCTACGCACGTCGACATCTACACCGAGTTTCTCGAAGTACGGCGAGCCTGGTTCGGTCACGTCCAGCAGCGGGCAGGAACGCGGGTTGAGCACGCAGAAACGGAGGAATTCGTCCGCCCAGGACTTCTGCAGGATCACGATGTTGGCCTGCAGATGGCGCTGGCCCAGGCCGCTGGTATGGCCGCTGTAGTCGCCACGGCGGATCAGCCGGCGGAGTTCACGAGGGGGAAGTTGGGCGAGTTGTTGCGAGGTCATGGGCCAGCTCCGGTTATTGTTCTGCGCGTTTTGTAGGGGCATTGTGGCCAGGCCGTCCAACAAGAATTTTCCGGGACCGGGCATCGGGAAAATTGAACATCCACGTTGGAAGAACCTCCGCACCCTGTCCCATCGTAGGGTGTGCCATGCGCACCGCCTCGGCGTCAGAACAGGGACACGAGCCGCCTGTGTCAGAGGCCGCGCGGGCGCCCTTCTCCCTTCTTCAGTTCGGCCGGAACGAAGTGTTCCTTGCCGACGTTCTCGGCGTAGTTCGCCACCACCGACTTGCTCACATCCACCACCTGGTCCACCAGTTCCAAGCCGGTGCCGCCGCGCCAGGACACCACCAGCGGCAGGATCGGCGGCATTGGCCCGAGGCGCAGGATCGTCAGCTCGCCGCGCTCCAGTTCCTGGGCCACCAGCGCCGGCGGCAAGGCGCCGATGCCGAAGCCGTCGCGCAGCAGGCGGGTCATGGCCGCGACCGAGTTCACGCAACTCAGGTGTGGCGTCGTCACGCCATTGGCGTGCAGCAGGCCGAGCACATCCTGATGCGGCCGCGAGTGCTTGGAGAAGGTGACGATACGCTCGCGGGCTAATTCGGCCAGCGAGGCGTAGTCGCGGTGGTAGATGGAACCGGTGGACACGATCCAGCACAACGGGTAGCCGCCCAGTTCGAGGTTGAGCACCGACTCGTGGCGCAGCGGATCAGTCTGGAAGATCAGGTCCAGATAGCCCTTCTGCAACTGCTCGGAGAGGTTGCGCGCGGTGTCGGCCATCAGCTCGATCTCCACCGCCGGATAGAGCTCGTTCAGTTTCGATACCAGGGGGCTCAGCCAGGTATGGATCACCGTATCCATGGCGCCGATGCGGATGCGTCCCTGGGTGGCGGTACTGGTGTCGATGGCCTGCCGCAGGGCGTGCATGGTGTCCATCATCTGCTCGGCGTACTCCAGCACCTTGTGCCCCTCCGGCGTAAGCGTCACGCCACGGGAATCGCGCACGAACAGCTTCACGCCCAATTCATCCTCCAGTACGGCGATACGGCTGGAAATGGACGCCTGCGTGCTGAACAGCTTCTCGGCGGTCAGACGAAAGCTTTTCAGGCGGGCGACCCAGACGAAGGTTTCAAGGAACTTCAGGTTCATGGCGATTACCGGCAAGCAAGGTATCAAACGCAGCAAGGGCGAAAAGATACAGTAGATTCAAGCACTTCCTGTACCACACAGTCTCCCGAACGACGAACGCCTCCTGTGCACGGCGCGAGCGTCTTCGATCCTGGCGCCACTGATCGGGTATCGGAATTTCTTATCCCCGGCGGCCGCTTTAATTAGTTGGACGATCCGCCAACCCCGGCACAAGAATCCGCCCACAGGCTGCGGGCGTCGACTCCGCATCCCCCGAATGCTCATACAACGCCAAGAACAGCGATCGGAGAACCCCATGCAAAAACACGCGACCCACGCGGGCGGCGGCCTGGATATCGACCAGGGCGGCCATTTCGGCTGGTACCGGGCCCTCAGCAAGCAGGAACGACGCACCTTCTGGAGCTGCAAGATAGGCTACGGCCTGGACGGCATGGACACCCAGATGCTCAGCTTCGTCATCCCCACGCTGATCGCCATCTGGGGTATCAGCACCGGTGAAGCCGGCCTCATCCACACCCTCACCCTGCTCGCCTCCGCCGCTGGCGGCTGGGTTGCCGGCATCCTCTCCGACCGCATCGGCCGCGTCCTGACCCTGCAACTGACAGTGCTCTGGTTCGCCTTCTTCACCTTCCTTTGCGGCCTCGCGCAGAGCTACGAACAACTGCTGATCGCCCGCACCCTGATGGGCTTCGGCTTCGGCGGCGAGTGGACCGCCGGCGCAGTGCTGATCGGTGAAGTCATCAAGGCCAAGGACCGTGGCAAGGCCGTGGGCCTGGTGCAATCCGGCTGGGCGCTTGGCTGGGGCATGACTGCCGTCCTCTACGCGCTGATGTTCAGCATCCTGCCGCCGGAAGATGCCTGGCGCGCCCTGTTCATGCTGGGCCTGCTGCCGGCGATCTTCGTCATCGTGGTTCGTCGCCTGGTGAAGGAGCCGGAAATCTACAAGGAAGCCCGCAAGCACAACCAGGGCGCCGAGAAGGTCAATTTCTACGAGATATTCGCCCCCGGCATGCTCAGCATCACCCTGCGCGCATCCTTGCTGACCACGGGCGCCCTGGGTGGCTACTACGCCATCACCTCCTGGCTGCCGACCTTCCTCAAGGCTGAACGCGGGCTTACCGTGCTGGGCACCGGCGGCTACCTGGCCATGGTGATCCTCGGTTCCTACGTGGGCTACGTGATCAGCGCCTTCCTCACCGACCTGATCGGCCGCAAGAAGAACTTCATCCTCTTCGCCGTCGGCTCCTTCGTCGTGGTGCTGCTCTACACCAACCTGACGGTGAGCAACACCGCCATGCTCTGGCTGGGCTTCCCCCTCGGCTTCTTCGCCTCGGGCATCTTCAGCGGCATGGGCTCCTTCCTCACCGAGCTGTTCCCCACCCGCATCCGGGGTTCGGGCCAGGGCTTCTGCTACAACATCGGCCGCGCCGTCGCCGCGCTCTTCCCGATGCTGATCGGCATTCTCAGCCAGCACGTCTCGCTGGGCGTGGGCATCGGCGGTTTCGCCGCAGTGTCCTACGGGGTGGTCATCCTCGCCGCCCTCAGCCTGCCGGAAACCCGCGGCAAGCAACTCGAGCTCTAACCCCTATCCCTTGTCCCGCCTGCTGCCGAGCCCCTGGCCGGCGGCAGGCCTTCGCCTACCTGTAGGACAAACCATGACCAGACTGCTGTTGAACTGCGATATCGGCGAAAGCTTCGGGGCCTGGACCATGGGCCTGGATGCCGACGTGATGCCCCTGATCGACTGCGCCAACATCGCCTGCGGCTTCCACGCCGGCGACCCCGGCACCATGCGCCGCACCATCGCCCTGGCGGTGAAGCACCGAGTGAGCATTGGTGCCCACCCCGGCTACCCGGACCTGGTGGGCTTCGGTCGTCGCTCCCTGGCCTGCTCGCCGGCCGAAGTAGAAGACCTGATGCTCTACCAGATCGGCGCCCTCGACGGCCTGTGCCGTGCCCAGGGCGCCCGCGTCAGCTACGTGAAGCCCCATGGCGCGCTGTACCAGGACATGATGCGCGACCCGGCCATCCTCGCCGCCGTGATGCGTGCCATAGCCGCCTACGACGCACAACTGCCGCTGATGCTCATGAGCACCCGCGACAACAGCGCCGCCCAGGCCATCGGCGACGAGTACGGCGTGACCCTCTGGTTCGAGGCCTTCGCCGACCGCGCCTATGACGGCGACGGCTATCTGGTGTCGCGCAGCCTGCCCGGCGCGGTGCACCACGACCCGGAACAGGTGGTGGCCCAGGCCATCACCCTCGCCCGTGGCGACTCCCTGCGCGCCAGCGATGGCAGCGACCTGCCGCTGAAGGCGCACACCCTCTGCGTCCACGGCGACAACCCCGGTTCGATCGCCGCGGTCAAACGCATACGCGAAGCGCTGGAGGCCCAATGAGCATCCCGCAACTGCGCATCGAAGTGGCGTCCATCGATGCCTTCATCCTGCGCCTGTTCGACCGCATCGACGAAGCCAACATGCCCTGGATGCTGGCTGCCGGCACTCGTCTGCGGGAGACCTTCGGCACGGCGCTGATAGACCTGGTGCCCTCCTATACCACCCTGCTGCTGCACTATGACCTGCTGCGGCTGGACCCGCGCCAGGCCCGCGAGCTGATTGCCGGTGCCCTCGCCGACCTCAGCCCGGAAACCCGCGCCAGCGGTCGTAGCCATGTCATCCCCACCTGGTATGACCCGAGCGTCGGGCCGGACCTCGAGCCCCTGGCCCAGCGCAAGCACCTGAGCGTGGCTGAACTGGTACAGCGACACAGCCAGCGCGAGTACCAGGTGTTCGCCCTCGGCTTCACCCCCGGCTTCGCCTTCATGGGACTGGTGGAGGAAGCGCTCGCCGCGCCGCGCCTGACTACTCCGCGCAAGCGCATCGCCCCTGGCAGCGTCGGAATCGCCGAACGGCAGACGGCGGTCTACCCGGTGGAAAGTCCCGGTGGCTGGAACCTTCTGGGACGCACGCCAGTTCGCCTGTTCGACCTGGGCCTTCCCGGCTACAGCCTGCTGCAGGCCGGCGACCGGGTGCGCTTCGAACCCATCGACCGTGCCGAATTCATCCGCCTGGGCGGCGACGACACCCCGCTGGAGACCTTGCCATGAGCCTCGTCATCGATCGCAGCTCGCCCTTCATCCTCCTCCAGGACCGGGGCCGCTTCGGCTGCCGTCACCTGGGCGTGACCCAGGGCGGTGCGCTGGATTGGGTATCCATGGGCTGGGCCAACTGGCTGCTGGGCAATCCGCTGGATGCGGCGGTGGTGGAAGTCGGCCTGGGTGCCTTCAGCCTGACCTGCCAACGGGACGGCACCCTGGCCATCGCCGGTGCCGACCTGGGCGCCACGCTCGACGGCCAGCCGCTCCCTGCCTGGGGTGCCTTCAAGGTGAGCAGCGGCCAGCGCCTCGAGTTCGCCCATCCGCGCCGGGGTGTTCGCGCCTATCTCGCCGCGCCGGGCGGTTTCCTTGGCGAACGTCAGCTGGGCAGCGTGTCGACCGTCGCCCGCGAAGAGCTGGGCGGCCTCAACGCGAACGGCAAAGGCCTGGCCATGGGCGACCGGTTGGATTGGCAGGGCGACGCCGTGCAGATGCGCGACATGCCGCGCGTACAGATTCCCGACTTCAGCGCTGATGCCCGTCTGGAACTGATCCTCGGTGCGCAGATCGGTGACTTCTCCGGGCAGAGCCTGTTCGACGCCTTCAATAGCCAGTGGACGGTGGATACCCGCGCCGACCGCATGGGCGTACGTCTGCTCGGACCGAAGCTGGAATGCAGGACCCAGTCGATGATTTCCGAAGGCATCGCCCTGGGCGCCGTGCAGGTCCCGCCGGACGGCCAGCCCATCGCCCTGCTCAACGACCGCCAGACCATCGGCGGTTACCCCCGCCTCGGCGCCCTCACCCCGCTGGCCGTGGCGCGCCTGGCGCAATGCCTGCCCGGTGCCGCGTTGCAGTTCGTGCCGACGGTGCAGGAAGCGGCGCATCAGGAACACCGCAAGGCCTTGGCGGGGTGGTGGAGCTGACAGGCAAGGGTAGAGAACTACTGTAGGGGCGAATTCATTCGCCAAGCAGGCCGCAGGCCTGCCCCACCCATCAGGAATGGGCTGCTTCGCAGCCCTTGGCGATTGAAATCGCCCCTACAGGCAGGAAGCCGACAGGAAAACCGCCAAAGGGTTTACCATTGCGCCCTTTCCCCTCCACTGGCTGCCTCCATGACCGACCCCATCCGCCTGTCCAAATGCGTCGTCGAACTCACCGGCTGCTCCCGCCGGGAGGCCGAGCTTTACATCGAGGGTGGCTGGGTCACCGTCGATGGCGAGGTGGTGGAGCAGCCGCAATTCAAGGTCGAGGGCCAGACCGTCACCCTGCTCCCCGGCGCCACGCCCGAGCCGCAGGACCCGGTGACCCTGTTACTGAACCAGCCCGCCGGCCTCTCCTTCGAAGCCGCCCAGCGCGAGCTCACCCCTGAAAGCCGCTGGCCGGAAGACCGCGCCAACCTGCGCCTGTTGCGTAGCCACTTCGCCCGCCTGACCACCACCCTACCGCTGCAACCGGGCGCCAGCGGCCTGCTGGTGCTGACCCAGGACTGGCGCGCCCTGCGCAAGCTCAACGAAGACGCCAACAAACTGGAGCAGGAATATGTGGTGGAGGTGTCCGGCGCCATGGTCGACAACGGCCTGGACAAGCTCAAGCGCGGGATCCGCATCAAGGGCGGCGAACTGCCCCCGGTGAAAGCCAGTTGGCAGAACGAGACCCACCTGCGCTTCGCGCTGAAGAACCCGAAACAGGGACTGATCGCAGCCTATTGCACCGCCATTGGCCTGAAGGTGATCAGCATGAAGCGCATCCGCATCGGCGGCGTGCCCATGGGCAAAGTGCCGGTCGGCCAGTGGCGCTACCTGGGGCAAGCCGAGAAGTTCTGAGGCACAGCCACATTCTGCAGGGGCGAACTCATTCGTGATTGAAGACCCGTAGGATGGTGTAGAGCGAAGCGAAACCCATCACCGCAATCGATGGGTTTCGCAGGCTCTACCCATCCTACGCAGCTAAGTACGGCCGCTTCCTGTAGGGGCGAATTCATTCGCCTGGCGATTGAAATCGCCCCTACAACGATTTTGCCCCTGCATCCCCCTCGAACGCTTCCGGAAACTCTTCCCGCAGAACAGCAGCGATCCATTCGCTGAACCACTCCACATCCGCCGAAACCGGCCCCGGTGGGGTCAGCAACTGGTAGCTCTCCAGCGGCACATCTACGTCGACGGCCTTCACCAGCAGGCCGTTCTCCAACTCACGGCGCACCAGCACCTCGTTGGCCAGGGCGATGCCACGCCCGCCCTCGGCCAGTGACAGCACGTAGTCGTTGCTGACGTAGAGCACATCCGCACTCACCTGCACATCGACGCCGACGCGGGCGAACCAGAGGTTCCACCATTCGCTGTCGTAGTGGATGAGGTCGTGGCGGGCCAGGTCTGTGGCATTTTCGATCGGTCCGGTACGGGCCAGGTATTCCGGTGCGCACACAGGGAACACCCTTGGCTGCATCAGGATTGTTCGGGCGCCGCTGTAGTCTCCCGGCATGCCGTAGACGATGCCGAGGTCGGCGCTCTTGCCGTCGACTTCGGTGAAGGTGGAGTTGGGCTCGATGACGATCTTCAGCCCCGGCCGCATACGGCTGACGGCCTCCAGCTTGGGCGTCAGCCAGCGCTTGGCGAATGCAGGCACGGCGAGGATTTTCAACCAGCGCACAGCGCGCTTCTTCGCCACCTCGTCACCGGCATCGGCGATCTGCGCCAGGGCGGTGCTGATGCGCGCGTAGTACTGGCGCCCAGCCGGCGTGAGCTCAACGCCACGCGGGGTGCGGTCGAACAGCTGCACGCCCAGCCACTCCTCCAGCAACTTCACATGACGGCCAATGGCGGGCTGGGTGACATGCAGGGCCTTGGAGGCGGCGACATAGCTGCCCAGTTGGGCGGCGGCCTCGAAGGCGCGCACGGCGTTGAGGGGTGGCAAACGGCGAATGGGCATGGACGCGAAGGCACCTTGCAGCTGTTAGTTTTTTTAATAGCACATGTAAGAAAATTGAGCTTTATAGCCCGCATCCCCTGCCAGATGATCGGTCCCGAGGCACGAAGAACAACAACCTCGCCCGATCAACTCCCTGTTGCCCCGGCATTGCCGGGACTGCCTAGAACAACAATCGAAAGCCCGAGGTAAGGAATCTCCGCCAGCATACGCGGCCGCCCGAACCACGGGGAACAGGAGAAGTAGTGATGAATGCTGTGCATGTCCCGTTGCCTGCGGCGGCGGTCTCGGTTCGTTCAGTACGCAAGGTGTATGGCGACCCGCAGAACGGCCCGGTCGCCCTGAAGAGCGTCGATCTCGATATCCGCGACAACGAGTTCTTCACCCTCCTCGGCCCTTCCGGCTGCGGCAAGACCACTCTGCTGCGGATGATCGCCGGATTCGAGTTCCCCAGCGCCGGGGAAATCCGCCTCTACGGCGAGAACATCGCCGACCTGCCGCCCTTCCAGCGGCCGGTCAACACCGTATTCCAGCACTACGCGCTATTCCCCCACATGACCATTGCCGAGAACCTCGCCTTCGGCCTGGAGTCCCACCCCATGGGCAAGCGCATGAGCCGCGCCCAGGTGGCCGAGCGGGTCCGCGAGATGCTCGCGATGGTGCAGATGGAACGCTTCGCCGAGCGCCGTCCCAGCCAGCTCTCCGGTGGCCAGCAACAGCGCGTGGCCCTCGCCCGAGCCCTGGCGCCGCACCCCAAGGTCCTGCTGCTGGACGAACCGCTCTCGGCCCTCGACCTCAAGCTGCGCCAGGCCATGCGCGAGGAACTGAAGAGCATCCAGGCGCGTACCGGCATCACCTTCATCTTCGTCACCCACGACCAGGAAGAAGCCTTGGCGATGTCCGACCGCATTGCCGTGCTTTCCGAAGGCCAGGTGCAGCAGGTCGGACGCCCCGACGAAATCTACGAACAACCGCGCAACCGCTTCGTGGCGGACTTCATCGGCGAGACCAATTTCATCGAGGCACGGCTGCTGCAGGAAGACGGCACCCAGGCGATCTACCAGGGGCCGGGCGGCAAGCCGTTCCGCGCCGCCGCCCGTGAAGGGGTAAAGCCGGGCCAGGATGTCTGCCTGTCGATTCGTCCGGAACGCCTGCACCTGGTGCAACCGGCCCAGGGCGGCGCCATCCCCTGCCGCGTCGACAACCAGGTCTACCTCGGCACCGACCTGCACTACCACGTAAGCCTCGGAGATGGCAGCCGCCTGACCGTGCGCACGCCTAACCGTGGTGGCCAGGGCCAGCGCTTCCGACCCGGCGAAGCCGCCGCCCTGCTGCTCGACCCGGACAGCGCCAGCGTGCTGCTGGATTGAACCCGTCACCTGCCAACGGTCAACTGCCATGAACCCGACATCCCTTGCGCCCGGCGCCATGCTTGCGCGCCGCCAGGCCATGCAGAGCTTCCTCGGCGTGTCACCCGCGCTGGTCGCCATCGGCCTTTTCCTGATCCTCCCGATCCTGATCGTGGTCGCCTATTCGCTGATGGAGGCCAATCCCTACGGCGGCGTCAACCGCGTATTCAGCACCGAGTCCTACCTGTCACTGCTGTTCGAGCGCCAACTGGACGACAGCCTGGCCTTCGCCGACTCGTACCTGGCGATCGCTTTGCGCTCGGTAGGCATCGCCGCAGCCACCACCCTCATCACTCTACTGGTGGGCTTCCCGGTGGCGGTCTGGCTGTCCATGCAGCCGCCCCATCGCCGTGGCTTGCTGATCTTCCTGATCACTGTGCCCTTCTGGGCCAACCTGCTGATCCGCACCTACGCCTGGATCCTGCTGCTGCGTGGCAGTGGCGTGATCAACAACAGCCTGATGGGCCTGGGGCTGATCGACCAGCCGCTGCAGTTGCTCTACACCGACGGCGCGGTGCTGCTGGGGCTGGTCTACACCTATGCCCCCTTCGTGGTACTGCCCATCTACGCCTGCCTGGAGAAGATGGACATGCGCCTGCTGGAAGCCGCCCAGGACCTCTATGCCGGCCGCGTGCGCACCCTGCGCAAGGTCGTCCTGCCCATCGCCCGGCCAGGCATCCTCGCCGGCGCCATCCTCACCTTCGTGCCCTGCCTCGGCGCCATGATCGCCCCGGAACTGCTGGGTGGCGGGACCAAGATGATGCTCGGCAACCTGATCTTCCGGCAGTTCAGCGACGCCCGTAACTGGCCCTTCGGCGCGGCCCTGTCGCTGGTGCTGATGGCCGCGGTGATGCTGGTCCTGACCGTCTATGCGCTACGTGCCGAACGTCAGCGCGCCGCTCGTGGAGGTGTCTGATGTTGCGCCTGTTAGGCAAGGCCCGCCTGGGCGTACAGGATTTCCCCGGATTCGGCGGATTCAGCTTTCTGTTCTATCTCTACCTCTATGCGCCGATCCTGGTACTGGTGATCTTCTCCTTCAACGCCAACCAGTCGGCCACCATCTGGACGGGCTTCAGCCTCGACTGGTACCGCGCCGCCTTTGCCAACCAGGCGCTACGCCAGGCCGCCGGCAATAGCCTGCTGATCGCCGTGTGCGCCAGCCTGGCGGCCACCGCCATCGCCACCCTGGCGGCACTGGGCACCTCGCGCGGCTCGAAGTTCAAGGGCATGCGCCTGTCCATCGGCGCCATCATGCTGCCGCTGGTATTGCCGGAAATCGTCGTCGGCGTCGCCACCCTGGCGCTGTTTTCCACCCTTGGCCTGTCGCTGGGCTACGGCAACCTGATCATCGCCCACACGGTGTTCTGCGTCCCCTTCGCCTACCTGCCGATCCGTGCCCGTCTCGACGACATGGACCTGTCCCTGGAACAGGCCGCCGCCGACCTCTACGCCGGCCAGTGGCGGACCTTCCGCAAGGTCACCCTGCCCCTGCTGATGCCGGGGATCGTCTCGGGGCTGATGCTGGCCTTCATCGTCTCGCTGGATAACTTCGTGATCTCGATGATGGTTTCCCAGGCCGGCACCACCACCCTGCCGATCTTCATCTTCGGCCTGCTGCGAATGGGCGTGACGCCCGATGTGAACGCTGTTTCCACCTTGATCCTCGGGGTCTCCGTGCTGTTCGTGACCCTGTCCTACCTGCTCGGCAAGAAGAAACACTGAACCGGAGAGCCAACCCATGAATACAGTGATGAAAACCCTGGGCGCCGGCCTGGCGCTGGGCCTGAGCCTGTCCGCCCAGGCCGACGGTCAACTCAACGTGGTGAGCTGGAGCGGCTACTTCTCGCCACAGATCCTCGAGAAGTTCCAGAAGGAAACCGGCATCAAGGTCACGGTGGATTCCTACGACTCCAACGAAACCCTGCTGGCCAAGCTCAAGCAGGGTGGCACCGGATACGACGTGGCCATCCCCTCCCACCAGTTCATCCCGATCCTGGTACAGGAGAACCTGCTGGAGCGCTTCGACCCGGCGCAGCAGCCCTATTACGCCGGCATTGTCGACAACCTGAAGAAACCGACCTGGGACCCGGAAGGCGCCTATTCGGTGCCCTTCATCTGGGGCACCACGAGCGTCGTGGTGGACACCGGCACCTACAAGGGCCCGACCGATAGCCTGGCGTTGCTGTTCCAGCCGCCGGCCGAGTTGCAGGGCAAGATCAACATGTTCGACTCGGCCAGCGAGGTGATCGACGCGGCCAGCGTCTACCTGGACATCCCGCTGTGCAGTGAAGACCCGAAGCAGATGCAGCAGGTGCTGACCCTGTTGAAGGCGCAGAAGCCCTTCGTGAAGACCTACAGCTCCAAGGCCGGCTCCATCCGCGAGAACCTGGCCTCGGGTGAGATCGATATGTCGCTGTTCTGGGGCGGCTCATCCATGCGTGCCCGCGAAATGAAGCCGAGCCTGCGCTACCTCTATCCGAAGGAAGGCGTGATGGCCTGGGTGGACAACCTGGTGATCCCCAAGGGCGCGCGCAACCCGGATAGCGCGAAGCGCTTCATCGCCTTCCTCAGCCAGCCGGAAAACGCCGCGCTGACGCAGAACTTCCTCAAGCACCAGAGCCCGGTCAAAGGCGTGGAGCCCTTCCTGGACGCCAGCCTGAAGGACGCCCCGGAACTGCACATCCCGGACGGCACCAAGGTGCTCTTCAGCAAGACCTGCGGCGAAGGCGCCATCCGCCTGGCCGACCGTGTCTGGACCAACCTGATGCGCTGACCCACCCGGCCCCGTCCCGGCGGACGGGGCCTTCCGCAATCCGCCGTTTGCCCAAGGCAGGACCATGAGCAAGAACGAACCCATCAGTGAGCTGGTGCAACTGCCGGCCCACCAGCTTTCCCTGCACATCCGCCAGCGCCAGGTGTCCTGCCGCGAAGTGATGCAGGACTACCTGGCCCATATCGAGCGTTTCAATCCGCACGTGAATGCCCTGGTGAGCCTGCAACCGACCGAACGCCTGCTGGCCGAAGCAGACCAGCGCGACACGGAACTCGCCCGGGGCGAATACAAGGGCTGGATGCACGGCCTGCCCCATGCGGTGAAGGACCTGTCGCTGACGCAGGGCATCCGCACCACCCTCGGCTCGCCGCTTTACCGCGACTACGTTCCCGAGCGCGACGGCATCATGGTCGAACGCCTGAAGGCCGCCGGCGCCATCATCATCGGCAAGAGCAACACGCCTGAATTCGGCCTCGGCTCGCAGACCTACAACCCGCTGTTTGGCGCCACCGGTTGTGCCTACGACCCGAGCCGCACCGCGGGCGGCAGTAGCGGCGGCGCGGCGGCGGCCCTGGCCATGCGCCTGGTGCCGGTGGCCGACGGCAGCGACATGATGGGCTCGCTGCGCAACCCGGCGGCCTTCAACAACATCATAGGTTTCCGCCCCTCCCAGGGACGGGTGCCGTTCGACGACGCCGCCGACTTGTTCTTCGACCAGCTCGGCTACGAGGGTCCAATGGGTCGCAACACCCGTGACGTCGCCCTGCTCCTGTCGGTACAGGCCGGCGGCGATGCACGCGCGCCGCTGTCCATCGCCGAAGGCGGCCAGGACTTCGCCGGCGCCCTGCAACGGGACTTCAAGGGCGCCCGCCTCGGCTGGCTGGGTGACTTCGATGGTTATCTGCCCATGGAACGCGGCGTACTCGATCTGTGCCGCACGGCCTTCAAGGACTTCGAATCCGTCGGTTGCAGCATCGACGATGTCCGGCCCGAATACTCCATGGCCCAGCTCTGGGACACCTGGCGCACCTTGCGGCATTGGCAGGTGGCCAGCTCGCTGGGCGGACACTTTGCCGATCCGGCCAGGCGTGAGCTGCTCAAGCCGGAAGCGATCTGGGAGGTTGAGAACGGCCTCGGGCTCTCGGCCATGGACGTGTCCCGCGCCTCGGCGGCACGCACCGACTGGTACCGCGCCATCTGCCAGCTATTCGAACGCTACGACTACCTGCTGCTACCCAGCGCCCAAGTGTTCCCGTTCGACAAGACCCAGCACTGGCCGAAGGAAATCGCCGGCCGGGCCATGGACACCTACCACCGCTGGATGGAAGTGGTGATCCCCGCCACCCTCTCCGGCTGCCCCGTGGCCAACGTGCCGGTGGGCTTCGACAGCCGTGGCCTGCCCATGGGTATGCAGATCATCGGCCCGCCCCGGGCGGACCTGGCCGTGCTGCAACTGGCCCACGCCTATGAGCAGGCCAGTGCCTGGACGCGGCATGTGCCGGGGTGTCTGGTGGTTTGATCGATCAGGGGGGATGAGGAAATTGTAGGGGCGAATTCATTCGCCAAGGGATGCAAAGCATCCCTGGCCCCCAAGGACAGCCCTTCGGCCTGCATGGCGAATGAACTCGCCCCTACAGCTGCTGTTCCTGCCCGCTGCGACTGTCCTGCCTGGGCGGCTGTCCGGACGAGGCGGTCCGTTCGGCGGGGTTGGCGCTCAGGCGTTGGAACTCGAATACCGGGATTTTTACCGGCTTGGCCTTCGCAAGTTCGGTGCCCGGTCCGCGGCCGGAGTACTGGCCGTAGACCCCCAGCATGAAGACGCCAATCACCAGGAAGATGGCGAGCCGCTCGACCACCCTGGGGTTCTTACCGGAAGGCTGGTGCAGGACCTGCAGCTTCGGCGAATGGGATTGATGCTTCATCAGTCTTCCAGGACCCGGTCCATCAGCTCCAGCCCCAGCCGCTGGGTACTGGACACGTCTTTCAGCTCAAGCTGGCTGATGCCGGCCACCTTGGTTCGCGGTATCGCTAGATGCTGGTTGCGCAGGGTGATGGAGTAGCTCCCATCGGGCTCCCACAAGCATTCGAACTGAAACGTGACGCTCATCTTGTTCAAGGTGTCCTCAACCTGGCGAAGCATCAAATTATTCATTCTCAGTCCTCCCCACCAATCGAGTGGCCGGACTGAAAAACCTAGCAGGGAAACTCAAGACGTAAATGTCTTCGGTCGGCTTTTCATCGGAAAGCATCCCGCGTCCCGATGACACTCCCGTTGCAGAGCCCTTGCTGACAAACGGTCCTTGAAACCTCGGCCAGCCGGTACGTCACTTGCCATAACGCACGATTGAGGCGGCTGGCATGCCCAACGATCCGCTCGCACCCGGATTTGGCGTCGAGGAAACCTTCTTTCTGGTGGACAAGCGCAGTCGCAATCTGCCGTCGCAGCTACCTGACGGTTTCCTGCAGGCGGCCAGACATGCGTTCAAGGAAGGCTTCAGCCAGGAGATGTTCCAGAGCCTGGTACGCCTGGACATGGTCCAACCCAGCCTGCTGGAGATTTCCGAAGCGCGTGCCTGCCTGCTGGAACGCCGCACCCGTCTCGCGAGCCTCGCTGGGGAGTACCAGCTGGCGCCCATCTGCGCCGGCTCCCATCCCTTCGCCGACTGGCACGTGCAGGTGCCGACGGACGACTCGCACTACCAGCCACTCTTCGAAGACCAGCGGATGATCGCTCACCGCAGCCTGGTCTGCGGCATGCGCGTGCATGTGCTGATACCGCCGGACATCGACCGCATCAAGGTGATGAACCGGGTGCTCGGCTGGCTCCCCCTGCTACTGGCGCTGAGCACGTCTTCTCCCCTGTGGAACGGCCGACCGACCGGCTTGATGAGTTATCGCCAGGCGGTCAGTGCCGAATGGCCGCACAAGGGCATTCCCGAACACTTCCCGGACGAGCCGGCCTTCGATGCCTACGTGCAATGGCTGATGGCCTCGGGGTCGATACGCCGCGAGAGCGACCTCGCCTGGTGCGTACGTCCGTCGCCGCGCTTCCCCAGCCTGGAGTTCCTGGCGGCCGATGCCTGTCCCTCGGTGGAGGATGCGCTGTGCATCGTCGCCCTGTTCCGCGCACTGGTGAGCTGGGCGATGACCCAGGCGGATGGCGACCCGCAGGACTCCCAGCTGCAACGCCTGGTCCTGAAGGAAAACCACTGGCGCGCCATGCGCTTCGGTATTCACGGCATGTACCTGGATGCCTCGGGCGAGGCCAGTCTGTCCGCCGGCGCCTGGCTGGCGAGGGCCCATGGCTGCTTTGGCGAACTCGCCGAGTCCGAGGGAGATGGCCAGGCGTTCGTGCGTGGCCGGCATGTGCTGCGCTACGGCAGCAGCGCCGACCGCCAGCTGCACCGTTATCGCGAAGCCCTGCAGGCTGGCCTGCCGCGCCAGCAGGCACTGGTGGCGGTGGTCGACGAACTGATCGCGGAAACGTCCGGCGGTTGAGGCGAACCTAACCGACAGGGCTCATCTTCATCACGCAGGAAAAGCTCTGGGTGCGGCCATCCCAGATGTAGCGAAAATGCGCTCCCTGCACTGGAAGCGTCACCGCCGGCGGACGGAATGCCGCCACGCATTCGAGCCCCCGCAAGCGCACGCTGTTGTACAGCAAGCCCCACTTGCCTGCGTTGCGGTGCAGCCCCGCGAAGACCTGGCTGGTAGCGTAGCTCGCCGGGTCAGGATCGTGAAACTCCGCGCGATCACGCACATCGAGCATCGGCTGGACCACCTTGTTCACGTAGGCACGCAGGGTGACCTCGATGCTCGCTTCCTGGGTGGCACGCCAGAAACGCTCCTGGTGATAGCGTGTTTCGGCGATGGCGGCGTCGATGGAGCTGGCGCAGTAGTAGACGCCGAAGCTGCCATCGGTGAAGCGGCTGCTGCGGCCGATATGGGTGAACACCGCCATCACCACGGTGGAGCCGTTGCCGCTGACCCGGTCCTCGGGCGCAACGCGGGAAATCTCCCCCACCTGGTCACGCAGGCGGTCATTGGTCATGGCCTCGATGGCGTAGGCCAGTTCCAGATCGGCGGGATCGAGGGTGTCTTCGAATACGGATATGGGCGGGAAGGCGCTGTTGACCAGCCGATAGGCCTTGTTCCAGTCGGGAATCCGTTCCACCAGCAGCTCCTGGGTCATCAGCCACGCACTCCATCGAGGTAACGGCGCACATCGGCCACGTCCACCACCTGGCCGCCGAGCATGTATTCCAGCGCGCTGCGGCCGTTGAAGGGTGCGGCGCTGTTGGGCTTGTGCACCCACTCGTAGGCTCGCGCCTCCTGATTGCTGAAGAGAATGCGCAGGGATTTGTGGATACCCATCAGGTAGGAGATGCGCTCCAGCGTGTCGTGAGGCAGGCGCACGCTGGGCAGCTTCTTGTAGCTGAAGTAGGTGGTGTTGCCGATGGAGCCCAGTAGCGTGCGCTGCTGTTCCTTGTTGCAACCCCACTTGTCCATCAGGTTGAAGAAGAACTTCAGGGCCACGCGGCCGGCTTCGCCGCTCTGGAGGTCCGGAATGACATGGCTGGCAGGAATACTCATGACGTCTCCTGGGAGAATTGCTATGGCTTAACTGTACTCCCGATCCGAATTATTTCAAGCATACAGTTCTGATACGCAGCAATTCCTGACCGTGATTTGCAGGCTCGCGCCGATCAATGGAAAAAAACGCCAAGGTAGCGGAGCGCTTTCGACCTAGGCCCTGCCGCACACGCTGGCTAGAGTGCCGGGGCACGCCATTCGCGAGGGCCAACGCCATGCTCGATGTCACTACCGCCCGCCCCTCCCGCTACCTGGAAAACCGTCACCTGGCATTGGCCCTGTTCGCCGAGCAGGGCTACGGCCAGGTGAGCATGCGCGACCTGGCGGCGCACCTCGGCATCAAGGCCGGGTCCATCTATCACCATGTGGAAAGCAAGGAAGCGCTGCTCTTCGAGTTCATCGAGGAGCTCTACGAACAGCTGCTGGACAACGCCGCACTGGCCCGCCGCCACGCCGATCCGGCCAAGCGACTGTCCACGTTGATTGACGGCCACCTGGCCTTGCATGAGGCGATGGGCCCGCATTTCCGCCTGGCTGAGCTGGAGTGTCGCTGCCTCTCCGGCGAGCGCCTGGAACAACTGCGCGACCTGCGCCAGGCCTACGAACTGGCCCTGCTGGAGCCGCTGCAGCAATTGGCCGGGCAGCCTCTGGACAACGCCGGGCGCGGCGCTGTGGCGAGCATCGTGTCCCTGCTCAACCAACTGCCGGCCTGGCTGGATGCCAGCGGCCTGCCGGGTGAGCAAGGACGCGAATTGATGACACGGATGATCCTGGGAACGGTGCGCGGGGCATTGCGTTTGCCCTGAGGCTGTTAGGGCGAATTAGCTGTTACGAGAAATCGACCGGCGATCCAGGAGCCTTGTAGGAGCTAGCTTGCTAGCGAAAAGGGGCCATTCGCTGGCAAGCCAACTCCTACGGGCAATGCAGCTCGTACCCCCCAAAAGATCCTGCAGAGCACCCTTTCGGGCCTAGGCTGTTGCCAGAATTCGACCGTCGGTCCAGGAGCCTTGTAGGAGCTAGCTTGCTAGCGAAAAGGGGCCATTCGCTGGCAAGCCAACTCCTACGGGCGATGCCAATGAATTCGCCAACGAACACGCCCAATCACCGACTATCGAAACACCCCGTTACACCTCCCTTGGCGGATTCGCCGTTCTCATCCGTCCTTTCCAGACAAGCCCTGAAATTTCGGATTCCCCCATGCGTTCCTTCGCCACCCTCCTCCATCGCTGGGCCGGATTGGCCACGGCCACTTTCCTGCTCATCACCGGCCTGACCGGCGCGATCATTTCCTGGGACCACGAGCTGGATGACCTGCTCAACCCGCACCTGACGCAGGTCAGCAGCCAGGGCCCGGCCCTCGACCCGCTGGAGCTGGCCCGCCAGGTCGAGGCCCGTGATCCGCGCGCGGTGGTGACCTATGTGCCGTTGGCAGCGGAGCCCGGAGGGTCTCTGGACCTGGGTGTGACCGGCCGGGTCGATCCGGCCACCGGCAAGCCCTTCGAACTGGGCTACAACCAGGTTTTCGTCGACCCGATTACCGGCGCCGAGCTGGGCAAGCGCGACTGGGGCGCGGTGTGGCCGGTGACCAGCGAGAACCTGGTGTCCTTCCTCTACGTGCTGCACTACAGCCTGCACATCCCCGAGTTCTGGGGCATCGACCACTGGGGCCTGTGGCTGCTGGGTATCGTCGCCATCGTCTGGACGCTGGACTGCTTCGTCGGCTTCTACCTGACCCTGCCCGCGCGGCGCCGCCAGGCAGCGGCCAAGGCAGTCAAGGCGGCCGGCGGCGCGTCCTGGTGGCAGCGCTGGAAGCCGGCGTGGAAAGTCCGCTGGAGCGGCGGTTCCTACAAGCTCAACTTCGACCTACACCGCGCATTCAGCCTGTGGACCTGGGTCCTGCTGCTGGTCCTGGCCTTCACCGCCTTCTCCCTGAACCTGTATCGGGAAGTCTTCTTCCCGATGATGCAGCTGGTCACCGAAGTCACCCCCGGTCCCTTTGATAAGCGCGAGGAAACCCCGGAAGACCAGCCCATCGAGCCGCGCCTGGGCTTCGTCGAGGCCATCGCCACAGCCAAGGCGGAAGCCGCGCGCCGTGGCTGGGAAGAACCTGCGGGCAGCGTGTTCTATGCGCGCCACTACGGCATCTACGGCGTCAGCTTCTACCACCCCGGCGGTGACCACGGCGATGCTGGCGTGGGCCCGGCGGCGCTCTACTTCGACGGCCAGGACGGCAGCCTGCTGGGCGACAGCCAGCCCTGGAAAGGCACCGCCGGTGACATCTTCGTCCAGGCCCAGCTGCCCCTGCATTCCGGGCGCATCCTCGGCCTGCCGGGACGCATCCTGATCTCCGCCATGGGTGTGGTGATCGCCATGCTCTCGGTCACCGGCGTGATCATCTGGTGGCGCAAGCGCGCGGCCCGCGAACGTTCGTTGCAGAACAAGGCACAACGCCAGGCGGATTCCACCGACGGCAACATCCTGCCCTCCAGCTGATTCCCCTCCTCGTTCAGGCCGGCTTGTTCCGGGCCGGCCTGATTACCTCCCGCAAAAACTTTCCGCGAATTCGTTCCGGTTTTTCCTGCCGCGTTCGCTTGATTACGAACAAGAACGCAACTCAATTGCCAGAACATCTACAAATCAAGAACTGGGTGCGAATGCCGCTTCGCTGTCATCGAATCAGCTTCCTGAAACCATCTTTTCGCTGCCATTGCCTATGGTTTAAGTACCAGCAGCAGAGATATCGCGATGTACGAGCCCATAAACGCATTGGTGATCATGGGTGTTGCCGGTAGCGGGAAGTCCGCCGTGGCCCGCGCGCTGGAGGTGCGCAGCGGAGCGCGGTTGATCGAGGGGGATGCCTTCCACCCCGACCGCAACATCCAGAAGATGAGCACTGGCCAGCCCCTGACCGACAAGGACCGCGCCAGCTGGCTGCATGCGCTCGAGAAACAGCTGCGCCAGACCTACCGCGCTGGCGAGCACCCCATCCTCACCTGCTCCGCCTTGAAGCGCGCCTACCGCGATGGTCTGCGCCACGCCGTGCCTGGCCTGGCGTTCGCCTACCTGCAACTCTCCCCCGCCGCCGCAGCCGAGCGGATGGCGCGGCGCCAGGGGCACTTCATGCCGTCGAGCCTACTGGATAGCCAGTTCGCCGACCTGGAAGAGCCGCTGGATGAGCCCCTTACCCTCGTGCTCGACGGCACCCTGCCGGTGGGCGAGCTGGCCAGCGCCATACACCAGTGGTGGCAGCATCACGCGCCGGCCTGAAGAACGAATCGGTTCCCAATGGTAGGGTGCGCCGCGCGCACCGGGCATTGTCACTTGTGCGCACGGCGCACCCTACGGGCAACACCGCTGTTGGATCGGCGTGAGTCCAGCCGCGATTGGCGGACAAAAGGGGCGGCTTCGCCACCCTTGGCGAATGAATTCGCCCCTACAAAGAAAGGCAAACTCCGCCTCTACCTGAAGCCAATCCGCCATCATCCAGTCTTCATGCAAAAGCGCTTAGAATTCCGCGCTTTGTCGTGGTTACAGGGATCGATCCAATGCTGTCTGCCATGAAACGCGCCCTGGCGCGTTACTTCCCGCGAACCACCGAGTACCTGCGCGCCGAGCGTGAAGCGGCTGACCAACTGCGCAAGCCCACGCCAAGGTCGAAGAAATCTGCCAATACCGGCAAGGCCAAGGCCGCCGGAACCAAGAAGGCCGCCGCTGGCGATGGCCCTGCCAAGCCCGAGAAGCCTGCCGACGAAGGCATCTACACCGGCGCGCGGATGAAGGTGACCGACGCGCAGGTGGAAGCCATGCGCGAACGCGTGGCCCAGGCGGTGACCGCCGGCGTGGTCAGCCCGCCGTCTGATGAGCAATGGGCGATGATCCTCGGCCGCGCTCCACTCACCCGCATCTTCGCCGGTGCCGGTTCCGGCAAGTCCACCACCCTGGTGCTGCGGGTGGTGTTCATGCTCTGCCACATGGGCGTCGCCCCGGAGCGGCTCACCGTCATTTCCTTCACCAACGCCTCCTGTGCCCAGCTCCGCGAGCAATTGCTCAAGGTCCTGGCCTTCTGGCAGTTCCCCTTCGACGCCACCCAGGCGCGCCAGTGCGTGCGCACCTTCCACTCGGCCATGGGCACCCTCGCCAAGGAGCTGCTGGGCAACCCGCGCTGGTTCGAGCAACTCGACGAAGCAGCCAGCGGCGAACTGGACAACCCGCTGCTGGCCGGTCGCCTGCGCCCTGCCCAGCAGCGCCTGCTGCAGCAGGCCTACCAGGATTGCTATGCGGCGAATGCGGACTTCCGCGAGCGGGTGCACAGCCTGCTGGGCTTGCCGCCCCTGCCCGCCCCGGTTGAAGGCCAGCCCCAGCAGATACCGAAGGCGCCTCTGGACGGCTTCAAGCTGGCCGGCGAGTTCACCCCGCTGCCGCTGTTCGAGGCCTTCTATATGCAGGCCGGGTTCATGGAGAGCATCGGTATCCGCCTCGACCGCCTGAAAGCTCGAGCCCTGGGCTGCTCGGCTCGGGAGCGCACCTTCGTCGAGGCCCTGGTGCAGTTCTGGAAGCACTTCGAGGCCGTGTTGCAGCAAGAGGGGCTGATGACCTTCAACGCCGCCTTCCAGCGCCTGGGTGAAGTGCTCGCCAAGGGCAACGGCTTGCCCAGCGAGGCCCTGGCGCCCTTCAGTCACCTGTTGATCGACGAGTTCCAGGACATCTCGCCGCAGATCGTCCAGTGGCTGCAAGCACTGCATCGCGCCCTGTCACGCCAGGGCGAAGCGGTCAGCCTGATGGCCATCGGCGACGACTGGCAGTCCATCTACGGCTGGCGCGGCAGCTCGCCGGAGCTGTTCATGGACTTCGACCGGCACTTCCCCAGCAAGGGCAAGACGAAGAAGAGCACCGTACTGACGCTGGAAACCAACTACCGCTCCATCGAGCCGATCCTGCGGGACGGCGAGGCGGTGCTGGAGGGTGTGGCTTTCAAGCAGGCCAAGGGCAGCAAGGCGTTCAAGGCCGTGCAGCCCGGCGACCATGGTGTGAAGCTGGAATCGCGCTTCGATCTCAAGTCGCGTTTGCCCGAACTGGTAAAGGAGATCGAAGCCCAGTGCGCCCACGTGGCCAGCCGCGCGAATGCCGACCGCAACCCGGTGCTGCTGCTCTCCCGGCGCAACGAGCCGCTGCGGCAGATCCAGGCACAACTGGATTCGGCACTGCCGGTGCGCGCCTACAGCATCCACCGCGCCAAGGGCTTGCAGGCGGAAGTGGCGATCATCGTCGACGACTGCAACCCGCCAGAGAAGCACCCGCTGCGCAACGCGCTCTATGCCTACTCGGGGTTCTTCCGCAACAGCTACGACCAGGCCATGCAGGACGAAAGCCTGCGGCTGGCCTATGTAGCCGTGACGCGGGGTGTGAGCCGGGTGATCTGGTATTCGAACAAGGTGCAGGGCGCGGTCGAGGTGTTGGCGCGGCGGGGTTGAGGTAAGCCCACCGACGGCAGGACTGCGTCCTGCTTGGCGAATGAATTCGCCCCTACAGAAGAGCGGACGCGAAGGCGGGCCAATGGCCCGCCTTTTTACGCACTAGCTGGCAGGAAGGCTGCTGCTCAACCGCACCGTCAGCATCACCTCCAGACCGTCCTCCGTATTCGCGAATTCCAGCGTGCAACCGCAGCGCTCGGCGATGGCCTGGACGATGGACAAGCCCAGGCCACTGCCGCCGCTGTCGGCGCTACGCCAGAAACGCTGGCCCATGCGCGCCAGCTTTTCCACCGGCAGGCCGGGGCCCCGGTCACACACGTTGAAGCACACCCGGTCGCCGTGCCGCTCAAGGGCCAGCTTCACCTGCGCATCGCTGTGGCGCAGGGCGTTCTCCAACAGGTTGCGCAGGGCCGCCACCGCCAGCGCGATGGGAATATCCAGCGGAGCGGCAGGCAAGTCATCCGGCAGCTCCAGCTCGATGCGTTCCCGTCCCCCCGGCCCGGCGTCCTCGATGGCCAGCCTGGCCGCTTCAGCGGCTGTGCACTGCAAGCCTTCATCGAAGTCCAGGCTGCCTTCCACCCGCGCCAACAGCAGCAACTGCTCCAAGGTCCGTTGCAGGCGATCGGCACCGGCCTCGGCGTTGGCCAGCGCCTGATCGACGGCCGCGCCCTGGGTCATGCGCGCCACCTGCAGGTGGGTCTTGATCGCGGTGAGGGGGCTGCGCAGCTCATGGGCCGCATCGCCGGTGAACCGCCGCTCGCGCTCCAGCGCCTGGGCGATGCGCTGGAACAGCTGATTCTGGGTTTCCACCAGAGGCTGCAATTCCCCAGGTAAGGCACCCACCTGCAAGGGTTGAAGGGAGTCCGCGCTGCGTCGGGTGAGTGCTTCGCGGATGCGCTGCAGCGGCGCCAGCCCGCGTCCGAGGCCAAGCCAGAGCAGGCCGAGGCTGCCCAGCAGGGCCACCACCATCGGCACCGCGGCCGCCAGTAGCACCGAACGCCCGAGGGTGGCGCGTTCGTCGAGCCGATCGGCCGTGGTGACGCGCAGTTCGCCGTGCAACAGGGTGAAGCTGCGCCAGGGCACGCCGTCGATCATCTGGTCATGAAAGCCCGCGCGCTCGGCGTCCAGCTGCTGGCCCGGCGCCGCGTGGCTGCGGGCCAGCACTTCGCCGCGCAGGGAACTGACCTGGCAGGCCATGCCATTGGGAATGCCCAGCCGCTCGGCGCTGATGGGCGTGCGCGTGCCATCGCTGGCCACGGGTTGCGGCAACTGTTCGAGCAGGCCGGCGACCATCCGCGCGGACGCCCCCAGGCGTTCGTCCAGGGAGCGCATCATCTCGTTACGCAAATCGAAGAGCATCCAGGTGGCCGCCAAGGTCCAGAGCAGCACGAAGGCGGAACCCAGCATCAGGGTCAGGCGCAGGCGCAGGCTCATGGCGTCGTCTCCCGTCCGCTATCACCACTGGCCGGGCCCAGCCGATAGCCCAGGCCGCGCACGGTCTCGACGATGCCGCTGCCGAGCTTGCGGCGCAGGTGATGGATATGCACGTTCAGGGCATTGCTCTCCACATCCTCGGCAAAGCCGTAGACCGCGTCCTTGAGTTGATCGGCGCTGAGCACGCGCCCGGGATTGTTCAGCAGCGCCTGCAACAGCGCCAGCTCGCGTCGCGAGAGTTCCACGGGGCGACCATCCAGCCGCGCTTCGCAACTGCTCGGGTCGTAGCAAAGAGGGCCGTGTTCGATGAGGTTCACGCGGCGCCCGGCCACCCGACGCATCAGCGTATGCAGGCGCGCGGCGAGTTCACGCAGGTCGAAGGGTTTGAGCAGATAGTCGTCGGCACCGGCTTGCAGGCCGATCACCCGGTCGCTCACCGCATCCCGTGCAGTGAGGACCAGCACCGGCAGTTCGAGCCCACGCTGACGCAGGCGCCGCAGCAGGTCGATGCCGTCTTCGTCGGGCAGGCCAAGATCGAGGATCAGCACATCGAAGCGCGCCGCGCGCAGCATCGCTTCGGCACTGGCCGCCGTGGCGGCGTGGTCGACGGTCAGGCCCTGGGCCAGGAGGCCGGCAACGATGCCGCTGGCGATCAGGGCGTCGTCTTCGGCGAGGAGCACATGCATGGAGTCGCGTCCGCTGAAATGGAGTCGATGGTGGACCTTACCGATTAAGGCGACATTAATGCAGCCCGTGCCGCTGCTGTTAATGCCCCGTTAATGCCGCCCGCACAATCTTCCGTACACCTGAAACCGCAATGGAGCCTTCATGCGTGCCCTGATGCTTGCGCTGTTCCTGCTGTTGCCCGGCCTGGCCTCGTCGGCCGGCGGGCTGCTGGGCAATGCGCAACCCGACTTCCTCCCGGTGGACCGGGCCTTCGCCCTCAGCGTCACACCCTTGGAGAACGGCGCCACCCGGCTGCACTGGCAGATCGCGCCCGGCTACTACTTGTACAAGCAGCGCCTGCAATTCCAGGGGCTGGCCGAGACAAACCGTCCCAGCCTGCCAATGGGTGAGCCCCATAGCGACGAGTTCTTCGGCGACACCGAGGTCTATCGCCATAGCCTGACCCTGGAGGTTCCGCCCGGAGCCGGTGAGCGTATGCGCCTGGGCTGGCAAGGGTGCGCCGATGCCGGTCTGTGCTATCCGCCGCAAAGCCGCGAGGTTGCACTGAGCGCCAGCGGTTCCGGCGAACCGGGCGCCCTTCAGGCCGAAGACCAGGCCCTCGCCAGCGGCCTGCAAGAACGCTCGTTGGCCTGGAGCCTGCTGCTGTTCTTCGGCCTGGGGTTGCTGCTGGCCTTCACCCCCTGCTCCTTGCCGATGCTGCCGATCCTCGCCGGCATCGTGGTCGGCGGCGGCGCCTCGTCCCGTCGCGGCTTCGCGCTCGCCGGCACTTACGTGGTGGCCATGGCACTGGTCTACGCCGGGCTAGGCGTAGTGGCCGCGCTGCTGGGCGCCAACCTGCAGGCAGCACTGCAACAACCCTGGCTGCTGGCGAGCTTCGCTGGGGTGTTCGTGCTGCTCGCCCTGCCCATGTTCGGGGCGTTCGAACTGCAACTGCCGACGGCCCTGCGCGATCGTCTGGAAAATGCCGGGCGCCAGCAGAAAGGCGGCAGCCTGCTGGGTGCCGGCGTGCTTGGCGTCTTGTCCGGCCTGCTGGTCGGCCCCTGCATGACCGCACCGCTGGCGGCCGCACTGCTGTTCATCGCCCAGAGCGGCAGCGCCGTGCAGGGCGGCCTGGTGCTGTTCGCCCTGGGCCTGGGCATCGGCACGCCGCTGCTGTTGCTGGTGACGCTGGGCAATCGTTTCCTGCCCAAGCCCGGTGCCTGGATGGAACGGGTCAAGGGCGTGTTCGGCTTCCTCTTCCTCGCAGCGGCCCTGTTCGTTGCCAGACCGCTGCTGGCCGACAGCCTGTGGCTGGCCCTCTGGGTTGTCTGGCTGGTCAGCCTGGCCACCGCCCTCTTCCACGTCTCGCGGCTAGTCCCCGCGCGCGCCGCCGGCGCGGTGCTGGGCCTGTGGGGCATGAGCCTGCTGATTGGCGCTGCGGGTGGCGCGACGGATATCCAGCGCCCGTTGGCGGTGTACGCCGGTTCTACCAGCCCGCACACCACGGCAAGCAGCAAGACCCACTTCAGCGACCCCGCCACCCTCGACCGCGAGCTGGCGGCCGCCAGGGCCCAGGGACAATGGGTACTGGTGGACTACTACGCGGACTGGTGCGTGTCCTGCAAGGTCATGGAGAAAGAGGTGTTCGGCAACGCCGAGGTGCAGACGGGCCTTGCTGGCGTGCGAATCCTGCGCCCGGACGTGACCCGCAGTGACGCCAACAGCCGTGCCCTGCTCGACCGCTACCAGGTACTCGGCCCGCCAACGCTGCTCTGGATCGGCCCCGATGGCCAGGAGCGCCGCGACGGTCGCATCACCGGTGAAGTGGACGCCCAGGCCTTCCTGAAGCGTTGGAACGCGATCCGGGAGCGCGGCTGATGCTGACCGTGAACCTGGGTCCATTCGCCCTGGCACTGCCTCACGTGCTGATTCTCGGCAGCCTGCTGCTGGCCACCCTCTGCGGCTGGTGGATCGGCCGGCGCCACGGCCACAACCCGGAGCGCTGGCTGTTCCGCCTGTTGCTGGTGGCCTTGCTGGTGGCACGACTGGCCTTCGTCATCGCGTATTTCGAGCACTTCCGCGATGAGCCCTGGCGGGTGATCGACATCCGCGACGGGGGTTTCATCGCCTGGCCGGGCGTACTCGCCGCCCTGCTCCTGGGTGGCTGGCTGCTCTGGCGCACGCCCGACTTGCGCAAACCGCTGGGCGTCGCCATGGCGGTCGGCGTCGCAAGCTGGGGCCTGGGCACCCTCACCTGGCACGCCCTGGACCGCGCCACGCGCCTGCCGGAACTGGCCCTACTGGATATCCAGGGCCGCCCGGTGGCGCTGCAGAGTCTTGCTGGAAAGCCACTGGTGATCAATCTCTGGGCCACCTGGTGCCCACCCTGCCGGCGCGAAATGCCGGTGCTGGCGGCGGCCCAGGCTGCCCATCCCGATGCCCTGTTCCTCTTCGTCAACCAGGGCGAGGCGGCTGAAGCCGTCAGCCGCTTCCTGGATGGCCAAGGCCTGGCCCTGGACAACGTCTTGCTCGACAGCGGCAACCGGCTGGGCCAGCAGGTCGGCTCCACGGCGCTGCCCACCACCCTGTTCTACGACGCCAGTGGCCGCCAGGTCGGCAGCCACCTGGGCGAACTTTCGCGGGCGAGCCTGGCGCGCGCCCTGGAATCCCTTGATAAGGACAATCAGCAATGACGCGACTCCAACAACTCACCTGTGCGCTGGCCGGCATCGGCCTGTCGGCCATCAGCACCGCCCACGCCGCTGAATGGCCGGCTCCGATCAAGGCCGTGGAAGCCCGTGGCGCCAAGGTGGTCGGCACCTTCGAGGCGCCGGGTGGACTCAAGGGCTACGCCGCCCGCTACAACGGCCAGGGGCTGACGCTGTATCTCACGCCCGATGGCGAGCATGTGCTGATTGGCAGCCTGCTCGACGCCAAGGGAGAGGACCTGGGCCAAGAGGCGCTGGAGCAATACGTGTACGCGCCGATGGCCAAGGAAATGTGGGGGCGGATGGAAAAGAGCGCCTGGATCGCCGACGGCAGTCCCGAGGCCCCGCGCATCGTCTACCTGTTCAGTGACCCCAACTGCCCCTACTGCAACCTGTTCTGGCAACAGGCACGGCCCTGGGTCGAGAGTGGCAAGGTTCAGTTGCGCCACATCATGGTCGGCATGCTGCGCCCGGACAGTGCCGGCAAGGCCGCCGCCCTGCTTGGCGCCAAGGACCCACAGGCCGCCCTCAACGCGCACGAAGCGGCCGGCAAGGCCAGCACCCTCAAAGCCGAGGACAAGGTGCCGGGCGAAATCCGCAAGCATCTCGCGGAGAACCTCGACCTGATGGGCGAAATGGGTGCCCAGGCGACGCCGTCCGTGTTCTACCTGGATGACAAGGGCCGCCTGCAGCAACAGCAGGGCGTGCCGCAGCCCGACGTCCTGGCGAGGATCATGGGCTCGCAGGCAGAGTGATGTGTTCGAGGGCGCCGGAGGTGCCCTCTCCCCCGGCGGCGCAGTGTTGGAGCTGGCTTGCCAGCGAAAAGGGGCCATTCGCTGGCAAGCCAGCTCCTACAGGCAATGCAGCTACTTGCAACACTTAATGCACACCGCACTACCCCTTCCCCTCGTCGGCCAACGCGACCTCTGTCATGAAATGAAAATCGCCTGTCGCGGGATGCACGGTTGCCGACTGCCCATGGCGCCTAGAGTCGCTGCTGTATCCCGAACAAGAAAAAAACGAGAGTTCCATGAGCAAATCCCCCCGCACGTCGAAGGCCTCGGCGGCCAAACCACTCCCCGCAACTGCCAAGCCCCGCCGCCCCCGCAAGGAGGCCGACCTTCCGTCCCCGCAACACGAGCTGATCGGCACTGCGACAAACCAGACGCTGGCGGGAAATCCGCTGGTTAGCGTGCGCGCTGCGGACCTGGTCGGTTCGGCCGGCTACCTGCTCAAGGCGCTGGGCCAGTCGCCGCTCAAGGCCAGTGCCCATCTGGGCGGATACCTCAAGGAACTGCGCGCCATCGTTGGCGGTTCCTCCACCATTGCTCCCGACCCCAAGGACAAGCGCTTCGCCGATCCGGCCTGGCAGTCCAACGTCTTCCTGCGTGGCCTGTTGCAGAGCTACCTGGCCGGCCAGGGCGAGCTCAACCGCTTCATCGAGTCCACTGATCTTCCGCCCCTGGAAAAGAGCCGGGCGCAGTTCGTTGCGTCGCTCCTGGCCGACGCGGTGGCTCCCAGCAACTCGCCGCTGACCAACCCCGCCGCCCTGCGCAAGCTGGTGGATACCGGTGGTTTGAGCCTGGCCAGGGGCATCCGTCACTTCGCCCACGACATGCTGAACAAGCGCGGGCTTCCAGAGCAGGTCGACAGCACGCCGTTCAAGGTCGGGGAGAACATCGCCACGGCCAAGGGCGAGGTGGTGTTCCGCAACGAGATGTTCGAGCTGCTGCAGTTCGCACCGAGCACACCGAACGCATTTGCACGGCCCCTGGTGATGTCGCCCCCGCAGATCAACAAGTACTACGCCATCGACCTCTCGCCGGAGAAAAGCCTGATCAAGTGGATTCAGGACAGCGGCGTGAACCTGTTCGTCATCAGCTGGCGCAACCCAACCAGCGAGCACCGCGACTGGGGCCTCTCCGAATACGCCCTGTGCCTCGACCAGGCAGTGGATGTGGCCTGCCAGATCACCGGCAGCCCGGACGTGAACATGTGGGGCTCCTGCTCCGGCGGTATCACCCTGGCGGCCTACCTCGGCTGGCTCGCAGCCCGTGGCGAGGGCCACAAGGTGGCCAACACCAGCTGGGCCGTGTGCGTGCTCGACATGCCGTCGGCGCTGGACGACACCACCCTTGGGCTGTTCGCCACACCGGCCGCCCTGCGCGCCGCCAAGGCCAGCTCGAAGCGCAAGGGCGTATTGAGCGGCCAGGACATGGCGCGCATGTTCGCCTGGATGCGCCCCAACGACCTGATCTGGAACTACTGGGTCAACAACTACCTGCTGGGCAATAAGCCGCCAGCCTTCGACATCCTCGCCTGGAACAACGACACCACGCGCCTGCCCGCCCAGCTACACGCGGACTACCTCGACCTGGTCCAGCAGAACCCGTACAGCAACCCGGGCACCCTGACGATTGCCGGCGAATCCATCGACATGACCCAGGTGAAGGTCGGTGCCTATGTGGTCGGCGGCACCACCGACCACATCACGCCCTGGCAAGGCTGCTACGGCACGGCCCGCCTGTTCGGCGAGGACGCCACCTACGTGCTGTCCAACGCCGGACACCTGCAGAGCCTGGTCAACCCGCCGGGCAATCCGAAGTCGTTCTACTACGCGGCGCCCGCCAGTTCCAGCGACCCGGAAACCTGGCTGCAGAATGCCGGCGAGCGCCAGCAAGGCAGTTGGTGGTCCCACTGGCGTGAGTGGATTCAGCAGCGTTCGGGCGAAAGCCTGGCCGCGCCGAAGAAATCCGGCTCGCGCAAACATCCGCCGCTCTGCCCCGCGCCTGGCACCTACGTCATGGAACGCTGACGCAAGCCTGCCAACCTCGCTGGAGCCCACGCCGTCCGTGGGCTCCAGTGTTCTTAGTTGGAATGATTCAGGCGGACCGCAGTCTACTCCCCCAAGCGGGTCCGTCCAGCGTTACAGACCCGCCGACTGCCGTCCCGTTCCTCGCTGTCACGTGGCGGCCTTGATGGCATGTCATCAGCGAGGTCCAAGATGCGCTGGATACCAGGGTTACTCTGCGTAGCCGCCTTGCTTCTGGGTGGTTACGCATCGGCCGCCGACACCCAGAAGGCCGAGACGGCGGAAAACAAGGCCGAAGTGCTGGAAGAAAAGGCCGCCCAGGACCAACCACCGACCAGCGGCGGGGTCGCCCCCATCACGCCCAGCGAGGCGCAGGCCGTTGACCCGGCCGGCGCGGCGCCACTGGATGACGCCATCACCTGCCTCGCACGCTCCATCTACTGGGAAGCCAAGGGCGAGCCACCCCACGAAATGGAGGCGGTCGCCAATGTGGTGATGAACCGGCTGGCCAGCGACGACTTTCCGGACACCGTCTGCGCTGTGGTCAAGCAGGGCTCGGAGACCAAGAGCTGCCAGTTCTCCTGGTGGTGCGATGGCCGCCCTGACGAAGTGGTGGAGGAAGTGCGCTACGAACTGGCCACGGAGATCGCACGCAAGGCACTCAACGGCCAACTGAAGGATCGCACCGAAGGTGCGCTGTACTTCCACGACCGCACCGTTTCACCCGAATGGGCCCACGAGTACGCCAGGACGGCGCAGACTCGGCGCTTCCTCTTCTACAAACCGTAATGGCCAAGCAACCGGTTGCCAGTTCGGCGAAGGAAACGCAGCCCTAGCCGCGATTCCCGCCTGCTGGACGATCTGGATGAGATTGCCGCAGGTGTCGTCGAACACGGCGAGGATGACCGGCCCCATGGTGGTGGGCGGCTGGGTGAAACGGACGCCGGCGGCGTTCAGCCGGGCGTGCTCGGCGTGCACATCGTCGACGCCGAAGGACGTATAGGGAATTCCATCCTGCCTGATCGCCGCCTTGAATGGCCCGGCCGCGGGGTGGACATCGGGCTCCAGCAGCAACTCGACGCCGGCGGGATCGCCCGGGGAAGTGAGCGTCAGCCAGCGATGCGCACCCATGGGAATGTCGTGCTTCAGCTCGAAACCCAGCACATCACGATAGAAGGTCAACGCCTTCGCCTGGTCGTCAACGAGCACACTGGTCACAACGATCTTCATGAAACGCTCCTCCCTGTTGGTCGAGGCGGATGTCGGTCGAAACGCTGGAATGATAGCCGCCCAGTTTCTTCGACCCCGGAAAGCACAAAAACCTCCCACCGGCACAGCGGACAACCGCTGCACCGGGTGAAGGTTCTGCACCGCCTGGGGTCAGATCGCGCTGCGCGGACATGCAGCACAGCACCTATTCCAAGGCCTTCCTCTGACCTGTGGTTCAGAGCCCTGAAGCGCGTTTCATACAGCCCTGGTAGCGCCCATCCACCCGCTCGGCAAACCACTTGGTCGTGAGCTTGCGGGTGATCTTCGGGCTCTTCAGGTCAATGCCCGGCATCACTTCGCGGGGCAGTTTGCGCCGCTCGATCTTCTCGGCGAGGGCGAACACCTGTTCGTACAAGTCAGTTTCCTCGAACTCCAGGGTGTCACCCTTGAGCAGCGCGCGGCGGATGGCCGAGTCGCTGAGATCCAGTTGCCGCTGCAACGCGCGTACCGCCAGCTCGGTAGCACCGGCCTTGCTGGAGCCGTGGATGACCAGGTCCCCGTCCAGCTCCAGCGGAATCCCCGAAGCCAGGCTTACGGCGTTCTGGAACGCGGCATTGCGACTGGCGTACCAGCCGGCGTTGAAGTCGGCGAAGCGGTAGAGCGGCTTCGGATAATGAGCCGGGTAACCCAGCAGGTGACCGATGCCGAAGTACATGCCGCCGCGTCGGGTGAAGACCTCCTGGCGAATGGAGCCCTTGACCGGGTACGGGTAGTCCTTCGCGCTGGCTTCGGCGAAGGCGATGCTCACTTGCATGGGGCCGCCGGTGTGCACCGGGTTGAAGTTGCCGAACAGTTTCCGGCCCAGGGGCACCATGTCGATGAAGTCGTCGAAGATGGCGCTCAATTCCTTCTCCGTACGCGCGGCGGACAGGCGCTGGTCGTAGGTCTTGCCGTTGGGTGAGTCGATCTTCAGGGCGGAATTCACCACAAAGGCCGGTACATGCAGGCCACCGGCGCGGCGGAGGATTTCCTGCCTGGCGATCTTCGCCAACCCCGGTACGGGCGGGTCCACCTGGTAGGTGGACTCCTGCTCGGTGACCGCCAGCACCGCGCAAAGATTGCTGTTACTGGGTGAGATGTCCTGCGCGGCGAAGGCGGCCTGGATATCGGCCGCCCAGCCTTGGCGATCCGCCACCTTGGCCGGCATCAGCTTGACGACCTTGGCACGCACCTCGGCGGGCCGCAACACCGGCTCCTGCGGGCGCTGGGTGCCGCAAGCGGCGAGGGTCAGAAGCGTGAAAAGCGTGATGAAACGGGTAACGAGGTTGCTCATGAAGGGGCTGCCTTGCGGTTCATGCCGGCGAAACATGGCATGAAAGACAGCAGAGGCGCGAATTGATTTCAGGTTGCGATTCGGAGGGGCATGAAACCGCCCTCACCCCCGCCCCCGCCCCCGCCCCCGCCCTGCGCCCCAGCCTGAGCGCTTCGCGCGCAGGCGTTCATCGGCACCGGAAGCGGTGCTTCCGAAAACGTGCCTCTTCACCCCAGAAGGGAGAGGGGTGACTCCCGGCCATCCCTTGTCGCAATCCTGTAGGGGCGAATTCATTCGCCAAGCAGGACGTAGTCCTGCCTACAAAAACGGATTGTGCCGATGTGGGAGCGAATTCATTCGCGAAAAGGAAGGCAAATCGCGGCGGTCAAGCGCCGCCACGGAAGCAGGAAAGGCCCCAGGCGGTGAGCTTGAACGGCAGGTGGTAATGCTGCGCGGCGTCGGCAGTGCCGAAGCGGTAGATCAGCTCATCGAGGAACGGCGGTTCTGGCAACTGCATCCCCCGCGCACGGTAGTAGTCCGCCACTCGCAGGCGGGCTACGTAGAGGCCTGGACGGCAGCGTTCGGCCAGCCCTGCCAGTTCGGCGAGCAGGCCATTACTACCGATGCGGCCGGCGCAGATCAGCTCACGATCCTCGCCCTCCAGCCGCTCCAGTCGCACCTCCAGTCCTTCGGCTACACGGCCGCTGGCGACATCCACCACATGGATGGAGATGCCTCCGCTCACGACCAGAACCCCTCATGGGCCGCAGCGGCTTCGGTCTCCAGCATCGGCCCCAGCACCGCGACTTCACGCTGGCCACGGGCGAACACTTCGCGGCACGGCAGGGAGAAGGTGGGGTTCTCCGGGTGGGCGCCGGTCAGTCCCAGCAGCGCGTGTTCCGACAGGGCGTAGACCACGCGTCCGATGCCGGTCCAATACACCGCACCGGCGCACATGCAGCAGGGTTCGGCGCTCGTGTAGAGGGTGCAATGGGCGAGTTCTTCCGGGCTCAGGATTTTGGCGGCTTGGGCGGCAGCGGCCAGTTCGGCGTGCTGGGTCGGGTCGCCTTCCGGCGGCATGGAGTTGTTGCCGGCCTGGGCGATCACCTTGCCGTTGCGGTCGGCCACGACTGCGGCGAACGGATGCCGGCCGCGCTCGCGGGATTCCTCGGACAAGCGGATGGACAGGCGCAGCAGTTCCAGGTCGAGTTCGTTGACGCAGGTGGGTACGAGGTTGCTGAAGGTCATGGATGGCTCCTTGGCAGTAAAGGCGCGAATGCGCGAATCAGTCGGCCAGCTCGGCGGTCTCGCCCTGGCTGGCGGGCGCCTCCCGGTTCAGCAGGAGGTTGAGGACGATGGCGCTCAGCGCGCCGAGGAAGATGCCGCTCTCCAGCACCAGGCGCAGTGCGCCATGGAAGTGCTCGAACAGGGCCGGGAAGGACATGGGCAGCACGCCGACGCTCACCGACACCGCCACCACCAGGGCATTGCGGGTGCCCTCGAAGCGCACTCGCGACAGCTCCTGGATACCGGCCACCGTGGTCATGCCGAACATCACGATGGCGCAGCCACCAAGCACCGGTGTAGGTACGGCAGCGATCAGCGCACCGAGCTTGGGGAACAGCCCCATGAGGATCATCAGCCCACCCGCGGTAGCCACCACGAAACGGCTCTTGATGTTGGAAAGGGCGATCAGGCCGGTGTTCTGGGTGAAGGCGTTGTAAGGGAAGCTGTTGAACAGGCCGCCGACGATGGTGGAGAGGCCGTCGGCGCGGAAGGCATCGCCCAGGGTGCGCTGGGTGATGGTGCGGCCGGTGAGCTTGCCGATGGCCAGGCAGTTGCCGGTGGTCTCGGCCATGATCACCAGCATCGCCAGGGTCATGATCAGGATGGGTGTCAGGGAGAATTCAGGCACGCCGAAAGCCATGGGTGCGGACAGCTCGAACCAGGCCGCCTGCCCTACCCGACTGAAGTCCGTCATGCCGAAGGCGGCGGCAATCAGGCTACCGGCGAACAACCCGATCAATACGCTGAGATTGCCGACGAAGCCCGAGAATCGCGCATGAATTACCAGGGTGATGGCGACCGTCGCCAGGCCCAGCAGCAAGTTGGCGGGTGTGCCGAAATCCTCTGCGCCCGGGTTGCCGCCGCCGAGCCAGATGGCCGCCGCCGGCATCAGGGAAATGCCGATGATGGTGATGAGGCTGCCGATCACCACCGGCGGGAAGAACCTCAGCAGGCGGCTGAACACCGGCGCCAAGGCGATAGTGATGACACCGGCGGCGATCACCGCACCGAACACCTGGGTCAGCCCGTAGGCCTTGCCGATCATGATCATCGGCGCCAGTGCGATGAAGGAGCAGGCCTGCACCAGCGGCAGCCGCGCGCCGAAGCGCCAGAAGCCGAGGGTCTGCACCAGCGTGGCAATACCCGAGGTAAGCAGGTTGGCGTTGATCAGCAACACCACGTCAGCGCTGGAAAGCCCGAGGGCGCTGCCGAGGATCAGCGGCACAGCCACCGCGCCGGCGTAAAGCACCAGCACGTGTTGCAGGCCGTAGGTGACGAGTTGGCGAACGGGAAGCAGCTGGTCCACCGGATGGGGATGGCTCATGGAGGTACTCCTGCAAAGCAACGTGTTCTTGTTTTTGGGTGTGGGTTGCCCAGCGATTCGAGGAGGCAGTGCTGGCTGAGGCGGATGATCTCCACTTGATGACGATGGAACAAATGAATAACCATCGCCCCCATCGATGGATCAAAGGAGCTTCGCCATGCGGTTTTCACTGGATCAGCTGCAGGTGCTGGTCACCGTTGCCCAAGCGGGCTCCTTCTCGGCCGCCGCGCGCCGGCTGGGGCGCACGCAGTCGACGGTCAGTGCCGCCATCGCCAACCTGGAAACCGACCTGGGCGTGGAACTGTTCGACCGGTCCACCCGCATTCCGGCTCTGACCGCTGCCGGCCAGAAGCTTCTGCTGGAGGCCGAAGCGGTGCTGGAGCGCTGCCTGGCACTGGAAGGCCATGCCGACAGCCTGACGGAAGAAACCGAGCCGAGCCTGACCCTGGCCATCGAGGTGCCCTACAACACCGTGATGCCGGTACTGCGCGAGTTCGAGCAGGCTTTTCCCTATGTCGATCTGATCGTCCGCCACCCGGTCTATGGCGATGTGGCTGGCATGGTGCAGAAAGGTGAAGTCGAGATGGGTATCGCCTTCTCCCAACCGGAATATCCGCGGGAACTGGAGTTCCAGCAGCTGGGCAAGCTGATCATGGTGCACGCCACCCACCCGTCACACCCACTGGCGCAGCTTGCCCAGGTCAGCTTCGCCGACCTGCACGCCCACCGACGACTGGCCTTCAGCGCCCATGCCAGCAAGCTGCCCAGCAGTGAATACCTGCGCTCTACCCAGCTCTGGCAAGCGGAAAGCTATATGGCATTGCTGGAGATGGTGCGCGCGGGCCTAGGTTGGGCCACCCTGCCCCGCCAACTCATCCATCGGGAACTGGCCAACGGCGATCTGGTGGAACTGAACCTCGTGGCCTATCCACATACGGACTGGCTGGTAGGCGTGGACCTGATCTGGCCGCGCCGGCAAGGCAGGGGCAAGGCCAAGCGCTGGCTGCGGGAGCGTCTGATGCGAAACAAGGTGTTCGAGCTGGATAGCCAAGGCAAGGCGACGACGCTCTAGGACGAGGCTTCCATGCTGGGCGCAGGGTCCAGCATTCTGAACACTCGTTTTAGATGCTGAACCGAAAAATATTTTTCTCTATTTATAAATATCTATAAATATCAATATGTTATCTATTAAAAACCGATAAAAATCGGCCATTATTTTTTACGTTTTTCGTCGGCTTCGTTTGACATATTAAACGGCTCTGGCAGGCTATATAGCAGGTCTCGACCGGAAATCGCCCCGCCGATTACCGGCAGTGCTCGGGATCTCAGGTAGCCCCAAACCTCACTGGCGCGCCTGCACAGCAACGATAGGCTGAGCCTGTCCCAAGGTGAAATATGTCCAACAGCAACATTGGCAATAAGAAGCAGACCACTCGTAAACCGGTCGTCCTGATGTCCATGGGCGCCCAGGAACGCAAGGGCCACGACTACCAGGTGATGACCCACAAGTACATCGTGCCGCTGGTAGAAATCTCCGAATGTGTACCGGTCCTCGTGCCCACCTGCTGCGGCACCGAAGACCTCCAGCAGTACCTCGATATGGCTGACGGCGTTTACCTCACCGGTGCTGGCAGCAACATCGACCCGAGCCTCTACGGTCAGGAAAACCTGACGCCGGAGAAAGCTCAGGACAAGGATCGCGACCTCTTCGACCTGCCCCTGATTCGTGCTGCCATCGAGCGCGGCCTGCCGATCTTCGGCATCTGCCGTGGCATGCAGGAAATCAACGTCGCCCTGGGCGGCGACATGTACCAGAAGGTCTATGCCGAGCCTGGCTTCAATGACCACCGCGAAAACACTGAAGACCCGGTGGACGTCCAGTACGCCCCGGCCCACAGCGTGCGCGTGGATCAGAACAGCTGGCTGCACAAGGTCCTGGGTAACGACACCATTCAGGTGAACTCGCTGCACGGCCAGGGCCTGAAAACCCTGGGCAAGGGCATCGAAGCCATCGCCCGTGCCGAAGACGGTCTGGTGGAAGCCATCCACGCTCCCAAACTTTCGCCCTTCCTCTTCGCAGTGCAATGGCACCCGGAATGGCAAGCGGTGAAGAATCCCGACTCGGTGAAGATCTTCCAAGCCTTCGGTGAAGCCTGCCGCAAGCAGGTGGAGCGCAAGGCCAAGGGCAAGGTGTTCGATCACGCTGCCTGAACCACCCGCTCATGAAAAAGCCCGGCAATCGCCGGGCTTTTTCATGCCTGACTAACGGCTCGGGGCTGGTCCTGCTCTTGTAGGGTGCGCCGCGCGCACCAGCGGGTTGTAGGGGTGCCGAGCCTCGCTCCGAACTCGGTGCGCACAGCGCACCCTACGACCTGACGCCCTGCCCCTTTCCCAGCTTCGCCAGCCACAGCGTCAGGACCACCACCACGCACATGCAGGCAAAAGCCAGCCAGGCATTGGGCCAGAGCAGCGGCATGCCGAACAGGATCAGGCTGTCATTGCCACCGGGTACCAGGGTGGCGCCAAGCCCCATCAGCGCCCCGCCCGCGAAACACTTCAGCAAGGCCAGCGGCGTCGGCCAGCGGTGTTCCCAGAGCCCGGCGCTCCAGCCACCCAGCAACGCCCCGGCGAACATCGCCGGCAGCAGCAGGCCGCGCAGGCCCAGCTCCATGAATCGGCCGGTGGCCATCTCAGCGAGGATATCGGTATAGGCCCAGGCGCCGACGCAGACGAACAGCAGGAGAAAGGCCACGCCAAGGACAATAGTGGCGTGGTGCGGCGACCAGATCGATCCGTGCACTCCGCCGTTGTGCCGGTTCCAGGCCAGCCAGCCCAAACGCGCCACCAATGCCGCGATGATCATCGGGACCAGGCCAATGGGCACCTGCTCCAGCCAGTCGGGAATCATCGTCGGCATCGCGGAGGTCATGCCGACATTGCGACCGGCCAGGGCGAAGCCTGCAAGAAACCCTGGCGGCGTCGCCAGCCAGGCCCATTGCCCGGAGCCAACCCGCGCCACCACGCCGAAGGCACACCCTCCATTGATGAACGCGCCGATGCCCAGCAACGCACCACCCAGTGCAGCATGCCAATGCAAGGAAAGACCCGTGGGCACCATCGGCAGAACATCGAAAGCACGCAGCAGGACGAATCCACCCAGCACCCACAGGGACGTTTCCAGCAGCGCGCGAAAGCGGGCCCAGCGGCCCTTGTTCACCACCTCTTCCAGTGCGGCCACCATGCAGGTGCCACCGCGCTGCACGGCAAAGCCCATCAACAGGGCCAGGAGCACACTCGCCAGCAGGATCACGCCCTCGCCCTCCACAGGCTGGGTCTTACGCCAAGATTAGCGGACACCCAGGAAGCGCAACGCAATGGCGACGGTCTTCGCTCTCCATTGCTACGAATGCCCTTCATGCGCTCCAGCAAAGCCTCTAGCATGGCTGCACCAACCGCCCCATGGAGAGTCACCGTGACCATCGAAATCCGCCCAGCCCAGCCCGACGATGCCCAGCAGATCCTCAACTTCATCATCGAACTGGCTGTCTACGAGCGGGCTGGCCACGAGGTCATCGCCAGCGTCGAGGACATCCGCCGCACCCTGTTCGTCGACCACGCGCCATCCCGCGCGCTGATGTGCCTCAAGGACGGCCAGCCGATCGGCTACGCCGTGTACTTCTACAGCTACTCCACCTGGTTGGGCCGCAATGGCATCTATTTGGAAGACCTCTACATCACGCCGGACCAACGCGGCATCGGCGCAGGCCGCCATCTGCTGAGGGAGATCGCCCGCGAAGCCCGCGCCAATGACTGCGGTCGCCTCGAATGGAGCGTGCTGGACTGGAACCAGCCCGCCATCGATTTCTACCGTTCCATTGGCGCCCTGCCCCAGGACGAATGGGTGCGCTACCGCCTGGATGGCGACGCCCTGCGCGAGTTCGCCGAAAGCAACGGCTGAGGCCCAGGCGATTCCAGCGTCTGCAGCATTTCGCCAGGTGCTACGGGCGACCCGCCGGACGTCAAACACACTCGGCGGGTCCGCGAAGCATTTCGGACTCTGGTTTATGGCATTGCCTGTGCGAAAATGCCGAAATTGCAAAAATAGATGTCGCTGGAGACTGTATGGAAATTCTGGATTACGAAGACAGCCTTGAAACCTATCTGGGCGAACTGAGCGGAAAGAAGATCACGATAGTTTCCGCCTTCGCCAGCGGCACCGAGCCCCTGATCGACCAGTTGATCGAGAACGGCAACCAGCTGGATATCCTGGTCGGCACCATCAACTCGCTGACCTCACCCGATTTCATCGAGCACTGCCTCAACGAATCCAATCCCGATCTCGCCCTGACGGTGGACTTCCGCTATCAGGCGAGCGTGAACTGGAAGCTCTATCTGATCGAGCCGGATGTGGTCATAGTCGGCAGCGCCAACCTCACCCAGGTCGGCGTCAGCCTGGTGCGCGATACCTGCACCGTCATCACCGATGCTGCCCTGTACGACGCCTATCTGGCACGCGCCCAGGCGATCAAGGGCATCGAAGGCGTGATGGCCTGCAACCATGTCCAGGCCTTCGAAGATGCGCTGGACGCCTACAAGCAGAACCATCGCCGCATGCAGGCGGGTCTGGCGCGTACCGCCGAGTACCTGGACAGCGAAGGCTGGCTGGGTGACGACACCAACCAGAGCATCCCGCTGTTCATCTGGTACAGCGACCACTCGCAGCAGTCCGAGGACGAAGCCCGCGACCATCTGAAATCCAGCAGCGATGGCGTGGCCTGGGACGATGTCCGCGAGTTCTTCACCTACGAGTGTGCCGAAGGTGCCCTGCCCTACGAGGAAGGCGACGTGGTGCTGACGGCGCGCTGCAACGGCTCGCACATCGGCTTCTACACCTTCGACCGTATCCTCTACCGCGAAGGCACCTACTACATCTACGCCTACCGCAAGAAGCGCTACACCCAGCCGTTCAAGCTGGATGGCGACAAGGAGCTGCTCAAGGAAGCGATTCCGGAGTGGTACGAAGACGGCCGCACCGAGATCAACCGCGCCGATATCTTCCGCGTCATCGGCTGATCCCGCTGCCGAGGGGACGGCTTCGCCGTCCTTTCGCGAATGAATTCGCCCCCATAAGGAAAGGCCAATCTGGCGCTGACCCTGCGGGGGCGATCTCCATCTGTAGGGGCGATTTCAATCGCCAAGCGGACCGCAGGTTCGGCCCTCGACCTTGCAGGGGGCAGCTTCGCCGCCCTTGGCGAATGAATTCGCCCCTACAAGGAAAGGCCAGTACGCGCGGCACTGAGCCTGGTCAGGGAATCTCAGGAACCGACGCTGTCCAGTTGCTCGCGAATTCGCCGGTTTAGCCTGGCCAGGCGTTGGCTGACATCGGCCGCATCATGGGGCTTGTCGCCAGCATTCAACTGGCGCGCGCAAAGATTGAGCGCGGAAAGCACCACCAGTTCATTGGCGGTGACATAGGGGAATTTCTTCTTGTTGGAGGCGATCTCCGCCTGCAGCATTGCTGCCGCGTCCTGCAGCACCTGCTCTTCGCCGGCCGGTGCCTTGATGTTGTACTCGCGCCCCAGGATGCGCAGCACGCGGACGCTGTCGGTACTCATGCGCTGGCGCGGCTCTCGCTGACGCGGCGGACCAGGGCCTGCAGGCGCTCGGCGGCGGCGTTGTTCTTCTCTTCCTGCTCCATCGCGGCCAGTTGCAGACTGTCGTTCTCTTCGCGGGCCTTGCGCAGTTCGGCGCGGATGCGTGCGTTATCGTCGGCGATGGCCTGATTCTGCTGCAGCAGTTCGGTAACGAGCTGTTCGAGTTGTACGAGGGTATTGTCCAGCATGGGGGTCGTCTCCCGGACGGGTGAAAAAGGCCGGGGAGCATAAAGAAAAGCCCCCTCTCTGGCCAGGAAAAATCAGGTTCTTCAGACAGGACGTATGCTGTCAATTCAATGGCTTAGCTAATTTTCTTCATGTCATACAGACATTGCGAGCCTTGCCGCGTCCGACGACGCGCGCGCCGGAACGATGACGAGTAGAATCCCGCGGTGAAGAAAGGTTCCGAGGTTGCGGTGGTGGAATTACAGCAGGGGTTCGTCCTGACCCGGCACTGGCAGGACACGCCGGAAGGGACGGAAGTCGACTTCTGGCTGGCCACCGATGCCGGCCCACGACAGGTGCGCCTGCCAGTCCAGACTTCCGTGGCGTTCATTCCCGCCGAGCATCGCGAGCGCGCCGAAGCGGTCCTGGCCGGCGAGCGCGATGCGGAGCTGCGCCCCCTCACCCTCTGCGACTTCCAGCATCGTCCGGTACTCGGCCTCTACTGCAACCAGCACCGCCAGTTGATGCGCCTGGACAAGGCCCTGCGCAAGGCCGGCGTGGATGTCTTCGAATCCGATATCCGCCCGCCGGAACGCTACCTGATGGAGCGGTTCATAACCGCGCCCGTGTTCTTCGGCGGCACCCCGGACGCCAACGGCGTCATGCTGGATGCCCAGCTCAAACCCGCCCCCGACTACCGCCCGCGACTCAGGCTGGTGTCGCTGGATATCGAGACCACCGAACGTGGCGAACTCTATTCCATCGCCCTGGAAGGCTGCGGCCAACGCCAGGTCTACATGCTCGGCCCAGCCAATGGCGATGCCAGCGGGGTCGACTTCCAGCTGGACTACCGGGACAGCCGTGCCGAGCTGCTGGAGGCCCTGAACCAGTGGCTGGCCGAACACGATCCTGACGCGATCATCGGCTGGAACCTGGTGCAGTTCGACCTGCGCGTGCTTCAGGCGCACGCCGAGAAGCTGAAGGTGCCACTGTTGCTGGGCCGTGGCGGCGACCCCATGGGCTGGCGCGAGCACGGCAGCGGCAACAACCACTTCTTCGCCGAAGCCACCGGGCGCCTGATCATCGACGGCATCGAAGCCCTGCGCTCAGCCACCTGGACCTTCCCCTCCTTCAGCCTGGAAAACGTCGCGCAGACGCTGCTCGGCGAAGGCAAGGCGATCGACACGCCCTACCAGCGCATGGACGAGATCAACCGCATGTTCGCCGAGGACAAGCCCGCCCTGGCGCGCTACAACCTCAAGGACTGCGAGCTGGTCACGCGCATCTTCGAGAAGGCCGAACTGCTCCACTTCCTCCTCGAACGCGCGACGGTCACGGGCCTGGCCACCGACCGCAGCGGTGGATCGGTTGCGGCCTTCACCCACCTCTACATGCCGCTGATGCACCGCCAGGGCTTCGTCGCCCCCAACCTCGGCGAGAAGGCCCCCGAGGCAAGCCCCGGCGGTTTCGTGATGAACTCAAGACCCGGCCTCTACGAATCGGTCCTGGTGCTGGACTACAAGAGCCTCTACCCGTCGATCATCCGCAGCTTCCTGATCGACCCGGTGGGCCTGATCGAAGGCCTCAGGCAACCGGACGATGAACACTCTGTACCCGGCTTTCGCGGAGCACGCTTCTCCCGCACCCGGCACAGCCTGCCCTCCATCGTGGCGCGGGTCTGGCAGAGCCGCGAAGAAGCCAAGCGCGACGGCAACAAGGCGTTGCCCCAGGCGCTGAAGATCATCATGAATGCCTTCTACGGCGTGCTCGGCTCCAGTGGCTGCCGCTTCTTCGATCCGCGCCTGGCCTCCTCCATCACCATGCGTGGCCACGAGATCATGCGTCGCACCCGGGAGCTGATCGAAGCCCAGGGCTACAGCGTGATCTACGGCGATACCGATTCCACCTTCGTCTGGCTCAATCGGCCCCACGAAGAAGATGAGGCTGCCCGCATCGGCCGTAAGCTGGTACAGCAGGTCAACCAGTGGTGGCGCGAGCACCTGCAGCAGGAGTACGGACTGGAAAGTGCGCTGGAGCTGCAGTTCGAAACCCACTACCAGCGCTTCCTGATGCCCACCATCCGTGGCGCCGAGGAAGGCAGCAAGAAGCGCTATGCCGGCCTGGTGAAAGGGGCGGACGGTAGCCAGGAAATGGTCTTCAAGGGCCTGGAAACAGTGCGCACCGACTGGTCTCCGCTGGCCCAACAGTTCCAGCAGGAGCTCTACCAGCGCATATTCAATCGCCAGTCCTATCAGGATTACGTGCGCGCCTACGTGCAACGGACGCTAGCCGGGGAACTGGATGAGCTGCTGGTCTATCGCAAACGCCTGCGCCGTCAGCTGGACGACTACACCCGCAACGTACCACCCCACGTCCGCGCCGCACGCATGGCCGATGACTTCAACGACAGACTGGGGCGTCCACGCCAATACCAGAACGGCGGCTGGATCAGCTACCTGATCACCGTCAACGGTCCCGAGCCACTGGAGACGCGTCACTCGGCCATCGATTACGACCACTACCTGACGCGCCAGCTGCAGCCCATTGCAGACGCCATCCTGCCCTTCGTAGGGGACGACTTCGCGTCGTTGATCGACAAGCAGATGGTGTTGTTTTAGCTCAAGGCACGCTTCGTAGGGTGCGCCGTGCGCACCAGCAACCCCGTGCCAGTGTTTCGGTGCGCGCAGCGCACCCTACGGAGTCCTCCACTCACATGAACGTCACACCAGCATGCCCGCATGGGTTGGCGCCGTTCCCTGCACCACCAGGCGGGTAATGGTTTCGGCAGCCGCGTCGAAATCACGCGCATCCGGCTCGTCCTTGCCGGTGATGCGCGAGGTCTGCCAGTCGAAGCACGCCTGGGCCTGGGTCGAGGCCCAGAGGGTCAGCAGCAGGTGCTGCACCGCCACCGGCGCCAGGAGGCCCCGGGCCATCCAGCCCTGCAGGCAGAGGATGTGCCGTCGGGTCTCGGCGTTGAGCTGTTCAAGGGAATGCCTGGGCAGGCGCGGCGCCCCCAACAGCATCTCACTGGCGAAGACTTTGGCCGCGCGTGGCATGTCCTGGTTGATGCGCAACTTGGCGCGAATGAATGCCGCCAGCGCCTCCTGCGGGTCGTCATCCTCCTCCCGCAACAGGGCCGATGCTTCGAGAGACGGCTCCACCACGCTCAACAAGACCTGGCAGTAGAGGTCTTCCTTGGACAGGAAGTAATAGAAGACGTTGGACTTGGGTACCGCAGCACGGGCAGCGACATCCTGGATCTTGGTGGCAGCGAAGCCCGTCTCGGCGAATTCGGCTGCGGCCGAATCGAGGATGAGCTGGCGATTTCGCTCACGAATGCTGGTCATGCTGTACTCGGAAATCAAGCGGAGCGCCCAGGCTACGGGCGTTCGAAGACCGTAATATACCTAAATACATAACGCTTGGCACAGCTATCCGCTGACCCAACCCCAGGGTCGGCCAATGAAGTAATTCGAGAGGGCGAGCCGATCTCAGATCGAGATCAGCCCATGCTCCAAGGCGTACTTGACCAGCGCGGCGGGCGTATCGATGTTCAGCTTGCGGCGGATGCTGAGGCGGTAGGTTTCCACCGTGCGCACGCTGATATCCAGTTCACGCGCCACTTCCTTGTTGTTCAGCCCCTTGGCGAGCATCGACAGCACCTGCAACTCGCGCGGGGTCAGTTCGTTCTCGTCACGGACATTGGTGGCCAGCTTGCGGGCGATTTCCGGGCTGTAGAAGCTGCCGCCGGCGACGATGGCTTCGATGGCGGCGATCAGCTCGGTGGAAGGGGCGTTCTTCAGCACATAGCCGAAGGCGCCAGCATTGATGGAGGTGCGCACGTACTCCTGGTTGTCGTACATGCTAAGGATCAGGATCTTGATGCCTGGATACAGGCTGCACAGCCGACGGGTCAGCTCCAGGCCGTTCATGTCCTTCAGGCCGACATCCACCAGTAGCAGGTCCAGTTCGGTGTTGGCCACCAGCTCCAGCGCCTCGGCGCCGGATTCGGCCTGGGCCACCACCTCGAAATGCGGCATCGCCGAGAGCAGGGATTTCACGCCATCGCGGACCAGCATGTGGTCGTCGATCAGCGCGATTCTGATGGGATTGGGAACGCTCATGACGGCCTCTTGGTTCGCCTGGAATTCGAGCCGTTCAAGCTCTCTGCACGGGTATCTCGACCTGGAGTTCCGTTCGGCCGTGAGAAGAGGAAATGGTGAATGCCCCGCGATGGTGATCGACCCGCTCCCTGATATTCCTCAGGCCGATGCCGTGACTCCTGTCCACCAGGCCGGGATCGAATCCCACGCCGTTGTCTTCGACCCGCAGGACGATGGCTCCCTGGTTGGCGGCGAGCGAGATTATAGCGGCGCTGGCCCTGGAGTGGCGCTCGATGTTGCCCAGGGCTTCCTGGATGATGCGGAACAGCGTGACGCGAACGTCCATGCCGAGGCTGGCGTCGTCCAGGCCGCGCTCGTACTGGGTGCGTATGCCCGTGCGCTGCTCGAACTCATGAACCAGCTGGTCGATGGCCGGCGACAGGCCGAGGGTATCCAGCAATGACGGCCGCAGGTCGTGGGAAATGCGACGGATTTCGCCGATGGCCTCACCGAGACGCGCCGTGCCCGCGCGCAGGTTCTCCAGCCCCCTCTCCCGCCCGTTCTCCAGCTCCAGGCTGGCCAGCTCGAACTGGAACTTGATCGACACCAGTTGCTGGCTGATGCCGTCGTGCAACTCACGGGAAACCCGTGAACGCTCCTCTTCCTGCAGGTGAACGATGCGCTGATTCAACGCCGACAGCTTGCGGTCGGCCAGGCGGTGCTCGGTGAAGTTCAGCATCAGGCCGCCGGTGAACACCACCAGAATCGCGATCAGCGAGAAGGAGGCGATCGCCAGTACCGTGGTCAGCACCCCCGTCGCCACTTCCTGGCGCGACTTGAGCGTGGCCACCTCCACATCGTCGATGTAGATGCCGGTACCCAGCATCCAGCCCCAACGGTCAAGCATCACCACGTAGGAGAGCTTTTCAGTCACCTGGCGGGTGGAGGGTTTCTCCCAGGCGTAGAGCTGGTAACCGTCGCCCCGCTCGGCACTGTCGAGCAGTGCCTGGATCACCGGCAGACCGTTCCTGTCCTTCATGCCGATGAGTTCCTTGCCCACCAGGTTCGCCTGCCGGGGGTGCATCAGGTTCTTGCCGTGACGGTCGTAGACGAAGAAGTAGCCGTCGAGCCCGAAGCTCGCCCGCGCCAGCATGTGCAGCGCCTGCTGCCGCGCCTCCTCGTCGTCGCGACCGCTCTCGTACAGCGGCGCGATCAGGCTCAGGGCCAGCTCCAGGTAGTTCTTCAGCTCGGCCTTCTTGGCCGCCATGATGCTGCTTTCCACCAGCTTGGCCTGCTCTTCCTCCAGCTTCTGGCTTTGGGCGAACACCAGGACGCAGATGAAGAGCACCGACACGATGAGTGGCAGGACGCTGAGCGTCACGATCTTGTACTTGAGTTGCATGGTCACTCACTTCACCACGTGGCCGAGACCGCGCGCGTCATCGTAGGGTGGAAGTCGCTTTTTACTTCCACCGCTGGTGCCTGGATCGAGGCCCATGGTGGATCGAAGAAGCGCGATCCACCTGTGGGAGCGAATTCATTCGCGATTCGCCAACCTCACACCTGCGACGCTTCGAACCCGGCGCGAATCTTCTCTTCCGGCAGTTGGTCGCCAATGAAGACCATCACGCTTTCGCGCGCCTCGCCGTCCTGCCACTCGGTATCCCAGTCGAAGCCGTACAGCCGCAGCACGCCCTGGAACACCAGGCGACGGGGTTCACCCTCGACACATAGCACGCCTTTGTAACGCAGCATGGAATTGCCGTGCTCCTCCAGCAGCCCCTCCATGAAAGCACTGAGCCGGTCCATATCCAGCGGACGTTCGCTTTTCAGCACCAGGGTGCCGATGCGATCGGGAGTGCCAGCGGAGGCCAGCGGACGCAGAGTCAGCGCCGGGCCGACATCGGCATTGAGGTTGAAGCCGCGCACATCCAGCAGCTCGGCAAGATCGATGCGGCCATGGTCCACCACGCGGATCGGCGCGCGGCGGTTGATGCGCGAAAGGCGCTGGCTGAGTGCATCGAAGTGCGCCTCGTCCACCAGGTCGCGCTTGCTCACCAGGATGCGGTCGGCAAAGCCCACCTGGGCCTGGGCGATGGTTTCCTGCAGGTGGCGCTCGGCGTTCACCGCGTCCACCAGGGTGATGATGCCGTCCAGCACATAGCGCTGGCAGAGTTCCTCATCGGCGAAGAAGGTTTGCGCCACCGGCGCCGGGTCGGCAAGGCCGGTGCATTCGATCACCAGGCGGTCGAACGCCAGCTCGCCAGCGTCCAGGCGCTCCAGCAGCAGGAACAGCGCCTTCTCCAGCTCGACATGAATCGAGCAGCAAACGCAGCCATTGGCCAGGGTCACCACCTGTACCGGGTCGTCGCCGAGCAACTGGCCGTCGATGGGCGCCTCGCTGAACTCGTTCTCGATCACGGCAATCTTCAGACCGTGCTCGGCCTTGAGGATGTGTTTCAGCAGGGTGGTCTTGCCGGCACCGAGAAAACCGCTGAGCACGGTGACGGGAATGGGGAGATGGGCGGACATCGGGACAATCCTCGAAATCAGGTTTTAACCCGTATGAGCGAGCTTGCTCGGGAACAGTGCTTCGCGAGCAAGCTCGCTCCTACAAAAATAGGCTCCGGGGGGATGACCGGAAACAAGAGCGCCACGACAGGCGTGGCGCTCAGGTTACCGCATCAGGGGTTCAACAGCAGCGTATGGGCCGTCCCTTGCCGCCGCCGTAGCGGGCGTCCTGCCGCTCGCGGAAAAACTCCTCGTAACTCATCACCGGTTTGTCCGGGTGCTTGTTCTGCATGTGCTCGACATAGTTGTCGTAGTCGGGCATGCCCACGAGCATGCGCGCGGCCTGCCCAAGGTATTTCCCCATGCGGCTCAGGTCATTGAACATGCTCGCGGCCTCCTCAAGCGTCCGGAATCGGCTGGAACGGCGATTCCTTGTCGGTGCGCTCGGTCTTCATCCAGGCGCTGCGTCCCACCTTGATGGCGAAGAACAGCACGCTGGTCACCACGAAGAGGAACAGCACGGTCAGGGTCGCATTGGTGTAGGCGTTGAAGATCACGTGCTGCATCTGGCCCATGTCCTTGGCCGGAGCCAGGATCTGGCCAGCGGAAGCGGCATCGCTGTACTTCTTGGCCAGGGCCAGGAAACCGACGGCCGGGTTCGGGTCGAGCAGCTTGATCAGGCCCGCGGTGGTGGTGCAGATCAGCAGCCACACGGCCGGTACCAGGGTGACCCAGACGTAGCGCTGACGCTTCATCTTGATCAGCACCACGCAGCCCAGCATCAGCGCGATGCCCGCCAGCATCTGGTTGGAGATGCCGAACAGCGGCCACAGGGTGTTGATGCCGCCCAGCGGGTCGATCACGCCCTGGTACAGCAGCCAGCCCCACATCACCACGCAACCAGCGGTGGCGATGACGTTGGCGGTCCAGGACTCGGTTCTCTTCAGGGCCGGAACGAAGTTGCCCAGCAGGTCCTGCAGCATGAAGCGACCGGCACGGGTACCGGCGTCCACCGCGGTGAGGATGAACAGCGCCTCGAAGAGAATCGCGAAGTGGTACCAGAAGGCCATGGTGTTCTCACCCGGCAGCACCTGGTGAAGGATCTGCGCGATTCCCACGGCCAGGGTCGGCGCACCACCGGCACGGGCCAGGATGCTGTGCTCACCGATATCGGTAGCGGTCTGCTGGAGCACTTCCGGGGTGATGGCAAAGCCCCAGCTGCTAACGGTAGCGGCAACGGCATTCACGTCGGTGCCCACCAGCGCGGCCGGGCTGTTCATGGCGAAGTACACGCCCGGCTCGATCACCGAGGCAGCGACCATGGCCATGATGGCGACGAAGGACTCCATCAGCATGCCGCCGTAGCCGATGTAGCGGGCGTGGGTTTCGTTGGCCAGTAGCTTGGGCGTGGTGCCGGAGCTGATCAGCGCATGGAAGCCGGATACCGCACCGCAGGCGATGGTGATGAACAGGAACGGGAACAGGGTGCCCTTCCACACCGGGCCGGTGCCGTCGACGAACTGGGTCAGCGCCGGCATTTTCAGCTCGGGGGCGAGGATCAGGATGCCGATGGCCAGGCCAACGATGGTGCCGATCTTCAGGAAGGTCGACAGGTAGTCACGCGGGGCGAGGATCAGCCACACCGGCAGCACGGCGGCCACGAAGCCATAGCCGATCAGCATCCAGGTGATCTGCACACCGGTGAAGGTGAAGGCCGGACCCCAGACCGGGTCAGCAGCCACGATGCCGCCCAGCCAGATGGAGGCCAGCAGCAGTACCACGCCGATAATGGAAATCTCACCAATGCGGCCCGGACGGATGTAGCGCATGTACACGCCCATGAACATCGCGATGGGGATGGTCGCCATCACGGTGAACATGCCCCAGGGGCTTTCGGCCAGGGCTTTCACCACGATCAGTGCCAGCACCGCGAGGATGATGATCATGATCAGGAAGCAGCCGAACAGGGCGATGGTGCCCGGAATCCGACCCATTTCTTCGCGGACCATATCCCCGAGGGAGCGGCCGTTGCGACGGGTGGAGAGGAACAGCACCATGAAGTCCTGCACCGCACCGGCGAGGACCACGCCGGCGATCAGCCAGAGGGTGCCGGGCAGGTAGCCCATCTGTGCGGCGAGTACCGGGCCTACCAGCGGGCCGGCGCCGGCGATGGCGGCGAAGTGGTGACCGAAGAGGATGTGCTTGTTGGTCGGGACGTAGTCCAGGCCGTCGTTGTTGAGCACTGCAGGTGTTGCGCGGGTGGCGTCCAGCTTCATCACCTTGTTGGCGATGAACAGGCTGTAGTAGCGGTAGGCAATCAGGTAGATCGCGGTTGCAGCAGTAACGATCCAGAGGGCGTTGATGGCTTCGCCCCGACGCAGTGCCACGGTACCCAGCGCGAATGCGCCAAGCAGGGCAACGGCGAACCAGGCGATTCGGGAAGCCAGTTGAGTCATTGAATTGTCTCCTGCCGCTGGGGGTCACCTGCGGCGGCTTTTGTTGTTGTTTATGCCCGGATAGGGGCAGCCGACACTATCGGCGCGTGGCGGCCACGGAGAAATTCGCACAACTACGAAGCACAGCTACGTAATACTACGTAGCCAGCACGCCCCTTCTCAGGGCACAGAACATTCCTGTAGGGGGGATTTCAATCGCCAAGCGGACCACAGGTTCGCCCTTCGACCTTGCAGGGGGCAGCTTCGCCGCCCTTGGCGAATGAATTCGCCCCCACAAAAAGCGGCGGCACCGTGCTGGCCCTGTGGGAGCGATTTCAATCGCGAATTAATTCGCTCCCACAAGGCAAAGAAATCCGGTTCCCGGCACAAACCCTGTAGGGGCGATTTCAATCGCCAAGCGGACCGCAGGTTCGCCCTTCGATCACATCGATGGGTATCGCTCCGCTCCACCGCATCCTACGGAACCACTCGAGTGTGGGAGAGATTTTCAATCGCGAATGAATTCGCTCCCACAGGTGACCCCCTACAAGAAGGCAGCACGCAGACGCTCGATCACCGCTTCGACTCCTGGTCCCTGGATCGCGGGGGGATCGGGTCTTTCGCAGAACTCCCTCCAGATGAACAGGGTAAGTTCAGCGCCATCAGTGACGGACTCCGGCTCGCCACCCGCAAAGGTCTCCAGCACGCGGTAGCGCTCGTCCCGCCAGAACAGCTCCTCGACCCAATCAAAGACGGGTATGCAATGGAAATGCACTGGCCACCCCGGAACATGACCGTAACGCCCTATGTAGAAACGTCGAGGCTGCAACGCCTGCTCCACGGCCCGTTGCGTCTGCGCCATCAGCGGGCCCAACTCCAGCAGGGCCTCCTGGGGCAACTCATGGAAGGCATCGACCCGTGCCCGACTCCCCAGCATCAGGTAACCCGGCAGTGCCGAGTTGAGCCGATGATTGAGAATCCAGTGGTCTGTCTGATGAATGATGAATGATGAATTCAGAGGGTATTTCCATAAGCATCCTTGCAGGAGTCCCGGGGGCAGCAACTCTCCTGTGGGGGCGAATTCATTCGCCAAGGGCGGCGAAGCCGCCCCCTCAACGGCTCAGCAACAACCGGCCGCCCAGGCCCAGCAGGAAAACGCCCATCAGTGTCTCGAACACGGCCTTGAAACGCATGAAGCCGCCGCGCACCGCAGGGTTGGAGAAGAGCATCGCCATCCCGCAGTACCAGAGGCCGGAAACCGCAGCGGCGATCACCACGATGGCCGCATAAAACCAGGCGGGCGCGTGCACCGGCACCATCACGGCGAAGATGCTGCCGTAGAAGGCCGGCGCCTTGGGGTTGGTCATGCTCACCAGGTAGCCCTTGCGCGCAGCGGCAAAGGCACCGGATTCGAGCCGGTCGGGTGCGGCAACGGTGGGTTTGCGGGCGCCGAGGATCATTCGTAAACCCAGCCAGATCAGGTAGGCGGCGCCCGCCAGCTTGATGCCGAGATAGAGCCATTCCACCTGCGACACGATGAGCCCCAACCCGGCGACGGCCAGCAGCGCCCAGGTGGCGGAGGCGGCGGCCAAACCGAGCCCCGTGGCCACGCCAGCACGGCGCGAGCTGAGGGTCGCAGTGGACGTGACGATGGCGAAGTTGGGACCGGGGCTGATGACGCTCAGCACCAGGACACCGGAAATGGCCAGCAACGCACCGAGGTAGTCCACGGCACCCTCCTGTCGTGTAGGTCGGGGAAGATGCCGGCGAGTATATCCGGGCGCAGGCCTGGCAGCGATGGCCGGAAATCGAGCCAGCGCTACCCCCTCCCCCGGCCGGGAGAGGGGTCAGGCACGCGGGGCTTTAAGGCATTGTCGGCATGGGAGCATCGTCTGCCGGGGGAGCATCTTCCATGTCATCCGGTTGGTTGTTCCTGACGCGCGGAATGCCCGCGGCAAACCAGCTGGAATTAGCGGCGTTGCGGATCAGCAGTACAGGGCTGTCGCAGGGATTCGGCGGCACGGGATCGAAGACATCATTGATCACGAAGTCACCTTCCTCGGTCAGGGGCACGCCCACCAGGTCGGTGCTGCTTTCAGTGAAGGGGGCAACGCTGCCGCAGAACAGCGTGGCGAACACCGACTGCCCAGTGGCCCTGCCGATGTTGTTGCCGCCGCCGAGGATCAGCCCACGTCCCTCGGCCCGGAATGCGCCCGCAATGCTTAGCCTGGCATCGAAGGTGCGGATCACCCAGATCTGCCCGGCCGGCTGCACGCCGCGCACCAGATTGCGGTTCACCACCGTGGCGATAGCTTCTGTGCCCTGGCCGCTGGACACCGGCAGCACGCCGATGCCGCCCTCGAAGCGCAGCAGGTCATCCTCGGCGAGAGCCGTGGAGGCCAATGCACCGGCGAGCAGCAGCACGGGAATGGAGAGTGCGATTGTTCTTTTCATGTCCGTACCTCCTGTCAGGCACCCGCCGACAAGGCGGCGGGTGGTCGCTGAACGGAGAAAAGCGTCAGGCCGAATACCCTTATCGCAAGGGCTGTGGCCGAGCGGCCCGTGGGGCGCTCCAGGAAGGATCGCTGGACAGACTCTGGCGTGCTGAATGGCCGGACAAATCGCCTTCCTCCTCCGGTGGTGTAGGGGTCCGAAGGCCCCACCCGTCCGTCAGAGTTGGCACGAGCGCGAATCGCAAGTTGCGGGGGTGCTGAACTCTGGAAGTACTGCACTGGCGATTATAAGCCCGTGCCGTTGTGCCCCCCTTCCGTCCGTCCCCTGCCCTCTTCCTGGCGGTACCCCTCGTCGGGGATTCCCCGCGCGTCGCCACCGGCCACCTCGGCGCCCAGCAACGTCATCAGGAACAGCCAGAGGCAGGCGCCGGCCAATGGCCAGCGGTTACTCCGGCGAAGCCGCCGGCCATGCAGGACAGGCGCACGAGTCCTCATAGGCACTGCTCCCGGCCAACGGCCCCGGGGATCGTCGGTCACCTGCTGGTGCCGACGTAGGTCTTACAGCAAGGTTATGTCCCACCCCGCAGAAGCCCAGGCCTTCCATCGGACGATCAGCGCCCTTCAGCCCCCGGATGCGCAACCGATAGCGAACAGCTCTCTGTGCCAACGCCCTGTCACTACAAAGTATGACTTTGAATATCACTACTTCGTCCGTTACCCGCCTTGGGAGGATTCATTAACGTTCGGCCGCCAACAGAACAATAAGGGTGGCCCCATGACTACAAGAACAAGGCACGCAGACTTCAGACCCCACGCGCTGGCAGCCGCCATCGCACTGGGTCTTTCCGCCACAGCCCAGGCGGTGACCTTCAATATCGGGGAGATCGAAGGGCAGTTCGACTCATCCCTCTCGGTAGGTGCCAGCTGGTCCATGCGCAGCGCCGACCCGGACCTGATCGGTGCCAACAACGGCGGCGACGGCCTGGCCCAGACTTCCGACGACGCCCACCTGAACTTCAAGAAGGGCGAGACATTCTCTAAGATCTTCAAGGGCATCCATGATCTGGAGCTGAAGTACGGCGACACCGGCGTCTTCGTTCGTGGCAAGTACTGGTACGACTTCGAGCTGAAAGACGAGAGCCGTCTGTTCAAGGACATCGACGACCACAACCGCAAGGAAGGCGCCAAGTCCGCAGGCGCCCAGCTGCTGGACGCCTTCGTCTACCACAACTACGACTTCGCCGAACTGCCGGGCAGCGTGCGCCTGGGCAAGCAGGTAGTGAGCTGGGGTGAAAGCACCTTCATCCAGAACGGCATCAACGCGGTGAACCCCATCGACGTGTCCGCGTTCCGCCGTCCCGGTGCCGAGATCAAGGAAGGCCTGATCCCGGTGAACATGTTCTACGTGTCCCAGAGCCTGACCGATAACCTGTCGGCCGAAGCCTTCTACCAGCTGGAATGGGACCAGACGGTGGTCGACAACTGCGGCACCTTCTTCTCCCAACCGGACGTGGTGGCCGACGGCTGCGACGGCAACCTGGCCGTGTTGACCCCGGCCCTGGCGCCCTTCGGTCGCGCCTTCGGCTACCAGACCACCGGCGAAGGGGTGATCGTGCCCCGTGGCGCGGACCGCGATGCCCGCGACGATGGCCAGTTCGGCGTGGCCCTGCGCTACATGTTCGAGCCGCTGGACACCGAGTTCGGCGCCTACTTCATGAACTACCACTCCCGCGCGCCGATCTTCAGCGTCCAGGCCGCGAACCAGGCCACCTATCGCGAATCCCTCGGCATCCTTGCCGGCGCCTCGACCCCGGCAGTACCAGCCCAGGCCCGCCAAGGCGTGGCCATCGCCAACGTGGCGGCGGGCAGCAACTACTTCATCGAATACCCGGAAGACATCCGCCTCTATGGCCTGAGCTTCTCCACCACCCTGCCCACCGGCACGGCCTGGAGCGGCGAGGTCAGCTACCGGCCCAACGCTCCGGTGCAGCTGAACACCACCGACCTGCTCTACGGCGGCGTGCGCGGCCTGGCGCAGTTCGGCGGTCCGTTCGCGGCGTTCTCCAACTTCTCGATCCTTGGCGGTGCCCCGGCGTCCATTCCCGGCAGCACGCTCAACGGTTATGACCGCAAGGAAATCACCCAGCTGCAGACCACCTTCGTGCACTTCTTCGACCAGGTGATGGGCGCCGAGCGCCTGACGGTCGTGGGCGAAGTGGGCGTGACCCATGTCGGCGGCCTGGAAAGCACCAACCAGGCGCGTTACGGCCGCGATCCGATCTTTGGCCCGGGCGAACTGCCGAACAACACCTGCCGCACCATCAATGCCGGTGCCGTGGGCGCCAACGGCGAGAACGTCAGCAAGTACTGCACCGACGACGGCTTTACCACCAGCACCTCCTGGGGTTACCGCGCCCGCGCCGTGTGGGACTACAACGACGTGTTCGCCGGGGTGAACCTCAAGCCCAGCATCGCCTGGTCCCATGACGTCGACGGCTATTCACCTGGCCCCGGCGGCAACTTCGAGGAAGGCCGCAAAGCCGTCAGCCTCGGTCTGGATGCCGACTACCAGAACACCTACACCGCCAGCCTGTCGTACACCGACTTCTTCGGTGGTGATTTCAACACCTCGATCGACCGCGACTTCCTCGCATTCAGCGTCGGCGTGAACTTCTGACAGCCCCGGAGGCGAACCCCATGAAAAACAACAAGCGCATCCTGCAATCGGGCGTATTGGCACTGTCCCTGCTGGCCGCGAGTGTCATGGCGGCAGTTCCTGCCGACCAGGTGGCCAAACTCGGCACCAGCCTGACGCCCATGGGCGCGGAAATGGCCGGCAACGCCGACGGCAGCATCCCCGCATGGACCGGCGGCCTGTCCGCCAGCGCCGGCAATGCCGACGACAAGGGCTTCCTTGCCGACCCCTTCGCGGGTGAGCAGCCGCTGTTCACCATCACCGCGGCCAATGCCCAGCAGTACAAGGACAAGCTCACCGCCGGCCAGCTGGCGATGTTCAAGCGCTACCCGGACACCTACAAGATTCCGGTGTACAAGACCCACCGCACCGCAGCCCTGCCTGACGACCTCTACGCAGCCATCCGCTCCAGCGCGGAGAAGACCGAGAGCCTGGATGGCGGCAACGGCCTGAAAAACTTCAGCAGCCGCTACTACGCCTTCCCGATTCCCCAGTCCGGCGTCGAAGTGGTGTGGAACCACACCACCCGCTATCGCGGCGGCAACATTCACCGCTTCATGACCCGCGTGCAGCCTCAGGCCAACGGCGCCTTCAACATGGTCCACTTCGAGGACGAGGTGTCCTACCCGGCGAACCTGCCAGACCTCGACCCGGCCAAGTCGCAGAACGTGCTGTTCTACTTCATCCAGCGCGTCACCGGTCCGGCGCGCCTGGCGGGCAACGTGCTGCTGGTCCACGAGACCATCGACCAGGTCAAGGAACCGCGCATGGCCTGGCTCTACAACGCCGGCCAGCGCCGCGTACGCCGCGCCCCGCAGGTGGCCTACGATGGCCCCGCCACCGCCGCCGACGGCCTGGCCACGTCCGACAACTACGACATGTTCAACGGCTCGCCGGACCGCTACGACTGGAAACTGGTGGGCAAACAGGAGCTGTACATCCCCTACAACAGCTACAAGCTGGATGATCCGAAGCTCAAGTACGACGACATCATCAAGGCCGGCCACATCAACCAGGACCTGACCCGCTACGAGCTCCATCGTGTGTGGCACGTGGTGGCCACCCTGAAGCCGGGCGAACGGCACATCTACGCCAAGCGCGACATGTACTTCGACGAAGACACCTGGCAGCTCGCCGAAGTCGACCACTACGACGGCCGTGGTCAGCTGTGGCGCGTCGGTGAAGGCCATGCCCAGCAGTACTACAACCACAAGGTGCCGGGCTACACCGCCGAATCCCTGTACGACCTGATCTCCGGTCGCTACTCGGTCCTGGGCCTGAAGAACGAGGAAAAGCAGAGCTTCGTCTTCGGCGCTACGGCCTCGGCCGCCGACTACACCCCGGCAGCCCTGCGCCAGACGGGCGTGCGCTGAGCCATCAGCGAACGCACCGTTGTGTCATCGATGTACTCCTGAACTCGGCGGCCCCCAGGGGCCGCCTTTTTTGCGTACTGCGTTTTCCTCTGCAAGGATGAATTCACCCAGCGTGACGTCTTCGAGCGCCTTCATGCCGTCCAGACACCCCCTGCGATTGCCTCCCGGCCACCTGCCCCGCCCGCGCCTGCATGAAGCGCTGCTTCAGGGCGACTGCCGCCTGCGGCTGCTCTGCTCCCCCGCCGGCTACGGCAAGAGCGTGCTGCTGGCCGAATGTCTCCAGCACCTCCCGGAAGGCACGCGCCTGGCCTACCTCGACCTGCGCGGCGAAACACTCTCGCCCAGCGACTTCACCCGACGCCTGGCCGCTGCCCTGGGCAGCGACACGTCCGAACTCGCCCCCCTGCGCCAATTGCTGGCCCAGGAGCGCCAGCCCTTGTGGCTGGTGCTGGATGACTATTCGCGCTTCCCCGCGGTGGAACTGGACCGCCTGCTCAACGAATTGGTCCAGGCCGGCTCGCGCCAAGTTCAGTGGTGGATCGCCAGCCGCCGCAGGCCGCAACTCCAGCTGGCGCGCATGCTGCTCGATGGCGACCTGTTCGAACTGGGCAACAGCGAACTGGCATTCAGCACCACAGAAACCGCTGAACTGCTCCAGCGCGCCGGCCAGGGCGCCTCCTGGTCGGCCGCCCAGGAGCTGCACCAGGAAATGCGCGGCTGGTGCGCCGGGACCCTGCTGCGGATGCTGGGCCTCAAGGCCGGCCCCCAGCAGGCGGCGGAGCTGTACCGTTCACTGCTGCAGGACTACCTGCGCCACGAGCTGCTCGACGCGCTGCCGAGCGACTGGCAGCAGGCGCTGTTCACCCTGGCGCACTTCCCGCACTTCGACCTGGCGCTCTGTGAGCAGCTCTTCGGCACCGGCGAAGGCGGTCGTTTGCTGGCCCAGTTGCGCGAGTGTGGACTGTTCATCGAGGCACCCGGCAACGACGAGCGCACCCTGCGAATTCCGCCCGCCATCGCTCCCGCCCTCGCCGCGCAAATGCCCACGGGCATGACGCGAACCCTCTATCGCCGCGCCTGCCAGTGGTACATGAGCCAGGACCAGATTCGTCCGGCGCTGGAGTACGCCCTCAAGGCGGACCAGCCGGAAGTGGCGGCGAGCCTGATGCAGCACTACACCCGCGACCGCCTGCTACAGGGGCGCAGCCTCGCCCTGCTCATGCAGTGGCGCGCCGAACTGCCCGACAGCCTGCTGGAAAGCACACCACGCCTGGTGCTGCTCAATGCCTGGGCGCTCCTGCTCTGCGGCCGTCTGGAAGAGTCGCAGCAACTGACCGACAACCTTGCACGCTTCCTGCCCCAGCCCGACCGACGTCGCCAGCAGGGCCTGCTGGCCCAATGGAAGGCCCTGGCCGGCAACCTGGCCTTCCATCGCGGCCAACTCACGGCCGCTGCCGTGCTGCTGCAGGAAGCTATCGCTGAGCTACCGCAAGGCGCCTGGGCCCAACGCCTGTTCTGCAGCACCCTGCAGATCGAGCTGGCGCTGATCGATGGTCGTCTGGACGAGGCACAGGACCTCAACCGCGATGCCATCAGGGAGGCCCGTGAACACGCCAGCCTGGCCATGGAAAGCGTCTTCGCCCTGGGCCACGTGAAACTGCTGGAGCTGCGCGGCGAGCTGTTGCGCGCGGAAACCCTGCTCAAGCGCCTGTTCAGCGAACTGACCGCCGCCTGGGGCGAAGAGGCCAGCCCCATGCGTGGCCGCGTGCAGTTGCGCTGGGCCGCCATCCTGATGCAGCAGGGGCGCTTCGATGAATCGGAAGCGTCCTATCGCGCCGGCTTGCAGGAGTGCCAGAACTGCGCGGACCCGGCGGCCTTCTGGGGCTTCCTCGGCCTGGCCGAGCTGGATGCCCTGCAGGACGACCTGGCCAGTGCCTTCTCCCGTGTGGCCGACGCCGAGCGGGTGATGCAGTACGGACGCATCAGCCCGACGCTCTACCAGACCCTGCTGGTACGCGCCAAGGCGCGGCTCTGGTTGCGCCAGGGACGTTCCGGCCACGCCGAAAAAGCGCTGCTGGCCCTGCCTGCCGAGGCCTTCGAGATAGCGCCCTATGGTGCCCCGGACCTGCATCTTCGCTTGCGCCTGCTGCTGGTGCAGGCGCGCCTGGCCAATGGCGCGGTAGGCGAATCGTTGGTCGAGCTGGAGACCATGCTCGAACAGGCCACCGCACAAGGACGCCGCCCGCTGGCCTGCGAAATCGGCTTCAGCCTGGCCGAAGGGCTGTACGCCGACAACCGCCAGGCGAGGGCCCGCCAGGCCCTGCTCGACGCCCTGGCGCTCGCCCGGCAGATGGGACTGGCCAGCGTCGAACGGGCATTCGCCTTGCGCAATCCGGCGATGATGCGCTGGGCTGGCGAAAGTGCGGGAGGCGACAACAGCGCGCCCGCGTCCCTGCTAAGTCGGCGCGAGCTGGAAGTGCTGCGACTGATCGTGCGCGGCCACTCCAATCAGCAGATCGCCGAAAGCCTGTTCATCTCCCTGCATACGGTGAAAACCCACGCCCAGCGGATCAACTTCAAACTGGGTGTGGAGCGCCGCACCCAGGCCATCGCCCGGGCCAAGGAGCTGGGCCTGGCCAACTGAGCCACCCTGCCCCGCTACCTCACCGCCTGGGGTTCAGAGCACGTCCAAGGGGATTTTCAGATAGCGGATTCCATTGTCTTCAGCGGGTGGCAACTGCCCGGCGCGCATGTTCACCTGCACCGCCGGCAGGATCAGCGCCGGCATCGCAAGGGTGGCGTCCCGCGCGATACGCATGGCGACGAAGGCCTCTTCGTCGATGCCTTCGTGGGCATGCACGTTCTGCGCGCGCTGTTCCGCCACCGTGGTTTCGTAGCGGTACTCGTCGCGCCCCGGCGCCTTGTAGTCATGGCAGAGGAACAGCCGCGTCGCATCCGGCAACGCGAACAGTCGGCGGATGGAGCGATACAGGGCGCGGGCATCGCCACCGGGGAAATCACAACGGGCGGTGCCATAGTCGGGCATGAACAGGGTGTCGCCGATGAACGCGGCGTCACCGATCAGATAGGTCATGCAGGCTGGGGTATGGCCCGGCGTGTGGATGGCGAACAGCTCCAGGTTACCGATGGTCAGGCGATCGCCGTCCTGCAGCAGGATGTCGAACTGGCTGCCGTCGGTGGCGAAGTCCTCTCCGGCATTGAACAGCGCGCTGAAGCGCTGCTGTACCTGGGTGATATGTCCGCCGATGGCCAGCGCCCCGCCCAGTTCGTGCTTGAGCCAGGCCGCTGCGGACAGGTGATCGGCATGCACATGGGTTTCCAGCAGCCAGTCGATCATCAGCCCCTGCGCCCGCACATGCTCGGCAATGCGCCGGGCTCCGGCGTGGGAGGTCCGTCCACTGGCGGCGCAGTAATCCAGCACCGGATCGATGATGGCGCCATGGCCGCTGGCCGGATCGCTGACGACGTAACTGTAGGAACAGGTGGCCGGGTCGAAGAATGCTTCAACACGGGGGGTCATAGGGGGCTCTCCTGGCCAGGTTTTCTCAAGCTTAGTTGCCGCCGCGCCAGGTACCCGTAGAGAAGCATTCCCACCACCATGGCCATGGAGAATACCCAGGCCTGCCAGTGACCAGTCAGCAGCAGCGCGATGGCCGGCCCCGGGCAGATTCCGGCAATGCCCCAACCCACGCCGAACAGCAGGCTGCCACCCATCAGGCGACGATCGGGGTCGCGCCTCGGCGGCAGCTGGATTGGCCGGCCAAGCAAGGATACGGGCCGCTTCTGGACAAGGGTAAACACCGGCAGGGCCACCGCGATTGCGCCGCCCATGACCAGGGCCAGAGACGGGTCCCAAGCACCAGCCAGGCCGAGAAACGCAAGAACCTTCGCCGGGTTGGTCATCCCGGCCAACATCAGGCCCAAGCCGAAGACCAGACCGGCGATAAAGGCACTGAGCCGGTTCACAACGCACCTCCCAACAGATGGCGCAATACGAAGACGGTCAGGAACCCCGTCGCCATGAAGCAGAGGGTCGCTACCAGGGAGCGCAGTGACAGCCTGGCCAGCCCGCAAACACCATGTCCGCTGGTGCAGCCAGAACCCAAGCGCGTGCCAACGCCCACCAGCAGACCGGCAATGAGCAGGCCCGCCCAGCCCGTCTCGATCCGGACCTCGGGCGCCTCGCTCAGGGCCACCCAGAGCAGTGGTGAGAGCAGCAGGCCAAGCAGGAACAGGGCCTTTTCACCCAGCCCACCGTCCTCTCGCTGAAGCAGGCTGCCAAGCAGGCCGCTGATGCCGGCGATACGGCCATTGGCAAGGATGAACAGGCTGGAGGACAAGCCGATCAGTGCGCCGCCGGCCAGGGCGCTCCAGGGAGTGAAAGCAGGCCAGTCGATATACATCGGGACTCCTGGCCAGACCGGCCACGGCAATTGGAATCACGCGATCATATACCCCCAGGGGTATGCAAACCTAGCCGGCAACCGACCCGGATGATCGGCAACGACAGTTGCCGCCCCCGCAATCAGGTGTACCTGGTGAAGATGGCGCGAACGCGCTCGAGGGTCTCGCTAGCGTCCTGGGCCGGGTCGAGCATGGCCTCTTCCAGCAGGCAGACCAGCATCTGCTGATAGGCCCGGTCCAGCGCTTTTCGCGAGGCGCTGAACTGTTGGGCGATTGCCTCGCAGTCCTCGCCACGGCGAATCATCGCCTGCAGGCCGCGAAGCTGCCCTTCGATGCGGGCCAGACGCTTGAGCATGGCGTCCTGGTGCGCGGCTACCACGGGGTTGGTCATCGATTGCCTCTCCTGGCGATTACCGGGGGGAGTATGACGTCAGCCTGGGCGCCCGTCTCGCCCAGCGCTCCCCTGCCCCTCAGGCCAACGCTTCAGAGCAGGCCATGAACTGATCCGCCGGCACCGGCTTGCCGAACAGGAAGCCCTGCAGCGAATCGCAACCCAGCCCCGTCAAGAAGGCTTGCTGAGACTCGGTCTCCACCCCCTCGGCGACGATGCGCAGGTCCAGCGCCTGGCCGAGGGCGACGATGGCGGAGACGATCGCCGCGTCGTCGCTGTCGCGTTCCAGGTCGCGGACGAAACCGCGGTCGATCTTCAGCTCGTTGGCCGGCAGGCGCTTGAGGTAAAGCAGGCTGGAGTAACCGGTACCGAAATCGTCGATGGACAGGTCCACACCCATGTCGGCCAGTTGACGAAGGATGCCCAGGCTGGTGTCGGCGTCCTGCATGGCAGTGGTTTCGGTGATTTCCAGGGTCAGGCAGTTGGCCGGCAGCGCATAGCGTTGCAGGGCCGCCTGCACGCTGGCGATCAGCCCTGCGTGGCAGAACTGCAGGGCCGACAGGTTCACCGCCACCCGCCAGTCACGCCGGCCCTCGGCAAACCACTGGCTCATCTGCCGGCAGGCTTCGTTCAGTACCCAGTTACCGATGGGAATGATCAGGCCGGTCTTTTCCGCCAGGCTTATGAACTGGTCCGGCATCAGCAAGCCGCGGCGCGGGTGTTGCCAGCGCAGAAGTGCCTCGGCACCGATCACCCGTTGCGTGTCGCCAGCGGCGAACTTGGGCTGGTAATGCAACACCAGCTCCCCGGCATCCAGCGCCTGGCGCAGGTCATGGAGCAGCTGCAGATGATCCCGGGCATCGGTATTCATCGACTGCTCGAAGAAGCTGTAGCCGTTCTTGCCCGCGCCCTTGGCGTGGTACATCGCGGCGTCGGCATTTATCAGGAGTTCTTCACGGCTCACGCCGTCGCCGGGATAGAGCGCAATGCCGACGCTGGTCGACACACGCAGCTCCTGGCCGGCCACGTTGAAGGCATTGCCCACGAGCGCTACGAGCTGGCTGGCGAGGGTCACCGCATCGTTCGGCTCGCCCAGGCTGGCCAGCAGTACGAACTCATCGCCGCCGATACGTGCCAGGGTGTCTTCGGCGCGTAGGTGCTCCCGCAGACGCTGGGCCACCTCACGCAGCAGCAGGTCGCCGACGTGATGGCCGAAGGCGTCGTTGACCGGCTTGAAGCCGTCCAGGTCCATGAACAGCAGGGCGAAGCAGCCGCCGGTGCGGTTGACCGTGTGGATCGCCTGGTCGATACGGTCTTCCAGCAGGGTGCGGTTCGGCAGCTTGGTGAGGTTGTCGTGCAGGGCCAGGTGGGTCAGTTCCTGATTGGCCTGCTCCAGCAAATCGGTGAGCTGGGCGGTACGTGCCGCCAGGCGGGCATCCAGCACCGACGTCAGCAGGGCGATGGCCAGGATCGCCAGTGTCACCACGATCACCAGACTGGCCAGCCAGCGGCTGTCGAGGCCGGTGATTGCAGCGCCACAGATGCTGCCCAGGGGGAAGTTGGCCGCCGCCATGCCCGTGTAGTGCATGCCGACTATGGCCACCCCCATCACCAGCGACGCCCCGCCCCGCGCCAAGCGTACGTAGGGCGTGTCGTGGCGCAGGCGGAAGGCGATCCACAGCGCCGCGCCCGACGCCGCCACCGCTATGGCCAGGGATAGGTAGAACAGACCGGGGTCGTAGTCGATGCCCGGCAGCATGCGCATGGCGTGCATGCCCAGGTAATGCATGCAGCTGATACCGGCGCCCATGGTCACCGCGCCGCAGATCAGCTGCCAGGCGGCTGCTCGGGCTGGTTCACCAGCCACAGGGCGAAGCCGGATACCAGCACCGCGATCAGCAGCGAAAGCAAGGTCAGCGGCAAGTCGTAGCCAAGCGCGATGGGCAGGCTGAACGCAAGCATGCCGATGAAGTGCATGGACCAGATACCGATGCCCATGGCGATGGCACCGCCGCCGATCCAAAGCACCGCGCCACGTCCCTGGCTGCTGGAAACCCGCCCGGCCAAGTCCAGCGCCGTGTAGGACGCGAGGATGGCCACCAGGAGGGAGATGAGAACAAGGGAGTAGTCGTAGCTGCCCGTGAGCATGGAAAACCTATCAAGCGGAAAGCCGCCCCAGGCGGGCGGCAAAACGGGACGCATTCTAAACAAACTCAGGAAGGCCCGGTGGCACCGCATGGCAGATTGCCGGTATCTGAAAGAACGAGTGTTGCAGTGAATTGTTTACCTATGAACGGCAGACACCTGTAGGGGCGATTTCAATCGCCAAGGGCGGCGCAGCTGCCCCCTGCAGATCCGAAGGCCGAACCTGCGGTCCGGTTGGCGAATGAATTCGCCCCCACAAGAAATTTCCCCGGCAATACCGTGACCTGTGGGAGCGATTTCAATCGCGAATGAATTCGCTCCCACAGGAGAAACCTCCAGGACACACACCCTGTGGGGGCGATTTCAATCGCTCTGGGCAGCGCAGCTGCCCCTGAAGGATCGAAGCCGAACCTGCGCGGTCAGCGAATGATTTCGCCCCCACAAGGTTCCGCCCCATATCGAAAGGTCAGTCACGCGGCGGCTCCACCCCGCGCAGCGGAATGGGTGCCGACATGACGATGGAGGTGCGGGTCTCGCCGAAGTGGTTGATGCTGCCGACGAAGCGCTCCAGGTGGCGGATATCTTGGGTCACCACGCGCAGGATGAAGGAGTCCTGCCCGGTGACGTGCAGGCATTCCAGCACCTCCGGCATCTGCTGCAACTGGGCAATCAGCCGCGCCTTTTCCGGCTGTGGAGTGGTCATGCCGATCAACGCCATCACCTGGTAGCCGGCCTTCTCTGGCACAACCGTGGCACGGTACGCCTCGATCACTCCCGCCTCCTCCAGACGCTTGAGGCGTTCGGAAGTCGCCGGCAGGGACAGCGCCACTCGCGAGGCCAGGTCAGTCAGCGAAATGCGTCCCTCGCGCTGCACGACTTGCAGGATTTTCCAGGACTTTGCATCCAGCTCCATATTTCTCAGGCCTCCTCCTCAAAACTCGTGAAATATTCAGGCAAAGCCAAAAAACTACCGTAATCCTTCCATTCAGGCCCGATGCAGTGCAGCGCAGAATATTGCCCGTGTCCACTGCCCCGGAGCCTTCCGCATGGAAGCCCTGCTATTTCTCAAATCCCTCCTGATCGGCCTGTCCATCGCGGCCCCGGTCGGCCCCATCGGCCTCTTATGCATCCAGCGCACCCTCGGCCACGGCGCGCGCATCGGCTTCATCAGCGGCCTGGGCGCGGCGGCGGCGGATGCCTGCTACGGCGCCCTTGGCGCGTTTGGCATTGGCGCCATCACCAGCGCCTTCGTTGCGCTGGCCTCGCCACTCGCCCTGGCCGGCGCCCTGTTCCTGACCTGGATGGGCCTGAAAATGCTGCGCGCAACGCCACCGGAACGCGCCGCCAGTGCCGTCGACCCGGTCCGGGCGCTGCCGGCCTTCGCCTCGGTGTTCCTGCTGACGCTCAGCAACCCGCTGACCATCCTGTCCTTCGTCGCCATCTTCGCCACCCTGTCCGGCGGCGAGGCCCTGTCCGGTGCGGGCGGGCTGGTGATGGTGCTGGGCGTGTTCTGCGGCTCGGCCCTCTGGTGGCTGGCACTGAGCTTGGGCGTATCCACCGTTCGCCACCGTCTGGGTGTAGGCGCCATGCAATGGATCGACCGTACTGCCGGCGTCTTCCTGCTGGGCTTCGCCGCCTGGCAGCTGGTGCGGGTGGTGGCTAGCTGAATCCAACACTCTGGCTAGCCAGCAGACCGGGTTCTTGTAGGGGCGAATTCATTCGCCAAGGGCAGCGCAGCTGCCCCTGAAACATCAGGAGGCCGGACCTGCGGCCCGGTTGGCGAATGAATTCGCCCCTACATCGGATTCGAATCCCCGAACAATGGTGGGTAGCCCGGTGCCACTGTCCGTTACGCCCGGTAATCCCCACGCTCACTAATGCTCGGTCTTTCGGCCAATTAACCGATCTATATCGGCCTTTACATTTATATGGCGCGGCATTTGCTTTCAGATTTGCAACCTAAACAGATAGATATCGATTTAGGCCTAACTCAAGCCCACCCAAAGGTTGCCGCAATTGATCAAGCACAGACTCCCCCGCCTCCTGGGCGCCGCCTTGTGCGGCGTACTTGCCACCCATGCCCTGGCCGAAGAACGCACCCTGCGCGTCTACAACTGGTTCGACTACATCACCCCGCAGACCCTGGACACCTTCAAGAAAGAGAACGGCGCCAAGCTGATCTACGACATCTTCGATACCAACGAAGCGTTGGAAGCCAAGCTGCTCACCGGCAACTCCGGCTATGACGTGGTGGTGCCGTCCAACGTCTTCCTCGCCAAGCAGATCCAGGCCGATGTGTTCCAGCCGCTCGACCGCAGCAAGCTGCCCAACTGGAATCACCTCGATCCGCAGCTGATGAAGCTGATCGAGGCCAACGACCCGGGCAACCGCTTCGCCGTGCCCTACATGTACGGAACCGTGCTGATCGGCTTCAACCCAGCCAAGGTCAAAGCCGCCCTGGGCGAAAACGCCCCGGTGGACAGCTGGGACCTGATCTTCAAGGAAGAGAACATCGCCAAGCTCAAACAATGCGGTGTGGCCCTGCTGGATTCGCCATCGGAAATCCTGCCCATCGCCCTGCATTACCTGGGCCTACCGCCCAACAGCAACCAGCCCAAGGACTATGACAAGGCCGGCGAGCTGCTGCAGAAAATCCGCCCCAACATCGCCTACTTCCACTCTTCCAAGTACATGGCCGATATCGCCAACGGCGACATCTGCGTGGCCGTGGGTTATTCGGGCAGCTTCTCCCAGGCGGCCAACCGCGCCAAGGAAGCCGGCAACGGTGTGGTGGTGGACATGCGCCTGCCCAAGGAAGGTGCACCGGTGTGGTTCGACATGCTCGCCATCCCGAAGGGCGCGAAGAACCCCGAGGACGCCCATGCCTTCATCAACTACCTGCTGCAGCCCCAGGTGATCGCTCCGGTCAGTGACTTTGTCGGCTACCCGAACCCGAACAAGGACGCCACCGCCCTGGTCAACCCGGAAATCCGCAACAACCCGAACCTCTATCCCACCGCCGAAGCCCAGGCCACCCTCTTCACCCTGCTGCCGCTGGAGCGCAATGCCGAACGCGCCCGCACCCGCGCCTGGACGAAGCTGAAGTCAGGGACCTGACGGCCTGGCAGGGTTTCCCCTGCGACACCGAAACCTGTGGGAGCGATTTCAATCGCGAATGAATTCGCTCCCACAGGAGCGCCCCAGGCCACATGCCCTGTAGGGGCGAATTCATTCGCCAAGGGCAGCGCAGCTGCCCCATCGCTGCGATCCAGCGCCCCCAGCCGATCAGCCCCCTCCCCCATCACATCCCGCACCGGGTCTATGCTTTCTGGCGCGTTCTCCAAAGCGTTGGCAGCCTGCCAATAGAAGTGGCACAGGCACACAAGGGGTTGGCACGGACAACAAGCTCCCCGCCGACGGCCAGGGGCAGACTAGGACTGCAGACTTCTGCCCTGCACCCGCGATAAAGACCAATAATTCAGGGAGCCGCCCTTATGCGAATAACCAGGATCCTCGCCCAATCAACGCTGGCCCTGGGCGTCTCGCTCATCGGCCTCGGCAATGCCAGTGCCGAGTTGCCGGCCGATACAGGCATCGGCCAGACCACCTTGCCCTTCCCGCCGGAACCGCACCGCGCGTACATCGTCGACGTAGAGTTCGAGAGCTTCGTCGCCGGTCGTGTGACTGTGGTCGACCCCGAGAAGAAGAAAATGCTCGGCATGGTGCCCACCGGCTTCGCCGCGCCCTCTACCCTGAGCCGCGACGGCAAGACGCTCTTCACCGCCGACCTGTTCTACTCCCGTGGAACCCGTGGCACCCGCACCGACGTGCTGACCGCGTGGGACACCAGCACCCTGTCCCCCTCCTACGAAGTGCTGATCCCCACCAAGCGCGCCGAGGCCCTGACCCAGCGCTACTCCCTGGGCACCAGCACCGATGACCGCTTCGTCTACGTCTACAACTTCACCCCGTCCACCTCGGTGACCGTGGTCGACGTCAAGGCCAAGTCCGTAGCCGGCGAAATCTCCATCCCCGGTTGCGTACTGAACTACCCGGTGGGCAAGCGTTCCTTCGCCTCACTGTGCGGTGACGGCAGCGTGCAACTGGTGACGCTGAACGACGAAGGCAAGGAAGTCTCCCGCACCCACACCGCCTTCTTCGACCCCAACGCCGAGAAGCTGGTTGAGCGCGCCTACGCCGTGGGCGACATCTACTACTTCGTCACCACCACCGGCACCGTGCGCGGCGTGGACTTCTCCGGCAAAGAGCCGAAGGTCCTCGAAGCCTGGGAACTGGTGACCGACGCCGCCGAGAAGAAGGCTGGCTGGGCGCCGGGCGGCTGGCAGCTGATCACCGTCGCGCCGAAGCTGAATCGTCTGTATGTGCTGATGCATGACGCCCATGAGGCGATGAAGTGGGAAGACCCGAGCCCGATCGTCTGGGTCTACGACCTCAAGACGCACAAGCGCATCGGTACCCTGGAAGCACCGAACCCGATCTGGAGCCTGCAGGCCACCAGCGACGAAAACCCCCTGCTGCTGGGCACCAACATCGCCGGCGGTCTGGAAGTGTTCGACCTGAAGAGCGGCAAGCACACCGGTACCATGGAACGCATCCAGAAGACCGCGACCCAGATCCTCAGCCACTGACGAGGTGCAGCCATGCAACTTGATCCCATATTCGTCATCGCCGCCGCCCTCGCGGTTGCGGTGATCCTGGCCAGCGCGGCGACCCACAAGCTGCGTGCGCCAGCGCGCTTCGCCAACCAGGTGGAGGATTACCAGTTGCTGCCGCGCGGTCTGGTACGCCCGGTGTCGCGTCTTGTGCCCTTCATCGAAGTGGCCGTGGCCTTCGCCTTGCTGGTGCCCGCTAGCCGTCACGCTGCAGCACTGGCTGCAGCCGCGCTGCTGGCCGGCTACGCCGGGGCCATCGCCATCAACCTGTGGCGCGGTCGTCGCGACATCGACTGCGGTTGCGCAGGCCCTGAACAGGCCCAGCCGATCCGCCCGGTGCTGCTGGCGCGCAACGCCGTACTGGTGAGCCTGGCGCTGGTCGCCAGCGTCGCCCCCTACAGCCGCGAGCTGGGTGCATTCGACATCTTCGTCGTGATCGCCTCCAGCGCCGCGACGCTGCTCCTTTATGCCGCTGCGGATGGCCTGATGGCCAACGCTCCCCGTCTGCTCAAACTCATTGGAAGGTGAATCATGGAAGCCCTTATCGTTTCCAACGTCCTGCTCTGGTGCCTCTTGATCGCTCTGGCCTTCGCCGTCATGGGCCTGGTGCGTCAAATTGGTGTACTCCACGGCCGTCTGGCCCCGGCCGGCGCGCTGATGGTCGACAAAGGCGTGGCCGTCAACGAACCCGCCCCGAAAGTCACCGCTGCCGACCGTAACGGCCGCCCGGTGAACTTCGGCTACGCCGGCGAGAAAGCCCAACTGCTGTTCTTCCTCTCGCCCACCTGCCCGATCTGCAAATCGCTGCTGCCGGCCATCAAGTCCATCGCCAAGGACCAGGCCGACCGCCTCGAAGTGATCTACGTCAGCGACGGCGACATGGACGCCCAGCAAGCACTGATCGCCGAGCACAAGCTGGAAGACGCCACCTACGTGGTCGGTCCGGAAGTGGGCATGACCTACCAGATCGGCAAACTCCCCTACGCCGCCCTGGTCGACAAGGCCGGTGTGCTGCGCTCCAAGGGCCTGGTGAACTCCCGCGAGCACCTGGACAGCCTGTTCGAGGCCGAACACCTGGGCAGCGCCACCCTGCAGCATTACCTGCATAACCACGCGCACGACCACGGCGCGCACAACCACTAAGGAAGGGAGCCCTCCATGAAACTGCTAGACCGCCTTTTCGAGCGCTCCACGCGCCATGTCGCCGACACCACCTCCCGGCGCAAACTCCTCGGCCGCATCGGCTCCCTGATGGTTGCCGGCGCCGCCCTGCCGGTACTGCTGCCGATCGACCGCACCAGCAAGGCCCTGGCCGCCGACAAGCCGATGGCCGGCGACCCGGGTGATCCCAACAGCTGCGACTACTGGCGCTACTGCTCCGTCGACGGCTTCCTGTGCAGCTGCTGCGGCGGCTCGGTGACCTCCTGCCCGCCCGGCACCGAGGCCTCGCAGGTGACCTGGATCGGCACCTGCCGCAACCCGGCCGACAACAAGGACTACATCATTTCCTACAACGACTGCTGCGGTAAGCACAGCTGCGCCCAGTGCGCCTGTACCCGCAACGACAGCGAGGAACCGGCGTACCGTCCGTTCAACAACAACGACGTCAACTGGTGCCTGGCGGCCAAGTCGCACATCTACCACTGCACCGTTTCCATCATCCGCGGCGTCGCGATCTGACCCGCCGGAGGGCTGCCATGCGTTACCTGTTGATTGCCGGACTGATGTGCGCAATGGCGGCCCCGCTGGCCATGGCCCGTGCCATTCCGGACCCGAACCAGAAGCACGCGCCGGGCAACGAAGCGCCGCAAAAGCCCATCTCCCAGGCCGGCTACAGCACTCCGGTGAACTACCAGCTGCAATGCGCTGGCTGCCACCTGGGCGACGGTACCGGCTCCAAGGCCAACGACACGCCGAAGATGAAAGGCTTCGTCGGCAACTTCCTCAAAGTGGAAGGCGGTCGTGAGTTCCTGGTACGGGTGCCGGGCATGTCCCAGTCGGCGCTGAACAACGCCCAATTGGCCGATCTGATCAACTGGATGATGCGCAAGGACGGCATTGCCGGCAGCAGCGTGCCGGACGACTACAAGCCCTACTCCGAGGCTGAAGTCGCCAAGATCCGCAGCGTCACCCTGCTCAACCTGCCGGACACCCGCGCCGGCCTGATCAAGCAGATGCGCGAAAAAGGCATCACCATCGACGATGGGATGGATAACGCCTACTGAGTTTTAAGCTGGACGGCTTGTAGCCCGCCTTTATGGCGGGCTTTTTTTTTTGCCCGCGAGCAGGTCTGGCGGTTCGTAGGTTGGTGCGGGCGGCGTTCCGCTAGAGCGAAGCGAAACCCAACGACCGAGGTCCAGTGCTGCGATTAATCCCTCGACCTCGTGGCTCAACCGCCAGGCTAAGGCTCCAGATCGCGGAGAGAATCCGGGATCTTGCTCTATTCGACCTAGCCATCGACAGCAAGCTGCGAGCCTGCGACTTAACCAAGCTTCGTGTGCGGGACATTGCCCATGGAGACCATGTGTCGTCGCGAGCCATCGTGATGCAGCAGAAAACTCAGCACCCGGTGCAATTTGAGATCACTGAGCAAACCCGAACGGCTCTAGAAGTCTGGATACATCAGGCCCAGCTCCGCAGCGAGGACTGCCTGTTTCCGAGCCGGTTGCACGGCTCAGATCATCTCTCCACCAGGCAATACGCTCTATTCGTCAAATCCTGGGTGACAGCCATTGGCCTTGACCCAGCCATGTATGGCAGCCACACGCTACGGCGTACGAAGGCATCCCTGATCTATCGCAGAACGAAGAACCTGAGGGTAGTCCAACTCCTGCTCGGCCATACGAAGCTTGAAAGCACCGTCCGATACCTGGGAATTGAGGTCGATGACGCCTTGGAAATGGCGGTACAGACCGAGGTCTGACCATGCATAGCGACGGTTGATGCCAGACCGTCGCTATCCGGCCAGAAGTGGTCAGTCACCTGCACCGCACGCCAGTCATTCAAGTGACCGCTTCACTCTGAAGCCTACCCGATGACCTGCACACGCGCGCTGGCCGAAGCAGACCTTCGCGAAATCCGGATTGTATGCCTGCTTAGTGGCTGAAAGCCGCTAAAAAGCGTCCAAAAAATCGGGGATAATTCATACCACGTCGTAACGAAAGTCCATCATGGGTTTGTCGATTCACAGCAGCAACGCGCTACGCAGACGCAAGGACTCGTCATAGGCAAACCCGTTGCGATCCTCTTGTCCTTCGCCCCAACCGCCTGCACAGGCAGGTACTTCCGGTCAGGGCGGGATTTCCCTGTCCAGTTCGTCGATGGTCGTCATGCCGCGCAGCACTTTCTTGAGTCCGTCGTATCGCAGCGGGCGCAGCCCCAATCGCGAAGCCGCTGCGAAAATCTCCGAGGGCCGGGCACCGGAAATCACCAAATCCTGGACTTCGGGCAGGAGTTCCGCCACTTCATGAATCGCAATCCGACCTCTGTACCCGGTATGCCGACATTTCTCGCATCCGACACCACGGTAGAAGCTGACAGACGGGTTTCCCTCGAAGGCGAAATACCGGGCGAGCTCTTCATGCGAAGGGGTATAGGGGGTTCGGCACGCGCGACAGATGCGGCGGACAATCCGTTGCGCGACGACGCCCAATAGCGCACTGGCCAGCCACTCGTCCTGCGCGCCGAGCTGGCGCAGTCTGATCAGCGACTGCACCGCGTTGTTTCCGTGAATCGATGCCAGCACCAAGTGCCCGGTCAGCGCCGCTTCGAAACCAATCGTCAGCGTCTCGCGATCACGTATTTCCCCGATCATGATGATGTCCGGGTCCTGCCGCACGAAGGCACGCAGGACCTCGACGAAACCGAGGCCGACGCCCCGATTGACCGCAACCTGGGTCGCGCCAGGCAAGACGTACTCGACTGGCTCCTCGACGGTGAGGATGTTCTGCTGAGTGGCATCCAGGCTGTTGAGGGCCGAGAACAGTGTTGTGGTCTTGCCAGCGCCGGTAGGTCCCACTACCAGGATCAGTCCGGCGCGACGAGTCAGCATGGTCTCCAGGGCACGCAGGTTGTCCGCGCTGAGATCGAGGTCTCTCAGCTTCGGGATATCGCGCCCGGCCGAGGTCGCGATGATGCGAAGCACCAGGTTCTCACCGAACAGACTGGGAACGGATGACACCCGGAACTCCACCCGCCGTGTCGGCAGGTCGATGGCGAGGCGCCCATCCTGTGGCAACCGCCGCTCGGCGATGTTCATCTTGGCCAGCACCTTGATACGCGCCGCTACGCGCTGCTGAACCGCGTGTGCCAGCACGAAACGCGTCGCCAGGACTCCGTCGACGCGAAAGCGGACGGCTGCATCGGTCTCGCGCGGCGTGATGTGGATGTCGCTTGCTCGCTCCTTGATTGCCAGGGTTATGAGTGCATCGGTGAGGCGGATGATTTCTTCCGACTTGGCGGCGGAATTGATGTCCTCCTCGGTCTTGCACACAGTGTCCATCTGCAGTGCCGACGACTCGAGGTTTGAAATATCCGCTTCGGTGGGATAGTTGAGTTGCACCGCTTCGGCAATTGCTTCCGGCAGTGCCACGACGAGGCTGAGCGGTGTCTTGATGATCGCCGCCACCTTCGCCACGAGAGCCCTGTCGTCTGGATTGGCGATGACGGCGGTCACCTTTCCTCCGAGCTGGTAAATCGGCATGACGCACTGGCTTTCCGCGAGTTCGCGCGGCAAGAGCGACATCACGGCGTGGTCCACCAGCGTCGCGCCCAGGTCGATCCAGGTGTGTCCGAACCCTTCGGCCCAGGCCATCATGCATTCCTGTGACGGCAGCCGATTGACGGCGAGCAGATGCCGAACCAGCGGCAGGGCATCTTCTTCGCCGCCCATGAGGCGCCGCATCTCGTCCCGGTCGACCAGACCACGCTCCAGCATCTGCAGGACAAAGCCGGGGTTAGGAATCGCGCTCATTTTTTTCCTGCTCCGGCGCAGCCTCGGGCATGGACGCGGCTGCTCGCCCTCGGCGCCTGCGCGACGCAGCCAGTTTGCGGATCTCGTCCTGGCTCAGAATGTTCCGGTCGGGCGACGACGGCTCCGGGGGCTCGTCCCGACGAATGTCTTCGAGCATCTGGTTGAGGTCGTATTTCACCGCGCTAGCCCTCTTCTCGGGACTGCCAGATCTGCGCGATTTCGCGACGCAGGTCCTCCAGCGGCAAGTCCTTGCGCAGCAGATAATCCGCCCCGGCATCGAGGCAGTCTTCGACGACATCGGCGCCGGCCAGGGAGGAAAGCATGATGATGGTCACATCATCAGACTGCGCACGCAGGGCGCGCAGGGCCGCGCGACCGTCGAGGATCGGCATGTTGATGTCGAGCAGAACGAGGTCGGGATGGTGCTGCTCGAACAGCGCAATGGCCTCCTGCCCGTTACGCGCTTCGGCGACGACGTCACACCCCATGCCCATGAGCAGGGTCTTCACGAACAGGCGAATATGATCCTCGTCGTCAGCGATCAGTGTCTTGACGTTCTTCATTTCGCATCAGGTCTCCTCGGCAGTCGTTAGGGAGCGCGGCAGCAATACAACGAACCGCGCCCCCCCGTTCGGGGCCTTTTCAACGTCGATGCGCCCGCCATGGGCCTCGACGATGTTCTTGACGATGGAAAGGCCCAGTCCAGTGCTCTTTTCCCCGGCGGTCGGTTTGGCGCTCAGCTTCTGGAAGCTCTTGAACAGCAGTTCGCGATCCGCTTCGCCGATCCCGGGGCCCTCATCCTCGACCGAAAACTCCACCCCATCGGTGCTGTCCGCGGCACGCACGGTGACGACCGAGCCCAGTGGGGAGAACTTGATGGCGTTGCTGGCGAGGTTGTCGATTACCTGGCCGAAGCGGCGCTTATCCAGTGGCGTCGCCGTCATGTCGTCGGTGATCAGGTCGATACGGATCTGCTTGCGGGAGGCTTGGAGCGTCAGGTGCTCAAGGCGTTCGCGAATGAGCGCAGGAAGATCGACCAGCGATAGCGACAGCTCGATACGACCGGCTTCGATATGGGAGACATCCAGCAGGTCGTTAACGAGGTTTAGCAGCTCGTCGCTAGTGCGGTGGATGACGTTGACGAACTGAAGCCTCTGCTCCTCCGGCAAATCCATTTCCAGCATCAGCTGGCTTAACCCGCGCAAGGAGCTGAGGGGATTGCGCAGATCATGCGCGGCAATACCCAGGTAGCGATTCTTCTCAGCGTTGGCGCGCTCCAACTGCGCATTGACGGCCTTCAGGCGTCGTCCGGAGGCAGCGCGACGCATCTGCCCGGCAAAGAGGGAATACAGCGCAATGCCGACGGGAATACCCATGAAACCGACGAGCAAGCCGATGACGAAGTAGGCGCGGTCGATTTCGTCCTTCTCGTGAAGACTGCTGAAGACCCCGAGCTGGTAACCCTTGTTGCCAAGGTTTGCCAGGCTCAGCAGGATCGGCTTTCCGTTGAGAGCCCAGTGCAGATCATGCAAGCGGCCTTCATAGGGGGCCAGATTGATCGTCTTGAGCTGGTCCTGCCGGTAGTACGTTTTCAGTCGCTCGTCATCGGGGCGCCTAGGTGACAGAGGCCCAACATGCTTGAGCAGCAAACCGGGATCTCCTGAGGCCACGATCATGCCGTAGCTGTCGATGATGATGAACTCGTAGCCCTTGCGCGACAGGTGCTCGACGAATCGCTCCACGGGCAGCCGGGCCACGACGGCCCCGGTTGCCTCGCTTTGGGACTTGCCGATCCGCGAGCTGAAATTCAGGCCAAGCTCTCGGGAAGTGCTCCCGACGACGAACATCGAGCCTTCCTCGTTCTTCATCGCCTCCTGGAACGAGGGGCGATCAGCGAAGTTCAGCCCCAGCACGGTGTCCGGTTTATCGGCGTCGCTGCTGGCGATGATGGTTCCGAAGCGATCCTCTACGAAGATCTGGTCGTAGCGTAAGTCGCCAACAACTTCCTGCAGCCTCGCACTGGTCGACTGAACCTGCGCGTCATCCTTGAGCTGCGCGATGCGCTGCGCTAGTGCGAGGTCGGCAAAGCTTCGGCCGAGTGCACTGTATTTTTCGGAAAGGGCGAGCACGTCGGTACGCACGGTGAGCAATGCCGTAATCTTGCTCAGCTCGAGGAAATTCTGGTTGGCGATGCGCACTGCAGAGTCGCGGTATAGCGCCGTATCAGTGGCAAGCTCCGCGACTTCATCTTCGAGCTGACGTCTGCCATGCAACCAGGCGACCACAGCCACGACGAGTAACCACAGCAGCACAGATAGAGCCACAGTACCGCGCAGGCGAGCCAGCCCCCGCATGAGCCGTGCGTCGCTGGACAACTCGTCACTATCAAGAGAATTCGGGACCATTCGGAAAGGACCGTCGAGTCTGGGATTCCAAGTGTGAAACTTCTGCACCTGCCCGGCTCTGAGCTAAGGCCCTCGCCAAACATCTGCCCACTGCCAGGGGGGAAGATGCAATGACGTCAGCACCCGGCAAGTTCACGTGGCGAGTATTTCTGGAGGAAGCACTTCATCAATCTAGTAGACATTGCACGAAATGCCGGTGAGCTAATGCCACGAACGATTCTTGTACTTTGCTACTGGACGGTAAGCCTGCACCTGCGGCAAGGGCTGCAATGGGTCCAGGCTGTGTGAAAAGAGCAAAACTCGGGGTTCTGCATCGCTCCTGGTCCATGGCAAGGGCTGAGATGGGATTTGGGCCGACATAGCGTTCTGCTTGCGGTAGTAGGTCTCTGAGGTCTCCGATGGCTTCGGGAGACGGCAAGGGGCGTGGAAAAAGTCCTCCTCAGGACTGCAAGGCTGCCACCGCTTCGCGGATGCCCAAGATACTCATCAACCGTTTGAGGTTGTAAGCGAGCACATGCAGGCTCATCTCCGTGCTCACTCGGGGTAGCGTTTTGGTCAGGAAGTGCGTCGAGCCCATCCAGTGCTTGAGCGTGCCAAACGGGTGCTCGACGGTCTGGCGGCGGATGCCCATCATCTCTGGCTGATGATCGAGGCGACGCTGCATGGCATCGATGACGTCCTCGTGCTCCCAGCGTCGAACTCTCCTGAATGGCTCACTGGTGCATTGCGATCGGATTGCACATTGCTTGCAGTTCGAGCTCCAGTACGCATGTGTCGTCAGGCCGGCCTCGAGATTCGTGTAGCGATAGATCAGGCTCTGCCCTGCGGGACAGCGGTACTCATTCTTCTCCGGCACATACGCAAAATCCTGCTTGCCGAAGCGCCCGTCCGCCTTGCTATTGGATGTCAGCGGCTTAGGGACATAGGCGGTGATGCCAGATTGGTCGCAGGCAAGTATTTCTTCACCCTTGAAATAACCACGGTCGGCGACGACGGTAAGGCCTTCAACCCCGATGGCACTACGCGCCTGCTTGGCCATTGTCGCCAGGGCGGAGCGATCATGGCCGACATTGGTGACCTCATGGGCGACGATGAGGTGATGCTGAGTATCGACGGCCGTCTGCACGTTGTAGCCGACCACGCCGGTGCCTCTGCCACTGGTGGCCATGGATCGCGCATCTGGATCGGTCAGGGAGATCTGTCCGTCCGGTGCTTCACGCAACTGCTGCTCCATTTCCTTGAGTGCCTGCATCTGCTGCTTGAGCTTTTCGAGCTTGTCCTGCAGGCGGCTGGCCTTGGCTTCGGCGACATCGGATTGCGTCCGGTCGGCGGTATCCATTGCCGCCAGATAGCGCTCGATGCTTCTCTCGATCTGCTCCATGCGGGCGCGGATCTTGCCCGGAGTGAAGTTGCGATCACGGTTGTTAACGGCTTTGAACTTGCTGCCGTCGATGGCCACGAGCGACTGTGAGAACAGCTCCAATTGTCGGCACAGCACGACGAACTGGCGGCAGACATTGCGGATGGCCTTGCCGTTGTCACGGCGGAAATCGGCAATGGTTTTGAAGTCCGGCGCCAGCCGTCCGGTCAGCCACATCAGCTCAAGATTGCGTTGGCATTCACGTTCCAGACGCCGGCTGGACTGGATGCGGTTGAGGTAACCGTAGAGGTAGATCTTCAGCAGAACGGCGGGGTGATAGGACGGCCGACCGGTTACAGCCGGCGCTACCCCTTCAAACTCCAGGGTCGCTAGGTCGAGTTGCTCGACGAAGGCTTCGACCACCCGGATCGGATTGTCTTCAGAGACGAAATCATCCAGACATTCGGGCAGCAAGCTGACCTGCGTCCGGCTCGACTCTTCGATGAATCGCTTCATACGCCGCCCCCGCTGACGTTGCTTCAGCAACTCTAGGCGAGACCGGCGTTTTCACACAGCCTGGGTCGATTTCAGCCGGTTACGACAGGGCGGCTATTGGCCGGTTAGCGACGGCCTGACTTCGACCGCCGCTATGCATAGTTAGACCTCGGTCTGCTCCGCCATCTCCAGAGCGTCATCGACCTCAATTCCTAAGTATCTAACAGTACTCTCAAGCTTCGTATGGCCCAGCAGGAGTTGGACAGCCCTCAGGTTCTTCGTTCTGCGATAGATCAGCGTTGCCTTAGTACGCCTCATCGTGTGGGTGCCATACATGGCTGGATCAAGGCCAATGTCTTTCACCCACGCTTTGACGATTCGAGCGTATTGCCGGGTGGATAGATGGTCTGAGGTATGCAACCGGCTCGGAAAAAGGCAATCCTGGCTGCTGAGCTGGGCTTGATATATCCAGGCTTCCAGAGCCGACCGTGTTTGCTCTGTAATCTCAAACTGCACTGGTCGCTGAGTTTTCTGCTGCATCACGATGGCTCGCGATGACACGTGATCACCATGGGCAACGTCGCGCACACGGAGCTTGGTTAAATCGCAGGCTCGCAGCTTGCTATCGATGGCCAGATTGAAGAGAGCCAGATCCCGGGTTCTCTCCGCAATTTGGAGCCTTACCCGAATGGCCCAGATATCTCTGAGTCGAAGCGGGGCTTTCTGCCCGACCAATTTTCCTTTGTTCCAAGGTTGATAGTCGCAGGTAGCAATGGTGTTCATGGCTTGTCCTCCATGTGAGGGAGGACAAGGAGGCAGCCGTGCAAGGGGCGTTAACCGGCCAGAAGCTGCCCGTCAATCCGCCTAACAAATCGGCCTATAAACATCCGAAAATTCGGGCAATGGGAGCAACGTGGTTCACCAGAAGCAGGATTTTTTCAGGATTTTCCTAGCTGGGCGCCCGATGGCCCTCGCCAATGCCTGAACGAAACAGCGGGAAAATTGACTAGCCAAGGTGCCGATGAACCCGAGTTGAGGCTACTTCGTCGGCGCATCGTCAAATTTTTGATCAGAGTATTTACTGATAAATCAATGCGATAGCGATTGATTCGCAGGGTCCTGCGCGTTCGGCAAGACTTTGACGCGTTCAGACCGCCCATCTAGTACTGGAGGGTACCTCAAGGTAGCCGCGCACATGCGCTGAAGCCCACGGCATTGAGATGTCGCGCCACGACACGACCTGGATCAGTCGGCATCTGGATCGCGCTTGGGCTACTCGAGGGGCACGAAGCTGAGAGGCTGCACTCGTTTGTGAGTAGTCCCTCTTTAGTGGTGAGACACCGTACGGATGGAGTGAACAATCATGCGCGTCTCTCCACAGCAGCTTGCGTCGTGTTTATTTCGCGGATGCCTAGACTCGACGGTTTCAAGGTTGATGTTCTGGCTGTTCATCTCCCTGCTGGCCATCCAGGTCATCGCTGCTGAAGTTCCCCAGGCTAACGACAAATGGCTGGAGCCGGCGCGATCCCGGTTGATGGAGAACAAGCAGGGGTTGCCGTTCTTTCCTCATCGGGCCAACACACCGAACAACGTCCTGCTGAAGGTAGCGGACTTCGATGACGCACAGGTGTGCGGCGCCTGCCATACCGAGATCTACCGGCAGTGGCGCACTTCGATGATGGCCCACTCCTGGGAGGAGCCCATCTACCGGGCGCTGCTCAGGCATGCCAGCGAGGCTACCGAGGGGCGAGTGGACAACTTCTGCACTGGCTGCCACACCCCGATCGGCCTCACCACAGGCCAGATCAATTCCCAGATCAATCGTGCTTCGGTGGAGCTCACGGCCCAACAAAATCCAATGCCGGGGGTGGACTGCGAGACCTGCCACAACATCAGCGCACGCACTGGTCTGGACAACGGCGCCTATGTGTTGAGCCCGCGTGCCCACGGAAAACCAACCAAGTTCGGCCCCCGGAGTGACGCGGTTTCCCCATACCACGACACGGTCTACTCGGACCTGCATACCCGCTCGGACTTCTGCGCCACCTGCCACAACGTCACTCACCCCTTCAGTTCTGTAGCGGTAGAGCGCACCTATGACGAATGGCTGGAAAGTCCCTACAGTTTCAATGGCGAGAATTGTCAGAGCTGCCACATGCCGAGCTTCGCCGGCAAGGCGGCGACCATGGGGCCGGATCGCGCCGACGTCGCGTCCCACTGGTTCACCGGAGCCAACGCGGCGGTACTGGAATACCTGGGGCAGAAAGAGGCAGCTCAGCGCGCCCGAGAGAACCTGGCCAGGGCCGCTCAAATCAGCTTCGAGTCGATGCCGGACTACTTGGCGCCGGGAGAGAAGGCGACTGTGCGAGTGAAGGTCGCTAACGTTGGCGCCGGGCACAAGTTGCCTACCGGATTTCCCGAGGGCCGAGAAATCTGGATTGATTTCCGCGCCGTGGATGGGGCGGGCCGCGAGTTCTACCGGCTGGGGGCGATCAGGGACGGCGCGACCGAACCCGATACCCGCAACTTCAAGGTCCATCTTGGCGACAAGGACGGCAAGGAACTGGACATCGAGGTGTGGAACGCCACCCAGATCCTCTCGGACAACCGCATCCTGCCCAAGGGATACGACATCCGCGAGTTCAGCTTCGAAGTGCCGAGGGATGCCGTCACCCCTATCACACTCACGGCTGAGCTGAACTACTGGCCCTTCTCCCAGCGCTTGGTGGACTACCTGCTGGGCAAGGACCAGTTGAAGGTGGAAATCACACGGATGACGCAGGTGACTGGGCAGATAGGCCTGTCACTGAGCGCGACGAAACTCGAAACCAGTGCGTTGGATCATCCGGCTGGATTCTGATCGCCGTGTTGTACTAACAGCGCCGTCACGGTGCTACCCAGTCGTCAATCATCGAAAAGCTGCCGCCGCGATTTTGCGAGGCACGATTGCGAGCGCGGGGAATGACGCTTTCCGTTTCCCCAAAGTAGGGGCGGCAGTTCGCGCAAGATTGGGCCTCAATCTCCTCTCGCCTCCCTGCCTGCGGTTCTGCGTCGACTCCCCCGGGTGGACTCCGCGTCTCTTGTCATGAGTCGACATTTCCCCAAACCCGCACTCGACGTGGCGCCGAACGCCTAATGGGCTATGCGACACCGACGTAGTCATTTGAGCAAATCATGTCCTTCACTGATCAGGCGCGCCGCTTGCATAGCTCACGACAGCATCGTCCGGGCGCAGATATGAGTCCGTGTCCGGGGAATAAATAAAGGTGGCCCAACGTCGACTAAAGACACTCACTTTCAAGGACACATCCATGGATAAAGAAACGCTGATCCTGCTGGATGAAATGTTGGAACGCGCCGCCACCAGCATCACTGCCGGCCGCATTGCGAAAGAGAGCATCAGGCTTAAAAACCCTACCCGTGAACGGATTCAACTTGCGGGGGAGACGCTCGTGGAGCGGGCAGCAGATCTGTACCCGGAGCTGGACGCGTATGTCTCATCTAGTACAGAAGGCACCATCACCCTCGTACTGAGGGCTCGCAACAGGCAGTGACCACCGACTCGCGACAGCACTCCCGCATCGATCCCTTATTCCGGGTTCGGGGAAGTGGCGGAGCAGACTTTAGTCGTAAATCGACGTTTGACGTCGCGTCACCGGCAGATACGAACTAGTCAATGACGCAAGTCAGGCAGACCAGGAGCGTACAGTGGACAACTCTCTCGCATTGTCGGAACTGCGCCGCTTGTCCTTGAATGTCGCAGCGGCACATATCGCCATGGTTGCTTTTCTGGAGCAGGCGACGGTGCCTTGGTCAACTGCCCAGGTTCTGGAGTTTGAGCGAATTTCCGTTGCAGAGGCAGCGGCGCTCGATGAATACCGCAGTTTCTTCGAACGCATCCGGGCAGGCCATCCGGCTCCGCTGGAAGCGCTCCCCCTTCGAAGCGGTCGACAAACCTGATCGGCAGGACTCCCCTTGATCCATAAGTTGACGTCGACGTGGACAGAAGCCCGCGAGGAGGTTCTTCGTCATGGAACTTTGGCCTGATGCCTCCATGGATTGTCCTCCGCGTTGAAGGGAGGCAAGGGTGAATCAGGCAGAGTACATCGCTAACCGCCCGTGGCGATCGACTGCCTGGGCAAGCCCCCATAACTTCCTTCTAGCTAGGAATGTCGAGCCAGATGATTTCGAGATCACTTTCCCTATAGCCAAACGACACAGCTTGATACAAACGATGAGTCTTCCGGATAAACGGACCTGTTATCCAGCTATCGGCGGATGGAATACCCATGTTCGGGGCCATATTGGGGAATAAAAAGCGCTATACCAGCCCTTCTGTCGTGCACATTTGGGGAATGTTCCCCCAGCCATGGGGGTTCTCTTGGTCGATTTATTCAATAATTTGAACGTTCAATATTTTTATTTATTTTTCAGATAGTTACTCAATAATTCTGAGTCGACTTAAGTTTGTGACAGTCTCTTGACCACCTCCCGCAACAGTATTTAATTGAGCACGACGCCAGATTCCGGTCGATAAACAGTCGTTGTTCCAGCCATTTCAAGGAAACAAGGCGTCAGGGAGGCGTCTTGGATTGGCCTTATTCCGGTGCCCTGCGAATAGCGATGCGCTGTCGGTGGCACCTTCACAAATTGATTCATGGGCCACCTGCTGGCGCAGTCACCGATTAACGTCGGCCCACTCAAAACCTCGTAGACAACGCGCAGTCCGCTTTGCTGTGTGAGGACGTCGTCTGCCAGAAAAACGTTGAAGCCTGAGAAGCAGGCCCTTCGCCTCTTCAAGCGAATGGCCAATGGGGGCGCTTTGCCCCAAGGAAAGCAAAATGATCACTCTGATCAAGCAAGACCTGGCCTTCATCCTCGACCAGATCGTCATCGCCGAACGCCATGCTGCCGGCGAGTCGCTCTACGACCTGGTGGGTAATCCACTGCTGCCCATCGGCCTGCGCACCGTAAACGGCACTTGGAACAACCTGGTTCCCGGACGTGAGAACTACGGTTCGGCGGACCAGACCATGCCCCGCATGCTTGCGCCCGAGTTTCGCGACGCGGAGTTCGGTATCGATGGTCCCGGAGCCCCGCCCGGATTCCCTGGCAGTTCCACCCAGACTTCCTACGAACAAACCACTGGCTACGTGGTGGACTCCACGCCGCGCACCATCAGCAATCTGATCTCAGATCAGTCCGCCGCCAACCCGGCCGCAGTGGCGGCCGCCAATGCCACCGAGGGCAGTTTCGCCTTCGACCACGATGGCAACCCGGATACCCCAGACCTGTTGTTCATTCCCAACATTGCGCCGGATGAAGGCATCTCCGCCCCCTACAACGCCTGGATGGCCATCTTCGGCCAGTTCTTCGATCATGGCCTGGACCTGGTGAACAAGGGCGGCAGCGGCACCGTGTACATTCCGCTGCAACCGGACGACCCGCTCTACGACCCCAACTCGCACACCAACTTCATGGTGCTTACCCGTGCCACCAACCAGCCGGGAGCGGACGGCGTACTGGGCACTGCGGACGACATCCGCGAGCACATCAACCAGACCACACCCTTCGTCGATCAGAACCAGACCTACACCTCGCATCCGTCCCACCAGGTGTTCCTGCGTGAATACGAGATGGTGCCGAAGCTGGATGCCAATGGGCAGCCAATCCTGGATGGCAATGGTCAACCGCTGCTGATTCCCGTTGCCACAGGACGCATGCTGGATGGCGCAGGCGGCGGCCTGGCCACCTGGGCGGACATCAAGCATCAGGCTCGCGAGAAGCTGGGAATCGACCTCGGCGATGCCGACGTCACGAACCTTCCGCTGCTGGCAACCGACGAGTACGGCCAGTTCGAACGGGGCGCCAACGGCTTTGCCCAGATCGTAACCGGCAGTGGGTTGGTGGAAGGCAATCCCGTTGCGCCGATCAGCACCGCGAATGCGATTCGCACCGGCCACGCATTCCTTGACGACATCGCTCACGACGCGGCGCCACGCAACAGTGACGGCAGCATGAAGGTCGCCGACAGCGATGACGCGCTCGGCCTCGGTGGGGCCCCCATACCCAATCCGAACTTCAACCCTGCGTTGCCAATTGGCCCCGGCAACCTGCCGACCCTGACCAGCTACGACAACGAGCTGCTCGATGCCCACTACATCACCGGCGACGGGCGAGGCAACGAGAACATCGGCCTGACCGCCGTGCACCATGTGTTCCACTCGGAACACAATCGCCTGATCGAGCAGATCAAGACCACCCTGCTGGAGGACGGCGACCTCGCGTTCCTCAATCAGTGGCTACGGGTAGACGTCGCCACTTGGCCCGCCAACCAGACCGAAATCGATGCCTTGGCCTGGGACGGTGAACGGCTGTTCCAGGCGGCGCGCTTCACCAACGAAATGCAGTACCAGCACCTGGTGTTCGAGGAGTTCGTGCGCAAGATTCAGCCCTTCACCGATGTGTTCATGGTGCAGCCCAACGTCGAGCTGGACCCGGCCATAGTCGCGGAGTTCGCCCATGTGGTGTACCGCTTCGGCCACTCCATGCTGAACGAGACGGTGGAGCGCCTGGACATCAACATGCAGAGCGGCGAGATCGGCCTGATCCAGGCCTTCCTCAACCCGGTGGAATTCGGCAGCGCCGGGGATGCCGACGCGGCGGCGGGCGCCATCATCCGTGGCATGACCCGGCAGGTGGGCAACGAGATCGACGAATTCATCACCGGTGCCCTGCGCAACAACCTGGTGGGGCTGCCGCTGGACCTGGCGGCCATCAACATCGCTCGCGGTCGCGACACCGGCGTGCCCTCGCTGAACCACGCGCGGGAGCAGTTCTTCGAGATGACCAACGATGCCAACCTCAAGCCCTATGTGAGCTGGGTGGACTTCGCGCTGAACTTAAAGAACCCCGCGTCCATCATCAATTTCATCGCCGCTTACGGCACCCACGACAGCATCACCGCGGCCACCACGGTGGCCGACAAGCGCGCAGCAGCGGAAGTACTGGTACTCGGAGGTACCAACGCCCCGGCGGACCGGGTGGACTTCCTCAACAGCAGCGGCACCTGGGCGGCCCAGGAATCGGGCCTTAACCTGGTGGACTTCTGGATCGGCGGCCTGGCCGAACGCAAGATGCTGTTCGGCGGCATGCTTGGCTCCACCTTCAACTTCGTCTTCGAAACCCAGATGGAGACGTTGCAAAACGCCGACCGCTTCTACTACCTCTCGCGCCTACAGGGGCAGCACTTGCTGGGCGAGCTGGAAGCCAACTCTTTCGCCTCCCTGGTGATGGTCAACACCGACCTGGGGGCACCCGGTTCTTCGCACTTGCCGGGCGACCTGTTCGCCGCGGTGGATTACATCCTGGAAATCAATCAGGCCCTGCAGATCGGTGCAGACCCCACCTGGAGCAACCCGATTCTTCAGGCACTCACTCCCATGGTCGAGCGTGCGCCGGGCGTACTGAAGTACCACGGAGACGATCACGTGGTGCTGGGTGGCAGCGAAGGCAATGAATGGCTGCTGGCTGGCACCGGCGATGACACCCTGTGGGGCGACGGCGGTGACGATACCCTGGAAGGCGGCTACGGCAACGACATCCTCCATGGTGGCTCCGGGGATGATGTGATCACCGACATCGGAGGCGACGACAACCTCAAGGGCGAAGACGGCAACGACGTCATCAGTGGCGGCAATGGCATCGACCTCCTGTTTGGTGGCGCCGGCAAGGACTTCATCATCGGCGGTACCGACGGCAAGCAGGTGCTAGGTGGAGCCGGCGATGACTTCATCTACGGCGGCGATGGCATCGATGCGTTGTTCGGCAACGAGGGCGACGACTGGGTCGAAGGCGGAGCCGGCTTCGACTACATCGCCGGCGACAACGGCGACATCTTCTTCGAGAGCAAGGTCATCGGCCACGACGTGATCAATGGCGGTGGCGGCGATACCGACTACGACGCCGAGTCGGGCGACGACATCATGTTCCAGAGTGCGGGCATCCAGAAGAACATCGGCATGTGGGGTTTCGATTGGGCGATTCATCTCAATAGCCCGGTGGTGGCCGACTCGGACCTGAACCAGACGATCTTCCCGAACATGCCCATCGAGGTACTGCGCGATCGCTTCAGCGAAGTGGAGGCGCTGTCGGGCTGGAACCTCAACGACACCCTGCGCGGCGATGATCGCGGCAACGATCCCACCGCCGAGCCGGAGTTCATCCTCGACAACAACAACTTCCTGTCCCAGGCCGGGGTGGACCGCATCGACGGCCTGCGCGACCTGCTGGGCGAGCTGATCCCGGAATACTCGCCCGTGCCCGGCGTCGATCCGGAAAGCCTGATCGCCTTCAACAGCGGCAACATCCTGCTGGGCGGCGGCGGTAGCGACCTGATCGAGGGTCGCGGCGGCGACGATTTCATCGACGGCGACGCCTGGCTCAATGTCCAGCTGCGCCTGCTGGATGCCAACGGCGTGCCGGTGGTGGACGCCAGCGGCGCCGAGCTGCGCGTCAACAGCCTGGTAGAACTGCAAACGCGGATGTTCAACCGCGAGCTGAATCCGGGACAGCTGGAGATCGTCCGCGAAATCCTCTTCACCAACAACACCGGCGACCGCGACGTGGCACTGTTCTCGGACCTGGCCACGAACTATGACTGGTCCCGCAACGACGATGGTTCCTGGACCGTGGTCCATGCGCGCGGAACCCAGCTGGAAGGCACGGATCGCCTGCGCAATATCGAAGTGCTGCGCTTCCTCGATCAGGAGGTGTTCATTGGCAACCAGGCACCCGTGGGTACGGTCAGCATCAGCGACACCTCGCCCACAGAAGGCCAGATGCTTACTGCGACCCGTGCATTCACCGACGTCAACGGCACTAGTAACGCCACCTTTGCCTACCAGTGGCAGGTGTTCAACGGACTGGCGTTCGTCAACATACTTGGCGCGATTGCTGCGACCTTCACGCCCACCCAGGCCGAAGTCGGCAAGGAGCTGCGGGTGATGGTCAGCTACACCGATGACCAGGGCACCGCAGAGGTGATCTATTCCGCCTCGACACAAGTGGTCGGCGACCTGTGGAACGGGGTGGGCGCCACAGCCGACATCCTGAGTTTCACGGCGGGAGACGATATCGCCCACGGCAACAACGGCAACGATCAGTTGTTTGGCCTGGCTGGAAACGATCTGCTCACGGGCGGTAACGGCAATGACACGCTTCACGGTGAGCTGGGCGACGACACGCTTCAGGGCGGCGTGGGTAATGACACGCTGCTGGGGGGCGCAGGCAACGACACCCTCCAGGGGGATGCCGGTAACGACACACTCGATGGCGGTGTGGGTGTCGATCTCATGCAAGGCGGTGCCGGCAACGATGTCTATCTGGTGGATGACCTGGGCGACCAGGTGATGGAAGAACTTGCCGGCACCGCTGGCGGCACGGACCGGGTCGATACCACTCTGGCAACCTACTCCCTCGGTGCCAATGTAGAGAACCTGACCTACGTAGGCAGCGGCAACTTCAGCGGTATTGGCAATGAACTGGCGAACACCATCACGAGTGGCGCTGGCGACGATACGCTCGATGGAGGTGCAGGTGCAGACCGACTCGTGGGTGGCGCCGGCAATGACACCTATCGTCTGGATACGACGGGCGATGTGATAGTCGAGGCCGCTGGTGGCGGTGTGGACCTGGCCTACTCCGAGTTGCTCAGCTATGTCATGGCCGCCAATCTGGAAAATCTGGTCTTCGTTGGCAGTAACGCTACCTATGTAGTCGGCAATACGGTGTCCAACCAGATCACCGGGGGCATTGGCGGCGATGTGCTGTTGGGCAACGGTGGCGACGACTCGCTGATCGGCCTGGATGGCGATGACTCACTCGATGGCGGCACGGGCAACGATGTATTGCTTGGGGGGCTGGGTAATGACTCGCTGATCGGTGGTATCGGCAACGACTTGCTCGAAGGCCAGGAAGGCGACGATGCACTGGCTGGCGGCTCAGGTGACGATGTGCTCCTTGGCGGGGACGGCGCCGACGTGCTGCAGGGTGAAACGGGTAATGACGTACTCGTGGGGGGCACGGGCAACGACATCCTCGATGGCGGAACCGGAAGCGACATCTTCCAGTTCGCCGCCGGTTTCGGTCACGACCAGATCATCGGCTTCGACGGTAATCCGGTGGGAGGTCAAGATCTGCTGGATGTCGCCGCGCTCGGCATCAACGCAGCAAATTTTGCCGCACTGGTGTCCATCAGCGGCACCGTTGCCCAGACCGTAGTGACCATCGGTAGCGACAGCATCACCCTGGTAGGGGTCAACGTCGGGTCAATCAATCAGAGCGACTTCGTAATAGGTGCCTGATATCCCATGTGACACGATATCCGCCACGGCGAACGAATAGTGTCGCCGTGGCGTTGCAATCAGCGAGGTTGGTACACAGTCCCCCGTGATAGGGTTTTCGCTCCGATCATCCCACCTGTGCGCCAACGCTCTTCTCGTCATGTGGCGCGTCCACCCAGTTCAGCTTATCGAGATGCCGCTTGCAGTTGATGTACTGCTGCCCCACTACCTCATCTACCCAACCAAATTGCTCGATGACCCGTGCATTCACCCAGCCGTTGTAGGCCAAGGACAGCACTTGGGCTCTCCAGCCATCCTGGTAGCCTTCCACTCGTTCGAATCGACGCCAGCCCTTCAGGGCATCGTCTGACCCCAGCCAGTACCACTCGCCGTAGTAAGCCTGGTCGAACACAGCGAACTTGTTCTTCTTTGCCCAGAAGCTCTGGCTGGCTTCCCGCTTGCACTCTTCAAAGTTGAACAGCCCTCCATAGTGCAATGCCTCCAGGGCATGAGTGATGTGCTTCTGTGCCATCTTTCTGGCCATTCGGCGAACAATCCCATCGAACATCAACTCAGACATGGTCTTGCCCTTCGCAGGGGTGGAAGTACAGGGAGGATAACAGGCGGCCAGAGTCTTGCTCGTTTCCGGATGTACCAGTCAGTCCATCCATCACCTGCAGCTGCGTATGTAAACCTGTCAGCTACTCTTAAAGTTGTCCTAGAGAGAGGACAATTGGCCACTACGGCCCCCCCATCATTGGCACTTTGGCGCAGCGCCCGTGGCGGCCATTTCAAACTTCTAAGGCCGTCACGGAAACTTCACCCCTCCCCGAAGTGAATGCTCGCAGCCGTGGCGGCCTCTTTTCACCACTGACTATCCCTCCGATAAAGGCGTGCCTGCTGCCTCACGGCGAACGTGGCGTCAGTCTATTTTCCTGCGGCACAGGGAAGGGGAAGCCAAGCACCGGGAACTTGCCGCGTACACGGTTCTGGGCTTGGCAGTTCTTGACGCAGTTTGTGGACGGCGGAGCCACTTCCACGGAGTCTTCACCCAGCACACCACCCATTCGCCCGCCACTGGCAACCCGCCACACCGAAACACCGCCGAACTGGCTCACACGGGTGGCAACTTGGGTACTGTCTCGCCCTACAAACTTGGGAGACAGGTCATTGGCGAAGTTGACCCGTGGCGTCACCGGCACCGGCGCACAACTGGGGTTGAAGTTCGGAGGGACGCACAGCGGTAAGTTCACGTTCCTGAAGTTGGGGTTATCGAAGTAGAAAACTCCGTCTGCCAGTACGTGGGTGAAGTCGGTAGTAAGGCCATCGGCACGTTCCGGCTCCATCTGGAACACCCCACCTTGGGCACAGTCCTTGGCCTGGATCTTCATCCCGACGCCGGGACCGCTCCTTGCCAGCAGAACATCGGGGCCATCCAGCTCAAGCGTCAGATTTCCATTAAGCGCCACCCCTTGGAGATCAGGAGTCTTGCTGGCGAAGATCGTCGTCGGGACGCCGCCGGTCATGTCTAGCGGATTTGGCGCGCCGGTCAGCGTGTAGTTGCGAACACCCAGCGTGGCCGCGTCCACCACAAACACCACGAACTTGCCCCGAACCGTGAAGCTGGTACCTAAACTGCTCGCGGGGATTGTCGTTTCGGTTAGTCCGCTAACAGGCCCACCCGGAAGTTCGACGGTAAATCCGCCCCCCTCACAGCCCGCATCTTTAGCGGCATAAGCCTGCTGGCCCAGCAATCCTGATGACAATGCCGCAAACGCAAGCAATCCAGCCCTCATCAGGTCAGGCTTCTTTGTGGGGAAAGTTGTCTCTGAGGCAGGTAACTCCAATCGGCTGTTCATGATGTGATCCTCATGCACACAGGGGAACGCCAACCAGTCCATACCTAGTCGCCCGTGGGGAGCGGCCAGCCAACCAGCACGGCCAATATCTGCAGCGTGATAACGCAACTGCGGTACCGCACCATCCTTCCAAACCAGTCAGCATCGTTTAATGCGTGGGAAATTTTCCCACGAGGTCAGGCTAGTTCTGTCTCCCGAGGAGTCAACGACCGAACATCGGGGTAAGAATCAGCTGTGGCAGTGGCGCCCAGAGCAGCGGCGCATCGTGGCGGTTTTCTTTCGGTCCGCCGTCCATCAGCCCCGCCCGTGCCCACGTACGCCGGGTGTATCGTGAAAGTGTCCCGTAAGAAGGACAGAAAGCCATCGCACGCCCCCTCCCCATCGGGCAATGGAACGCGGTGGCTTTCCTATTTGGAGCGGGGAACGCTAGGGGAGCGTCATCACCAGATACAGGGCAAAGCAACTGGTAGTGGCAACCGTTGCAAGCACTAGGGCATTCACCAGTTTCAGGCTTCTTTCTTCGTCTGCATCGCCGGTGTAGCTGACAGCAGCAATTAGCCCCATATGCATTAACCAGATGGCGGCGGCTGTCACTGCCAGAACGAATTCCCTTTCCATCCTTGCCCCTTGTAGCGGTCCATTCGTGCCAGTGGACCCTGCCCAGTCCACTACACTTAAAGTAGCCCCGCAAAGTGCGGAGCCAGTTGCCTTAAGGCCGTTACGGCACCCCCTCCTCCATGCGCAATGCTCGCAAGCAGTAGCGGCTTCTTTTCCCCAACGACATTCCTGAACATGCCCGTCATTCTCGAATCAGTATTGACCTGCCCTCATTGCGGCCATACCCAGCAGGAAACCATGCCCACGGACGCCTGCCAGTTCTTCTACCAGTGCAGCCACTGCAATGCACTGCTGCGGCCCAAGCCTGGAGACTGCTGCGTGTTTTGTTCGTACGGCTCCGCACCCTGCCCGCCTATACAACAGCAACGCGGACGTTGCCAAAGTAAGGCTTAGCGTGTGGCTACGTCCCCGATGACAGTAGAGGGCAACACCATGTGTGGCAGGTATGTTTCCCCGGGAGACTGGGCCATCGAACACTTCTGGCACATCGGTGCCCGTAACTCCGGGCGCTGGATCCAGATCTTCAATGTCGCCCCACCATGCAAGTGCCTAAGCTGTGCCAGCCCCCAACCGTAGCTGGTACCACCTTCCTTGAATTATGGCGCCTCGAGAAACACCCAATGCTGGGGGTTATCACCCACAGAAACGGGGGAGTTTTTTTCCGACAGGGTAGGCGAACGCCTCGGTGCCTTTTCCATAGCCATTCTGTCCCGGGGTAGCGTCGGTGGTATGGCAGTTGCTTGGTTCCCGGTGACCGGCCGGTGGAGCCAAGGTCGCCCAAGAAGTCTTGCTCAGATTGCAAGCCAGTGTCTTTTCAGGCGTCCGTCACGCCGGCTGTGGGGTCGGTTACATCAATGCACACCGCAGCCAGTTGGATGATTTGTCACGGCCGTCTTGGTTACGTCCGATCCGTCCCACCCGGTGGAGAGGCATTGATCGAGACATCGTACTAAGGTCGAGTCACGGCTCCTCATTTGGACACAGATCTCGTGCTGGTTGTCGCATAGCTCGCCCCCCAGGTTGGGGGCGTATCGAGACGATACCGAAACGGAGATTCACCATGCTTATAAAACAATGCTTGTTGGCGCTGGCAATCGGTGGCGCCTTATCCGCAGCAACCGTGCTAGTGCCCGACTCCATTTCGAGCTTCTCCAGCGTATATGCCAAGGACGGTGGCGGGGGCGGTAGTGGCGGTGGAGGTGGCGGTAGTGGTGGCGGTGGTGGTGGTGGTGGTGGTGGTGGCGGTCATGGTGGAGGTGGCGGTGGCGGTGGCGGTGGCGGTGGCGGTGGCGGTGGCGGTGGCGGTGGCGGTGGTCATGGTGGGGGTGGCCACGGCGGAGGTGGCGGCCATGGAGGAAATGGCAGTGGTGGTGGTCATGGCGGCGATGGTGGTGGACACGGCGGCTCAAGCCATGGAGGGGATAGCGCGGGGCGCGGCAGCGACAGTGGACACGGTGGCGCAACCAGTGGGCGTGGTGACGATCACGGTGCTAGTCATGAGGCAGGCGGACCTCATGGTGTGGGGCACAGTGCCGACGATGGACCAGGGCATGACGTAGGCGAAGCCCACGGTGTGGGTCATGGAGCTGATGATGGGGCCGACCATGATGTCGGCGATGATCATGGCGGGCGTGCGACCGGCGAGCCCGGAGATGATCGAGGCGGAGCCTGAGCGGCGCCTGCCGCCCCAGGAACCTCGGAAGCTTTCCGAGGTTCCTGGGGCCTTCCGGCCACCTTGCCAGTCACACGCAATCAATCCTGGCCCAGCAGATCGATGATCGGGCAGCACGTATCACTGCTATTCGCATCACACTGGTGAATCAGTTCATTCAGGGCTTGATGCAAAGCTGTCAGGACGGCCAGTTTCGCTTCGATGAGCTGTACCTTGTGAATAGCCATGGACCTGACCTCCGGACAACAGCTGCCGTCGGCCAGCTGGAGGAGATCGCTGATCTCCGCCAAGGTGAACCCCAGTGCCTGAGCCCGCTTGATGAAGCGCAGCCGCTTGACGTGGCCGGGTGCATAGCGCCGCTGACCACCCAGTGCTTTGCTTGGCTGTTCTAAGAGGCCCTGACGCTGGTAGTAGCGGACCGTTTCAACCCCAACATCTGCCATCGCCGCCAACTGGCCAATACTGAGTCGCTCGGCCATAACAACCTCTTGAATCCGTACTTGGATACAGGATTAAGAGTAGATAGGTACGGAATCTCCAGGCAATTGCCATGGTGGTCATCACAGTAACCCGCGCGTTGTTTGCCAGCCTGCTGGCCGGGATGGCCGCCTCGGTGTGTTGCTATGCGCCAGTCGCATTTATGGCCCTGGGGGTGGGTAGCGGTGCCTGGGCGCTGAACTTGGCCCAGGTGTCGCCCTATCGTCCCGTGCTGGTCAGTTTGACCTTGCTCTCTCTCGGCTTCGCACTCACTCGCCTTTATTTGGTTCCGCCCTACGTGGTGAACGGGGCAGCGGTCCAACGCCGCGCACTCGCACGGCAACGACAGTGGTTCTGGTGGACGGCAGCCCTTGTGCTCGGCGCGCTGGCAGCGCCATGGTTAGCGTCGCTGCTTCGCTGAGCACGTCAATTTTTCCAGCCTACTCGGATGTAAAACTGCCCTGAGTTTCTAGACAGATCCAAAGACTGTTTCTGGCCGTTAGCAGCCCATGCTGAAGCAGCTATTGGCCGATAGCAGCGCCTCGCCAAGGGCAGGAATCGGCCAATAGCTGCCCCCAGCGAACCAGCAACTTGCACGTTAATGAGGCAACATCAACGAATCGTCCAGTTCTGACCAAGTGCAGGGTTCAGCCTCATTCCCTTACATTCATATGATCGAGCGCCCAGTTGATGTAGTCCTCAGGATGGGTGTATCGGGTCACCAGTTCTGATGCGCTGAGGCCGTTATCGATGGTGATGCCACGCTGCTCGCGAAGACTGTCATAGGTGGCTTTGATAGCCGCGAAGTACGCCGCATGGCCGTCCACCACTATGCGCACGCCCAGCTCCGCCAGACGGTGGTCATCGCGCAGCTCCGGATTCCCGTAGGTGACCAGCATCAGCGGGATGCGCAGGTTTTCAGCGATTGTTTCGAGATGGGTGAAATCTTTCACACCGACCAGGCAAATGCCGTCAGCGCCGGCATCCTGGTAGGCGCGAGTACGGTGGACAACATCGGCGAGCGGCTGCACTCCGGCGTGGGTACGGGCAATGATGGACAGGGCTTTGTCGTCGCGCACCTCCTGGGCGGCGCGCAGCTTGCCGATGCCTTCTTCGACATTGATCAGGTCGTAAGATTTGCGTCCGAACTGGGCGGGCAACAGTGTGTCTTCCAGTGTGAGCGCGGCTACACCAGCGCGCTCAAGCTCGATCACCGTTCGCATGGCGTTGAGGGCGTTGCCGTAGCCATGGTCGGCGTCGGCGATAACCGGCAGCCGGGCGACCCGGCCAATGCGGGTCGCCTGTTCGACGAACTCGCTTAGGGTGATCAGCGCGATGTCAGGTGCGGCGAGCACTTGCAAGGAGGCGACCGAGCCTCCCAGGATGCCGACTTCGAAGCCGAGGTCGGCGGCAATGCGTGCCGACATGGGGTCGAACACGGAGGCCGTGTGATAACAGGCGGGGCTTTCAAGCAAGGCACGGAAGGCGCTGCGTAGATCGTGGTGACAGGCTTTTTGCATGATCTTATCCCTCGGGTCTTTATCGAGCCTTACTACCGGTCACGCTGTGCAAGACCCGTACCTGACGGTCGAGATGTTGGTAGGTCGCCGATTCGACCGGAGTGAGTGATGGGCGAATGGAGGAAAAGCGCCGCAAACCAGCGCAAGGAGGGCGGAAACTCGCCGTAGCCAGTCCATGGCCTTCCTTGCGCTGGCAGTTGAAAAGGTGGCGATCCCGGCTCCGGCCCAGATCGCCCTACGTCACTTGATGAAGCGCACTTGGCTGTTGATCTTCTCGATGACAGCGCCCTTGCGTTCGTTGAAGCGCGCCTTGTTCTGCTCGAAAAGGTTATTGCCCTTGGTGTCGATGGAGATGATCAGGGGGCCGAACTCACGAACTCGGTTGACCCAGAGGGTTTCCGGCATGCCCAGGTCCTGCCACTCGGCGCGTTCGATTTCCTCTACCTTGGTGGCGGCCAGTACTGCGCAGCCGCCGGGGAATACCGCGTGTACGGCCTTATTTTCCAGGCATCCAGCGGTGGTTTCCGGGCCCATGCCGCCCTTGCCGATGATCAGCTTGACGCCGGTTTCCTCGATGAACTGCCGTTCGAACTTCTCCATGCGCATGCTGGTGGTCGGGCCGATGGACACCATCTCGAAGCTGCCGTCGTCCTTCTTCTTTACGATGGGACCGGCGTGGAAGATCGCCCCGCCGCGCAGGTCCACCGGCAGTTCACGCTTGAGTTCGATCAGGCGGCGATGTGCCACGTCGCGGCAAGTCACCAGTTGGCCGGTCAGGTAGACCACATCTCCGACGTTGAGGGCCGCGAGGTCTTCATCCTTGATCGGGGTCGAAAGAACTTTTTTCACAGTACTACTCCTTCGTGGGAGAGGATGTCGTAGGAGAGGTCGGCATTGATGCGGATCTTGCCGCGACGGTGTGCCCAGCAGCCGGTGGAGACGGCGACGCCGATGGTCGAAGGGTGGCGCGCCGAGGATTCGATGTTCACACCCATCACGCTGCTATTGCCCGTCAGCCCCTGCGGGCCAATGCCGATCTCGTTGAGCCCTTCCTCAAGAAGCTTTTCCATCATCGCTGCGTTCGCGTTGGGGTGGCTGGAGTCCACCGGACGCAGGATTGCCCTCTTCGACAGGCGCGCTGCGGTCTCTACCGAGGTGGACACGCCGACACCGACCAGTAGCGGCGGGCAAGCGTTAACGCCACGTGAAGTGATCACGTCGAAAACGAATTCGGTCACGCCCTCGTAGCCCTGGCCGGGCATCAGCACCTTGGCCGATCCCGGCAGGGTGCAACCGCCGCCGGCCATGTACACGTCGATCAGTGCATAGTCGGCGTCGGGAATGATTTCCCAGTCGAGCCATGGGATCTTCGAGCCGGTGTTGGTGCCCGTGTTCTTCTCGTCGAAGGTCTCCACAGCGTTGTGGCGCAGCGGTCCTTTTATGGTGGCTTCCAGGGTCGCGTTCTGCAGGATGCCTTCCAGCTCACCCAGCAGCGGGAAGCGGGCGCCAGCGGAGATGAAGTACTGGATGACCCCAGTGTCTTGGCAGCTCGGGCGATCCAGTTTGTCCGCGTAGTCCTGGTTCTCGGCCATCGAGTCGTAGATTTCGATCGCCAGAGAATTGGTTTCCGCGGCGCGCAACTTCGCAGTCTTCTCCTTGACGTCTTTCGGCAGTCGTTTGCCGATGTAGGCGGTGAACTTGGCCATCACGTCGGTAAGCGATTGAACGGCTGATTCGTTATCCACTTTGATTCTCCTCACTGCATCACAAGGCGGTTCTGTTGGTATTCCGTTGGCGTGCCTGGTGAACTAGACGCCGCTGGCTGTCGTTACCGGCTTTACGGTGTGGTTTGGCGCCGATGACTCCTGCGCCTGGTTCTGTTCCGGCCGGTCGGTACCGTTCAGCACCTGTTCCATCCGGGATTTGTCGAGGGCACCTACCCATTTAGCGATCGCCATGGTCCCGACCGCGTTGCCGATGGTGTTGGTGATAGCGCGCGCCTCGGACATGAAGCGGTCGACTCCGAGCAACAGCACCATGCCGGCCACCGGAATGTTGTCCAGCGAAGCCAAGGTGGCAGCCAAGGTGATGAAGCCGGAGCCGGTGACACCCGCTGAGCCTTTCGAGGTGAGCAGCAGCACGCCGAGGACGATCAACTGATCGGTCAGGGTCAACGGTGTGTTGGTGGCCTGAGCGATGAAGATGGCTGCCATGGTGTAGTAGATGCACTGGCCGTCGGGATTGAAGGTCAGCCCCGAGGGGATCACCAGGCCCACCACCGGCTTGGATACGCCGGCATGCTCCAGCTTGTTCATCAGCTGCGGCACTACCGATTCCGAGGAGCTGGTACCCAGCACGGTAAACAGCTCTTCCTTGAGGTACTTCAGGAACTTCCACAGGCTGAAACCGGACAGGCGGGCGATGAAACCGAGGACGATGACCACGAACAGGAAGCAGGTCAGGTACATGGTCGCCATCAGTTTGCCGAGCGAAACTATCGAGCCCAGCCCGTACTTGCCGACGGTGAAGGCCATCGCGCCGCAGGCGGCCAGCGGTGCGACGCGCATGACCATGCCGACGATGTAGAACATGCCGTGGGAAAAGGCTTCCAGCACATCGACCATCGGTTTACCGCGCGGCCCCAGGTGAGACAGGGCGATGCCGAACAAGGTCGAGAACAGCAGGATCTGTAGGATCTCATTCTTGGCAAAAGCATCGGTGACGCTGGCAGGAATGATGTGCAGCAGGAAGTCGGTGAAACTGCCGGAGCCACTCGCCGCAGTCGCCGTGTAGGAGGCGATGCTCTTGGTGTCGAGGGTGGCTGGGTCAACGTTCATACCCTGGCCGGGCTGCACAAAGTTGACCACGACCAGGCCCAATATCAGGGCGAAGGTCGAGAGGACCTCGAAGTAGATCAGCGCGCGGACGCCGACCCGACCGAGTTCCTTCATGTTTTCCATCTTGGCGATACCGAGCACCACGGTGGCGAAGATGATCGGTGCGAAGACCATCTTGATCAGTTTGATGAAGGCATCGCCGACCGGCTTCAGGTCGGTACCGAATTGCGGCCAGAACACACCGAGCAGGATGCCGATGGTTACGCCGATCAGGACCTGGACATAGAGCTTTCCTAGGAATCGCTTGGCCATGGTTTTCTCCGAATTATTGTTGTGAGTCGGATTTGGGTTTCACCCGGGCGGCTTTACCGGGCTATGGCGGGCAAATGCCCCAGCGTTCGTGTGGGCAATTCACGGAGTCAAAGTTAATGGTTTCCCCTAAATTGAGTAATACAATGAAAGTTATTTCATTGTTTCTTTGGGGTTACTAATGAGTCCGGTATCCGAATTGGCCTTCTTCACCCAGCTGGTCAGGCTAGGCAGCCTTGCGGCCACGGCGCGTGAGCTGAACCTGACGCCACCAGCTGTCTCCAAGCGGCTGGCGCAGCTGGAACAGCGATTGGGTGTGCGGCTGCTCAATCGCACCACGCGTAGCATCAGCCTCACCGCCGAGGGCGAGCTCTATCTGGTCAACGCCCAGCGAATCCTCGGCGAAATTGAGGAAATGGAGAGCCAGATCGCAAGCAGCCGGGCGGAGCCCAAGGGGCTGCTACGGGTCAACGCGCCGCTGGGCTTCGGTCGTACCCATGTAGGGCCGGCGATCTCTTCCTTCGTGGCGCGCTACACGGAAGTCGAGGTGCAACTGCACCTGACCGACCGGCCGATCAATCTGCCGGACGATGCCATCGACGTCGCCATCCGCTTTGGTGAGTTGCCCGACTCCCGGCTGATCGCCCGCAAAATCGCCGCCAATCGCCGTCGCCTGTGCGCAGCACCTGTCTACCTGGAACGCTTCGGTACGCCGGAGTCGCCCAAGGACCTGATACGGCACAACTGCATCGTCTTGCGCCAGAACGATGCCGCCTTCGGTATCTGGCGGTTCAGTCGAGGCAAGCACAGTGAATCGATCAAGGTACGCGGTGGCCTCAGCACCAATGACGGCGAGGTGGCATTGAATTGGGCGCTGGAGGGGCACGGTATCTTGATGCGCGCCGAGTGGAACCTCGCCAGTCACCTCCGAGATGGTCGCCTTGTAGAGGTGCTAGGGGAATATGAAACGCCGCCTGCGGACATCTATGCCGTCTATCTGGAGCGCCTCAACCTATCTGCAAAGGTGTCTCTTTTCGTTGATCACCTGCGCGACGTTTTCCAGCACAAAGCGAACGGACAGAGCGATAGCCTCGTCAAGTGGCGATAACGCTCCACCCGTGAACACCATCAGTGCCAATACACATCGCCTTCGATGCGCCTCGGCTAGACAAAAATCCCCATGGCGCACGTTTTCGATGAACCGCTGCTGACCGATAGCTGACGCCCGAAGTTATGGATGAGGACCGGCAGAAAAATGGCCGGAAACAGCCATTTGCGACTGACGGCTTTTGGCCGATTTCTGCCATTGGCGAGGGGCTGTTTTCGGCCAAGAGCAGCCATAGGGCAGTCCCAGCGCAATGACTGCGCTCAGCCGAATGGGCTTGCCACCAGTAGTCGCTCGGCGCGCGGCTAAACTCGGGCGCTTGAGGCGCCGCGAGCGTTCTTCTTCTCCAGGATCATCGAGGCTTCGTTGTAGGCCTTCTGGAATGCGTCACCACCGACCCAATTCACTGCCGCTTCTTCGTCTTCATCGTGGAAGATCCCGCGATAGACGATCAGCAGCCCCATCATGAAGTCGATCGCCGACTCTTGCGATTCCTCCGCGACCACCAACTCCAATACCGGGTATTGCAGGAATACCAAACACATCGCCAGCAGGCTGATGTCTTCGCCGACTTTCATCGCTTGGAACAGATCGTCAAAGTGTGCCGGGTCGAAACCGTGCTCTTCGATGTCTTTGAAGTCGAAGGTGCTCAGGTCAATTTCGACATCATCGAATGGCTCGTTGACCAGCGGATTGGCTAGCAGCGGATGTACGACATTGGCTTTGGCTTTGCCCGAGCGGTTCTGCTTGGCCTTGGCCTTGGCTCGCTGGGCACGTTTTTGCTGTTTATTTGGGGAAGCCATGGAGGCGAGTTCCTTGTTCGATACAGCCATGTTCATGGCCCAAGGTAATCGGGCACCAATTGTATTCAGTCTTGGCTAGGTTCGTCGGCCAAGGGGGCAGATTTTTCGTGCTCTAAACGTTTGCTTTCGGCCAATAGCAGCTGGTCAGCGTCCGCAAGTCACTTGGCTGGCGCAGCATGCAGAGATCTGCCCATGGTTCAAAGTGTGCGACCCCTGGGCAAACCCTTGCTGCGATCTCCGAGAATTTCATCAGCAGGTTTTTACTTTCTGTGCTTGGTTAAAACAGGGTGTTACGGCCTCGTAGAGAGACATGCGCCGGCCAAGGAGACGCGAGAATGTCAGAACCGACGCAGAAGCTTCGTTTGAGCGCATTGATTGCCCTGGTAGTGGGGTCGATGATCGGTGGCGGAATCTTTTCCTTGCCGCAGAACATGGCCGCGCGCGCTGATGCCGGGGCCGTGCTTATTGGATGGGCGATCACCGCAGTGGGTATGCTGACCCTGGCGTTCGTATTCCAGACGCTGGCGAACCGAAAACCGGAGCTCAACTCCGGGGTGTATGCCTACGCCAAGGCCGGATTTGGCGACTACATGGGCTTTTCTTCGGCATGGGGCTACTGGATCAGTGCCTGGCTGGGCAATGTCGGCTATTTCGTTCTGCTGTTCAGTACCCTCGGCTTTTTTTTCCCGGTGTTCGGCCAAGGCAACACGCCCATCGCCATCGCCTGCGCGTCCCTGCTGCTGTGGTGCGTGCACTTTCTGGTGCTGCGCGGGATCAAGGAAGCGGCGTTCATCAATCAGCTGACCACCGTGGCCAAGGTGGTGCCCTTGGTCACCTTCATTGCGATTGCCGCCGTGGCCTTCGATGCGGACATTTTCACCCGCGATATCTGGGGGCGTAGCAACCCGGACTTCAGCGGCGTGATGGATCAGGTGCGCAACATGATGCTGGTGACGGTGTTCGTGTTCATCGGTATCGAAGGCGCCAGTGTCTATTCAGCCAGGGCCGAGAAGCGGGCCGACGTCGGCCGCGCCACGGTTATCGGCTTCCTCGGCGTGCTGGCGCTGCTGGTGCTGGTGAACCTGCTGTCGCTTGGGATCATGAGCCAACCGGAATTGGCCGCCCTGCAGAACCCATCGCTGGCGGGGGTGCTCGAACGTATTGTCGGTCCGTGGGGGGCGTTGTTCATCAGCCTCGGCCTGGCCATTTCATTGCTCGGCGCCTTGTTGTCCTGGGCGCTCCTGTGCGCGGAAATCTTGTTCGCCACCGCCAAGGACAACACCATGCCGGCGTTTCTCAGAAAGGAAAACGCCAACCATGTGCCGGTCAATGCGCTATGGCTGACCAATGCAATGATTCAGCTTTTCCTGTTGATCACACTGTTTTCTGCAGGCACTTACACCAGCCTGATCTACCTTGCCTCGTCGATGATCATGGTGCCGTACCTATGGTCGGCGGCCTATGCGCTGCTGCTGACCCAGCGTGGCGAAACCTACGAACAGGCCAGGACGGAACGCACCAGGGATCTGCTTATCAGCGGTGTCGCACTCGGCTATGCAATCTGGCTGTTGTATGCCGGCGGGGTTAAGTACCTGCTGCTATCCGCCTTGCTCTATGCGCCGGGCGTGGTGCTTTTTGCCAAGGCCAAACGTGAGCAAGGTCAGCCGCTGTTTACTCATATCGAAAAGGGAATTTTTGTTTGCGTCGTCGTCGCAGCGGGCTTCGCCGCCTATAGCTTGTATAGCGGCGTGCTGACGCTGTAGGCGCAGCCTGCCAGTTCTGGCAAGTAGCTGGGGATGAATCATATTTAGTCGGGTTGGCGTCAAAGGAGTCGTAGGGTATCGGTATCGTGTCAATCAGAGTCGTGAGTCGCTTCTAGCTCCATAGGTGCGCCTGAGAGTTTGCTCTTGGCCGAGGCTTCCAGATTCGACAGGCTGCTTATGAAATCAAGGTCGATTCAGGCAGGTTGCAATACATATCCTCCAGACCTAACAGCCATTGCCCTTGGGCCGCATCGGTCTATCAAAATCTTTCCGAAACAATAAGTTGCACAGTTCAAGGACAGCTTGTTGATCTAAACTGAGAATTGAAATCTTTTGCAACACGTTCCGGCCTCCAACCTGTGCGCGACTGGCAGAGACACCGCGGTTCACCAAAGAAGAGTCGCTCCTCATGTCCTGGCCTGAGCGACGACGGAGCCGATCATGAGCAGAGGAGCACTCGCGCACACGTCTGCGCCACCACTGAACACCACCCTCTTGCTGCGAAGCTGCGCCCTTCCTCCCCCACTCGAATCCGACTGCGTACCCAACATCATCCACGCACAGCCACCCATGCAGCTTCATGCTGAAAAGCGAAAGCGCGTCAGCGGCGTTCGGCTGTAGGTCCTCTTCCCGTACCCGGCAGCCAAGCTCCTGGTACGTCTACAAAGCTGGCGCTCCGCCACGGCAGGAAGCGCAGCGATGCAGTCAGCGAAATGCGAGCAGCCTTCCGAGGGAGGGACAGCCATGAAAAACGCAGACTCGAAACGCCAAAAAAAACATTTGCCGCCCACGGCGAAGCCAGACGCTGAAGACGGCCGACGCGACTTCCTCAAGCTCGGTGCCGCTGCATTGCTGTCGCCGTTGCTGCTGCGATCGAGCAGGAGCAGTGCGGCAAACGCGCCGGTGTTTCCGCCCAGCCCGCCCACTACCCCCTGGCTGTCCACCTTGCCCAATCAGATCACACCACTGCAGGCGGTCGCGACACTGACCCCGAGCCCCACGGTGGTGGCCAATACCGCGGGTGGCGAAGCCGGACGCGCGCCCCACCAGCGCTACGCCGAACTCGCTGGTGTGCTCGGTGCGCCGCTGCTGTATGAACTCAAGGCCAAGGAGCGTCCCGACTGGGTGTTCCACCCGGCCTATCCGCCGCAACGCATCTGGGGCTACGAAGGCAACACGCCGGGCGCGGTCACCCCCGGTCCGGTCATCTATGCCCGCTATGGCAAGCCGGTCATCGTGCGCTTTCGCAACCAGCTGCCACAGAATCACGTAGGCTTCGGCACACCGGAAATATCGACCCACCTGCACAATGCCCACACGGGATCGGAAAGCGACGGCTTCCCCGGTGATTACTACAGCGCGAACAAGGCAGGACCGACCTTGGCTTCGCCCGGTGCCTTCAAGGACCACTTCTATCCCAACATCTACGCCGGCTACGACCAGCTGCAAAACCATATCGGTGATTCGCGCGAAGGCCTGGGCACGCTGTTCTACCATGACCACACCCTGGACTTCACCGCCCCCAACCTGGTGCGCGGGCTGTTCGGTTTCTACCTCCTGTTCGACGACGTCGACTCGGGCAACGAGCGCGATCCGAGCCCGAGCGCGCTCAGGTTGCCCAGCTTTCCCTACGACTATCAGCTGGACTTTTCGGACCGGCGATTCGACGCCAATGGCATCCTGTTCTACGACCAGGTCAACCCCGAGGGGGTGCTGGGCGACAAGGTTGTGGTGAATGGACTCATCGAGCCGGTCCTGAAGGTAGCGGCGCGGAAATATCGCCTGCGCTTCCTCAACACCGGACCAAGCCGCTTCTACGCCATCTATCTAATGACCGCCGGCGGCGTGATGCAGCGGTTCACGTTCATCGCCAACGACGGCAACCTGCTGCCGGCGCCGCTGCTGAACCAGACCAGTTTCCAGATGGGCGTTGCCGAACGCATGGACATAGTCGTCGACTTCTCCAAATACCCGATAGGCACCGTGTTCTACCTGGTCAACAAGATGCGCCAGGAAGACACCCGTGAAGGCAAGGACATCAAGGACCCGGGCACGCGCGTGCTGAAGATCATCGTCGATCGCGTCCCGCCCGAGCAGGACCTGAGCCAGGTGCCTGCTGTGCTGCGCCCGCTGCCACCGATCACTGCAGCGGAAATCGCCGCCGCACCAGTGCGGCGCTGGGTATTCGCGCGCAACAGCGGCATCTGGACGATCAATGGCCAGATCGTCAACGTACGAGCTCCGCGCGCCTTGATCCCCCAAGGCCGCGCCGAGATCTGGGAGCTGGTGAACCCCGAGGATGGCTGGACCCACCCGATCCATATCCACTTCGAAGAGGGGCAGATCATCGGCAAGATCGTCAACGGCGTGAGCGTGCCAGTGCCCGCGCAACAGCGAGGTCGGAAGGACGTCTACGTGATCGAAGAGTTCACTACCTTGCGAGTGTTCCTGCGCTTCCGTGACTTCAAAGGCAAGTACGTCATGCACTGCCACAACCTGATCCACGAGGATCACGCGATGATGCTGAGGTGGGACATCGTCTGAGTGGCGCGGCAATTGGACATATAGGGCGGAGGGTTGCATATGAACACGCGCAGAAATCTGGTAACTGGCATGGGCGTCGCCGCGCTCGGATTGATCGCCCTGCCCGGTATCACCGTCGAGCGGCCGCGCCCGACCAGGGACGCCGACGACGGCAGCTACTTCCCCAATGCGCGACTTCTGACTCACGAGGGCAAGGAGGTCAGGTTCTACGACGACCTGATCCGTGGAAAGGTGGTCGCGATCAACATGATGTACGTGTCCTGCACTGGGCGCTGTCCGATTGCAACGGCGAACCTGTTGCGCGTCCAGAAAATGCTCGGCGAACGCGTAGGCCGCGACGTATTCATGTACTCGATCACCTTGCAGCCCGTACTGGATACGCCGCAGCAGCTGAAGGGTTTCGTCGACAGGCACCACGTCGGGCCCGGCTGGCTGTTCCTGACCGGCGCGCCGGAGGACATCGAGCAGTTGCGCTTCAGCCTCGGTTTCTACGATGTGAACCCGGAGGTGGACGGCAACCTGGCGAACCACTCGGGCATGGTGCGCATCGGCAATGACGTCTACCAGCGCTGGACCATGGCACCGGCGCTGGCGGAGCCGGAACAGATCCTGGCGACGATCAACCATGTGGACAGCCGTGCCGTGCACACGGCGTAGGGCGGAATGGCGCTGTCAGCCGCAGCGACGCGAAGCGGCGAACGACCGATTTGGCTGGACTCTGTCGAAGATGGGCAGTGCGTTGGCAAGAATCGGCCGTCTGAAGCAGCTCCCAGGTCGACCGCTACGTAGCGCGGATTTCTGCCGATTGGTAGAGACGCTGACGTTGCCGGTTGGGCGCTCGGTTTTGTAAGGCGGGAATAGCGCGGCCATCGGCGGCCGCGCTTCTTCGGTTACGGGCGTGGAGAGTGGTGCAAGGTCAACGAGCTCTGCGCGGTATCTAGAGCTTGAAGCAGCCTCGCCAACGCGTTTGTTGGCGTTTGTCCTTGTCGGGTTATGCAATGGAACGCTGCCCTGTACGCAAGTCTCTGCGGCGCGATCGGACGGAGCATTGCGCGGGCGACCCAAATGTCGGCGTAGTGCGTGGGTAGATAGCCGATGCAAGTCCCAGAAGCTATCAAGGTGGCAATCGCTTCCATTGAAAAAGCGCTCACGCAATGGCCAAAACGCAAGTCGTAAGGCCTGCGGCTTTCGAGCATGTAGCCGCGATCCACATAGTCTGCGGTTTCGATTTCCTCATTGCTGAGTTGTTCATCCGGGCGCTCAAAGAACGAATGCCCGCGCCCGCAATACAGGTTCTGCTCCTCTTCAAACAACGGCTGATAGTGCAGGCCCGATAGCTGGTGGTTGAAGCAACCGATTGCCAGGTGCAGACGCCCTTCGAGCACCGCTTGTTCAAGTTCATCGGCGCGCATGATCTGCAGGTCTATTCGGGTGCGCGGCGACTCGTTGCGGAACAAACTGAGGGCCAGCGGTAGCGGTGCCTCGGGATGTGAAAGCAGGTTGTCGACGCTGCCGATCTGCAGGAACTCCGGGTACTGCTCATTGAGCATCACCACCCGCTGGTGAAAACGATCGATATCGGCATACAGCTCCTGCGCGGCAGCGTAGGTCTGCGCGCCTTGCTCGGTCAGCTGAAAACCGCCCTTGCCGCGTCGGCACAAGGAGTAGCCGAGGCGAACTTCCAGCTCTCGAACCAGCGTACTCAGGCGTGGCAGGCTGGTATTCAAGCGCACCTGCGCGGCGGTAAAACCGCCGGCTTCGACGACCGAACAAAAGATGCGCAGCCTGCGCAGATCCACGTCTGAAAGGTTGGTCAGCATGAAGACCTCCGATACACATTCACGACCACCATGAGGGTGGGTCTTATACCAGCTTTAGCCCGCCGGTTTATCCGCCCGATTGCTCTCCCGTTGTCTCCCACGCCCCCCTGAAGTACCTGAACTCAGCACAGAACAACGGCTCGCTTTAGTTGCGTTTTCGAGTAAGTCAGCTTCTGCGTTTGAGGATTTACCGGCCATTTGCTTGTTCCGATACTCGCGGCACTCCAGGGCGGCGATCGTTTCAGGCGCTGAAAACCACAGCAGCGGCCTACGCGAGCGCTACACCACCAACAAAAAGAATCAATCCTTGACGGAGTGCGGCATGGCATCTCAACCCAATAGCGAGTCAGGCAGACCCACAATCGAAGCCCGCTCAATCGACTATGTACCGCGGGCAGAAAGGCACGGGAAGGTCTGGCACCAGGGCCCCTTCTGGTTCAGCGGCAACTTCGTGTTTCTCACCATGATGGTCGGCTTTGTTGGCCCGAGCATGGGGCTGAGCATCCTGTGGAGCGTTCTGGCCGTTGTCGCAGGCGCTGGTTTCGGCACGTTGTTCATGGCCCTCCACGCCAATCAGGGGCCGAAGATGGGCTTGCCACAGATGATTCAGTCGCGGGCACAGTTCGGCAGCCGTGGCGCCATCGTTCCCTTTGCCGCGACGCTCTTCGTTTACGTGGGCTTTATCGTGTTCGGCGTCATTCTGGTAACCCAGGCGCTGCAATTGGTGCTGCCCGGTTCGAAGTGGTTCTGGTACCCGACGCTGATTGCCGTGAGTATCGTCATCGCGGTGTTCGGATATGACCTGCTGCACTTCGTGCAGCGCTGGCTGAGCTATCTGCTGATCGCCATATTCGGCATCGTCACCGTCATGGCCGTCACTGCGCTGCCTGCGGCCACCCCGGCACCGGTAGAGGCCGGGTGGAATACCACCGCGTTCCTGGTGCAGCTGTCGCTGGCCGCTGGCTACAACATCAGCTACTCGGTGTATGTCTCCGACTACTCGCGCTACCTTCCCGAACACTCGTCCAGCTCCAAGCTGATCTCCTGGACTTATCTGGGCGCTGCCGCGTCCGCTGCCTGGCTGATGTCGCTGGGGGCGGTGCTTGCCAGCTACATACCCGGCGCCGATGGCATTGTTTCGCTGGTGCAGACCGGTGACTACTTTTTCAAAGGTTTCGGCACCGTTGCCGTGCTGGTAGGCGCCGTTGCGCAGTTGTCGGTGACCGGCATCAACTGTTATGGCGCGATGCTGACTGGCATCAGTGCGGTTGATGGCTTCCGCCCTGTGCGCCCGACCATCCGGCTGCGGGTGACAGGGCTGACCGTTGTCGGCGTGGTGTCGCTCTGTGTTGCCCTCGCATTACCCGAAGCCTATATGGCCAGCTTCAACGGTTTTGTACTGCTGATGCTGTACTTCCTGATCCCCTGGACGGCGGTCAACCTCGTCGACTTCTACGCGATCCGCAAGGGCGAATATGCCATCGCCGAAATCTTCAATCCGCACGGCGTGTACGGACGCTGGGCCTGGCGTGGGGTGTTCGCTTATGCGGTCGGCTTCGTGGCGATGATTCCGTTCTTCTCCATCCCGTTCTTTGTCGGCCCTGCAGCTGAGGCACTGGGGGGCGCAGATATCGCATTCATTCCCGGGCTGCTGATTGCGGGCGGTTTGTACTACCTGCTGGCACGCAATCTCGAGCGTTCGGTGGAAATTACCGCGCAACGCCAAAGCCAGATGCTGCTTGAAAGCGTTTCCGGCTAGACGTTTTGACCTCCTGGTTCCGGCTGCTGCACAGGCGAGCAGGCGAGCAGGCGAGCAGGCGAGCAGGCGAGCAGGCGAACAAAGCAACCAACATAAATAAGGTATTTGGAATGACCAGCAATAGAGAAAAAACTGTCGCCATCGTGCAAATGCCCGCAGCGGTACTGGATTCCGCCGAATCAATGCGCAGGGCCGCCGAGCATATTCGTGACGCCGCGCGTATGGGCGCAGAACTCGTGGTGTTCCCTGAAACCTGGCTCAGCTGCTATCCGGCCTGGGTGTTTGGCATGGCCGGCTGGGACGATGCACAAGCGAAGTCCTGGTATGCAAAGCTGTTGGCCGACAGCCCGGCTATCGGAGCGCCTGACGCCATGGACGATGACCTGGCGGTACTTCGCGAGGCCGCACGTTCCAACGAAGTCATCGTCGTGATGGGCATGAACGAGCGTTCCCGCCAGCACGGCGGCTCGCTATACAACTCGCTGGTCACCATTGGTCCTGATGGCGTGATCCTGAATGTGCACCGCAAGCTGACCCCCACACATACCGAACGCACGGTATGGGCCAGCGGTGATGCCGCCGGATTGAAGGTGGTCGAAACCGAAGTTGGCCGTCTCGGGGGATTGGTGTGCTGGGAGCACTGGCATCCTCTGGCACGCCAGGCGTTGCACGCGCAAGACGAGCAGATTCACGTGGCGGCCTGGCCAGACATCCCGGAGATGCACCATATCGCCGCCCGGTCATATGCCTTCGAAGGCCGCTGCTTCGTGCTCTGCGCAGGGCAGTACCTGTCCACCGATGATGTCCCGGCTGAATTGCTGGCGGCCTATCGCCGCGGCGTCGGGCGCGAGGCGCCAGAAGCGGGCCTGCTGTTCAACGGCGGTTCGGGTGTAATCGGGCCTGACGGCGCCTGGGTAACGAGCCCACTTTTCGGTGAACCAGGCATTGTGCTGAGCAAGATCGACCTCTCGCAAATCGACGCCCAGCGCCATGACCTGGACGTGGTCGGGCACTACGCTCGTCCGGATGTCTTCGAGCTCTCGATCGATCGGCGCATGCGCACCGGTGTGAACATCTGCGACGCCTGATTCCGCTCCCCACTCTTTTCCGGGTGGCGCCGCACAGCTCCACCCGATCTCACAAAGGTTTGCTTCATGGTTCAAATACTGTTGGCTACCGCATTGCTATCCATCGCCCTGGGTGCGCTTTCCGGCTTTGCGGTGCTCGCCGCCGTCGACTATCCGGCGATGCTGCGTGCAGCAGGCGTTATCAACCCGATGCGGCTGCGCCAAGCGCACCTGGACTGGATCATCATGGGCACGGTAATGGCCGTCACCGCACTGGCCGTTCCTCAGCTTCCCGGTTGGGCCGCCGCGCTGGTGATATTCGGTGGGGTGGTTAACCCGCTGACATTCGTCCCAATGGCGTTTTCCAAAAAAGTGGACAGCACCAAGGCATTTCGCCTGGTTTCATTCATTTCCTTTGTGTCGCTCACCACGGGGCTGATTGCTGCAGCGGTGACTTTCATCTGCGCCTGATCGACCGCGCCAGCAAGGCCCTGACCGCCGAAGCCTGGACGCGTTTAGCCCGCCTTGAGGCGGGCTTTTTTTGCGTGCGAGAGAGAGCTGTGCCGAGACTGACGTTGCTCCCTGGCCGGATCACCTTGCGGCAGCAGGCCTGAGTCAGGGACGTTTTTGGAGCTGGAGATAGGCGAGTCTCATGTCGTTCGCCCACCCGTCGATTACCGGCTGGATGTTCTTCACCGAAAGCACGGCTTCCTTGTTCTCCAGGCTTTCGCCGGTGCCTTTGCGCACGACCTCTGCCAGAAGCTTGGTATTACCCCCATCGAGGAACATCGCTTCGGTGGCGATTTCCACTTGCTGGTCTCGGGTGCCAATCGCGGTGGACGTCGCGGCGACGACAAGGGCGATGGGAATCACCTCGTAAGGCTTGAGCCCCTCGGTGGACGTCGAAACAGCCGTGATGGCCGGACGCACGATGACGCTGTCGGCTGTGGGCGTGTCGCTGATCCTCACCACCGATCCAAGCTCTCGCTTGAGCGCTGCATCGTAGTAGCGGGTGATCTCATCCAGCGTCGCCTGGGGTATCTGCGAGCTGGACTGGGGACGCGGGTAGAACTGGCTGGGCTCGAGATAAACGCTGCTATAGCGCGACAGGTCGATGTCGGGATCTATCCAACGCGCCACCTTCACCCCACTGGCAGACTCCTGCTCTTGCAGCACCTTGTAGTTGGGGAGGAACCCCGAGTATTTGGCGGGCTCGACCATTGTGCTCGAGCATCCCCCCGTGGCCAGAAGTGCAGCGACCGTTACCGCAATCAAGTTCGAACGCATGGTGAAACCCCCTTGGAAAAACCTGAATTTCCGCCTTCAGCTGCCTGGAAAACAGGATGCAAAGTGCGGAAAAGAGAATCGGACTCCTCGCCTCCGCTCCCGCTATAAGGCCGAGGGTCAGGGCGATCCCCGCTGGGGGGACAGGCTCAAGCGTAGCTGGCGGCATGCCGAGTTCCAGTCCACATCACAGACTATTCAGAGGCATGCGCCGGATCACGACTGCAGCCAGAAAGCGGGTTCCTCTTGCACCTTAAACCCGCGCGCGGCTGACACCTTGCCTACACTTCTCTCGCGTAACTGACAGAGCGAGGGGATGCGATGGAACACGAAGAAAGGGACACCCGGCAGCGAATACTCGAACCCGTCGACCGTATCACCGAAGTGATATTCGGACTGCTGATGGCAATGACCTTCATTGGATCGTTGAGCGTTGCCACGGCAGGCCGTGAAGAAGCCAGAACCATGCTGATCGCGGCGTTCGGCTGCAACCTCGCATGGGGCCTGGCCGATGCCGTCATCTACCTGCTGCGTACCTGGACCGAACGCACCCGCAGCCGCACATTGCTCGCGCGCCTGCAAAGCGGTGCAAGTCCGGCCGAAGGTCGGGAGCTGATAGCCGACGCCCTGCCACTGCGCATTACCGAGGCCGCAGGCCCGGACGGACTGGAAGCGTTGCGTTCGCGCCTACAGGCCAATGCGGAAAAACCCGCTCGCGCACGATTGGATCTGCAAGATTTCGTCGGGGCACTGGGCACCTTCCTGCTGGTCGTGCTGTCGACGTTCCCCCTGGTCATACCTTTCCTGCTGATCGACCAGACCGGACCGGCGATTCGAACCTCCAACCTGGTGTCGTTGGCGATGCTGTTTCTTTCAGGTTGGCTGCTGGCCCGCTATTCCGGCGGCAACCCGTGGGCCACAGGCGCGGTGTTGGCACTCGTTGGCACGGCGCTGATATTCGCGATCATTGCGCTGGGTGGGTGATAGCCCATCCTCTTCCTAATCGAGCAAGCACGCATAAGGGAAGGCCTTCACGCCGAGTTCGTCGTTCTCTGCCGAAATGATCAAGTCGACTGGATCCGCTGCATCAAGGCGGTAGTGCTGCGCGGCCAACTCACGCGGCCGAACCACGCACCACCGGCTATGGTGGCAGTGACGACGAGGCCATACACCACGAACGCCACGCCCTGCGCGACGAATACGTGCATCAGGTTGCCGCCCCAGTGCAAGGCAAGCCAGCCACCAAGGCCCGCCACAACCAGACGTGCGAGGTTGCCAATCACAGGCCAGAACAGACGCCCCGCGCCCTGCGATGCGAAATGCAAAACCTGCCCCAGGCCGAAGAAACCGTACAACGGACCGACCACCTGCAAGTATTGGGTGCCAGCCTCAAGCATGGCCGGCTCATTGCCAAACAGCATCAGCCAAGGGCGCGGGAAGATTGCCGCCGCCAGCCCTATCGTTTCTGTAATCGCAAAGGTTATCGCCGCGCCAACCCACGCGGCCTTGAGGGCACGTGCCCTGTCACCGGCACCGATGCAGGTACCGACCATGGCCAGCAGCGGTGCACCAAAGCCGAATGCCAGCGGCACCAGCAAGTATTCAAGACGTGCGGCGGTGCCGTAGCCAGCAATCGCATCCGGGCCGAAGTGCCCCGACAGCGCCGTCGCGATGCCGATTGAAAGGTTGGTAGCCACCGTTGCGATCAGACCGACCAGGCCAATCCGCAGGATGTCGCGAAACAGCGGCCAGCGAAGCCGCACGCCCATCAGCTTCGCCTTGAGCAGGCTGCGCGGTGAGCGCAGATACGTCCAGAGCACGAGCGTACCGCCGAGGTAATACAGGAGCAGGGCCACCGCGCCGCCCGCGATGCCCATGCCGGGAACCGGCCCCCAGCCGAAGATGAGCAAGGGCGACAGTGGGATAAGCACGACAGCACCTGCGACAGTCACGTTGGCGGGCACTGCCATGTTGCCGGTGCCCCGGATTACCGCAGACAACGCATTGAACAGCCACACCAGCACAGCGCCCGCAAATACCCAGTGCGAGTACACCAACGCCGCCTCCAGCGACGCCCCGGTGCCGCCCATCTGCGCATACAGCCACCGCCCTCCCAGCAGGAGGGCCAGCGTGAATGCAAGGCCGAAACCGAGCGCAATGATCATCGCGTGCAGCAACAGAGCATTGGCATCTTCCCGGCGTTGCGCACCGAGGGCTCGCGCGATCGACGAGGCGACGCCACCTCCTATCGCACCTGCGGAACCCATCTGCATCAGCATGACAATCGGAAATACCAGCGCCATTGCAGCCAGCGCGTCGCTGCCAAGCTTGCCGACGAAATAGGTTTCGATGAGGCCGACAGAGGCCTGCACGATCATTACCACTACATTGGGTGCCGCCAGTCGCAGGACGGTCGGCACGATGGGGGCTTCCAATAGCAGGCGTGTGCGCGGATCAATGGCGGTCATGGCTGTCCCTGTGCGTTTTATTGTTGGGCTGGCCTCCATTGGAATTGGCAGTAATGCAATGAGTAAAATGAATTCTTGAAATCTCACATATGTAGGGCATGCATATGGATACCCGCACCAACCCCCGCGATCACTCAAAATGGTGCGTAGGCTGTGTCACTCACGGAAGCTGAACGGCGCAGCTCTTCACCTGGTCGCGCAACCATTGCAAACCCGGGTCGACGTCGAACCGCGAGTGCCAGTACGCCACTAGCTCGGGCGCCGGGAAGTCGACTGGCGGCTCGTGGCAACTGAGACCGAAGGTCGCCGCGAACGCCTCGGCGATGGGCCCCGGCAGGTTGCAGATGTAGCCGGTCTGCGAGGCGATCACCGGCATCGCCATGAAGTTCTGCACCAGTACGCCAATGCGCCGCGCCAACCCCTGGGCCTGTAGCGTCTGGTCGATGATGTTGCCATCCCGTTGATGCATTTCGATCATCACCTGCGGCCTCTCCAGGTAGAGGTCGAGCGGGAAGCGCCCAGGCGGAAGGCCTTCACGCTGCCAGATCAGCGTGAGCAACGAAACGGTGGTGATTGGCTCCTGGCGCAGGACCGCGCCAAGCGTCATCGGCGCGCTGATGATCAGGTCGATTTCGCCGCTTTCCAGCAGCGCTGAAACCGCATTCTTCGGCGGCAGCGGCACCACCTCGATCATCACCCCCGGTGCCTGGCGCGCGATGTGCTGGATCAGCCGCGGCAGGATCAGGAACTCGACGAAGTCGCCGGAAGCGATGCGGAACTTGCGCTGCACCGCTGCCGGCACGAAGGGCGCAGAACCTTGCAAAGCGTCGTCCAGCCGGGACAGCGCGTCGCGCACCGGGCCGATCAGTTCGGCCGCGCGTGCCGTCGGCACCAGGCCGCCGCGCCCGATCACGAACAGCTCGTCGCCAAGACGCTCACGCAAGCGACGCAGCGCGTGGCTCACAGCCGATTGGCTGAGCGACAGGCGCTCGCTGGCGCGGGTGACGTTCTGGGTTTCCCACAGAGTGGCGAAGACCACCAGCAGGTTCAGGTCGAGGGTTCTTGTATTAATATTGTGCATTCGTCGAATGCTACATATTCACTTCCTTCATCGCAAAGGCTTTGTTGTAGTGGCTCCACAGTTTCACTGCGCGAGAGCCCCACATGAACAACAAGAAACCCCTGCAGATGGGTTGGTTCATTCCAACCATTGGCGATACCACTGCCTTCAGCGATCCCAGCAAGAGCATTCCCCAGTCCCTTGAGCATTTCGAGCGGGTAGCCTTCGCCGCCGAACAGGCCGGGTTCGATTACGTACTGGTCCCCGTTACGCCCTTCTGCTGGGATGCCTGGGTGACCGCCTCGTTCGTGATCGCCCGTACCCAGAAGCTCAAAGCCCTGGTGGCGGTGAAGCCCGGCTTCATCCACCCCGTCGCCCAGGCCAAGATGTTCGCGACCTTCGACCAGCTGTCCAAGGGGCGTATCTACATCAACCTGATCACCGGCCTCAGTGAGAAAGACGCCTACGCCGAGGGGCAGATCGTTTCCAAGGAAGCGCGCTACGAACAGCTGGAAGAAGAAGTCGAGCTGATGAAACGGCTGTGGACCGAGGAAGGCGTGGAGTACGACGGCAAGTACCACCAGGCACACGGCCCGAAAGTCATACCAGCCCCCTTCCAGCAACCGCATCCGCCGTTCTTCCTTGGCGGTGGTTCGGAGCATGCGGCAGAAATTTCCGCCAAGCACTCCGCCGTGCACCTGTTCTGGGGCGACTATCCGGAGCGCATCGCCGACCAGATCAAGGAAATGCGTGAGCGCGCCGCCAAGTACGGCCGCGGCGAAGAAATCGAGTTCGCCATGCGCCTGCAGATCATCTGCCGGGAAACCGAAGAGGAAGCCTGGGCGGCGGCCGATACGCTGGTCAATGGCGCCGACCCGGCCTGGACCGAACAGGTCAAGACCATGATGGCCGAGTCCGTTGCCAACCAACGGATGAAAGAACTCTCCAAGACCGTCGGCCGCAAGATGACCCCGCACCTGTGGACCGGCATCACCGAAGTGCGCCCCGGTGCCGGGATCGCCGTGGTGGGCAACCCGCAGCAGGTCGCCGACCAGTTGCTGGCGTTCGTCGATGCCGGTTGCAGCGGATTCTGCCTTTCCGGCTACCCACACCACGAAGAAGCCGAGCGCTTTGGCCGTCTGGTCATGCCGCTGCTCAACCGCTGAGCCACTCCGATTCAACAATTTTCAGCCGCTGCCGGCCCGTCCGGTGGCGGTGGAGTACCCGTCGATGAATACTTCTCCCTTCGACCCCAAGCAATTCCGTCAGGCGCTCGGCGCCTTCACCACCGGCGTGACCATCGTCACCACCCGAGGCCCGGATGGGCAGGACTATGGGCTGACCGCCAACAGTTTCAACTCGGTGTCGATCGACCCGCCGATGGTGCTGTGGAGCATCAACAAGGATTCCTCGTCGGCACACGCCTTCACCGAGGGTTCGCACTTCGCCGTGCACATCCTGGCGACTGATCAGGAACCGCTGTCCAACCGCTTCGCCAAAAGCGGCACTGACAAATTCGCCGGTCTCGACCTGCAACGCGGCCCCAGCGAGATTCCGCTGCTCGATGGCTGCTCGGCGCGCTTCCAGTGCAAGACCACCTATCAGTACGAGGGTGGTGACCACATCATCCTGGTCGGTGAAGTGCTGGCGTTCGACCGCTTCGACAAAGCCCCGCTGGTGTTTCACAGCGGCGGCTACCGACGCCTGGTGCCACCCGCCCCACGGGGTGAGGAAAGCGTCATCTACGGTGAAAACTGGCTGGGCTTCCTGCTCGGTCGCGCCTATTACCAACTGCAACTGCCGATTCGCCAGCAACTGAAGGCGATGGGCATGCAGGACAGCGACTTCGAGCTGCTCGGCATCCTCAGTTTTAGCGAAGGCCGAACCCTCGACGAGCTGCGCCAACTGTTCGAATTCACCGGCAAGGCGCTGGCCCCGGAGCAACTGGCCAGCTGGTTGCACAACGACCTGCTGACCCTGCACGAACAGCACGTGCTGTTCACCGACAAGGGCCGCCAGTTGGCGATCCAGTGGCTGGCCTTCGCCAAGGCCGCGGAGATGAGTGCCCTGGAGGGGCTGTCTTACGACGAAGCGCAGCAACTCAAGCTGCTGATCGGTCGCGTCATCCAGCACACCGGTGCCGAGCTGCCGGCGCACTGGCGCAAGGAAAACATCTGGCAGGACAACAACCTCTGGCAGCAGGCCGACGCCATCCCGGCGGCACGCTGACGCAGCACCGCGGCGGCGGCCTGCCCGCCGCCCGGCCTCGAATACAAAAACAAGCCATTGAGGTTAACCGTCGATGTCCAGCACCACGACTATCCAGGCTCCGGTGACCAGCTCGGCGCCCTGCCTTCCGAGCCGCGGCCAGGCCAACTATGCCCTTGGCGTACTGCTGCTCGCCTACGTCTTCTCGATCATGGACCGGCAGGTGCTCAGCCTTCTGGTCGGGCCGATCCAGCAATCGCTGCACGTCAACGACACCTGGATGGGCATGCTCCACGGATTCACCTTCGCCGCTTTCTACTCCTTGGCTGGCCTGCCGATCGCCAGGTTGATCGATCGCGGTAACCGGCGTCTGGTCATCACCGTCGGCATCGGCCTGTGGTGCCTGGCCACGGCCGCCAGTGGCCTGGCCACGGAATTCTGGCACCTGCTGCTGGCGCGCGTCGGCGTGGCGGTTGGCGAGGCAGTGCTGCTGCCGGGCGCCGTGTCGCTGATCAGTGACCTGTTCGTGCCGGAGAAACGCGGCCGCGCCCTCGGCGTGTTCGGCGCCGGCGGGCCGGTTGGCGTTGGCGCCGGCCTACTCGCCACCGGTCTGGTGCTTGGCTACTTCAACGCCCATCCCCTGACCCTCCCCTTCCTCGGCACCCTGGCGCCCTGGCAGACCACGCTGATGTCGATTGGCCTGCCGGGCCTGATCGTTCTTCTGCTGATGTGCGGCGTGGCGGAGCCGCGACTGAATCGCGCCAGCCGGAAGACGCCGACCTCGACGGCACCGGGCGTGCCATTGGCTGAAGTGCTGGCGTTCTTGCGCGCAAACCGGCGCACCTTCGTCGCTATCCTGGTCGGCATGGGCTTCTATAACGCCGCGGTGTACGGCGGCGGCGCCTGGGTTCCCAGCTACCTGGTCCGCGAGTTCGGCTGGAGTTACGCCAAGGCCGGCACGGTGATGGGGCTGATCATGTGCGTCAGCGCGCCGCTCGGCGTGCTCGGCGCCAGTTGGCTGGGTGAATACTGGCGCCGCCGCGGCGTGGCCAATGGCAACCTGCGCGTGGCAATCATCGCCAGCATCGTCCTGCCGCTGTTCGCCACACCGCTGCTGCTGGCTCCCAGCGCCCCTCTCGCGCTGCCGTTCCTGGCCCTCACCGCTGCCCTCTGGGTCTGCCTGTTCGGCGTTGGCCCGGCATTGATCGTCGACGCAGCGCCCGCGCCGATGCGTGGACAGTTCATCGCCCTGTTCACCGGCGTACTCAATCTGCTCGGCGTTGGCATTGGCCCGCTGGCTATCGGTGTCATCACCGACTACGTGCTGGTCGACCCCGTCGCCATTGGCTACTCGATCCTGATCGTCACGCTGATCGCCTGCGCCCTCGCCTGCCCGTTGCTGCTTCTCGCCCGACACAGCTTCGAAAAAACCATCCAGCAGGCCCGCGAGTGGCAGCCCGCCGTGGCGACGGCATAACCCTTCCAAACCACGAGAACGCTCATGAACTCAATCCAAGGCAGCTGCCTGTGCGGCGGCATCAAGTACTCCACCCACCTCGCCCCGCTGACCACCGCCGTCTGCCATTGCAGCGATTGCCAGAAGCAGTCCGGCAGTGCCTTCTCGGTCAACGTGCTGGTGCCGATCGAAGACTTCCTGGTCGAGGGCGAGAGCCTCGGCTGCTACTCCAAGGCCGGCGGTAGCGGCCTACCGGTCAAGCGTTACTTCTGCACCTGCTGTGGCTCGGCGTTGTACTCCGAAATCGCCGCGATGCCCGGCGTGCTTGCAGTCAAGGCCGGCACCCTGGCCGATGCGCTCACCACGCCCAACCTGCACCTGTGGTGCGCCTCGGCGCAGCCCTGGGTGGCCATCGACCGCAGCCTGCCGTGCTTCGAGCACGCGGCAACCGAGTGAAGAACCGCGTCCTGGCTGGCGGGCCACGGCAGCCGGGCGAGCACGAGATGACCACGATGATCAAAGACGCACACTACCCCGGACCCGTCAGCCTGCCCCGGCAGCTGCTGGGCCGCGTGCAGACCCTCGCACCGGGGGTCATGGTCAGCCTGGCGATCGCCATGGCCTCGGCTTTCATTGCCGATCATTACGGCGGACCCACCCTACTCTACGCCTTGCTTTTCGGTATGGCGTGCCACTTTCTGAGCGAGGACAGCCGCTGCCTTCCGGGCATCGAGTTCACCGCACGGACGATCCTGCGCATAGGCGTAGCCCTGCTGGGCGCGCGTATCACGTTGGAACAGATCGGTTCGCTGGGTTTGGAAACGGTGTTGGCCGCAGTGTTTGCAGTCACTGCGACCATTTCTGTCGGCTGGATAAGTGCTCGCCTGCTGAATCTGCGTGCCGACTTCGGCGTGCTCACCGGTGGCGCCGTCGCCATTTGTGGCGCTTCGGCGGCCTTGGCGATTTCCGCCGTGCTACCCAAGCACGAGAACAGCGAGCGCGATACGTTGCTGACCGTGGTGGGCGTCACCGGACTCTCGACCGTGGCGATGATCACGTATCCAATTATCAGCAAACTGCTGGGGCTGTCGCCTGAGCACACCGGCATTTTTCTGGGTGGCACCATTCATGACGTGGCCCAGGTGGTCGGTGCCGGCTACATGATCTCCCCGGCCACCGGCGATATCGCCACGGTTGTGAAGCTGCTTCGAGTGGCACTCCTGGTGCCCGCCGTCGTAGTGGTTGCCTGGATGTTTCGCCGACAGCAGAGCTCGCAAGACAGCGGGCGGCGGATACCTCTTCTCCCAGGATTCCTGGTGGCTTTCATCTGCCTGGTCGCGGCCAACAGCAGTGGTTTCCTGCCCCCGTCATTGACCGGCGCAATGAGTGAAACGTCGCGCGGTTGCCTGGTGATCGCCATCGCCGCCCTGGGGTTGAAAACGTCGCTGCAAAAACTCGCTTCAGTTGGCTGGCGCCCGATCGCGTTGCTGGTCGGCGAGACGCTGTTCCTCGCGGCACTGGTGATTGGCCTGCTCTGCCTGGGCCGATAAGTTGACCCAGCCCTGCACCTGATTCTTCGACAGTACCTACAACGTCCCAACCGATTTCCATGTATCCATGGATGCACTGAGCCGGTTCAAGGCTTCGTTCACTTGCCGTAACCAGGGTCCATGTAGAACGGCACCTTGGCATTTTCTTGGTACTCGTCCCAAAAGGCGCAAGTTCGGAAGTCCTTATGGTCAACGTTGTCGTTGGCATCGAAGCTGACCATATACGGCTGACGCTCGCCCATGTGGGTGAACAGGTACTCATTGCAAGTGCCTGGCTGCGCCTTGCGCGTCACGGTCATTGCAGGCTCGCCACCGATTTCAAGAACCTGCTGCTTGCTCATACCCGTTTGGACTTTCGCCACCAGTGGCTCGTCGCGATAGGTCACGGGGTTACCGAAACAGCCGCCGAGCGCCGCTAGCGCCAGGACCATTACGAAATGCAGTTTTTTCATGGCCGCTCTCCTGATGCGAATGCGCCAAGGAGAATCTCGATCTTGAAGGTACTACCTGAAATTAAAGTCCCTTTCTCGATCATCGAGCGGCCTGCGGCAGACTCGCTCCAGCCGCCATGGGTGCACGCCGATAGCTGCCGCCTCGATGAATCCGTCCTCCTTTTGGAGTATGTCCGGCTTTTTGCTCCCGACTACTATCTGCCGGCTAGCCGACCAGCCAGGAGTCTTGAGGCCCTGCTGTTACAGGCTTGGCAAGCCACGATGAACCTCATTGCGCCGGAGGCTGGACGCTTGGGGATCCGTCCGGATGGGCGGCATGGTTCTGCGCTGTAACCCGACATAACAATAAGAATTGAGGAGATGGATCATGCGAAAGAAGTCGCTGCTGTTCCTGTTGTGCCTGATTTGCCCGCTGGCCTGGGGGGATGGACGAAGCGCCGGGCAGTTGAGTGAAATCCTCAGTCGCAGCCAATTGATGTGTGCCAGTGCGATGGTCTATTTCAATCCGGCCGAACGCACACCCGACCCACGAGGCTTGAACGCCACCTACGAGCACCTCAATACGATGGAAACCTACATGGTGCAGCTGGGGCAGCCTGAGCCGTTAGTGCAGCCGCTGCACGCCATGAAGGAGGTTTTCGACACCCTCGAGCGACTGCCTCGGGCCAAGCGCGAGCGTTACCCGGAGCTGATCCAGCAACTGCTCGGCCATCAGCGACAGTTGCAGCGGGCGGCCTCCACTGCTTATGCCAGTGCAGGGCCTGATCCGGCCGCCGCCGACCTGTGGGCACAAAGCCAGGCCCTGGCTACGCTGTTGCTGGACTACCAGGTTCGTCTCTACCCGCTGCCGCAGAAAGGCGGCCTGACGCTGACGCCAGCTCAGGCGAAGGAGCTCGACCAGACGATCGAGCAGCGTTTCGAGACGCTGATGGCGCGCCATGTCGAGCATGCCGAGGTGTTGTCGAAGGCCAAGTCCAGCTATCTGTTCGTACGTCCGCAACTGCAGCAGATGGCGAGCAGCGGTGGCGCGGGCAGCGGTGGTCCCGAGTTTTATCTCAATCGCGCCTCCATCGACTTGGACGAGCTGGCGGTTGCGGTGCCGACACCCTCCCCCTGAATCGTGGAAAAGGGGACAGATCTATTTTCTCTGCTCTAAACGTCCGTTTCTGGATTGTTGCCGTTCGCGGGCGGCAGCTACCGGCCAAATGCGGGCGTTCAGGGTAGAGGAGATTAATCCGTCACCTTTCCAGCCCTACTTCTTGCTGCCTCTGATATTGCCCACCACGCCACCGGCGACGGCACCGACCGCGGCGCCGGTCCAGCCGCTACCGCCAGCGATGGCAGCAATGCCGGCGCCAGCGGCGGCACCAATAGCAGCACCGCTCAAGGTGCCCTGCTGCTGGGAACTCATCGAGGTGCAGCCGATCAGGCCCGCTGCGACGAGGACGGCGGCATACGCTAGGAACCCTTTCATATTCATCTCCGCTACTTGTTCTGCTGCAAGCCGGGCACGACCATCTCGAACCAGATGGTCTCGATGACCGGCCGCTTCACGCGGTCGGGGTTGGCGGCATACCACTGGTCAAGCCCATCGCGCACGGTGTCGAGGGTGTGGCCCTTCAGGCCCCTGCCGAAACGGGGAATCAGGCTCTGCTCATCGGACGGCGGTTTGGTTGCGTGGTAGGCCGCCTCCACCTGGAACGCATTGGCAATACCGATGAGATAGGCTTTCTTGAGTTCCGGCGATGACTGCGTCCATTGCTCGCCGGTAATCATGGGCACCTCGTCAGCACCCCAAGCCGTCGCCAGGGTCACGCTCAGCGCCAATGCCAGCATGCCCATTCGAACTGTCTTCATCGTCTCCTCTCCTCGTCAGGCTGAACCTCACGTCGTGGCACGGCCTCCCTGCCCGACCACTGGCAGGGAGGCCGTATCGATGACTCAGTAAGTGTAGGTGGCGGGGTGCAAACCGCCGCAGCCTTCATCCAGCTTGCCGATGGCGGGAAATTCTAGCCTCTACGCCGTTTGCGCTACTGCGCGCGGCAATGCAAGACGACTTCGTCGACCGCGCGCTGCACGTCGCCACGCCGGTAGCGCAGCAGCGAGAGATCGGCAGCGTCAGGTTCGTATGACACCACGTTGCCGCGCCCCGTATAGATCGCGAGGTCGGGCAGTAGCGGATGCTCCTGGTCGAGCGACGGAACATCCTGTGGATGGCCGGCCGCGCGGAAGAACGCTGCGAAGTAGTCAGCGAAGCTGAGGTTCTCGTCGCCTACGAGATACGCCTTGCCGGTTTCACCACGCTGCAGCGCACCCCAGATCGCTTCCGACAGCGATTGCGTCGAGATGAAGTTACTGCCACCGGCAGGCCCGAATATGGGCAGCCCCGCAAGCTTGCCTTCTGCATAGCAGGTGTACGCGGCGAACATCTCGTTGCGCAGCCCCGGCACCGACCCGACGACGAACGGCGCATTGACGCTGCACACCTCGAACGACGGCGTCGCCAGCGCACGCACGCGTTCGTCGGCCAGATGGCGCGAGCGCACGTACGGTACCGACTCGATGAGTGCCGGCGCGACCTGCGGATAGAAGCTGCCGACCAGTACGGCGCGCTTCACGCCCGCGTCGCGGGCAAGCGCGAAGAAGCGCGGCACCGCATCGACGTTCGCGCGCTCCCAGTGCGCGGCTTCGTCGGTGCCGGGCGGCAGGTGGCGGATGTCGTTGCCGGCCGCGAACACGACTGCGTCGAACGGCGCGAGGTCATCGCGCGTGAAGTTGCCGGCCACGTAGTCACGCGCCAGCACGTCGAACTGCGCGAGCGTGCTGTCGGCCGCGGGCGGCTTGCGCGCGGCGAGCGTAATCTGGTTGCCCTGCGCGTGCAGGTGCAGCGCGGCATGGCCGCCGATGAGACCGGTACCGCCGACGATCAGGATCTTCATAGTATCTCCGGTAGCGGCGCAGGCACGCCGCGAGAAATGAACGGATGAAGCCGCTTCTGCGTGCGGCTGGCGCTCAGAAATTGAAGCCGTTGCCCGTGACGACGGGGATGTTGGTCCAGAAGCCGTTCGGATCGCGGTACCAGCCGGCCGCCGCGAGCGCGCCGCCGTCGACGTGCAGTGTCGTGCCGGTGACCCACGCGGCGAGCGGGCTCGCAAGGTACAGCGCGGCGCCCGCGACGTCGCTGGCCTCGCCGAAGCGTCCGAGCGGAATCCAGCGCGAGATGTGGTCCTGGTGCTCCGCCGCCACCATCGCGCTGACAGGCACCTGCGGCGTCTCGGTGGTTTCGGGCGCGATCTGGTTCACGCGGATGCCGGCTGGCCCGAGTTCGAGCGCGAGGCTTTTCGTGAAGCCGGTCAGCGCAGCCTTGAACGACGCATACACGGTGCAGTTCGGAATCGCGCGGAAACCTTCGATCGAGGACACGCCGACGATGCTGCTGCCCGCGCCGCGCTTGCGCAGCAACGGCAGCATCGCCTGCGTGACGATGAACACCTGGCGCAGGTTCACGTCGAACAGCCGCGCAATGTCGTCGTCGGTGCAATCGTCGAACGGCTTCGCGATCTGCAGGAAATCGCCGACGTTGTTGACGAGCACGTCGAGGCCGCCGAAGCGCGCGTCGACCGTCCGTGCGAACGCGTCGACCTCGTCGCGACGCGTAACGTCCACGATGCCGACGAGCGCGTCGACCCCCGCCACTTCGAGCGCGTGCCGCACGTCCTGCGCGCGGGCCGCGTCGATCTCGGCCACGGCGACGCGCGCGCCCGCCGCGCCGAACGCTTCAGCACAGGCTCGGCCGATACCCGCGCCGCCGCCGGTGACCAGTACAGTCTTGCCGGTGAATGAAATCATCGATGTACTCCTTCGAATGGAAAAGCATTGCGCCGCGTTACAGCGACGACACCAGTTGCGCGTTGTCGATCCGCAGTTCCGCGCCGTTCACGAAGCGCGATTCGTCGGATGCGAGGAACAGCACGAGATTCGCGACATCCTGTGGGTCGCACATGCGCGCCATCGGATCGCTGCCAATGCCCAGTGCGGCCGGGTCGAGACTGGGCATCAGCGCCTGCGTCATCGGCGTCCAGATCCCGTCCGGGTGGATCGAGTTGCAGCGGATCCGGTAGCCGCTTCGCTTGCAGTGCACAGCGACGCTGCGGGTGAGCGCCGTCACCGCGCCTTTCGAGCCGGTGTACGCGCACATCATCGGCAGCCCGCCGAGCGCGGCGACCGACGACATCATTACGATCGAGCCCGGCGTGTCGTTGCCTTTCATCGCGCCGATCGCGTACTTGCAGCCGAGGAAATAGCCGTCCGCGTTGGTGCGCATCACGCGCTGCCAGGTGTCGAGGCTCGTGTCCTCGATCGAGCCGACCGGGCAGATCGCCGCGTTGTTGACCAGTACGTCGAGGCGGCCGAAGCGCTCGAGCGTGGCGGCGATCGCCTGCCGCCAGCCGTATTCATCGGCGATGTCGTGACGCACGAACATTGCGGCGTCGCCGATCTCACGTGCGAGCGTGTGTCCCGCGTCTTCGTTGATGTCGGACAGCACGACGCGGGCGCCTTCGGCAGCAAGCAGCAGCGCGTCCGCGCGGCCGACACCACTCGCCGCGCCGGTGATCAGCGCGACCTTGTTTGCGACTCGTTTCATGGGTGATTGATGTCCCGTGGGATGGAAAGAGGGCGTGCGTTCATGCGGCACCCGGCGCGCGGCCGGCCTTTACCGCGGCGAGTGCGGCCACGCCGTAGATCTGCGGCGGCGGCCCATCAGCAGGACGGCCGCACCACCGTCGAGCATGACGAGTTGGTTGTGCACGTGATGCTGGGTCGTTTCATAGCGCTCGATCGCGACCATGCCCGCAACGATCGTGTCGCGGTCGTCGAACCGGAAGCCAGGGCCGGCAAGAGATGCATCGGAGGTAAAAAGGGTGGCAAGCCGCAGCCAGTCGCGTCGGTCGACGGCTTGTGCATAGCGGCACGCAAGTTCGTACAACGCGTGGTAGGGATTCGAATCAGTCATGCCGTGCTCCAGGATAGGAAAAGGACGGCCGCGCCGCGAATGCAGACGTGGAGGTATCGGTGAACAGCGACTCTCGATTGATGCCAGAAGTGGCCCTAGATGCCGTACCCACCGGACACGTTCAGCTGCTGCCCAGTGATGTAGGCCGCGTTGTCGGAGGCCAGGAACACGGCGGCACGACCGATTTCCTCGGCCTTACCCCAGCGCTTGAGTGCAAGCATCTGCAACGTTTCGTCGATCCACCTCTGGTCGAACTGCCCCTGCTCCAAGAGTTGCGGGAACATGCCGGCCTCGATGACACCGACCAGGACGGAATTCGCACGGATGTTGTAGCGGCCTTCCTCGCGGGCGAGTCCCTTTATCAGCGATTCGTTGGCGGCCTTCGGTGCGACCGACAGGCCATCACGGTCCGGCCAGCGCAGATGGCCGGCAGAGCCCAGCGTAACGAACGAACCGCCCCCCGCGGCGCGCAGGTGCGGCAGCGCAGCCTTGGCGGCATTGAAGAAGCCCATGACTTCGACTTCGATTGCGCGCTTCCAGTCGTCACGGCTCATTTCGCTGATATGGAGCTGGTTCACGAATGGGCCAGCCGCCCACACAACGGTGTGCACGCGACCGTGAATTTCAATGGCTGCGTCCAGCGTTTCCTGGACCTGGGCAACATTGGTGACGTCGACCTGGTGGGTGCTCGCATCGACACCCTCTTCCCGGATCTGGTCGGCGACGCGCTGTGCCACCTCGGCCTTGCTCCGGTAAGCGACTGCGACCGGGACACCCGCACGCGCGAACTCAAGGGCAACGCCTTGTCCGATACCACCGCTACCGCCAAAAACCAACGTGGCGCCCCTTGGGAATTCGCTCTTTCTCATCTTTGCTTCTCCTGTCCTCGGTTGGTCGACACGTTGTCGCCGAGGAAAAGTATCAGCAATAGATCCCGCACTGATCGCTCAATGCAGGTATTTATAGAAAGTGTCTCCAGGTGATACTTTGCGGTGGCGTGTAGCGGTACGCTGCACGAATGGCGGCACGACGGCCGGCGTCACTTGGCCCAGAAAATTCGGGGATCGGTAAGGCGAGCCATGCAAAGCATGCTGTACCAGTCCGTCTGCCCGTCAGGCAGAGAGCGATCGTCGGTCGCGAGCTCGCGCATGCGCTGCGAAAGCGACGTCATCATCTGGCGCAGCTGGTCCATGGACCCGCGCGACAACTTGACGGTTTCGAGCTGCCAGACTGACTGCGGATCCTGGAAGTCCATCGCTTCAAAATGCCGGCGCATCGCGTCGTTCACTGCACGTCGCAACGGGCCTCCCGGAATCCACTCCGGATGCCGTACTGTCAGCAGACGCACACGGTTGCCCGGAAACAAATCGAGCAAACGGAGTTTTTCGAGTCGCCGCAAGTGAAGGAAGATGCCCGCTTCGTCCAGATCGAACTCCTGCTGTATCTCCCGGGGGGACCAGTCATAGCGCAACAGCAGGAAGATGAACGCCGTGAACGGGGCATCGGCCAATCCCTGCTCCTGCTCGATGCTCAACGCGTGAGTCTTGGTATCGCTTCGCCGCGCCGCCAGCTCGGCAAGGTCGATGAGGCGCACGCCCACAATGGAACAAACTGACTCGAGCATCGAGACACTCAGACCATGCCCGGTCAATTTGCGCTTGATGGTCGTCTCGCTCACGTTCAGCTGCTCGGCGATGTCGCAATAGCGGATATTGCGATCCTTCAACAAGCGCTTCAGCTCCGCGAGCAGCAGCGTTTCATCGGTGGCGCCATCGAGGTTCTTCGGATGCATTGTCGGGCGTCTTCCAGTCGCATGTTCGGAACGCTCGCAACGCCTTGCCAAGTTGCGCTGTTCGGTGGGCATGAAGGGTGGGCATGCACTATATCTCCCGCCGACGCAGCTGAGTAGGTAATGCGCACCCGCGTGCACGCTCACTGCGAGGCCTACGGCGTTACCTGGGGCTTCGGTGATCAAGCGTTATCGCCGCAAGGAGTACTTCGATGTGCACACAGCCAGTCGCCCCGCACAGACCGCTTCGGGTCGGAAACTGCCCTTCGCGAGTGACTGCTTCTGGCCCAGGCCGTGTAAAAATGCAGCGGGTGATGGATAG
>NZ_BDMA01000050.1:0-156823 GCF_002003485.1 Metapseudomonas resinovorans
CTGAAAATCAAGGCCGCCTTCCCCGGGAAAGCGCGATGAACCATAAAAAAGGCCTCCCGAAGGAGGCCTTAATGTTGACGCTATTTATAGGTATTCGTGGATCAGACGCTGTAGTACAGGTCGTATTCCAGCGGGTGCACGAAGGTGCGCACCTTGATTTCTTCTTCGCTCTTCAGCTCGATGTAGGCATCGATGAAGTCGTCGGAGAACACGCCGCCTTTGGTCAGGAACGCGCGGCCTTTGTCCAGCTCTTCCAGGGCTTCTTTCAGGCTGCCGCAAACCTGCGGGATTTCCTTCGCCTCTTCCGGCGGCAGGTCATACAGGTTCTTGTCAGCGGCATCGCCGGGGTGAATCTTGTTCTGGATACCGTCTAGACCGGCCATCAGCAGAGCTGCGAAGCACAGGTAGGGGTTGGCAGCCGGGTCCGGGAAGCGCGCTTCGATGCGGCGGGCTTTCGGGCTGTTCACGTACGGGATACGGATCGAGGCGGAACGGTTGCGGGCGGAGTAGGCCAGCATTACCGGAGCTTCGAAGCCAGGAACCAGACGCTTGTAGGAGTTGGTAGCCGGGTTGGTGAAGCCGTTCAGGGCCTTACCGTGCTTGATGATGCCGCCGATGAAGTACAGGGCGGTATCGGACAGGCCGGCATAGCCTTCGCCAGCGAAGGTGTTCTTGCCATCTTTGGAGATGGACATGTGAACGTGCATGCCCGAACCGTTGTCGCCGTACAGCGGCTTCGGCATGAAGGTCACGGTCTTGCCGTAAGCGTCAGCAACGTTGTGCACGCAGTACTTCAGGGTCTGGACTTCGTCAGCCTTGGCAACGAGGGTGTTGAACTTCACACCGATCTCGTTCTGGCCGGCGGTGGCCACTTCGTGGTGGTGAACTTCTACCACCAGGCCCATTTCTTCCAGGGCGTTGCACATGGCGGTACGGATTTCGTGGTCGTGGTCGACCGGCGGTACCGGGAAGTAGCCGCCCTTCACGCCCGGACGGTGGCCCTTGTTGCCGCCTTCGATGTCGGCGTCGGTGTTCCAGGAAGCCTGCTCGGAGAAGATCTTGAACATGGAACCGGAGATGTCGGACTTGAACTTCACTTCGTCGAAGATGAAGAACTCCGGCTCCGGACCAACGAATACGGTGTCACCGATACCGGTGGTCTTCAGGTATTCCTCGGCGCGGCGGGCGATGGCGCGCGGGTCGCGATCGTAGCCTTGCATGGTGCTCGGCTCGATGATGTCGCAGACCAGGATAATGGTCGGCTCTTCGGTGAACGGGTCCAGAACGGCAGTGCTGTCGTCCGGCAGCAGGATCATGTCGGAAGCTTCGATGCCTTTCCAACCTTCGATGGAGGAGCCGTCGAACATCTTGCCGTGTTCGAAGAAATCGTCATCGGCGTCACGGGCCGGCATGGTCACGTGCTGCTGCTTGCCTTTGGTATCGGTGAAGCGCAGATCAATCCACTTCACGTCGTGTTCTTTAATCAGTTGAAGCGACTTCGACATGTTGTCCTCCAGGTGGTTGGGGGCAGAAACCTTGCCTCCCATAAATTCGGGCTGAAGCCGGAGCGGGATAGTCCGCCAGGGCGACCTGCCTCACAAGGGAGCAAATTGCGTGCCAGTGCCCCGGAATGGGCAGATGGCCCAAAACTCGCGCCTGCCGGGGGCTCCGCTCCGTTTGTGCACAGTTTTACGCACTGTTTTCGTGCCCTGCATGGTGCATGTGCTCCGTTTTGGTGCGGCGAAAGCTTTCCTGAATGATTTTGGTCAAAGCTTGAACAATTTCCGCTATAATCCGCGCCCCTCTTTTTCGGCCGCCGTTGCAGGCGCTGTTTTCATGAAACTGATCGTCAAAGTCTTCCCGGAAATCACCATCAAGAGCCGGCCGGTGCGCAAGCATTTCATCCGCCAGCTCTCGAAGAACATCCGCGCGGTCCTGAAAGACCTGGACCCGGAGCTCGAGGTGACCGGCGTTTGGGACAACCTGGAAGTGCAGACTCGGCAGACCGAGCCCAAGCTGCTGCGCGAGATGATCGAGCGGCTGACTTGCACCCCGGGCATCACGCACTTCCTGGAAGTGCACGAGTACCCGCTGGGCGATTTCGACGATGTACTGGAAAAGTGCAAGCTGCATTACGCCGACCAGATTCCCGGCAAGATTTTCGCCGTGCGCTGCAAGCGCGCCGGCAAGCACACATTCACCTCCATGGAGCTGGAGCGCCACGTCGGTAGCCGCCTACGCCAGGAGTGCAATGCGGCCGGCATCTCCCTGAAGAACCCGGAAGTGGAAGTACGGATGGAAGTGCGCGACCAGCGCCTGTTCGTCATCCACCATCAGCACGACGGCATGGGTGGTTACCCGCTGGGTTCCCTGGAGCAGACCCTCGTGCTGATGTCCGGTGGCTTCGACTCCACCGTCGCGGCCTACCAGATGATGCGTCGTGGTCTGATGACCCACTTCTGCTTCTTCAACCTCGGCGGTCGTGCCCACGAACTGGGCGTGATGGAAGTGGCCCATTACCTGTGGGAAAAGTTCGGTCGTTCCCAGCGCGTGCTGTTCATCAGCGTGCCCTTCGAGGAAGTGGTGGGCGAGATCCTCAGCAAGGTCGACAACAGCCAGATGGGCGTGGTGCTCAAGCGCATGATGCTGCGCGCCTCCACCCACATGGCGCGCAAGTTGACCCTGGATGCGCTGGTGACCGGCGAAGCCATTTCCCAGGTATCCAGCCAGACCCTGCCCAACCTCTCGGTGATCGATTCGGCCACCGATATGCTGGTGCTGCGTCCGCTGATCGCCAGCCACAAGCAGGACATCATCGACACCGCCACCCGCATCGGCACCGCCGAGTTCGCCAAGCACATGCCCGAGTACTGCGGCGTGATCTCGGTGAACCCGACCACCAAGGCCAAGATCGGTCGCATCGAGCACGAGGAAGAGCAGTTCGACATGGCCATCCTTGAGCGTGCCCTGGAACGCGCGCGCCTGGTGCCCATCGACCGGGTGATCGACGAACTGGGCCAGGACGTGGCCGTGGAAGAAGTGCGCGAAGCCCTGCCGGGGCAGATCGTCATCGACATCCGCCACCCCGATGCGCAGGAAGACGATCCGCTGGAACTGCCTGGCGTCGAAGTGCAGGCGCTGCCGTTCTATGCGGTCAACAACCGTTTCAAGGAACTGGATGCCAACCGCCAGTACCTCCTGTATTGCGACAAAGGCGTGATGAGTCGCCTGCATGCCCACCATCTGCTCAGCGAGGGGCACGCCAATGTGCGCGTTTATCGCCCGGCCTAAACAGCCTGGGCTGTTCGGCGGCAGCATCCGCCACCGCCCTCCCGATTGCCGGCCCTGAGTCGCAGTTCATTCATCTGGGCCGCATAGACTTCGCGGCAAACCGAATCCTCTGATCGAGATACAAACGTGATCGAAAAACTCCGTAACATCGCCATCATCGCCCACGTCGACCATGGCAAGACCACCCTGGTGGACAAGCTCCTGAAGCTGTCCGGCACCCTCGACCGCAAAGAAGCGGAAAGCGAGCGCGTGATGGACTCCAACGACCAGGAAAAAGAGCGCGGCATTACCATCCTGGCGAAAAACACCGCCATCAAGTGGAACGGCTTCAACATCAACATCGTGGACACCCCCGGCCACGCCGACTTCGGCGGTGAGGTTGAGCGTGTGATGTCCATGGTGGACTCCGTACTGCTGGTGGTCGACGCCCAGGACGGCCCCATGCCGCAGACCCGTTTCGTGACCCAGAAGGCCTTCAAGGCCGGCCTGCGTCCGATTGTCGTCGTCAACAAGATCGACCGTCCGGGCGCGCGTCCTGACTGGGTCATCGACCAGATCTTCGACCTGTTCGACAACCTCGGTGCCACCGATGAGCAGCTCGACTTCCCGATCGTCTACGCCAGCGCCCTGAACGGCATCGCCGGTCTGGACCACGAGAAGATGGACGACAACATGGACGCCCTGTTCCAGGCCATCATCGACCACGTTCCGGTACCGGACGTAGACGTCGACGGTCCGTTCCAGATGCAGATCTCCCAGCTGGACTACAACAGCTTCCTCGGCGTGATCGGCATCGGCCGTATTGCACGTGGCCGCGTCAAGGCCAACACCCAGGTAGTTGCAGTCAGCGACGACGGCACCCGCCGCAACGGCCGTATCCTCAAGATCATGGGCCACTCCGGCCTGCAGCGCGTAGAAGTTGCCGATGCTGAAGCCGGCGACATCGTCTGCGTCAGCGGCATGGAAGAGCTGTTCATCTCCGACACCCTGTGCGACCCGCAGAACGTCGAAGCCCGTCCGCCGCTGACCGTTGACCAGCCGACCGTGAGCATGACCTTCCAGGTCAACGACTCGCCGTTCGCCGGCAAGGAAGGCAAGTTCGTCACCAGCCGCAACATCAAGGACCGTCTGGAGAAGGAACTGCTGCACAACGTGGCCCTGCGCGTTGAAGCGGGCGATTCTGCCGAGAAGTTCAAGGTCTCCGGCCGTGGTGAACTGCACCTGTCCGTACTGATCGAAACCATGCGCCGCGAAGGCTTCGAGATGGCCGTTGGCCGTCCGGAAGTGGTGATCATCGAGAAGGACGGCGAGAAGCAAGAGCCGTACGAGAACGTCACCATCGACATCGAAGAGCAGCACCAGGGCTCCGTGATGGAGCAGATGGGCCTGCGTAAGGGCGATCTGACCAACATGATCCCCGACGGCAAGGGCCGCGTGCGCCTGGAATACACCATCCCGGCGCGTGGCCTGATCGGCTTCCGTAACAACTTCCTGACCCTGACCTCGGGTACCGGCATCCTGACCTCGACCTTCAGCCACTACGGCCCGATCAAGGCCGGCGAAGTCAGCAACCGTCAGAACGGCGTACTGGTCTCCATGGCCACCGGCACCGCCCTGACCTACTCGCTGGAAACCCTGCAAAGCCGCGGCAAGCTGTTCCTCGGCCCAGGCGACGAAATCTACGAAGGCCAGCTGGCCGGCATCAACAGCCGTGACAACGACCTGGTGATCAACCCCACCAAGGGCAAGAAGCTCGACAACATGCGCGCTTCCGGCAAGGACGAAGTCATCGCCCTGGTTCCACCGATCCGCTTCACCCTGGAGCAGGCTCTGGAATTCATCGCTGATGACGAACTGGTGGAAGTGACTCCGAAGTCCATCCGTCTGCGCAAGAAAATGCTGAACGAGAACGACCGCAAGCGCTACGAGCGCACCAAGGTCTGATCTCCGATCAGTGAATGAAAAAGCCCCCGCCGGAGCGATCCGGTGGGGGCTTTTTCTTGGCTACCCAGGCAGCCATTCGGTACATCCGGCCGGGGCCAATTCTCCTTCACACAGGCAATAGCGAAATTTCCATCGCACGCTCAGTTGCCATCCTGCATACCCCCATACGGATTACTGCTTCCATTCGCACCGGTTTGAACCCGATCGATTGCGAAGGACTGCCCGTTGCTCTTTTCTCGATTTATTACCTCCGTTTTCATGCTGGTGACTTGCACGCCACTGGCTGCAGTGGCGGATGTCTCGCCCGGCGACCGCGACCTGATCCGTGAACGACAGGAGCGCCTGCTGCAGGAACAGCAGAAGCGCTTGGAAGAACTCCAGCAACTACCCGGCAGGTCCTTCGAGAGCGCCCCGGAGCAGATAGTGGGGGAGGGGCACTGCTTCGAGATTCGCCAGATCGATATCCAGGGCGCAACGCTTCTGACGCAAGGCAAGCGAGATGAACTGCTGGCCCCCTTCATTGGCCACTGCCTCGGTGTCCCCCAGCTCAACGAACTGCTCAAACTTATCACCGGCCACTACCTGGATCGGGGCTACGTCACCACCCGCGCCTATCTGCCGCAGCAGGACCTCTCCACAGGCAGGCTCAAGATCATCGTCATCGAGGGCAAGCTGGAGGGACTCGACAGTTCCGAGCTCGCCAGTGATCGCGAGCTGGCCATGTCCTTCCCCGGCCGCACCGGTGAGGTACTCAATCTGCGTGAACTGGAGCAATTGGTCGACCATCTGAACCGCCTGCCATCCCGCCAGGCGCAGTTGGAGCTGGTGCCCAGCGATCAGGTGGGTGGTAGCCGGATGCACCTCAAAGGCAGTCGCGAAAAGGCCTGGCGCGCCTCGGCCACGCGCAACAACGATGGCGACAGCCTGCGGTTTGAGGATGTCAATGCGGCGATTGGCATTCAGTTGGCCTCGGAGTCGAACGAGGAGGCCATAAGCACCATTCAGATGGAGCTGATTCGGAATAAGTACGGCGAAGGGACCGCCCTTGCCGCAGAGCTGTTCCAGATTGCAGCCGCTGGCAGTTTGGCTAAGAATGCAAAGCTCGGTGTTGGCGGTGCAAAAGCAACTCCAAGCGCTGACTCGCTCATCAATTTGGCAAGCACTCAACGGACTCAGCATATTCTGCTGGGAGATGCTACTGGCGGTGGGCATCTATGGCCGGGAGCTCCAGGAAAAACAGCTTTCCCGGCTTCTTGGAACGGCGATAAGGTCATGCACAACGTTTCTGATTTAGCTACAGATCCTAAAGCTTCGTGGACACAGTTAACTGGCAAGCCTGGTGCCCAGTTCACTACTAAAGGCAAACCTGTCCGCTGGGCGGTAGAGGGTGTGCGTGATGGCGTGAGTATTCGTGTAATAGTCGAACCTCACGGAGAGGGGGTTATTACTGCATATCCGAAGTAGAGGTGCGCATGCGCGAGCCAGAGAAAATAATACAGTCGACGATGGAAGAGCTTTCGGGGTGCTTTGACGATGATACAGAGAAAAACGTCAAAGAGTTGGTCGAATGTGGGGAGTCTGGGGTTGCACTGGAAGTGCTCTGTTCTCAGTTGGTGGAGTTTGATGTGGCTATTCCATTTAGGGTGAAAGAGCAGCTGGCAGCAGCAGCAGAGCTCATGGGGATGGAGATTGAGGAACTACAGGATTTGAGGATCTTGTAGTTTCTTTCTGCCAAAAGGAACTGCCACTGATGCTAGTTCGGTCTTTAGTCAGCAACGCAGCTTCTGGTCTAAAGACCCAAATCAGTAGAAAAGGGGACCTTGGCTTCAAATGGTCAGTGCAACAGTTCTATAAAGAAAAGGGGACAGATTTATTTTTCCTACTCTAAATCTGACTCGCGGGGTGGGAGTAGAGTAAAGAAAATAAATCTGTCCCCTTTTTTCGTCCCACAGTGGTAAATATCCGGTTGTTGGCGCTGGGGCTCGTGGTAACCCAATTGTGGATTTTGGAAGGCCGATTGGGGTAGATGGACGGACAGGGCAGTCTGTTACCAGAGGCCAGATTCACTATGGGAAAAACGGTGCTCACATTGTTCCAGACGCGAGGAATTGAGATGATATTTTCTGCGCAATTACCCGATTGGCTCGTGGCATGCTTTCGAATTGCGCTACTTGGCGAGATTTACCCTAATATTAGAGCTGTTGCTGTCGGATACAATGAAAATGGCTCAGTATTGATTCGGTATTATCTTGATCGTCAGCCAACGGATTTTGATCTGGAAAGCTTGGAAGTCGTAGCTACAAATCTTGATTCAATGGGCGGAAAAAAATTCCTATCAATAAAATTGATGTCGAATGTGTTCATGCGGAGGGCTCTAAGCGAGATTTGGAGCCGCTTAGTGGGTTTATTTATTCTAGACGAGAGTATGTTTGAGTTTATTTCAAAATATAATTATAAAAATAATATGGTGCAAAAGCGCAAAAAACCGAGAAAAGTGGAGGGGATTGTTATTCTCTAATCCCTTGGGAATGGAGAGAGCGTTATAGATCTTCATGGACGGAGAAACCATGCCCAGGGTAAGGCGGGTTCTGTTGCCAAACTACCCGCATCACATTGTGCAGCGGGGTCACAACCGGCAAGTTGTGTTTGTTGAGGACGCCGATTTCGAGCGTTATCTGGCCAATCTGCGCGCGTTGAAGGATGCCTTCGGCGTCAAGGTCTATGCGTTCTGCTTGATGACCAACCATGTGCACCTGCTGCTGGCTCCGGAAAAGGGGACAGATTTATTTTCCTACTCTAATCCCTTGGGAATAGAGAGCACGTTCTAGGTCTTCATGGAGGGAGGAGCCATGCCCAGGGTCGGGCGGGTTCTGTTGCCAAGTTATCCACATCACATCGTGCAGCGTGGCCACAACCGACAGGTTGTGTTTGCCGAGAATGCGGACTTCGAACGTTACCTAGCCGACCTACGTGAGTTGAAGGATGCCTTTGGGGTGAAGGTGTATGCGTACTGCCTGATGACAGACGAAAAAGGGACAGATTTATTTTTCCTACTCTAAATCTGACTCGCGGTGTGAGATTAGAGTAAAGAAAATAAATCTGTCCATTTTTTCAGTAAAAATTTGAGTCGGAGAGGGCTAGAGGTGAGAGCGCCGGACGGTGCAGGGCTACGGTAAAGTAGTGATGGCTAATTCTCTGGCTTCTTAGATCCGAAGGTGCAGCTATTGAAACTTGACAGTAATTCTGATTTTGAGGTTTTGGAATTTAGCGATAGTCGCTATGAGAAGTTGACTGTTGAAATTCAATATAAGGGAGAGTCGGCGGCTCAAATTAATCAGGACCAAGGAATGGATAGGTTAGAGCTTGAGGTGTTTGCCGACTTGGATAGCTCAGTTCTAAAGGTTCCGCTGGCTGGTTTCTTAGAGTCATTAGTTTTGGCGAAGAGGTCAATTGAGGCGTAACAGAAAAAGGGCTAACAGAATATGGAGAAAAGGGGGCAGAGTTATTTTTCCTACTCTAAATCTGACTCGCGGTGTGAGATTAGAGTAAGGAAAATAAATCTGTCCCCTTTTTTGCTCCTTTTTTGCTGGTCCCCTTTTTTTGCTGCTGACTCAGCGAAAGTTAAGACAGTTACTACGGTGATAGTGAAATGACCTCTGTGAAATCAAGTGCGAAAGCCTTTGTTTCCGAAGGCGCATTGTCGGAAATAGTTGTAAAAATCATGGATGATAGTGTGGTTGAATTTCTCGTAGGGCTTGGGTTTGTCGCTGTGCCAGGCAAGGAAAAAGAAACACTTTCGTTAATTGCTCCAAATCAAGAGTTTAAGGTGGAGGTATTCTCTAGATTGCGAGATGAGGGTATTTGCTTCTCCGTTGGCCCGGATTGGTGCCCGGCCGAAGTATTCGAATTTTTGAGGGATCAAAAAAAGCTGACTGGATTTTATCGAAAAATAGTTTGGGAGGGGACGAGCACGCCAAAAATAATCGAAAATTGTTAATTGTGTAATATTTGGTTCCTGGGGTGAGAAGGGGCAGATTTGTTTTTCCTACTCTAATTCCTTAGAGATAGAGAACACGTTCTAGATATTCATGGAGGAAGAAGCCATGCCCAGGGCGGGGCGGGTTCTGTTGCCAAACTACCCGAATCACATTGTGCAGCGGGGTCACAACCGGCAAGTTGTGTTTGTTGAGGAAGCCGAGTTCGAGCGTTATCTGGTCGATCTGCGCGAGTTGAAGGATGCTTCGGCGTGAAGGTCTATGCGTTCTGCTTGATGACCAACCATGTGGACCTGCTGCTGGCTCCAGATGATTCAATCGTCGGACTTAGCCAGTTGCTGAAGACCTTTCCCGCTCGCACCACGCGCTATCGCGCTCTTTCGGAAAGCCGCTGCAGCGCATTTACCCACTATTTCTATCTTCACAGCTACGGTGCGGACGTCGTTGGTAGGTGACTTCTGCAGAGGACTGTAATTATCAGACCTTCATAGAAGGTCGACGGGGAAATAAGCTTCTTCTTTTGTCTGAAATTTCTAGCCTGTTTTTGATTGTGCGGATTTTTCTTACTAGATGCTAAGAATAGTCTGGTTTGTGGTGCGTGCTTTCTTGAATTCCTGTGCTGTTACTATCGCTGGGCTGTTTTTGACAGGCGCTTACAGTTAAAGGATATGGCGAGTGAAAGCACTTAAGTTAACAATTCTTGCAGGCTTCCTAGTAATCGGCTCCGGTTGCGCGAGCGGGCTAAATAGCCAGCAAAAAACAGAGTTGAGAAATTTCGAGTCACGGGGTCTGTCTGTTGAGGAGAAAAATCCTGGCGCAGGTGCGGCATTGGGATTGTTGCCAGGCGGCGGATCATTTTATGGTCGCGAGTATGGATTCGGTGCAATAAACCTACTGCTTTGGCCAATCTCCATTCTCTGGGACCCCGTAAGTGGGTATAACGCGGCTGAGTCAATAAATTATTACTCCACCAAGGAGCATGTTCGACAGTTGCGTAAAAATGAATTGGATGGCTTGGATGAAGAGCTGAAGAATGGCTCGGTTGACTTGAAGGCGTACGCTCTCGAGAAATCAAAAATTGACGCTAAGTATTTAATGGACTGATATTTTTATATTGTGCGTTGCTTCCATGGAGTTTGCGCCCGTAGAGTCATGCGGGCGTTTTTTTTGGGTATACCCCAGCGTAAAGGAAGAGAAGATTTATTTTTACTCTTAGCCTGGCTCGTGGGAGAAAAGGGGACAGATTTATTTTTCCTACTCTAAATCTGGCTCGCGGGGTGAGATTAGAGTAAAGAAAATAAATCTGTTCCCTTTTTTCTAGCCTTATATCCGGTTATCTGAAAGGTGACTTGTCCGGAACTGCCACCTCCGCAGCTTGAGCGTTGGTTTTGAATCTTATGAAACTTCAAGGGGTGTCCCGCCGGAGGCAGCTACGAAGTTGGCAAATATACTATCCGTCATGGGCTCTTGGGACGGACTGGTCGAAAATGGACGGGAACTATTTGAATGAAATTTCTTGATTTTCTCCGCCGGCACAAGGGTTTTGTGTTTTTTTTGATGTGTTTAGGTAGCGCGCTGAACTCCGTCAGGTTTCTCGGTGAGTGGAGTAATTTTTGGGGTGTTCTTTCTGTTCAGTTTTTCTTTGGTCAAGGATTTTATTGTTACATTGCAAACAAAACTATCCGATTGGCGCCCGGGGGGGTTAAGGTTGATCACCCGTGGGGGGTTAGGCTCTTAGTCGGTGTCTGGGCACTATTAGTTTATTTGGGAATGTTTGCATTTAATGGTTACGGTAGGGCGTGGGTCGGATTTTGATTGAGGGGGAAGGGACTAAAAAGGGGGCGCAAAGAAAAAGACAGATTTATTTTTCCTACTCTAATTCCTTAGAAATAGAGAACACGTTTTAGATCTTCATGGAGGGAGAAGCCATGCCCAGGACAGAAAAGGGGGGGGGACAGAAAAGGGGGCAGATTTATTTTTCCTACTCTAATTCCTTAGAAATAGAGAGCACGTTCTAGATCTTCATGGAGGAAGAAGCCATGCCCAGGGTGGGGCGGGTTCTGTTGCCAAACGACCCGGATCACATTGTGCAGCGGGGTCACAACCGGCAAGTTGTGTTTATTGAGGACGCCGATTTCGAGCGTTATCTGGCCGATTTGCGCGAGTTGAAGGATGCCTTCGGCGTCAAGGTCTATGCCTATTGCCTGATGACCAACCATGTGCACCTGCTGCTGGCCCCAGATGATTCACTCGGCGGACTCAGCCAGTTGATGAAAACCTTGGCCGCTCGCACCACACGCTACCGCAATCGTTTGGAAGGTCGCTCCGGAACTGTGTGGGAAAGCCGCTACAAGTCGAGCATCGTCCAGTCTGATACTTACCTGTTGGCCTGCAGTCGATATATCGAACTGAATCCTGTGCGGGCGTTCATGGTGGCGGAGGCAGGGGATTATCCCTGGTCCAGCTATGCCCTGCGTATTGATGCTGCGCCTGAGCAGAACTGGTTGGACGAAGACCCATGCTTCAAGGCGCTCGGTGTAACCGCTGAGGAGCGGCGCCACCGGTATGCCGATTTTGTAAGGCAAGCGGTTCCTTCCGAGGAATTGGGCCTCATCCGAGCGGCCATTCAACGCGGCCAACTTACCGGGACCAACCGCTTTGTGGACGAAGTCGAGCGTATTGCCGGGGTGCGGATTGAGCGCAGAAAGCAGGGCAGACCGAAAATAGAGTAGGGAAAATAAATCTGTCCCCCTTTTTTATAGTGCACTGCTCAAGTCGAATGCGCTCCAGGTTAGGGTTGGGGCCGCGCTCCATGCCTTTCTGCCGGTGAGCCAAGTTGCGACTCCCGCCCAGCCGTGAATCTAAGAAATCCGCTCAGGCTGACCCGTGGAAACAAATCAGCCGTAGCAACTCCGACCTCGGCGGTACTCGCAGCCAAACGCCTTTCGGCTGCACGGATATCGGGCCGTCGACGAAACAGGTCAGCTGGTTCGCCGATAGGGAGCCCCGTGGATATTGCCGACAAGGCTTGAGGCGATAGGTCCTCGGCGACTTGATCTGGACGCATACCCAGCAGAAAGGCGATTCGATGCCTGGCTCGCGCCGGCTCGGCCTGAAGCCCTGGGATCCGAGCCTTCGCTGCTACTCCTACAGCCATCGGAAAATTCCTACAGATCACCGGATATTGTCCTATTGGCCCCCAGAAAATTCATCCCAATAATGCCCAGCCTCGCTTGGATCCATGCGATTTCATGTCGAAAGCCAGGCCCTCATTACCTGGCTTTGACGGTCTTTTTATTGATTAAGAGAATGAATTTATGAGGTTAAGTAAATTTGCTGCCGCATCCCTATTGGCCGGTGTGGGTGTATCCATGCATGCAGTAGCTGCCCCCCCACAGACCGGCGTCATCAATATCTCCGGCAAAGTCACCGAAACCAGTTGCGTGCTCGACTCGTCCGTCACCAACCTCGCCGTCAAGTTGCCCAGTGTCGACAAGGATCTGCTGAAGAACGCACAGAGCAGCTCCGGCCGTACCGGTTTCGTCATGAAGGTCACCGGCTGCGCTGATGGCGTGAAGGTGTCTGCGGCTTTTGTGCCGGACCATAACGTCGATGAATATGGCAACTTGAGAAGCATCTCCTCCGGTGCCGCACGCAATGTTCAGGTGCAGCTGCTGGACGGTTCGCAGACCGCAATCAACATCAACACCGATGACGCGACCACTCAGTTGGCGCGTGCGGTCACCGTCAAGGGCTCGACCCCAGTCAACCTACAGTACTACGCCCAGTACTACTCGCTAGCGGGCGACGCTGGTGCAGGTGATGTCAACGTCACGGCGAACTACCAGCTCACTTACGAGTGATCCATTGCTCCCGGGTTAACCGCCCGGGCCAGCCAGGTACCTACACCCATGCTATCTTTTCCGGCCCTCCGGCTGGGTTCCCTACTCGCCGGCCTGCTGATTGCTGCCTCGGTCCCGTCCGATGCCGTCGCCGGTGTACTGATCAATGGAACCCGAATCGTATATCCCGCAGATGAGCGCGAAGTCACCGTAGAACTGACCAACAAGGGCCAGACTCCCGTTCTGATGCAGGCCTGGGTCGATCGTGGTGACGCCCAGCTCAAGCCTCAGGAGGCCGATGCCCCCTTCCTGGCCACACCACCGATCTTCCGTCTCGACCCGCAAAAAGGTCAGAGCGTGCGCTTGGCTTTCACTGGCGAGGACCTACCGCAGGATCGCGAGACTCTGTTCTGGTTCAACGCCCTGGAAATTCCGCCGATGCCGCAGGATGCCAACGGCAGCATGTTGCAGGTGGCTGTACGCTCGCGACTGAAGCTGTTCTATCGTCCGAGCGGGTTGCCCGGCGACCTGCCAAGCGCCGTTGGCAAAGTGAACTGGCAGGTACAACACCAAGGTAACGGCTATGTGTTGCGCGGTGAGAATCCCAGTCCCTACCACATTTCGTTCAGTACGCTGGTTCTTAACCAGGGCAGCCAAAGCTTCGAAACCGCCGGCGGAATGATCCCGCCGTTCAGTCACCACGACTTCGCACTGCCTGGCTATTCCAGCGGCAACGGCGACACCTTGCGTTTTCGCTGGATGAGCGACTTCGGTGCCGCCCCCGAACAGACCATTCCCCTGCACTGATTTGCGCAAACTCGCGACGACTGTACTTATCTAGTCGAAGGAACTTCCATGTCTACGACGCCCCCTTCGCCGCGTCACCACGCTGGCGTGCTTCCGCACGCCCGAAACTTGGTACTGGCAACGGCGATAGGTTATTGCCTGAACGCGGAAATTGTTCAGGCCGATGCCCTGCAAGCATCGTTCAACCCTACATTTCTGCAAGGGCCTGGAGGGCGCAATGTGGATGTTACCCGCTTCGAACGGGGCAATCCGGTGGCGGCGGGCAGCTACCGACTGGATGTGTACGTCAACCAGAGTTGGGTCGGCCGACAGGAAGTTCGGGTAGGGGATACCGAGAATAAACAGTCGATGCGCTACTGTTTCAAGCGCAGTCAGTTGTCCAGCCTTGGCCTGGATGTCGAGCGCCTGCCGAAAATCGATGAGACGTCGGACGCCGACTGCATCAGTATCACCGAACACGTGCCCGATGCCCTTGCAGTTCTGGATCTGTCCACCCTGCGCCTGGACCTGAGCATTCCCCAAGCGTATCTCAACCGTGCCTTGAGTGGTTATGTCGATCCACGCGACTGGGATCGTGGTGTAACTGCAGCATTCATCGACTACAACGGCAACACCTTGCACAGCGATGCCGGCGGCCAGAATACCAACCAGTTCTATGTCGGTTTCAATGCTGGAGTGAACCTGGGCGACTGGCGCCTGCGCCACAATGGCAGCTACAACCGCAGCAGCGCTGCCGGAGCGACCGTCAGTCAGTACGATGCGGTCAGCAGTTACGCCCAACGTGACATCACCGAGCTGAAGTCGCAGCTCACCCTTGGCGAGTACTACACCCCCGCGGACCTGTTCGACAGCGTGCCCTACACCGGCGTGCAGCTGACCTCCGACGACCGAATGCTGCCGGACTCGCAGCGCGGCTTCGCCCCGGCCGTGCGTGGCACGGCGGAAACCAATGCCCGGGTGACCGTGCGCCAGGGCGGCGCTGTGCTATATGAAACCAGCGTAGCACCGGGCCCTTTCATCATTGACGATTTGCACAGCACCGGCTACTCAGGTGATCTCGACGTTACTGTCACCGAAGCCGATGGCCGGATTCGCAGTTTTGTCGTGCCCTACGCCTCGGTAGCGCAGTTGCTGCGCCCCGGCACTGCACGCTACAGCGTGACGGCCGGTCGCTATCGCGACGATAGCCTTCAGAGCAAACCGGTGTTCGTACAAGGTACATACCAGCAGGGGATCTCCAACCTCTGGACCGGCTACACCGGTAGCATCATCGCCGACCAGTACATGGCGGTACAGGGTGGTCTGGCGTTGAGTACCCCGGTTGGCGCATTTGCCTTCGACGTCACGCATTCCAATGCCTCGGGACTGGACGCCGAGGAAGAACTGAGCGGTTCATCCAGTGGGCAAAGTTATCGTCTGAGCTATAGCAAGCTGGTGGAGACCTCGCGGACCAACTTTGTGGTCGCCGCCTACCGTTTTTCCAGCGCCGGCTACCTGAGCTTCAGCGATTTCATCCAGGCGCACGATGCCACGCAGTCCCCGCGTCGTCAGCGCAACCGCCTGCAGGTCAACGTCAACCAGCCGCTCGGCGATCACTACGGCAGCCTGTTCATCAGCGGCTCGGCACAGAACTATTGGAAGACCGGCGAGGACGGCGATATCGGTTATCAAGCCGGCTACTCCAACAGTTTTCGCTGGGGCAGCATGAGCCTCTCGGCCAGCCGCACCGAGACTGGCCAGGGCGATACGGACACCCAGTACATGCTGACCCTGTCGCTGCCGTTAGGGCGATCCAGTTATGCCCCTCACCTGAACAGTTCGGCGACCTATTCAGACAAGGGTGAACTCAACAGCCAGGTGGGCGTTTCCGGTTCGCTGGGGGAATTCAACCAGTTCAACTACGGAGTGTATGGCACACAAAGCCACACCAACGAAGACAGCAGCAGCGCCAGTGGGGTCAACGTCCAATATCGTGCGGCCAGTGCCAACCTTTCGGGCAACTACAGCGATGGCGATGGCTATCGTCAGATGGGCTTGGGGCTCTCGGGCAGCATCGTCGCCCACCCCGGTGGCGTGACCTTCAGCCAGGCCCAGGGCGAAACCCGGGCGATCGTCGAGGCCAAGGGCGCCAAAGGTGCGGCGTTGCTCAACAGCAGCGGCGCCGAAGTGAACGGCAGTGGCTACGGCGTAGTTTCCAGCCTGATGCCCTATCGACAGAACGAAGTGGCACTCGACCCTAAGGGCACGGCCGACGATGTCGAACTTCAACTCACCTCGCAGAACGTTGCGCCACGCTACGGCGCGGTAGTGATGCTCAAGTACCCCACCATCACGGGTGAGCCGGTCCTGCTGCTGGTGCGTGACGACAACGGCGAAATGCTTCCGGTAGGCGCCGAAGTGCTCGACGCCCAGGGCAATAGCCTGACGCTAGTGGGCCAGGGTAGCCGGGTGTTCATCCGCGCTGCCGAACGCGAGGGCGAGCTGACCGTACGCTGGGGCCAGGGCGAGGATCGTCAATGCCGTGTGCACTATCGCTTGCCGCCGTCCCCTGCCAAGGGTAGCCACACCAGCCACTTCCGCACAGCCGAGACACTGTGCAGCCGCCTCAGTCGCGCGCCCCAGGTCGCTACTCACTAAGTTATCGAGATCACCATGAGAAATCTTGCGTTTCTGCTTTTCCTGCTGCTGTCGCCATCAGTATTCGCGGCGGGCTGCGAGTTCGAAAAAGGCTACGACACATCGAATGGTGCCATCGCCCTGCCAGCGTCGATCCCTATCCCGCGCAACGCCCCTAACGGCACCGTGCTCTGGGACAGCTTATGGCAAACTTCCAGCACCCCGCACATCAGCTGCTCGTCCAGCGGTACCGTTTCCGGCACACTTGCTTCCAGCATCGGCGCGCCAGTGCCCGGCTACATCAGCAACGGCTACAGTTCGGTGTTCGAGACCGGTATCCCGGGCATCGGCATTTCAGTGTTCTGGTGCAATCATGAGTCGAACTGCGACTCCGATCCCACCAAGCTCACCCCGTTGCCCAACCTAGACTGGAAAGTAGGGCCTGTGGAGTATAAAAAGCTCATCAACTGGCGGGTGCGCTTGATCAAAACAGGAAACGTGGACGCCAGCGCCGGGATCCTGAACGTAGGTGGCGTTTCGACTATCTACTATATCGATCTTCCTTTGGCCCGTCTTACTCTGACTGGCGGTACCACAGTTACCGGCCTGGGCTGTGAGGTGAGCGCCGACAGCCGCAACATCGATGTCCAGCTGCCGTCAATCGCCAAGGTCGATTTTGTAGACGGTTCGCCGGTTATCCAGGCCAATGACAAGGCTCGGATGTTCTCTATCAACTTGCTGTGCGACCCGGGTGTGAAGGTGAGCTATCAGGTCGACGGCACTCAGGCCGCCACCGACGTGCTGGCTAATGCCAGCGGGCCGGAAATGGCCACGGGTGTAGGCATACGTTTGTTCCGGGGCGATTTGAACAGCTTCGAGACGTTGCACCTGGGCTCGAAACTCCTTCACGTGGAGACCTCGGGCGCGGCCCAAGGCGTCAGCATTCCGCTGACTGCTCGCTACAACCGCACGGTGAACAATAGCGATGAGATGACTTCGGGCAAGTTGTCCACGACGGCTACTTTTACCTTGTTTTATGAATGACCACCCAAGTGCGCTCATAAATAACGTACAGCCTTAGTCTACCCACCTAATCGAGCTATTTTTACACGCGCTGTGTTTTACCCTTTCTATGCTAAGTATTAATGAAACTAGGGGCGATTCAGTCTTCATGGAGGGAGAAGCCATGCCCAGGGTGGGGCGGGTTCTGTTGCCAAGTCGTGTTTGCCGAGGACGCTGATTTCGAGCGTTACCTGGCTGATCTACGCGACCCCCTTTTGGTTCCCCGGCCGCCGCGCAGTCTAGCGCCGCCCTCTAGGCCGACCGCCGAGACCTTTCAGAGCGTCGTCTCTTCTCTCCGGCGACTCTGAAACGCTTCAAGTAAATTCACCAATTCCCACAACCTTTGACGAACTTTTCACACGTTCATAGTCATATTCCCTGCTTTTCGATCAGATGGACTGGTCAAGGCTCGACTAGGGCGGATGTCTATGAAGTTCGATCTACACAAGGCTGGAGAGCGTCGGTTCGACTGGGCCGGGCTCGGCTGGCTCTTCCTCTTTTTCTGGTATTTCTCGGGTGTCACGCAGTTCCTGATCCAGGTGACGGGTACCAGCGGTTTCAGCGGATTCCGCCAGGCCTTCCTGCTCAGCGGCCTGTGGTTGATCCCGGTGCTGCTCTTCCCGGGGCGCACCCGGGCTATCTCTGCGGGATTGGGGCTGGTGCTCTGGCTCGCGTCGCTACCGGCTTTTGGTTACTTCCTGGTCTACGGCCAGGAGTTCTCCCAGAGCGTCATCTTCATCATGTTCGAATCGAACGTGGCCGAAGGCTCGGAGTACATGGCGCAGTACTTCGCCTGGTGGATGGTCCCGGCGTTTCTTGCTTATGCGCTGGGCGGCGTATTGCTGTGGACGCGGCTGCGACCGGTCCATCTGCCCCGTAGCAAGGCGCTGCTTGCCAGCCTGGCGCTGCTGGCTGCGCTGGTCGGCTATCCGGCGGTCAAGCAGGGGCTTGGCAACGATACCTTCGAGGCGGCGCGCGACAGTTTCGAGAAGCGCATGGAGCCGGCAGTGCCCTGGCAGTTGCTGGTCGGCTATCGCCAGTACCGCCAGCAACTGGCGGACATGCATGACTTGCTGGAGAACAGCGCCAACATCGCGCCCCTGGCCAATCTGAAGGACGCCAATGCCGGGCTGCCGGCGACCCTGGTGCTGGTGATCGGCGAATCCACCAACCGGCAGCGCATGAGCCTCTACGGCTATCCGCGTGCGACGACCCCGAAGCTCGACCGCATCCGTGATCAGTTGGACGTCTTCGACAACGTCATCACGCCGCGCCCCTACACCATCGAAGCCCTGCAGCAGGTGCTGACCTTCGCGGACGAGCGCAATCCGAACCTCTACCTGACCAAGCCCTCGCTGCTGAACATGATGAAGCAGGCCGGATACAAGACCTACTGGATCACCAACCAGCAGACCCTGACCAAGCGCAACACCATGCTCACCACATTCTCCAAGCAGGCGGACGAGCAGTTCTATCTGAACAACAACCGCAACCAGAACGCGCGCCAGTACGACGACGATGTGTTGCCGCCGTTCGAGAAGGTGTTGGCCGACCCGGCGCCGCGCAAGTTCATCGTGGTGCACCTGCTGGGTACCCACATGAGCTACCAGTACCGCTATCCGCAGGAGTACGACCGCTTTACCGATCGCCAGGGCGTTCCGGACTCCGTCACCGACGATCAGCTGCCCACCTACAACAGCTACGACAACGCCGTACTGTTCAACGATCAGGTGGTTTCCAGCCTGATCGAGCGATTCTCCGGGAGCAACGCCAACGGCTTCCTGCTCTACCTCTCCGACCACGGCGAAGCGGTGTTCGACCCTGAGCAGCCGGACGTCCTGGGGCGCAATGAGGCGGCGCCAACCGTGCCCATGTACACCATCCCCTTCATGCTCTGGCGCTCCCCACAATGGCGCGCAGCTCATCCACAGGAGCTATCCGCCAGCCTGAAGCGGCCCTACAGCAGCTCCAGTTTCATCCACACCTGGGCGGACCTGGCCGGGATCGGTTTCGATGACTTCGACCCCAGCCGCAGTGTGGTCAACGCCGCTTTCAAGGCGCGCCCGCTGCTGATCGGCAACCCTTATCAGCCGAAAACCCTGATCGACTTCAGCCTGATCAAACCCAAGACCAAGACGCCGGATATGGAAGTGGTCAGCGGCGAGCGTGAACCGGCCGGCAGAAAGGCTCCACCGGGTTGACCGCCGGGGCGTTTTTGTCTGTAGTTCGCCTTCGCCGGACTACGGCGCCCCGTCACTCCCTCTGAAGGACATCCCATGGCCGGAGCCAGCCTGCTGACCCTGATCGACGACATCGCGACGCTGCTCGATGACGTTTCGGTAATGACCAAAGTTGCCGCGAAGAAAACCGCTGGCGTACTGGGCGATGACCTCGCGCTGAATGCCCAGCAGGTCAGCGGCGTACGGGCCGAGCGTGAATTGCCGGTGGTCTGGGCGGTGGCCAAGGGTTCCCTGGTGAACAAGGCCATCCTGGTGCCCGCGGCCTTGCTGATCAGTGCCTTCATTCCTTGGGCGGTGATCCCGCTGCTGATGCTGGGCGGCGCCTTCCTCTGCTTCGAGGGCTTCGAGAAGCTGGCGCACAAGTGGCTGCACAGTGAGGCGGAAGACGCGCAGCACGATGCGGCGCTCGTCGAGGCTGTGGCCAATCCGGAAGTGGATCTGGTGGCCATGGAGAAGGACAAGATCAAGGGCGCCATCCGCACCGACTTCATTCTTTCCGCCGAGATCATCGTCATTACCCTGGGCACGGTGGCCGATGCCGCTTTCGGCAAGCAGGTGACGGTGTTGGTAGGTATCGCGCTGATCATGACCGTTGGCGTCTACGGCCTGGTGGCCGGCATCGTCAAGCTGGATGACCTCGGCTTCTACCTGGTGCGCCAAGCCAGCTCGACGGCCCAGGCTATCGGCCGCGCCATCCTCGCCGCAGCACCCTGGATGATGAAGGGGCTGTCGGTGCTCGGTACCGCCGCGATGTTCCTGGTGGGCGGCAGCATCATCCTGCACGGCATCCCTGCCGCCCATCACCTGTTGGAACCGGTGCTGGCCAGCGTTGGCGGCTTCGCCTGGCTGGTGCAGCTACTGGTAGACGGCCTGGCAGGCATCGCTGCGGGTGCGCTGGTGCTGGCCGGGGTGAGTGTGGTGAAGAAGGTATTGCGCGCCGTCAGGGGCTGACTCATCGCTCCGAAGCGGGTTCCCGGTGCGCGCGGCGCACCCTACGAGGCAGCAGCGCTGCGATGGGTATTTGCGTGGCGGGCGAGTTCATTCGCGATTGATATCGCTCCCACTCAATGCCTGGGCTAGGCTGAAAATCCGTACCCTGGGTTTGCCAGCATGCTCGACATCCCACCTGAGGACGACTTCTGGCGGGATGCCAAACAGGACAAATCGGGAACGCCCGAACTCGGCCCGGCCCTGGAGGCGCGCGCCCGCATCGGTGCGCCGATGCGCGGGTTCTGTCTGAAGAGATGCCACCTGGCCGGCCTCGATCTGGTGCGCCGCGGAAGCCACACCGGGTACGACCTCTCTGGTAGCGATTTCTACCGCGCAGATTTGCGCGGTGCCCATTTATTCGCCATCAACCTGCGCGGCGCCTCGCTGATGAAGGCCGATCTGCGTGATGCGAACCTGCACTGCGCCGATTTGCGTGACGCCAATCTGCTCGGGGTGAAGCTCGATGGCGCCCGTCTGGACAACGTGGTCTGGGACGAACACGTGCTACAGGAGCGCGAGGCCCGCGACGCGTGCAGGAACCGACAGCCCGCGCTGATGTTGGACCTTTTGCAGCAGGCCGAGGAGGTCTATCGCAACCTGCGTATTCACCTGGAGAAGGCCGGGTTGTTCGAAGAGGCGGGGCGCTTCTTCTACCGCGAGATGGTCACGCGCCGTCTGCAGATGCCGCGCTGGTCAACCCAACGGCTGTTTTCCTGGCTGGTGGACCTGTTTTGCGGCTACGGCGAACAGCCCCTGCGCGTGGTGCTGTTTTCCCTGGGCTTCGTGCTGTTCTGCGGGCTGCTCTATTTCCTGACCGGCATTCACCACGGCGATGTGCGGCTGGCCTTGTCCCTGGAGCAGGACGTGCTGACCAACCTGGAGGAACTGGCCGCCTGCATGTACTTCAGCGTGGTGACCTTCACTACCCTTGGCTACGGCGACATCGCGCCGCTCGGCCTGTCGCGACCGCTGGCGGCCTTCGAGGCTTTCGTCGGCAGCTTCACGATGGCGCTGTTCGTGGTGGTGTTCGTGAAGAAGATGACCCGCTGACGGAGCTCAGTCCTTTGGCTTGAACGCGCAGTAACCCGGGCGTGGGCCGATTCGCGGGTGGTTGCGGCAGGTGTCCGGGCGCTTGTCGTACACGGTGCACAGACGGCTCTTGCGGTCGAGGAAGTAGCAGTCGTTGTTGCCCATGCGGGTGAGGGTGAAGATGCCGGACTTCTGGTTGAAGCGCTCTACCACGCCATCCTTCATCAACCGTTTCGCGATGTTCTTCGGTGGCTCGCCACGCTCGAACTCTGCGACCAGTTCCAGGCGGATCAGGTCGTTCAGACGTGCTTCGACCGGCATGGTGCAGCAGCTGGAAACGCATGCGTGGCACATGGTCTTTTCGTATTTGATCCAGGTGTCCGTCCGGTCGAGGTCGGCACCGACGATCATCATGGTCTTCATGGTCGGCGAGCAGGCTAGGGTAGAAGGGCGGGCATCATAGCGGTGTCGGTGAAAAAGTGAACAGTTTCCCGTCGGGGAACGCGAAATTTCCCTTTGTCTCGCCGCATTTGTATCGATACGTGACTGGGTTGTAGGAATCTTCTGTGTCTGTGAGCCAGGACTCAGGCGTCTCTATGGGGTCGATGCCGGTTTCCTGTAGCTTCCGGGCGGTCGTGGCTGCGATGGATGCGGCCCAGAGTGCTCAATCATCCGAGTAAACGCTGCATGCAATGGATCTTCATGCTGGTTGGCCTGGCCTTCGGGGCCGGGATTGATGAAAGCGTCACCGGAGCCCTGCTCGGCGGCCTGATGGGGCTGGGATTGGGGCAGGCCATCCGGCTCCAGTGGCTGACGCGGGAAAATGCCGAGCTGCGCAAGTCGCTCGCCAGTTTCGCCGCACGGTTCGACAAGGGCACCCAGGCCATCCATGAGCGCCTGCTCAAGGTGGAGCAGGGCAGGGTGCCACCGGCCGAGGATGTGCCGTCGCCCCCGCCTGTTCCCGAACCCATGGCGCCTTCGGCCGAAGTGGCGCGCGGGGCTGTGACCGAAGACGATTCCGATCTGGTCTGGGAGCTGCCGGCGGATGTGCTGACCGATCCCATTGCCGCCGCTACACCTGCCCCCACTCCTGCACCCGCTGCTGCGGCGCCCGCCGATGCCTGGGGCCAGGAAGCCCGCTCCGGTGCGTCTCCGAAGGCTCCGCCGATTCCCCCGAAACCCCGCGAACCGTCCCTGCTCGAACGGGGCTTCGCGGCTGCTCGAAACTGGCTGTTCGGCGGCAATACCGTGTTGCGCATCGGCGTTGTGCTGCTGTTCCTCGGCCTGGCCTTCCTGCTGCGCTATGCCACCGAGGGCATGGTGGTGCCTGTGGAACTCCGCTACGCCGGCGTGGCCCTGGCCGCCATCGCGCTGCTCGGCCTCGGCTGGTGGCTGCGCGGGCGCAATCCCAGTTACGGGCTGATGCTCCAGGGGGCGGGGATCGCCGTGCTCTACCTGACGGTATTCGCGGCCATGCGCCTGCATCCCTTGCTGGACCCGAAGATGGCCTTCGGTCTGCTGGTGGCGGTAACCCTGTTTTCCGCAATCCTCGCCGTGGCCCAGGACGCCCTGGGCCTGGCCGCCGCAGCAGCGCTGGGCGGCTTCGCCGCCCCCATCCTCACCTCCAGTGGAAGCGGCAACCATGTGGCGCTGTTCAGCTACTTTGCGCTGCTCAATGCCGGCATCTTCGCCATTGCCTGGTTCAAGGCCTGGCGCCTGCTCAACCTGATCGGCTTCGTCGGCACCTTCGGGATCGGTTTTGCCTGGGGCCTGCGCTCCTACCAGCCGGAGCTCTTCGCCAGCACCGAGCCTTTCCTGGTGTTGTTCTTCCTGATGTACGTGGGCATCGGCCTGCTGTTCGCCCGGCGCAAGCTGGCTGAGGCGGCGGACGCGCCAGAGGATCGTGATCAACTGCTGCGCTGGTCGGCACGTCAGGGCGACACGGTGGACGGCACCGTGCTGTTCGGTCCACCGATCATCGGCTTCGGTCTGCAGGTGGCGCTGGTCCGCCATATCGAGTTCGGCGCGGCCTTCAGCGCACTGGCCCTGGGGTTGTTCTACATCGTTCTGGCACGGGTCCTGGCTGGCCGTACCGCCGGCCGCGCCCTGTTGCTGGTGGAAACCTGCCTCGCCCTCGGTGTGGTGTTCGGCAGTCTGGCCATTCCGCTGGGGCTGGATGCGCGCTGGACTTCCGCCGCCTGGGCAGTGGAAGGCGCCGGTATTTACTGGCTTGGCCTGCGCCAGGGCCGACCGCTGGCGCGAGGTTTCGCGCTGTTGCTGCAGTTCGGTGCCGCGGTTGCTTTCCTGGGTGGGTTACGCACTGGCGCCTATACGCTGCTCGACGGCTCGCCCCTGGGCGCCCTGATGCTGGGAACGGCGCTGCTGTTTGTGTTCTGGCAACTGCGCCGGGCACCGGACGAAGCCGCTACTGACCTGGAGCGGCGCTTCGTTCCGGCACTCGCCTGTGCCGGCCTGTCGTTCCTCTACCTGATGGCGCCGCTCGCCTTCGCGGCGGAAGGCACCGCCATTGCCTGGGCGCTGGCCGGCCTCGCGACGCTCTTCGCCGGGTTGCGGCTGGGCTCGCGCACCTTCCTCTTCAGCGCATTCGCCGTGCAACTGCTCGGTGGCGCGATTTTCCTGCTCGATCTCGATGGCTCAGGCCTGGGCAGCGGTTCCGTTCCAGGCTGGCGCGGACTGATGGTGGCGTCGTTGATCGGCCTGGCGCTGATTGCCGGGATGATCCTGGCTGCTCGCCACCCGCTGGCACGCAGCGATGCGCGACTGCTGCGCGGGTTGTCGCTGGTGCTGCTGGCGGGACTCGCTTTCGTCAACCTCGCGGTGCTCTTCGTGCTGCCCTGGCGCACCGCCGCTGCGGTCTGGGCCGGCAGTGGGTTGCTGATCCTCTGGCTCAGCCTGCGCCTGCAACAGCGTGCAGGTTTCTGGTTTGGCCTGGTCCTGCAGTTGCTCGCGGGCATGAGCTTCCTCGCGGTGAGTCCGCTCCTGCTGGGCGAACTGAGCGCCGAAGGTCTTCGGCCGTTGGCCCATGCCGGCTTCTGGACGCCGACCGTGCTGGCTCTGGCGGCCTTCGTCGGTGCCTGGCGCCTACAGCGTGCCGCGCGAGTAGAAGCGGCAGTGGGCGGGCTGAGCCTCGCGCATCTGGCCCAATTGCTGCTGGCCTGGAGTGCCGGTTGGTGGGCGCTGGCCTGGTTGGCGGAGATCGCTCGTTTCGCCACGCCGGAACTGCAAGTCCCCCTGGCGCTGTTGCTGGCGGCGGGCAGCGTGGCGTTCACCGTCTGGCTGGCAGGGCGCGAACAGTGGCGAGCGTTGGCTTTGCTCTGCCTGGTGCTGGTGCCGGCAGGGGTGGTGGCGCTGGCCGTTGCCTGGGAACCGCAATATCACCCGGCGGCAAACTTCGGCTGGGCTGGGTGGGGCGCGTTGTTCGTCGTGCACGTGCTGGCCCTGCGCAGGCTGGATGGGCTGCTGCCCACGGGGGCGCGCAGTTCCGCCCATGTGCTGGGCTGCTGGCTGTTGCTCGGCGTGCTGGCGCTGGAGTTGCGTTACCTGCTGATGCTGCTTTCCGAGCAGTACAACGCCTGGCGCTGGCTGGGTTGGGCGCTGCTGCCGAGCGCCTGGCTGTTGCTGGTGGCCTTGCGCCCGCGCCTGCCCTGGCCGGTGGCAGCCTATCCGCGTGAATATCGCCTGTGGGCGTCGTTGCCGCTGGCCCTGCTGATGCTCGCCTGGTTCTGGATCGCCAACGCCTGGAGCGATGGCGCCGCCGAACCGCTGCCTTACCTGCCGCTGCTCAACCCGCTGGAACTGGGACTGCTGTTCGCGCTACTGGGTGTCTGTCTCTGGCTGCGTGATTGCCTGCCGCAGCTCGGTCTGCGCGCATTGCCGGATTGGCTGCCGCAGGGCGTCGCCGGCGTATCGCTGTTCGCCTTGGCGACCGCGGCCGTGTTCCGCTGCGCGCACCATTGGGGTGGCGTGCCCTATCAACTGGACGCGCAGCTGGATTCCATGCTGGTGCAGGCCGGACTGTCCATTGTCTGGACCAGCATCGCCCTGGGCCTGATGGTTGGCGGTCACCTGCGGGCGCGGCGTGAACTTTGGCTGGTTGGCGCAGCGCTGATCGCGCTGGTGGTGGCCAAGCTGTTCTTCGTCGAACTGGGCAATCGCGGTGGCCTGGAACGCATCGTGTCTTTCATCGGCGTCGGCGTCCTGCTGCTGGTCGTCGGCTACTTCGCGCCGCTGCCGCCACGGCGCGCGGAATCTGAACAGGAACAGGTCAACGCATGATCGGATCGTCTTGTCTGCGCCGCCCCGCACTGGCCTTGCTGGCCTGCCTGGGCTTGCTCTGCCAGCCGCTGCTCGCCGCCGAGCAGGTGGAGGACTTCACTACCCGCGTCGAACTGCGCCTGGACGGGCAGGGCCCTTGGTATCGCATGGACCTGCCGATGGCGCTGCACTTCGCCGCGCGTCATGCCGACCTGCGCGACCTGCGCGTGTTCAACGCCGAGGGCGAGTCCCTGGCCTACGCCCTGACTCGCAGCAGCGCCAGCGAACGTCGTGCCCGTCACGAGCACGCAGTGCGCTGGTTCCCCCTGCGCGGCCCGGCGGATGGGAGTGGTGCCTTGCCCAGCGTGAGGATCGAGCGCAGCACGACCGGGACAGTCGTGCAGGTGGTGCCGGAGAGTCCTGCGGCCGAAGGTGAGCAACTACGCGGCTGGTTGCTGGACGTCAGTGGCGTGCAGGCCCCACTGGAGAAGCTCAGCCTGGACTGGAGCAGTGCAGCTGAAGGCTTCCAGCATTTCAGCATCGAGGCCAGCGATGACCTGCAGCATTGGGAGCCCTGGGGCGATGGGCAGGTGGCGCGCCTGTCGTTTGCCGACCAGCGCATAGACCAGCGCGAAGTGACCCTTCCCGGACGCTCCGCACGTTACCTCCGACTGCTCTGGCAGAGCCCCCGGCGCGCAGCGGACCTGACTGCGGTGAAGGTGTTCAGCGCCAGTCGCGAAAGTCTCCCGGCGGCCATGGCCTGGTCCGCGCCGCTGGAACCGATCAGCAGCAAGGATGGCCAGTACGTCTGGGACCTGCCGCTGGGGCTGCCTATCGAGCGCCTGCGGATCGCCGTGGAGCGGTCCGGCAGCTTGCTGCCGGTGCAGGTGGAAGCTCGCCGCGACGGTGCCCCGCAATGGCAGCCGGTAATGTCCGGCCTGCTTTACCGGTTACCCCAGGAAGGCAAGGAAGTCGCCCAGGAAGAGCTGGACCTTGCGGGCTGGATGGCGATCAAACAACTGCGCCTGACGGTGGACCAGCGTGCCGGCGGCTTTGGCCAGCAGGTGCCCCGCCTGGAGGTGGGCATGCATGCCACCCAGGTGGTCTTCCTCGCTCGGGGCAATCCGCCGTTCACGCTCGCCCTGGGCAATCTCGAGGTCAGCCGCGCCGAATTGCCCCTGTCCACGCTGGTGCCGGGGTTCGACAGCACCAGCCTGGAGAAGATGGGGCGCGCCGAAGCAGTGGCGATCCCCGAGCAGACGGGCGTCCATCCAGTTGAGCGGCAGACCGCCGGTCAGGTCGTGTGGAAGCGCGTCGGGCTTTGGGCGGTGTTGCTGCTTGGCGTCGGTCTGTTGGGGGCCATGGCGTTCAGCCTGCTGAGGCGTCCGGAGGCACGGTCCTGATGATGTGCGAATGACCATACGGTGATAGTGGCTTTTTGATGTATCTTTGTCCTGTCATTCCATAGGCCGCAGCAGGCGGCTCCACGTCAGGTCAGGACGATCAGGTGCCCAGCCTCCAGCCGCTCCATCCGGAACCCTTGTCTCCCCTCGCCGTGCTCTCCGGAGCCCGGCGATGAACGCCTGCCTGGCCGGTGGCTGGAGCCTCAACGGGCCGGTGGCGCTGACCATTGCCGTCGGCATCGGTGTGGTGCTCATCGCTCTCTGGGTTCGCCGTCAGCGTCATTTCCCTGGCCGCGAGAGCTTCCTCGTCCTGCATGCCGGCATCTGTTGGTGGCTCGCGGCTGCCGGCCTGGAGCTGGCCGCGCAGGGTCCGCAGTGCAAGGTGTTCTGGGCCAGCATGGCCTGGCCGGGCATCATCGGCGTGCCGACTTTCTGGGCCGTGTTTCTCTGGCAGTACGTCAACAGCATCCGCGAGCCCCTGAGCCTGCGCGCCTTCCTGCTCCTGGGTATTGGTCCGCTGGTGGCCTCCGCCATGGCCCTGAGCAACCCCTGGCACCAGCTCTTCTACGGCCCCGGCACCCTGCCGGTGGACGATACGCTGGGCGCGGCGATCCGCTATGACCATGGCCCGCTTTTTGATGCCGTGGCCGTCTATGTCTACGTGTTCATGGTGTTCTGCCTGGCCGTGGTGAGCCGCGCCGCGCTGGCCAGCCAAGGCGTGCACCGCCGTCACTACCTGGCATTCGTGCTGGTCACCTGCGTGCCCTGGGCCGTCAACCTGAGCTACGTGGTTTACGGCTGGACCCTGTTCGGCTTCGACCCGACGCCCTTCAGCTTCGCCTTCACCCTGGTGGCGTTCACCTTCCTGATTCTCGGCGTTCGCCTTTTCGACCTGGTGCCGGTGGCGCGCTACCTGCTGCTGGAGGAGCTGCCCGACCCGGTGCTGGTGGTCGACCCCAAGCGCCGTGTGATCGATGCCAACCCCGCTGCGTTGACGCTGGCCGGACAACCCGTGGGCTGGCAGGGCATGGCGCTCTCCAAGTGGCCGGTTTATGGCATGGAACTGGAAGCGATGCTGGTGGCGAAGGAGAAGGAGCTGCTCCTGGTCCCGGCCAGCTCTTCGCGTTACTTCGAGGTGCGTTCCCGCGATATCGAGCGGGTTACCCGCAGCGGTACATCGATCCTCGGGCAGATGCTCTACCTGCGTGACATCACCGAACGCCATTGCAGTGAACTCAAGCTGGCAGAGGCGCTGGCAACCAGCGAAGAGCGCCTGCGCACCATCACCCGCCTGCATGAGCAGTTGCAGGAGCAGGCGCTGCGGGATCCGCTGACCGGCCTCTACAACCGTCGCCACCTGAGCGAACTGTTCGCCCGCGAGGAGGCCCGCAGCCAGCGCGAGCGCACCCCTATCGCCCTGGCGCTGATCGATCTCGACCACTTCAAGCAACTCAACGACCGCCACGGCCACCTGGTCGGCGACGATGTGTTGCGCGCGGTGGCCATCCATCTCACCGGCAACCTGCGCGGCAGCGATGCGGTGTTCCGCATTGGCGGGGAGGAGTTCCTCCTGCTCCTGCCCGGCGCCACCGGCGATGAGGCGTATGCGCGGTTGGCGGCGCTCTGCCAGGCCCTTGCTGGTCAGCCGTTGCCTACCCGGGAAGGACCGCTGTCGGTGACCCTGTCTGCCGGCCTGGCGGTCTGGCCGCTGCAAGGTCAGGCCCTGGAGGAGCTGATGCAAGTGGCGGATGCCGCGCTCTACGAGGCCAAGCGCAATGGCCGCAACCAAGTGAGCCGACTCGCCGTGAGCGATGTCGGTTGATGGCTGAACCAGTGGCCGACACCGGCGTCAGATATTTTCGGGGCCTCCGTGGCCCGCATTCACTGCCGTTTCAGCACCTTCCATCCCGCTGAGAGGCAATGCCATTCGACTCGCGCTAAACTGCGCGCATTTTTCCACCCTCCGGAGCCAATCCATGTCCCGCGTTACCCTGAGTCGCTACCTGATCGAGCAGACCAGAAGCCACAACACCCCTGCCGATCTGCGCTTCCTCATCGAGGTTGTCGCGCGCGCCTGTAAGGAAATCAGCCATGCGGTGTCCAAGGGCGCGCTGGGCGGCGTGCTCGGCAGCATGGGCACCGAGAACGTGCAGGGCGAAGTGCAGAAGAAGCTGGACGTGATGTCCAACGAAATCCTGCTGGAAGCCAACGAATGGGGCGGTCACCTGGCCGGCATGGCCTCCGAGGAAATGGACAACGCCTACCAGATCCCCGGCAAGTACCCGAAGGGTGCCTACCTGCTGGTATTCGACCCGCTGGACGGCTCCTCCAACATCGACGTCAACGTGTCGGTGGGCACCATCTTCTCCGTGCTGCGCTGCCCTGATCAGTACCTGTCGCAGAACGACAGCCTGGACGAGAAGGCCTTCCTCCAGCCGGGTACCAAGCAAGTGGCCGCCGGCTACGCCATCTACGGTCCGCAGACCATGCTGCTGCTGACCCTGGGCGACGGCGTGAAGGGCTTCACCCTGGATCGCGAGCTGGGTTCCTTCGTGCTCACCCACGACAACATCCGCGTACCGGAAACCACCGCCGAGTTCGCCATCAACATGTCCAACCAGCGCCACTGGGAAGCCCCGGTGAAGCGTTACGTCAGCGAAATGCTGGCCGGCAAGGAAGGCGAGCTGGGCAAGAACTACAACATGCGCTGGATCGCCTCCATGGTGGCCGACGTGCATCGTATCCTCACTCGCGGTGGCATCTTCATGTACCCCTGGGACGCCCGTGAGCCGGAAAAGCCCGGCAAGCTGCGCCTGATGTACGAGGCCAACCCGATGTCCTTCATCATCGAACAGGCCGGCGGCGCCTCCACCGATGGTCGTCGGCGCATCCTCGACATCGAGCCGACCTCCCTGCACCAGCGCGTGCCGGTCTTCCTGGGTTCCAAGGAAGAAGTCGCCCGCGTCACCGGTTACCACCAGGAGTAACCCATGCAGCCGTGGCAGCCGTTGCTGGACTGGTGGTTCGGCCCCGAGGCCTCCGCCAGCCAGGTCGCCGCGGCGCGCCAAGGTCTGTGGTTCGGCAAGAAAGACCATCAGGACGCCGAAGCCCGCGAGCGCTTCGGTGGCCTGGTCGAACAGGCACTGGAAGGCGGTCTCGCCGACTGGGTCGCACAGCCGGACGGCTGGTTGGCGCTGGTGCTGTTGCTGGATCAGTTGCCCCGCATGCTGTTCCGCAACGACCCGCGTAGTTTCGCCGGCGACGCCCGCGCCCAGGCGCTGGTCGCTGACGGCCTGGCTCGCGGCCTGGACCGGCATCTCAGCCCGATTCGCCAGGTGTTCATCTGCCTGGTACTGGAGCACGCCGAGGACCTCGCCAGCCAGGAGCGCGCGCTGTACCGCTACCGCCTGCTGCTGGATGGCGCCGATGCCGCCGAGCGGGCGCTGTTCGAGAACTTCCTCGATTTCTCCGAGCGCCATCGGGTAGTCATCGCCCGCTTCGGCCGCTTTCCCCATCGCAACGCGGTACTCGGTCGCGTTTCCAGCGACGAAGAAAGCTCATTCCTGCGGGAACCCGGTTCGCGCTTCTAGAATCGAATGGAACAATCTTGCGACCCGCCCTGTCCGGCGGGCGCGTTCCATCCGCCAAGGAGTGCTTCATGTCGCTGCGTATCCTCGCCCTCTTGTCCTGCTGCCTGGTGCTGACCGCCTGCAACAAGCTCAACCAGGAGAACTATTCCAAGCTCAAGTCCGGCATGACCAAGGCCGAGGTGGAGCAGTTGCTCGGCAGCCCGACCGAGTGCTCCGGCGCCGTGGGCTTCACCAGCTGCACCTGGGGTGACGAGAAGACCTTCGTCAGCGTGCAATACGCTGGCGAGAAGGTGCTGATGTTCTCCGGCAAGGGGCTCAAGTGAAACCCGCTGGCGCGCTGCTGGCGGCTCTGCTGCTGGCCGGCTGCGCCAGCCATGGCGACGCGCCCGTGCCGCCGCGCACCGTGTCAACGGTGGACCTCACACGCTACCAGGGCACCTGGTACGAGTTGGCGCGATTGCCGATGTTCTTCCAGCGCGATTGCGCCCAGTCCGAAGCCCGCTACAGCCTGCAAGGTGACGGCGACCTGGACGTGCTGAACCGCTGCCGGACCCTCGATGGGGACTGGAAAGAAGCACACGGCAATGCCGTGCCCCAGGTGGAAGGGCGCACCGATAAGCTCTGGGTGCGTTTCGACAACTGGTTCTCCCGGCTCCTGCCGGGCGTCGCCAAGGGTGAGTACTGGGTGCTGTACCTGGACGACGACTACCGCACCGCCGTGGTAGGCAATCCGGATCGCAAGTACCTCTGGCTGCTGTCGCGCACGCCGGTGGTATCGGAGAAGACCCGTGAGCAGTTGCTGGAAGTGGCGGAAGAGCAGGGGTATGACACGGACCGGCTGATCTGGCGCACGCCGGACAGCTCCCTCACCCCCGTCCCCTCTCCCTGAAGAGGAGAGGGGTGACTCGCGCCTGATACCACGAAGTCCACCAGCGACTCCGAGTCATACGAGGCATTGAACCTACCGTTGGCACGGAAAAGCTCCCCTCGCCCTTCAGGGAGAGGGGCGGGGGGAGAGGGCGGTTTGGGTTAGCGCAAGACGTCCCGCAACACCCCGGCAAACGCTTTCGCAGTCTCCACTTCGGCCGCATGCCGGCCTTCCCGCACCACCCATTTCCCCGCCACCATCACATCGCGCACCTGACGGTCGCCGCCGGCAAACAGCCAGCGGTTGAGCAGGGCGTCGCCTTCGGCGGTGGCGAGGTAGGGGTCGTTGCCATCCAGCACCAGCCAGTCGGCGCGCTTGCCTACTTCCAGGGCGCCTACTGGCTGGCCGAGGGCCTGGGCGCCGCCGGCCAGGGCCGCATCGAACAGGGTACGGCCGACCTGGGGCTGATCGGCGCGATAGAGGCGGTTGCGACGCTGGTCGCGCAGGCGCTGGCCGTACTCCAGCCAGCGCAGTTCCTCCACCACGCTGACCGACACATGGCTGTCGGAGCCGATGCCGAGGCGACCGCCTTGGGCGAGGAAGTCCACCGCCGGGAAAATACCGTCACCCAGGTTGGCCTCGGTGGTCAGGCAGAGACCGGCCACCGCGCCGCTGGACGCCATGGATGCCACTTCGTCCGGCTCTGCATGGGTAGCGTGGACCAGGCACCAGCGCTCATCCACCGGGGCATTCTCGTAAAGCCACTGCAAGGGACGGCGGCCGCTCCAGGCCAGGCAATCGGCCACTTCCTTTTGCTGTTCGGCGATATGGATGTGGATGGGGCGCGTGCCCTGTTCCGCAGCCAGCACCGCGTTGATCTGTTCAGGCGTTACCGCGCGCAGCGAGTGGAAGCACAGGCCCAGGCGCTGGTTGGGCCGGCGGGCGATTTCCGCCTGGAGGCGTTCCTGCAGGGCCAGGTAGCTGTCGGTGCTGTTGATGAAGCGACGCTGCCCGTCATTCGGTGCCTGACCGCCAAAGCCGGCGTGGCTGTAAAGCACCGGCAGGAGGGTGAGGCCGATGCCGGCATCGCGGGCGGCCTGGCTGACCTGCAGGGACAGCTCGGCGGGGTCGGCATAGCGGCGGCCATCGACATCGTGGTGCACGTAGTGGAACTCGGCGACGCTGGTGTAGCCGGCCTTGAGCATCTCGATATAGAGCTGCCGGGCGATGATCCCGACCTGCTCCGGCGACAGCCGGCCCACCAATCGGTACATCAGGTCGCGCCAGGTCCAGAAGCTGTCATTGGGATTGCCCGCCACCTCTGCCAGTCCGGCCATGGCGCGCTGGAATGCATGGGAGTGCAGGTTCGGCATGCCCGCCAGAACCGGGCCTTGCAGACGTTCGGCTCCGGCCGCGTCGGCATCGGCCAGGACCTGCTGGATCAGGCCGTCGGAGGAGACTTCGAAGCGGACGTTGCGCGCCCAGCCCTGCGGCAGCAAGGCACGTTCGGCGAAGAATGCGGACATGGTGAGGGGCCCCTGGATGGGTGGTTTTATTTGTATATACATATACAGACGTTTGCGTGTAACGTAAACTCACCGTCAGTCGCGCACTTGTCTGGAGTTGTCGAATCCGGTACATGCCGGTGACGGGCGCCACGTTCCGGGCACCGCCAGTCCTGCCTCTTCGCCGACAAGGAGAATCTCGTGTCCAGTTCGCCTACAGCGCCTTCCTCGCTGGCCGCCCAGATGGGGGAAACCCCCGCGCCGCTCTATGCCCGCGTCAAACAGATGATCAGCCAGCAGATCCAGAGTGGAGCCTGGCCGCCGCACTATCGCGTGCCGTCCGAGAGCGAGCTGGTCAACGAGTTGGGCTTCAGCCGTATGACCATCAACCGCGCGCTACGCGAGCTGACCGCCGAAGGCTTTCTGGTGCGCATGCAGGGCGTCGGTACCTTCGTCGCCGAGCCGAAGGGCCAGTCGGCCCTGTTCGAAGTGCACAACATCGCCGAAGAGATCGCCGCCCGTGGCCATCGCCATCACTGCGTGGTGGTCAGCCTGGTGGACGAGGTGGCGGGTCCTGAGCGGGCGCTGGCGCTCGACCTGCGCGAAGGACAACGCGTGTTCCATTCGCGCATCGTGCACTTCGAGAACGATGTGCCAGTGCAGATCGAAGACCGCTTCGTGAATCCCGCGGTCGCCCCCGATTACCTGAAGCAGGACTTCACTCGCCAGACCCCCTATGCCTACCTGTCCAGTGTGGCGCCATTGACCGAGGGTGAGCATGTGGTCGAGGCCATCCTGGCCGACGCGGACGAGTGCAAGCTGCTGCAGATCGAGCGCGGTGAGCCCTGCCTGCTGATCCGCCGTCGTACCTGGTCCGGACGCAATACCGTGACCAGCGCGCGCCTGCTCTATCCCGGTTCCCGCTACCGCCTCGAAGGACGTTTCGGTTCATGACCCAATCCCGCCTGCTGCGTGCCGCCGACTACCCCCGTATGCCGTGGAAGAACGGCGCCGGTTCCACCCTGGAAATCGCCCGCGATGCCGGCGACGGTCTCGACGGCTTCGGCTGGCGGTTGTCCATTGCCGACGTCGGCGAGTCGGGTGGTTTTTCCGCCTTCACCGGCTACCAGCGGGTGATCACGGTGCTGGAAGGCGCCGGCATGCGCCTTGCGGTGGATGGGCAGCAATCCCGCGACCTGACCGCCCTCGACGCCTTCGCCTTCGATGGCGACAGCACGGTGCATTGCGAGCTGATCGACGGCCCGATCCGCGACTTCAACCTCATCTATTCGCCCCAGCGCTATGCAGCTCGTCTGCAGTGGCTGCGGGTCGATGGCGAACACAAGCTGTTCAGTGCTGCCAGCACCTTGCTGCTGTTCGCTGCCGAAGCAGGAACGAGCCTGGTGATCGATGGCCAGGCATCCGAGGCGCTGGGCCGCCATGACTGCCTGCATATCGAAGCATCCGGCGCGCTGGCCGAGCTGAAGCTGGATGGCAAGGGCGCCTGCTGCCTGATCGAGCTGACGCCACGCCAAGGGATGAAGCCAATCCGGTAGGGTGCGCCATGCGCACCGGCGGTTTGACGGGGTGCAGAGGCTGATCCTGACGTCGGTGCGCACAGCGCACCCTACGGCCAGCTTGGCGAATGAATTCGCCCCTACAGATAACCTGCTCCATAGCTCCATTGGCGGGCACGACCGCGCCACAGGGTCTACACCTAACCTGTCGCCTGCCACGCCTCTCGGAGCTGCCCCATGCCACGCCACAGCGTCCTCGCTGCCATCGCCCTGTCGCTGGTGCTACCCGCCTCAGCCTCAGCTGCCGAATGTCCCTATCCCAAACCCGTGGTGCTGGCTGGGCTGAACTGGGAAAGCGGCATGTTCACCACCGAAGTGCTGCGCTACCTGCTGGAAAAGGGCTACGGCTGCAAGACCGATGTGCTGCCGGGTAACACGCTGACCATGGAGAACGCCCTGCGGCAGAACGATATCCAGGTGATCGCCGAGCAGTGGGCCGGACGCAGCGAGTTGTGGCGCAAGGCCGAGGCAGCAGGCGAAGTGTTCGCCGTGGGCGAGCCGGTCAAGGGTGCCACCGAAGGTTGGTGGGTGCCGGATTACCTGGTGAAAGGGGAGGGCGCCCCCGCTGCCGACCTGCGTTCGGTGAACGACCTGCCGCGCTTCAAGGTGCTGTTCAAGGACCCGGAGTCGCCCGGCAAGGGGCGCTTCTACAACTGCCCAACGGGTTGGACCTGTGAAGGGGTCAATACCCAGAAGCTGAAAGCCTACGGCCTGGAAGACAGCTATGTGAACTTCCGCACCGGAACCGGACCGGCGCTGGATGCGGCCATCACATCAGCGATCCGCCAGCGCCAGCCGATTCTTTTCTACTACTGGTCGCCGACGCCGCTCATGGGTCGCTATCAACTGGTGCAGCTGGAGGAGCCGCCTTTCGACCAGAAGGCCTGGGAAACCCTGATCGACCCGAACAACCCCAAGCCCATTGGCTCCCGCTCGCTGCCGGCGAAAATCTCCATCGGCGTATCCCGCGAGCTGCATGAAAAGGCACAGCCCCTGGTGGACGCTTTCGCCAAGCTGGAAATCCCACTGCCCTTGTTCAACGGCATTCTGGCGCGCATGGCGGAGGAACATGCCGAGGCTGCGCCCGTGGCCGTCGACTTCTATCGCCAGCATCGCGATGTCTGGTCGCGCTGGGTGCCGGCGGACGTCGCGCAGCGAATCGATGCCTCCTTGAAGTAGTTGTTACCTAAGGCCCCAGTTAGGGGCGCGCCTGCTTCGAAAGCGGGCGCTTCCCCGTCGCGGTAACAGTTTTTCCGCTGTCTGCTTCTTCACTTGTCTATACATCTTGTCGCGCTGCGCCCCTTGTGCCGCAAGGCTTTCCCCTCCCTTTGCCACTCGCCTGAACGGATTTGGCCCCTGGCTTGCATATGCTTGTATGTACAAGTTTATATGTGTGCAGATGTGCACTGCTTTTCCCGCGCAGTCAGGCAGTAACGTTGCCACCGCAACCACCCTACGAGGAGCCAGGCATGACCAAATTCCGTGACACCGAAATCCGCGCCCCGCGTGGCAACAAGCTGAACGCCAAGAGCTGGCTGACCGAAGCGCCGCTGCGCATGCTGATGAACAACCTCGACCCCGAGGTGGCGGAGAACCCGAAGGAACTGGTGGTGTATGGCGGCATCGGCCGTGCCGCGCGCAACTGGGAGTGCTACGACAAGATCGTCGAGTCCCTGAAGGAACTGAACGAAGACGAAACCCTGCTGGTGCAATCCGGCAAGCCGGTCGGCGTCTTCAAGACCCACGCCAACGCCCCGCGCGTGCTGATCGCCAACTCCAACCTGGTTCCCCATTGGGCGACCTGGGAACACTTCAACGAGCTGGACGCCAAGGGCCTGGCCATGTACGGCCAGATGACCGCCGGCAGCTGGATCTACATCGGTAGCCAGGGCATCGTCCAGGGCACCTATGAAACCTTCGTCGAGGCTGGCCGCCAGCACTACAACGGCAACCTCACCGGTCGCTGGGTGCTCACCGCCGGTCTCGGCGGCATGGGCGGCGCCCAGCCCCTGGCCGCGACCCTGGCCGGCGCCTGCTCGCTGAACATCGAATGCCAGCAGACCAGCATCGACTTCCGCCTGCGCAGCCGCTACGTCGACGAGCAGGCCACCGACCTGGACGACGCCCTGGCGCGCATCGCCAAGTACACCGGCGAAGGCAAGGCGATCTCCATCGCCCTGCTGGGTAACGCCGCTGAAATCCTGCCGGAACTGGTGCGCCGTGGCGTCCGTCCGGACATGGTCACCGACCAGACCAGCGCCCACGACCCGCTCAACGGTTACCTGCCGATCGGCTGGAGCTGGGAGCAGTACCGTGACCGCGCGAAGACCGAACCGGCCGCCGTGGTCAAGGCTGCCAAGCAGTCCATGGCTGTCCACGTACAGGCCATGCTGGACTTCCAGAAGATGGGTGTGCCCACCTTCGACTATGGCAACAACATCCGCCAGATGGCCAAGGAAGAGGGCGTGGCCAATGCCTTCGACTTCCCCGGCTTCGTCCCGGCCTACATCCGTCCGCTGTTCTGTCGCGGCATCGGCCCGTTCCGCTGGGCCGCGCTGTCCGGTGATCCGCAGGACATCTACAAGACCGACGCCAAGGTCAAGGAGCTGATCCCGGACGACGCCCACCTGCACCGCTGGCTGGACATGGCCCGCGAGCGCATCAGCTTCCAGGGCCTGCCGGCGCGTATCTGCTGGGTTGGCCTGGGCCTGCGCGCCAAGCTCGGCCTGGCCTTCAACGAGATGGTCCGCAGCGGTGAGCTGTCCGCGCCCATCGTCATCGGCCGCGATCACCTGGACTCCGGCTCGGTCTCCAGCCCGAACCGCGAAACCGAGGCCATGCAGGACGGTTCCGACGCCGTTTCCGATTGGCCGCTGCTCAACGCCCTGCTGAACACCGCTAGCGGCGCGACTTGGGTGTCCCTGCACCACGGCGGTGGTGTGGGCATGGGCTTCTCCCAGCACTCGGGCATGGTCATCGTCTGCGACGGTACTGACGAAGCCGCGGCACGCATCGCCCGCGTCCTCACCAACGACCCAGGCACCGGCGTGATGCGCCATGCCGATGCCGGTTACCAGATCGCCATCGACTGCGCCAAGGAACAGGGCCTGAACCTGCCGATGATCACCGGAAAACGCTGAGATCGAGGCTCATGCGCAGGTGCAATGCCCAACGCACTCCAAGACCTGGTTGTCCATTGCAGCGCCAGGTCGGAAGCGGAGCGCATGATGTCACCTGCGAATCCATGAACCTGAGCAAGTTAGCCAGCGGCACTTGAATCGGGTACTCAAAACGGGATGCGACCTGATCGTCGCATCCACTTTTTAAAGCACGTCGCCAGCGGAAGGCGGCGGCGGACAAGGTCGAGAGGCGGCCAAGGAGAACCTCGATGAATATGAATCTGAAACCCGGCCAACTGACCCTGGCCGACCTGCGCAAGGTGTACCAGCAGCCCCTGCGGCTGACCCTGGACGCCAGCGCCGGCAAGGCCATCGACGCTAGCGTTGCCTGCGTCGAGAGCATCATCGCCGAAGGCCGTACCGCCTACGGCATCAACACCGGCTTCGGCCTGCTGGCGTCGACCCGGATCGCCCCGGCCGACCTGGAAAAACTGCAGCGCTCTCTGGTGCTGTCCCACGCCGCCGGTGTTGGCGAAGCGCTGGACGACGCCATGGTGCGCCTGATCATGCTGCTCAAGGTGAACAGCCTTGCACGTGGGTTCTCCGGCATCCGTCGCAAGGTGATCGACGCGTTGATCGCCCTGATCAACGCCGAGGTCTATCCGCACATCCCGCTGAAAGGCTCGGTAGGCGCTTCCGGCGACCTCGCGCCCCTGGCGCATATGTCCCTGCTGCTGCTCGGCGAAAGCAAGGCGCGTCACAAGGGCCAGTGGCTGCCGGCCACTGAGGCCCTGGCCGTTGCCGGGCTTGAGCCGCTGACCCTGGCCGCCAAGGAGGGCCTGGCCCTGCTCAACGGCACCCAGGTCTCCACCGCCTATGCCCTGCGCGGCCTGTTCGAGGCCGAGGATCTGTTCGCCGGCGCCACCGTCTGCGGCGGTCTCAGCGTCGAAGCCATGCTCGGTTCCCGTGCACCCTTCGATGCGCGCATCCATGCCGCCCGTGGCCAGCGCGGCCAGATCGACGTGGCAGCTGCCTACCGTGAACTGCTCACCGCCAGCAGCGAAATCGCCCGCTCCCATGAGAAGTGCGACAAGGTGCAGGACCCGTACTCCCTGCGCTGCCAGCCGCAAGTCATGGGCGCCTGCCTGACCCAGTTGCGCCAGGCTGCCGAGGTGCTGGAGATCGAATCCAATGCGGTTTCCGACAACCCGCTGGTGTTCGCCGAAGAGGGCGATGTGATCTCCGGCGGCAACTTCCACGCCGAGCCGGTGGCCATGGCCGCTGACAACCTGGCGCTGGCCATTGCGGAGATCGGCTCGCTGTCCGAGCGTCGTATCTCGCTGATGATGGATATGCACATGTCCCAGCTGCCGCCCTTCCTGGTGGAAAACGGCGGGGTCAACTCCGGCTTCATGATCGCCCAGGTCACCGCCGCCGCCCTGGCCAGCGACAACAAGGCCCTGTCCCACCCGGCCAGCGTCGACAGCCTGCCTACCTCGGCCAACCAGGAAGACCACGTGTCCATGGCGCCGAACGCCGGCAAGCGTCTCTGGGCCATGGCCGAAAACGTGCGCGGCATCCTCGCCATCGAATGGCTGGGCGCCTGCCAGGGCCTGGACTTCCGCACCGGCCTGAAGAGTTCGCCGAAGCTCGAAGAAGCCCGCGGCCTGCTGCGCGCCAAGGTCTCCTACTACCAGGAGGACCGCTTCTTCGCCCCTGACATCGAAACGGCAAGTGACCTGCTGGCCAGCGGCTGCCTGAACGCGCTGGTCCCGGCAAAGCTGCTGCCGAGCCTGTGAACCTGAAGTAGGGAGCGGGAGGGTGGGGCGCGTGTGTCCTGCCCAGGTCGGGAAGACCGCAACTGCTTGAGGTGCCCGGGAACGATCACGAGTCGGGACCGGTCGTCAAAACAACAATTGCCAGTCACTGGCACCGGGAGCCGGCACAACCGGCTTCTGTCGATGAACGAACTGCCTTAACCCTTACCAAGTTTCAGGAGCGTCGGAACATGCAATTCAAGAAGCGAGTGTTGGGCCTGATGTGTGCTGCGGGTCTGCTGGCCGGAGGAGCTTCCGCCCAGGCGGCGGGCTGGTGTGAATCCGGCAAACCGGTGAAGTTCGCCGGGCTTAACTGGGAAAGCGGCATGTTGCTCACCGACGTGCTGCAACTGGTGCTGAAGAATGGTTACGGCTGCGAGACCGACAGCCTGCCGGGCAACTCCATCACCATGGAGCAGGCCCTGGGCAACAACGACATCCAGATCTTCGCCGAGGAATGGATCGGCCGCAGCGACGCCTGGAACAAGGCCGCGTCCGCCGGCAAGGTGGTGGGCGTGGGTGCACCGATCGTCGGCGCTACCGAAGGCTGGTACGTACCGCGCTATGTGATCGAGGGCGATGCCAAGCGCGGCATCGAGGCCAAGGCGCCGCAGCTCAAGTCCATCGCCGACCTGGGCCAGTACGCCGAACTCTTCCGCGACCCGGAAGAGCCGGGCAAGGGCCGCTTCTACAACTGCCCGGCCGGCTGGACCTGCGAGCTGGACAACAGCGAAATGCTGAAGAGCTACGGCCTGGAAGAGAAGTTCACCAACTTCCGGCCCGGCACCGGCCCAGCCCTGGATGCAGCCGTGTTGTCGAGCTATCGCCGTGGCGAGCCTATTCTTTTCTATTACTGGTCGCCGACGCCGCTGATGGGCCAGGCGGACCTGGTCAAGCTGGAGGAGAAGCCCGGCGAGGACAAGAGCGTGACCATCCAGGTCGGCCTGTCCAAGACCTTCCATGACGAGGCCCCGGAACTGGTGGCCGTGCTGAAGAAGGTCAACCTGCCGATCGACCTGCTGAACCAGAACCTGGCGAAGATGGCCAAGGAGAAGATGGACTCGGCCGACCTGGCCAAGGTTTTCCTCAAGGAGCACCCGGAGGTGTGGCACGCCTGGGTCAGCGAGGATGCGGCGAAGAAGATCGAAGCCGCCCTCTGAGGCTGAGGCAGTCCCCCTATCACGGCCCGCTCCTCGGACGGAGGAGCGGGTTCACCACCTGACCGGAGCGAGCTATGTTCCCCGAACGCTTCACCTTCTCCATCGCTGACTGGGTCAATGGCTGGGTAGACAGCCTGGTGACCAACTACGGCGATGTATTCCGCCATATCTCCGACACCCTGCTCTGGGCCATCGTCTATCTGGAAGGCATCCTGCGCGCCACGCCCTGGTGGCTGGTGCTGATCGTGGTCGCCGGGATCTCCTGGCACGCCACCCGGCGCATCCTGCCGACAGTGGTGATCGCTGGCCTGCTGTTCCTCGTGGGCGCCGTGGGGCTCTGGGACAAACTGATGCAGACCGTGGCGCTGATGCTAGTGGCCACCTTCATTTCGGTGCTGATCGGCATTCCGCTGGGCATCCTCGCGGCCCGCAGCGACCGCCTGCGTGCGGTGCTGATGCCACTGCTGGACATCATGCAGACCATGCCCAGCTTCGTGTACCTGATTCCGGTGCTGATGCTCTTCGGCCTGGGCAAGGTGCCGGCCATCTTCGCCACCGTGATCTACGCCGCGCCGCCGCTGATCCGCCTGACCGACCTCGGTATCCGCCAGGTGGATGGAGAGGTGATGGAAGCCATCAACGCCTTCGGGGCCAACCGTTGGCAGCAGCTGTTCGGCGTGCAGTTGCCGCTGGCCATGCCGAGCATCATGGCCGGTATCAACCAGACCACGATGATGGCCCTGTCGATGGTGGTAATCGCTTCCATGATCGGCGCCCGTGGCCTCGGCGAGGACGTCCTGGTGGGCATCCAGACCCTCAACGTCGGCAAGGGCCTCGAAGCGGGCCTGGCCATCGTCATCCTGGCCGTGGTCTTCGACCGCATCACCCAGGCTTACGGCCGTTCGCGGCACGCAGCCAGCAAATGAGTGGCGAGAACATGAGCAAGATCGTCGTCAAGAACGTATTCAAGATCTTCGGCCAGCGCGCCGACGAGGCCCTGGCGCTGATCCAACAGGGCAAGAGCAAGGCGGACGTGCTGTCCAACACCGGCTGCGTGGTCGGGGTCAACGACCTGTCGCTGTCCATCGGCGCGGGTGAGATCTTCGTGATCATGGGCCTGTCCGGTTCCGGCAAATCCACCCTGGTGCGCCACTTCAATCGCCTGATCGACCCCACCAGCGGGCAGATCCTGGTCGATGGTGAAGACATCCTGCGCTACGACATGGAAGAGCTGCGCGAATTCCGCCGTAAGAAGATCAGCATGGTGTTCCAGAGCTTCGGCCTGCTGCCGCACAAGTCGGTGATCGACAACGTCGCCTACGGCCTCAAGGTACGCGGCGAGACCAAGGAATACTGCCTGGAGCGTGCCCAGCACTGGATCACCACGGTGGGCTTGAAGGGCTACGAGAAGTCCTACCCGCACCAGCTCTCCGGCGGCATGCGCCAGCGCGTCGGCCTGGCTCGGGCGCTGGCCTCGGACACCGACATCATCCTCATGGACGAAGCCTTCAGCGCCCTCGACCCGCTGATCCGCGCCGACATGCAGGAGCAGCTGCTGGAACTGCAGAAGACCCTGCAGAAAACCATCGTCTTCATCACCCATGACCTCGACGAGGCCGTACGCATCGGCAACCGCATCGCCATCCTCAAGGACGGTCAGCTGATCCAGGTCGGCACGCCGAAAGAGATCCTCCACCAGCCAGCGGACGACTACGTCGACCGCTTCGTCCAGCGCCGCGTGGCCAATCTGTAAGGAACAGCTGAATGTCGTTACCCGAGAAAGTCCTGCTGGGCGATTCGCCGTTGAACTGGCGCCAGGTGGTGGCGGTGGCGCGCCACGGCGCGCGCCTGGAGTTGACGCCTTCCGCCTGGGCGCGCATCGACAATGCCCGCGGCATTGTCGATCGCATTGTCGAGCGGGGCGAGCGCGCCTACGGGATCAGCACCGGTCTCGGTGCGCTCAGCGAGGTCGTGCTGACCGCCGAGCAGTTCGCCACGATGTCCCGCAACACCTTGCTCAGCCACGCCTGCGGTGTCGGCCCGGTGCTGGCCGACGAGCAGACCCGCGCCATCATCTGCTGTGCCATCGCCAACTACAGCCATGGTCGTTCCGGCCTGCAGCGCGCTGTAGTGGAAGCACTGCTGGCTCTGCTGGAGCGCGGCATCACCCCACAGGTGCCGTCCCAGGGTTCAGTGGGCTACCTGACCCATATGGCCCACGTTGGCATCGCCCTGCTTGGTGTCGGCGAAGTGAGCTATCGCGGTCAGGTGGTGCCCGCAGCCGAAGCGCTGGCGGCCGAAGGCCTCGAACCCGTGCGCCTGGGTGCCAAGGACGGGCTCTGCCTGGTCAACGGCCTGCCTTGCATGACCGGCCTGACCTGCCTGGTGCTGGACGACGCCGAGCGCCTGATGCGTTGGGCGGACGTGATCGGCGCCATGAGTTTTGAAGCCCTGCGCGGACAGATCGCCGCCTTCGACCCGGACATCATCGCCCTCAAGCCGTACCCCGGCGTGCAGGCGGTGGGCGCCAACCTGCTGGCCCTGCTCGCGGGCAGCGAGGTGGTCGCCGCCAGCCAGGGCATCCGTACCCAGGACGCCCTGAGCATCCGCTCCATCCCGCAGGTGCATGGCGCCTGCCGTGATCAGCTGGCCCATGCCGCGAAGCAGGTGGATACCGAACTGGCATCGGCCAACGACAATCCGCTGCTGCTGGGGACCCCGGACAGCTACAAGATCGTTTCCCAGGCCAACCCCCACGGAGAATCGGTGGCCATGGCGGCGGACCTGCTGGCCATCGCCGTGGCCGAGCTTGGCGGCATCGCCGAGCGCCGCCTGGATCGCCTGGTCAACCCGCTGGTCAGCGGCCTGCCGGCATTCCTGGTGAGCCAGCCCGGGGTCAACTCGGGAATGATGATCGCCCAGTACGTCGCCGCCGCCCTGGTCGGGGAAAACCGTCAGCTGGCGCAGCCGGCCGTTGTGGATAACTTCGTCACCTCCGGCCTGCAGGAAGACCACCTGAGCCTCGGCACCAGTGCCGCCCTCAAGCTGGGCAAGGCGGTGGAGAACTGCCGCCGTATCCTTGCCATCGAATATCTGTTTGCCGCCCAGGCTTTCGAGTTCCACAAGCCCAGGGGCTTCGGTGTCGGCACATCGGCCGCGTGGGAAACCCTGCGCGAACAGGTGCCGGCTTATGACCAGGACCGTTGGCTGGCACCGGACATCGCCCGTGCCGCCGACCTGCTGCGTGACGGTGCTGCGTTGGAAGGGATTTCCGTTCGCACCGGAGGCCTGCAATGAAACACCTCTGGCACAACTGCCACGCCGCCACCATGCGAGGCGGCAAGTACTCGATCATCGAAGACGCCGTGCTGCTGACCTACGCAGGGCGCATCGAGTGGATCGGCCCACGCGATGAACTGCCGGCCATCCCCTACGATGTCGAAGTCGATCTCGGCGGTGCCTGGCTGACCCCGGGACTGATCGACTGCCACACGCACCTGGTGTTCGGCGGTGACCGCAGCCGCGAGTTCGAACAGCGTCTGGAAGGCGTCAGCTACGCCGAGATTGCCGCCCAGGGCGGCGGCATCGCCAGCACCGTGCGCGCCACCCGCGAGGCCAGCGAGGAGGAGCTCCTGGAGAGCGCCAGCCGTCGTGCGCGCCAGCTGCTGCGCGACGGCGTCACCACCCTGGAGGTGAAGTCCGGTTACGGCCTGGACCTGGCCAGCGAGCGCAAAATGCTGCGGGTCGCCAGGCGCCTGGGCGAGACCCTGCCGATCACCGTGCGCGCCACCTGCCTGGCGGCTCACGCCCTGCCGCCGGAATATGCCGGCCGCGCCGATGATTACATCGACCACATCTGCAACGAGATGCTGCCGGCGCTTGCCGATGAAGGGCTGGTGGACGCGGTGGACGCCTTCTGCGAACACCTGGCGTTCTCTCCGGCCCAGGTGGAACGCGTCTTCAAGGTCGCAAAGACACTCGGGTTGCCAGTGAAACTGCATGCCGAGCAACTGTCCTCCCTGCACGGTTCCGCCTTGGCGGCGCGCTATCAGGCTCTGTCGGCAGACCACCTGGAATACATGACCGAGGACGACGCCATCGCCATGGCCAAGGCCGGCACCGTTGCCGTGCTGCTGCCAGGCGCCTTCTTCCTGCTGCGGGAAACCCAGCTGCCGCCCATCGATGCCCTGCGCAAGCACGGTGTCGCGATGGCGGTATCCACCGATCTCAACCCCGGTACGTCCCCGGCGCTGTCGCTGCGGATGATGCTGAACATGGCCTGCACCTCCTTCCGCCTGACTCCAGAGGAAGCGCTGGCCGGCGCCACGTTGCACGCCGCGAAGGCCCTGGGCCTGGCCGACAGCCACGGCAGCCTGGAGAACGGCAAGGTGGCCGACTTCATCGCCTGGGACATCCAGCGCCCGGCGGAACTCGCCTACTGGCTGGGCGGCGACGTGCCCAAGCGGGTGATTCGACATGGACAGGAGATCGACTGTGGATAACGTACTGAACTTCAGTCGCGGCGACGCTCCGTTGCTGATCAGCATGCCGCACCCCGGTACCCACCTGACCCCCGCGGTGGAAGCCGGGATGGTGGAAGCGGGCTGGGACCTCACCGACACCGATTGGCACATCCCGCGCCTCTACGACTTCGCCACCGAGCTGGGGGCGAGCACGCTGGCGGCGCAGTATTCGCGCTATGTCATCGACCTGAACCGCCCAGCCGACGACAAGCCGCTCTATGCCACCGCCACCACCGGCCTCTATCCCGCGACGCTGTTCGATGGCGAGCCGTTGTACCGTGAGGGTGAAGAACCTTCCGCGGCGGAGAGGGCGCGCTACCTGGCAGGCATCTGGACCCCCTATCACCAGACCATCCATGACGAACTGGCGCGGATGAAGGCCGAGTTCGGCTACGCCATGCTGTTCGACGCCCACTCCATCCGTTCCTTCGTCCCGCGCCTGTTCGATGGCCGCTTGCCGGACTTCAACCTCGGCACCAACGCCGGGGCCAGCTGCGATCCGGGCCTGGCCGATGCCCTGGTGGCGGTTTGCGCCGAGGCGGAGGACTACAGCCACGTGCTCAATGGCCGCTTCAAGGGTGGTCACATCACCCGCCACTACGGCCAGCCGGACCAACACATCCATGCCGTGCAACTGGAGCTCGCTCAGTGCACCTACATGGACGAGCAGGTGCCCTTCGACTACCGCGAAGACCTCGCGGCGCCGACTCAGGCCGTGTTGAATCGCTTGCTGCAGGCGATGCTGGCGTGGGGGCAGCAGCGCTACGGCCGCTGACCTCCCTGGCAGGCAACGGCGAGCGCCGTCGTTGCCTCAAAGGGCGCGGAGGAAATTCAGCATCAGGCTGCTGACTTCCTCCGCCCGCTCCTGTTGAACCCAGTGCCCGGCGCCATTGAGCAGGTGGCAGCCGCGTAGCCCAGGCAGCGTTCGCGGGAACGCGGCGATCAACTGGGGAATCACCGGGAAACCGAGCACCGAGTCCCGGGTTCCAGCCATGAACAGCGACGGCTGGCGGATGATGCCGCCGCGCCACGGTGCCATGAGCTCGCTGGACAGGCGCATGGTCCGGTACCAGTTCAGCCCGCCGCGAAAGCCGGTGTGCCGGAAAGCCTGCACGTAGTAGTCGAGGTCGTCTTCACTGAGCCAGGCTGGCAGCACATCGGGTTCCTCCATGTGCCCCAGGAAGCCCTGGCCGGGTTGCAAGCGCCCGAATGCCGGCAGGCCCTGCCAATCACCGGAACCGCAGAAGAGCATTCGACGGAAGGTTGCGCTGACATCCCACTCCAGTTCGGCTTCCGCCACGCCAGGGGCCTGGAAGTACTGCAGGTAGTAATCATGGATACCCCGGTCTTCCAGCACCTTGAGGATGTCCGTCGGGTCGGGAGGCGCGAAGGGCACGCTCATGCCGATCACCGCGCGAAACAGGTCCGGTCGCACCAGGGCGGCGGCCCAGGCCACCATGGCCCCCCAGTCGTGCCCGACGATGACCGCCTGGCGCTCCCCAAGCACCCGCACGAGGTCCACCATGTCCCCGACCAGGTGCAGCCTGGAGTAGGCCTCCACGGCTTGCGGGGCGTCGGTTCCGCCGTAGCCGCGCATGTCCGGGGCGACCACCCTGAAGCCGGCCGCCGCGAGGGCATCGAGCTGGTGCCGCCAGGCGTACCACAGCTCCGGGAAGCCGTGGCACAGCAGCACCAGGGGCCCTTCGCCCTGCATCGCGACGCGCATGCGGATGCCGTTGACGGTGAGGGTTTCCAGTGTCGGAGCGGGCATTTTCACAACGGCCGCTCAGGCGAGCAGTGCCATCAGCCGGGGCAGGTTCACCGCTGCCTGCTGCCGGGCGAGGGTCAGTTCGTGGAGCAGGGCGTGGCGCCCGCTGTCGTCCGGCCGGACGTCGCGTACCACGGTGGTCATCAGGAACAGGCGGGAGCTGAACAGCCACTGGGTCAGGGTCTGGTTTTCTCGCCAGCGCTGGAAGTTGCCCAGGTAGACGCCCCAGACCCTGAGCCAGTCCTCCGGAACCCGTGGCACCGGCACCGGTTGGCAGCAGGCGTTCTTGGCTGCGTCGTCGGGCAGGTGGCATTCGACGTAGGCGATCAGGGCGGCTGAAAACACCGGCTGGTTGTTGCTGACGAAAGTCAGATTGATCCTGTTCCCGTCGAACACCTGCGCCACCTTCCATCCGGCCAGGGCTCTGGCACTGCAGTCGATGAACAGGGCTCCCACGGGCACCTCGACGCTGCCGCCTTCCAGCAGGACCTTACCCGGCTCTATCGCCTCGACATGACCCAACCGCACCTTGTGTCCGATGCCGCGCAGAGCGCTCAGCTCGCTCCGGGTGACGGTGGCGCCGCGATAGGCGCCAGGCGTGACGGACGGATCGATCCGCAGCAGCTGGCCCGATTGTTCAAGCCGGTCGAACAGGTCTGCGAGCGAGGTGGCGGTGGCGAGGGCCGAGTACTGCGCTGTGACGCCACGCACGCACTGCTCGAAGAACTCGAGGCCGGGTTGCAAGGTGGCGCGATCCACCAGCCAGGGATCGCTGGGCATGATCCAGTGAATCGATCCCGGCGCCACGCCGTTCTGCAGCAGCCACAGGCAGGTATCGATGCCAGTCTTGCCGGAGCCAACCACCACGTAGGCGGGATGTGGCTGGCGGATCTGTGGCAGCTCGTTGGGTGGCACGCAGGTTACCCCGGCGGCGACCCGGTATTTCGGCGGATGAGTAGAAGGCACCTGGGTCTGGGCATGGGTGGCATCGACCACTTTCCGTCGTACCTGCACCCGATACTCAGTGCCGCCAAGCAGGGAAACGAAACGATGGTCCGCCGCGCGATCCCCGACGTAATCGCACATGGGGAAGTAGCGCACCCGACCCGACGGCAGGAAACGCTGGTTCATCACCTGCTCGTAGTAGCTGAGGATTTCCGCGCTGGAGGCCAATTCGTAGAGGTTTTCCCCCAGCGCGGAGCTGTCTTTCTTCCCACTGCCCAACTCACGGGAATTCACGCCGTAGCAGGCCGAGGGCTGGTGAAGCCGGACGAAGGGGTAGGCGTCGTTCCAGTGGCCGCCGGGTTGGGCGTGGCGGTCCACCATCAGCACAGTGGCGTCGGACTCGCTGAGCAAAGTGTCGACGAAGGCCATCGCTGCAGCGCCGGCGCCGATCACCAGGTAGTCGGTTTCCAACGGGTCCGGGTGCATGGCGACTGTCCTCGCGAAAGTGGAAGCCCCCAAAACCCCAAGGCTAGCCCCGTGAACCCGGCACTCCAGATCAAGAGCTGATTGCGACGATAGCCAAGGGCTCTACCGCTGCAACCCCAGGTGACGGATCACCACCTCCTCGGCCGTCACCCGTTCCCACACATCGTCCAGCAGCTCGGCCGGGTAGAAGGGCAGGGCGGCAAGCGCCTCGCGGCTGATCCAGCCCACTTCCCGGATCTCGAACTCGTCGCCACCCAGGCCGTTGAGATTGGCCAGGCTGAGTTCGCCGCGCCAGGCGTCGATCCGGTAGAACAGTTCCATATGGAAGCGCCCCATGGCCGGTTCGGAGAATTCGCGGACGTAGACCAGCGGGCCGACGTCCACGTCGAGTCCGGTTTCTTCCCTGAACTCACGGCGGACCGTATCGCGGGTGCATTCGTCGCTGACCGATTCGAAGCCGCCGCCTGGCGGGATCCAGTAGGTATCGTCGCCGACCACGTGCTTGACCAGCAGGATGCGACCCTCGTGTACCAGCAGCCCGGCGGCGCGGATGCGATGGGTGAGCGGCGCGCTCATTGCCAGTCCATCCGGGCGAGCTTCCACTCACCGTCTTCCAGCCACCATTCCAGCTTCACCCCGTAATGGCGTGCGCTGTCGGGAATCAGCCCCTCGGCACCCGTGAGGGCCACCTGGGCGTCCGTGTAGCCTTTTTCGCGGTAGGTCGGGTCTAGGCTGTTCGCCTTGCTGAGGGCGAGCACGCTGACATTCTTGTGGCGCATGAACAGCAGGGTCATGGTGCGCTTGGCCCAGTCGCGATCGTTCTGTTGCTGGGCAATGAACTGCGGGTGCAACTGCTCCAGCACCGCAGCGGTTTTCTTCGCTTCGAGGTTGTCCTGCAGTTGTTGCACCGCCGCATCCAGCTCCGCTGCCGGGTCGTTCCGGCCACAACCGGCTAGGATTGCCAGAACGCATAGCGTTGGCAGCGCGAACTTCCTGAGTAGCATGCTGAACTCCTTTTTCCTCGTTATGATGCCCGGCAGATTAAAAGGCCGGACTCGCCCAGGAGTCGACCTTTCGCACAGATTCGGGAGCCAAGAATGCAGACTTTGTATCCGGAGATAAAACCCTACGCCCGGCACGAGCTGGCGGTGGATGCGCCGCACGTGCTCTACGTGGACGAGAGCGGCACGCCGGAAGGGCTGCCGGTGGTATTCATCCACGGTGGCCCGGGAGCCGGCTGCGACGCTCTGAGCCGGCGCTTCTTCGATCCGAATCTGTACCGCATCGTCACCTTCGACCAGCGTGGCTGCGGCCGCTCTACGCCCCATGCGAGCCTAGAAAAGAACACCACCTGGGACCTGGTGGCGGACCTCGAACGCATTCGCCAGCACCTCGGGATCGACAAGTGGGTCCTGTTCGGCGGCTCCTGGGGTTCCACTCTGTCCCTGGCTTATGCCCAGGCGCACCCGGATCGCGTACTCGGCCTGATCCTGCGCGGCATCTTCCTGTGCCGTCCGCAGGACTTCGAGTGGTTCTACCAGGAAGGCTGCAGCCGCATATTCCCGGACTACTGGGAGGATTACCTGGCGCCGATCCCGGCCGAGGAACATGGCGACCTGATGCAGGCCTTCTACAAGCGCCTGACTGGCCCTGACCAGATCGCCCAGATGCACGCCGCCAAGGCCTGGTCCACCTGGGAGGGCCGCACCGCTACCTTGCGCCCGAGCGCGCCGGTGGTGGAACGGTTCAGCGAACCGATGCGCGCCCTGTCCATTGCCCGTATCGAATGCCACTACTTCGTCAACAACGCCTTCCTCGAACCCAACCAGTTGCTCCGCGACATGCCGCGCATCGCGCACCTGCCGGGCGTGATCGTGCACGGCCGCTATGACGTCATCTGCCCCCTGGACAACGCCTGGGCGCTGCACAAGGCCTGGCCGAACAGCGAGCTGCAGATCGTTCGGGACGCGGGTCACGCCGCATCCGAGGCCGGCATCACCGATGCCCTGGTGCGCGCCTCCAACCAGATGGCGCGCCGCCTGCTGGAACTGCCGCCCGAGGAAGACGCCTGATGAAGGCACTGCTGCAACGGGTCAGTGCCGCCCGCGTCGAGGTGGAAGGTGAAGTGGTCGGGGCCATCGACCAGGGCCTGCTGGTGCTGGTCGGCGTCGAGCCCCAGGACACCGAGGCCAGCGCCGACAAACTACTGCACAAACTGGTCAACTACCGCGTATTCGCCGATGCCGAGGGCAAGATGAACCTGTCCCTCGGCGCGGTCGGTGGCGGGCTGTTGCTGGTATCCCAGTTCACCCTGGCCGCCGATACCAAGAGCGGCCTGCGCCCCAGCTTTTCCACCGCAGCATCCCCGGCGCGCGGTGAGGAGCTGTTCGATTATCTGGTGGAGCAGGCCCGCCTCAAGCATCCACAGGTCGCCACTGGCCGCTTCGGCGCCAACATGCAGGTGCACCTGGTCAACGACGGACCGGTCACTTTCCTGCTCGAAAGCTGAGCTGGCCCGATATCTGCTTCCTGCGACTCGCCATCCACGAAGATGCGGTTTAGCATGCGCGCCATGCCCCGTCGTTCGTGGGCTGCACAACAACAACGAGCTGCCCCATTGGCAGGCTGTTGAAACGCTACCTGCGTTGCCGAGGCGTCGCCTCGACTGCGTCGTTAACGTTTCTCAACGAGCCGCCCCATTAGGAGAAAGAATGAAAAAGCTTCTCGCGTCACTGCTGTTCGCCGCCAGCGCACTGACTGGCCTGGCCCACGCCGGCATGGTCGATGATGCAGTCAAGCGCGGCACCCTGCGTGTCGGCATGGACCCGACCTACATGCCCTTCGAAATGACCAACAAGCGCGGTGAGATCATCGGCTTCGAAGTCGACCTGCTCAAAGCCATGGCCAAGGCCATGGGCGTGAAGCTGGAACTGGTGTCCACCAGCTACGACGGCATCATCCCGGCCCTGCTGACCGACAAGTTCGACATGATCGGTTCCGGCATGACCCTGACCCAGGAGCGCAACCTGCGCATCAACTTCTCCGAGCCCTTCATCGTGGTCGGCCAGACCCTGCTGATCCGCAAGGAGCTGCAAGGCGAGATCAAGTCCTACAAGGACCTGAACGATGCCAAGTACCGCATTACCTCCAAGATCGGTACCACCGGCGAGATGGTCGCCAAGAAGCTGATCTCCAAGGCCCAGTACCACGGCTTCGACAACGAGCAGGAAGCGGTGATGGACGTGGTCAACGGCAAGGCCGACGCCTTCATCTACGACGCCCCGTACAACGTGGTTGCCGTGAACAAGGCCGGTGCGGGCAAGCTGGTGTTCCTGGAAGAGCCCTTCACCTTCGAACCCCTGGCCTACGGCCTGAAGAAGGGTGACTACGACAGCATCAACTGGGTCAACAACTGGCTGAACCAGATCCGCCACGACGGCACCTACGATCGCATCCACACCAAGTGGTTCAAGAAGAACGACTGGCTGAAAGAGATGGAATAAGGCCGCGCCGGCTTCAGGGCCGCGTTGGTTATGACAGGCCCGGCCCACAAGGCCGGGCCTGCCTTTTGTTACCCGCCATGAGCGAGATTTCCCGTGACTAGAAAACATCGCCGTAACTGGCCCTGGCACATCCTGACCGGTCTGATCCTGGTCGTGGTGGGCTGGGGACTCTGGTACTCCACCTCACTGATTTCCTACGAATGGCGCTGGAATCGCGTGCCCCAGTACTTCGCCTACCAGGCGGAGGAAAGTCAGCGCGCTGCCGATTACGGCACCGTCAGCGCCATCGCCGACGCCGGTGACAACGCCCGCGTGACCCTGACCGCCGAGGGCGGTGAGGAACAGGTGCTGGAAGTCGCTCGTGACAGCCTGCAGGTGAGCCAGGGCGATGATGTTTCCGAAGGCGACCAGATCGGTGTGACTCGCCACTGGGCCGCCGGCCCTCTGCTCTGGGGCCTCTGGACCACCCTGTGGATTTCCGTGGTATCCGGCGCTTTCGGCCTGGTGATCGGCCTGTTCACCGGCCTCTGCCGCCTGTCCAGCAACCCCACCCTGCGCGACCTGTCCACCGTCTACGTCGAGCTGGTGCGCGGTACGCCGCTGCTGGTGCAGATCTTCATCTTCTACTTCTTCATCGGCACCGTGCTGAACCTCTCCCGCGAGTTCGCCGGGGTGGCGGCGCTGGCGCTGTTCACCGGCGCCTACGTCGGCGAGATCGTCCGCGCTGGCGTGCAGTCCATCGCCCGTGGCCAGAACGAGGCGGCACGCTCCCTGGGCCTGACCGCCGGCCAGTCCATGCGCCACGTGATCCTGCCGCAGGCGTTCAAGCGCGTGCTGCCGCCGCTGGCCGGGCAGTTCATCAGCCTGGTCAAGGACACGTCGCTGGTGTCGGTCATCGCCATCACCGAACTGACCAAGAGCGGCCGCGAGGCAATCACGACCTCCTTCTCCACTTTCGAGATCTGGTTCTGCGTCGCCGGGCTGTACCTCGTCATCAACCTGCCGCTGTCGCAAATCGCCAGCCGTCTGGAGCGGAGGCTCGGGAAAAGTGATTGAAGTCCGAAACCTGGTGAAAGTCTTCGATGCCCGCGGCCATGAAGTGCGGGCTGTGGATAACGTCACCACGCAGGTGAAGCGTGGCGAAGTGGTGGTGGTGATCGGCCCGTCGGGCTCCGGCAAGTCCACCTTCCTGCGCTGCCTCAACGGCCTGGAGGAGCTGGATTCCGGTTCGGTGAGCATCGACGGCGTCGACCTCGCCAACCCGAAGACCGACGTGAACGCCTACCGCCGCGAAGTGGGCATGGTGTTCCAGCACTTCAACCTGTTCCCGCACATGACCGTGCTGGAAAACCTCTGCCTGGCCCAGAAGGTCGTGCGCAAGCGCGGCAAGGCCGAACGCGAGGCCAAGGCCCAGGCGCTGCTGACCAAGGTCGGCATCGCGCAGAAGGCCCATGAGTACCCCTCGCGCCTGTCCGGCGGCCAGCAGCAGCGCGTCGCCATTGCCCGGGCCCTGTGCATGGAGCCCAAGGTGATGCTGTTCGACGAGCCCACCTCGGCGCTCGACCCGGAAATGGTCGGTGAAGTGCTGGACGTGATGAAGCAGCTCGCCCAGGAAGGCATGACCATGGTCTGCGTGACCCACGAAATGGGCTTTGCCCGTGAAGTGGCCGACCGGGTGCTGTTCTTCGATCATGGCAAGCTGTTGGAAGACGCGCCTCCGGCGCAGTTCTTTGACAAGCCCCAGGACCCGCGTGCGCAGAGCTTCCTGCGGCAGGTGCTCTGATCGGAATGCTTTGGGCCGCTGCGCGGCCCTTGGCGAATGAATTCGCCCCTACAGGGTTTGCGCTGCGCTAGGCACCGGCACAGACAGCCCCCTCTCCCTCCGGGAGAGGGTTGGGGTGAGGGCCGCAATGGGAAGGGGCTCAGTGCAGCGGCATCGCCGGTTGCAGCTCATTCTCCGCCAGCCAGTCCTGGGCCAGCTCGCGTAGCCGGGCGGCTTCGAACTGGTGCCAGGCCTCCAGCAGCACCGGGTACTCCATCAGCACGTGGCGGAACGTGCGCGCCGGCTTGCGGCTTGCCAGCGCCTGTTCCAGGGCGGAATAGGCATGGGGATGGACCACTTCATGGAGGAACTCCTGCATCAGCCGCAGTTCGTCGGCCTGGCCGAGGGGTTCAACCAGCAGGAAACGCTCCGGCTCCTCGCGCAGCAGGGCTTCCAGTTCGGGATCGGCATCTTCTTCGGGGATCAGCAGCACCTTGCCGCTGAGCAGGTCGAGGTAGTGGTCGAGTCCGAAAGTGTTGAGGGCAAAGGCGAGTTGGTCGAGGTCGATGGTCAGCGGGCGCATGGCTCAATCTCGATAGCGGAGAGGATGTTGCCAGCCTACGCCAGCGCCGCGCCTCAGAACAGTCGGGCGAGCAACGCGGTTACCGCCGTCTCCACCCGCAGGATGCGCTCGCCGAGCTGCACGGGCTGCAGGCCGGCCTCGTGCAGTTTCTCGACCTCGTAGGGAATCCAGCCACCTTCGGGGCCAATGGCCAGGGTGATGGGCTCGTCCACGGCGCGGGGACAGGGCGGGTGGTCACCGGGGTGACCCACCAAGCCGAGGGTGCCGGCGGCGAGCTGCGGCAGGCGATCTTCGACGAACGGCTTGAAACGCTTCTCGATGACGACTTCGGGCAGCACGGTGTCCCGAGCTTGTTCCAGGCCCAGGATCAGCTGTTCACGGATGGCCGCCGCTTCGAGGAAAGGGGTCTGCCAGAAGCTCTTTTCCACTCGGTAACTGTTCAGCAGGACCAGGCGCGGCACGCCCATGGCGGCGACGGTCTGCAACACGCGGCGGAGCATCTTCGGGCGGGGCAGGGCCAGTAGCAGCGTGATGGGCAGCTTGGCTGGCGGCGGCTGGTCGAAGCTGACTTCCAGCTCCGCACAGTTGGTTTCGAGGCTCAGCAGGCGACCTTGGCCCATCTGGCCGCCCAGGCGACCCACCCGCAGGCTGTCGCCGGCCTCGGCGCGGTGGACTTCATGCAGGTGCTTGAGGCGTCTGCCTTCCAGGCGTGCCCGGTCCGCCGCGATGAAGTCGGCGTCTTCGAGAAGCAGCAGGTTCACGGGCGGGTAGCGGGCGGCTGGTCGCCGGGCTCTTCGGCGTCGTCTTCCGGATGATCGCCGCGTTTGCGGATCAGGCCACCGAAGAACACGCCGACCTCGAACAGCAGCCACATGGGCACGGCCAGCAAGGTCTGGGAGAAGATGTCTGGCGGGGTCAGGACCATGCCCACCACGAAGCAGCCGATGATCACGTAGGGGCGGATGCGCTTGAGATAGCTGACATCCACCACGCCGATCCAGATCAGCAGGATGACGGCCACGGGAATCTCGAAGGCCACGCCGAAGGCGAAGAACAGCGTCATCACGAAGTCGAGATAGCTGCTGATGTCGGTCATCATCGACACGCCTTCGGGCGTCACGCTGGCGAAGAAGTGGAAGATCAGCGGGAACACCAGGAAGTAGGCGAAGGCCATGCCGCCGTAGAACAGCACGATGCTCGAGACCAGCAGGGGCAGGGCGACGCGCTTCTCGTGCTTGTACAGGCCAGGCGCGATGAAGCCCCAGACCTGGTGCAGGATCACCGGCATGGCGAGGAACAGCGCCACGACCATGGTCAGCTTGAAGGGCGTGAGGAAGGGCGACGCCACATCGGTGGCGATCATGGTCGCGCCTTCCGGCAGGTACTGGCGCAGGGGCGCCGATACCAGGGTGTAGATCTTCTGGGCGAAATAGAACAGGCCCGCGAAGATCAGGAAGATCGCCGCCACGCAGCGCAGGAGGCGCGTACGCAGTTCAGTGAGGTGCGAGACCAGGGGCATTTCCTGGTCTTGTTCCGGCTTCTGGTCGCTCATGGGGTGCGGGACGGCTGCTGCGGTTCAATGGGGGCCTGGGGCGATGGCTGAGACGTCGACGCGGCACTGGGGGCCTGGCCAGGCGCAGTCGGGGCGGCCTGGTTAGGAGCGGCCGCGCCTGCGGTTGCCGGCGCCTTGGCGGTTGCCGGTACCGGCGCAGCCTGTGCGGGTTGCGTAGCCGGGGCGACGGGCGCGGGACTTGCTGGTGCGGCATCGCTTTCAGGCTCTGCCTCGGAAAGCAGGGATTCGACCGTGGGAGGCACGATGCTTTCCTTGATCTGCTTTTCCAGCGCCATGATGTGTTCGTTATGCAGCTGGCGACGGATCTCGTCGGCGCCGATTTCGCGCTCGACCTCGGTCTTGATCGCGTTGAAGCTGCGCTTGAGGCGGCCGATCCAGAGACCCGCCGTGCGCGCCGCGCCGGGCAGCCGCTCGGGCCCGAGCACCAGGAGGGCGATCAGGCCGATCAGCAGCAGTTCACCGAAGCTGATACCGAACATGGGTCATCAGTCCTTGCGGGTCACCGGGTCCTGCACCTGCTGCGCCTGGCCGTCGATGGTGTGCGGCTGGTTCAGCGAGGCGCCGGGTTGCTGCGCGGTGGTGGTCTGCTCGGAGGCCTTGTCGGCTTCCTCGGTGTTCATGGCCTTGCGGAAGCCCTTGATGGCTTCGCCGACGTCGGAACCGAGGTTCTTCAGGCGCTTGGTGCCGAAGACCAGTACGACGACGATGAGAATGACCAGCCAGTGTTTCCAGTCGAAGATGCCCATGGTGTGTTCCTCTTGATTGTCTTTGTCAGGCGGAGGGCTGGCGAGCGGCCTTTTCGGCGTGCCCGGACAGGCCAAAGCGACGGTCCAGTTCGTCCAGTACGGCCTGGGGGTGCTGGCCGAGGGCGGCGAGCATGATCAGGCTGTGGAACCAGAGGTCGGCGGTTTCGTAGATCAGGTCGCTGGAATCGCCGCTGACGGCGGCGTCCTTGGCGGCGAGTATGGTTTCCACCGCTTCTTCGCCGACCTTTTCCAGAATCTTGTTCAGGCCCTTGTGGTACAGGCTGGCGACGTAGGAGCTGTCGGCGGCGGCGTTCTTGCGCTCCTCCAGCACCTCGGCCAGGCGGGCGAGGGTATCACTCATGGTTGTGTCCTGCGGCATAGATGGCATGCGGATCCTTGAGTACGGGGTCGACGGTCTTCCAGCCGCCATTCTCGAAGACACGGTAGAAGCAGCTTTCGCGTCCAGTATGGCAGGCGATGCCGCCCAGCTGTTCGACCATCAGGATGACGACATCGGCGTCGCAATCCAGGCGCAATTCGTGGAGACGCTGTACATGACCGGACTCCTCGCCCTTGCGCCACAACTTGCCACGGGAGCGTGACCAGTAGATGGCGCGGTTCTCGGCGGCGGTGAGGGTGAGGGCTTCGCGGTTCATCCAGGCCATCATCAGCACGCGGCCCGTCTTGTAGTCCTGGGCGATCGCCGGGACCAGGCCATCGGCGTTCCAGTGAATCTCTTCCAGCCAGTCTTTCATTGCGTCTTCCACAACTGTGCCGGCCTCAAGGGCCGGCGCTCGGATTCGAAATAGTGTGCCAGTGCCATTCGGGGCTGGCTATCGGCGCAGCACCAGATATAGACCGCCGGCCAGCATCAGCCAGCTCGGCCAGGCCTGCAGGTGCTGCTCCAGGCCCAGGCTGGCGGCGCCCAGCAGCAGGCCGACGCCGAGCAGGCGCAGGGCCAGGCCGTCGTTGCGCTTCTGCCAGGACGGCGACGGGGCGGCGGCGTGCGGCTGGCTCATGCGCTCCAGAAGGTCGCGGGTCATGCCTGCCAGGTGGGGCACCTGTTCCACCTGGGATTGCAGGTTGTTCAACAGGCTCCTTGGGCTGACGCGCTCGCGCATCCAGCGCTCGAGGAACGGCTGGGCGGTGGCCCAGAGGTCCAGGTCCGGGTAGAGCTGGCGGCCCAGGCCCTCGATGTTGAGCAGGGTCTTCTGCAGCAGCACCAGCTGCGGCTGGACTTCCATGTTGAAGCGGCGCGCGGTCTGGAACAGGCGCAGCAGCAACTGGCCGAAGGAAATGTCCTTCAGCGGCTTCTCGAAAATGGGTTCGCAGACGGTGCGGATGGCCGCCTCGAAATCGTTGACCTTGGTTTCCGCCGGCACCCAGCCGGAGTCGATGTGCAGCTGGGCCACGCGCCGATAATCGCGCTTGAAGAAGGCGATCAGGTTGCGGGCGAGGTAGTCCTGGTCCTCGGGGGTGAGGCTGCCGATGATCCCGCAGTCGATGGCGATGTACTGCGGGTTCCAGGGCTGGCGGGTGGCGACGAAGATGTTGCCGGGGTGCATGTCGGCGTGGAAGAAGCTGTCGCGGAACACCTGGGTGAAGAAGATTTCCACACCGCGTTCGGCCAGCAGTTTCATGTCGGTGCGCTGGTCGGCGAGGGTGGCGAGGTCGGTCACCGGGATGCCGTAGATGCGCTCCATCACCAGCACCTTGGGACGGCACCAGTCCCAGTACACCTGGGGCACGTAGAGCAACGGCGAGCCATCGAAGTTGCGGCGCAGCTGGCTCGCGTTGGCCGCCTCGCGGAGCAGGTCGAGTTCGTCGTAGATGGTCTTCTCGTAGTCGTCCACCACTTCCACCGGGCGCAGCCGGCGGGCGTCGGCGGAGACGCGCTCGGCGAGCCGGGCGAGGATGAACAGCCAGGCGAGGTCCTGGCGAATGATCGGTCGCAGGTTCGGGCGGATCACCTTCACCACCACTTCTTCGCCGCTTTTCAGTTGCGCGGCGTGGACCTGCGCCACCGATGCCGAAGCCAGCGGCTCCACGTCGAAGCGGGCGAATACTTCGCTGACGCTGGCGCCGAGCTGTTCCTCGATGCGCGCGACGGCTTTCTCCGGAGCGAAGGGCGGTACCTGGTCCTGCAGGCGCGCCAGCTCATCGGCGATGTCCGGCGGCATCAGGTCGCGGCGGGTCGAAAGCAGCTGGCCGAACTTGATGAAGATCGGGCCGAGGTCTTCCAGGGCGAGGCGCAGGCGCTCACCGCGGGTCAGGCTGAGTTCCTTGCGCGGCAGCCAGCGCCAGGGCAGGACGTGGCTCAGCGTGCGCAGCCACCAGGGCAGCGGCAGTTCGAGCAGCAGGTCGTCGAGGCGGTAGCGGATGACGACCTGCTGGATGCGCAACAGGCGGCGGGCGGCGAGCAGCTTCATGCGATGGGTTTGATTCTCTGGTTCAGGCGTTCGACGCGGGCGTCGAGGCGATCGAGGGCGAGCTTGAGGCGATCCAGTTCAGCGAAGCGTGCGTCGGCTTCACGGCGGCCCACGAGGGTGCGTGACTCTTCGGCCAGGTAGTCAGCGAGGTTCTGGCGCAGGCTTTCCAGGCCCTGGCCTGCCCAATTGGCGCGAAGCTTCAGGTGGCCGGCGAGCAACTGGGTACCGACCGGGCCGAGCCAGCGCGACAGCTCGTATTCCCAATCCAGCTCGAGGTCCTGGAGGATCGCGGCCAGTTCCAGCAGCACGGCGCTGTTGCCTTCGAGGGTGACTTCCGGGCTATGCAGGACGGCGGTCTTTTCCCGCGTGGTGGCCAGCTTCAGCAGGCTGCTGGCCGGCGCGCGCAGCCGGCAATCGGCGGGGGCGGACCAGTGGGCGGACAGCTTCAGGCCGTCGCCGCCGGGGAGCAGGAAAAGGGTCAGGGCGGGGCTCTGGCAGTCGACTTCGATGACGCTGCCTTCTAGGGATGCCATGCGCGGCAGCGCCGTGCTGTCCAGTGTCAGCACCCGGTTCAGGCCGAGCTCGATACCGGCCAGCAGCGCCTGGGTCAGCATCAGGGCTTGATGCCGCGGTGCAGGGCGACGATGCCGCCGGTCATGTTGTGGTAGGTGACGCGCTCGAAGCCGGCTTCGACCATCATCGCCTTCAGGGTTTCCTGATCCGGGTGCATGCGGATGGATTCGGCCAGGTAGCGATAGCTTTCGGAGTCGTTGGTGATCAGCTTGCCCATCAGCGGCAGCAGGCTGAAGGAGTAGGCGTCATACGCCTTGGACAGCAGGCCGCTGGTGGGTTTGGAGAACTCCAACACCAGCAGGCGGCCACCGGGCTTGAGTACGCGCAGCATCGAACGGATGGCTTCGTCCTTGTGGGTGACGTTGCGCAGGCCGAAGGCGATGGTGACCACGTCGAAGTGGTTATCGGGGAAGGGCAGCTTCTCGGCGTCGGCCTGGACGAAGCTGACGTTGCCGGCGACGCCGCTGTCCAGCAGCTTGTCGCGGCCCACCTTGAGCATCGAGGCGTTGATGTCGGCCAGTACCACTTCACCGGTCATGCCGACCAGGCGGGAGAACTGGCGGGTGAGATCGCCGGTACCGCCGGCGATATCCAGCACGCGGTTGCCCGGTCGAACGCCGGACAGCTCGATGGTGAAGCGCTTCCACAGGCGGTGGACGCCCCCGGACATCAGGTCGTTCATCAGGTCGTACTTGGCCGCTACCGAGTGGAAGACCTCGGCGACCTTGTCGGCCTTCTGGCTTTCGGGAACTTGCTGATAACCGAAGTGGGTCGTGGGTTCGGCGTCGTTGCCTTTGCGCTGATCGTTCATGTCGCTGCCACCGGAATTGAATGGCGGCCATTCTAATGCCCGCGTCCGGCTTTGTCTTGGCGCCCGACGGCGGCGGACGCGGTCAGGGGCCGCGGGCACTGGTATATTCACGCGACCAAAGGTCGCAGTTCAGGAACCCCCCATGTCCCGCATCCAAGTCGAACGTTCCCATGCCCTCGGTCGCGAAGCCGTCCGTGGGAAAGCCGAGAAGCTGGCCGAGCGCCTGGCGCGTGAATACGACGTGCGTTACCAGTGGCGCGGAGACACCTTGGAGTTCAAGCGCAGCGGCGCTGATGGACAGATCGAGGTAAGCGATTCGAAGGTGCGCGTGGAGGTCAAGCTGGGCCTGCTGCTGTCGGCCATGAGCGGCAGCATCAAGCGCGAGATCGAGAAGGCGCTGGACGAATACCTGGTCTGAGTCAGGCCCCTTCCCGGGGCCGCCTGGCCGCCCTTCGCGAATGAATTCGCTCCCACCTGAGCGGCTCATTTCGCGGCTAGTATGCGGTTTCTAATTTTCCTCGCTACCTTGCGCTCAAGTCCTGAAAAAGGGCGAGTCATCTACCATTCCGCGTGAGGTGCACCATGGCCAAAGTAGCCGTCAAAAAGAAAGTCGAGAAAGCCGAAAGCAAGTCCACTGTCGTCAGCGACGTGAAGCTCTACGCCCGCAAGATCTGGCTGGCTGGCCTGGGTGCCTACGCCAAGGCCGGCGCCGAAGGCGTCGACTACTTCAAGGAGCTGGTGAAGGCCGGCGAAGGCGTCGAGAAGCAGGGCAAGAAGCTCGTCGATGAGCAGGTCGAAGCCGCCAACACCCAGTTCGACAGCGTGAAGAACAGCGTCACCGGCGTGAAGGAAAAGGTCGAAGTCCAACTCGACAAGATCGAGAAGGCGTTCGACAACCGAGTGGCCAGCGCGCTCAACCGCATTGGTATTCCCTCCCGGCAGGACGTTGAGGCACTCTCTGCTAAGCTTGATGAGCTGAGCGCGTTGCTCGAGCACGTCGCGCGAACCAAATAAGGAGAGCAGGATGGCTGGCAAGAAGAAAACCGATAAAGACACCAACTCCTGGATCGGCGAGATCGAGAAATACTCGCGCCAGATCTGGCTGGCTGGCTTGGGGGCCTACTCGAAGGTCAGCAACGACGGCACCAAGCTGTTCGATACGCTGGTCAAGGATGGTGAGAAGGCTGAAAAGCAGGCCAAGACCGAAGTGGACAAGCAAGTAGACGCGGTCAAGTCGAAGGTTGGCTCCCGCGTGGGTACGGCCAAGTCCAAGGTCGAAGAGGTCCGGGGCAAGGCGATCGGCAAATGGGGCGAGCTGGAAGAGGCTTTCGACAAGCGTCTGAACAGCGCCATTTCCCGTCTCGGCGTGCCCAGCCGTAGTGAAGTGAAAGACCTGCAAGGCAAGGTCGATACCCTGACCAAGCAGCTCGAGAAACTCACTGGCGTGTCGGCGAAATCGGTCAAGCCCGCCGCTGCCAAGGCTGCCGCCAAACCGGCCGCCAAAGCTGCCGCGAAGCCCGCTGCCAAGCCAGCCGCTAAAGCTGCGGCAAAACCGGCTGCGAAAGTCGCCGCTGCCAAACCGGCGCCCAAGGCAGCCGCTGCCAAACCGGCTGCCAAGCCTGCGGCAAAAGCTGCGGCGAAACCTGCCGCCAAGCCGGCAGCCGCGGCCAAGCCCGCTGCGAAACCGGCCACAGCCGCCAAGCCCGCTGCAGCGAAACCTGCTGCGAAGCCGGCAGCTGCAAAACCGGTAGCGGCCAAGCCTGCAGCCGCGAAGAAGCCGGCAGTGAAGAAACCCGCTGCGCCCAAGGCCGCCAAGCCTGCCGCTCCGACAGCTGCTCCTGCAGCACCGGCCGCAGCAGCTACACCGGCGCCCAGCGCGGCACCGGCAGTGACACCAGCACCGGCAGCACCGGCCGCACCGGCAACTCCGCCGGCCAGCCAGTCCTGAGCTGTATCGGAATGACGAAAACGCCCGGCTTTGCCGGGCGTTTTCGTTTCAGGTATCCCGGTAGCGCCGGGCGAGATTTTCGGCAGCGTGCCGGGAGCCTGGTCGCAAGTGCGGAGCGACCAGCATCATCACCTGATAGACCACCAGGCGTATCTCGCCTCCGCTGCCCAGCACCCGCTGGTAATCGAGGGAGAACAGCAGGGTCAGGGTGATCTGCTCCACCAGTTGGCCAAGGGCCTCGGTATCGCTGACCAACTGGTCCTCGGACTTCAACCGCGCCAGCAGGGCGGCCAGGGTGCGCTTGAGGTGGTTCAGCCAGTTGCGCATGCCGCGGGCCAGCTTGGGCAGGCGGCCGGCCAGGTTGGACAGGTCCTGGAACAGGAATCGGTACTGCGACAGGCGTTCCACGATCAGGTGCAGGAACAGCCAGTAATCCTCGGCGTCGAGTTGCGCATCGGCCGGTGGGTCGAGCAGCGGCGCCAGCTCTTCCTGGAAGCGCTCGAACAGCGCCATCACCAGCGGTTCCTTGCCGTGGAAGTGGTAGTAGAGATTGCCGGGGCTGATGCCCAGTTCGGTGGCGATTTCCAGGGTGGTGACGTTGGGTTCGCCGTTGAGATTGAACAGCTCGAGGGCGCATTCGAGGACGCGGTCGCGGGTCTTCATCCAGGTTTCTTGTCAGGCATTCAAAGTGGAAGTGAAGGACCGGCCGGCTTCTCGCCCGGCCGGCCACGCATGTTTTCTAGCGCACGTGAACGTAGGTGCCGGGAGCGGCCTCCATTGGCGGGTAGTCCTGATTACCCAGCGCCATGATGGTTTCCCGTTGCTCGCCGGAGCGCTCCTGGATCCAGCCCAGCCACTGACCCCACCAACTGCCTTGTACGTGCTTGGCGTCGTAGTACCAGGCGCGCGGGTCGGAGCTGAGCTTGCCGTTCTCGTAGAAATTGGCCTTGGGGTTGCCCGGCGGATTGAGAATGCTCTGGATGTGGCCGCTGTTGGACAGCACGAAGCGGCTGTCGCCGCCCAGCAGCATCGCGGAGCGGTAGACGGCGTCCCACGGGGTGATGTGGTCATTGATGCCAGCGACGCTGAAGCTGTCCACAGTGACCTTCTGCAGGTCGATGGAGGTGCCGCAGATCTCCAGGCCACCGCTGCGGGTCAACGGGTTGTGCTTGAAGAAGTCCAGCATGTCGCCGTGCAAGGCGGCGGGCAGCCGGGTGTTGTCGTTGTTCCAGTAAAGGATGTCGAATGCCGGAGGTTCGCGGCCCAGCAGGTAGTTGTTGACGAAGTAGTTCCACACCAGGTCGTTGGGACGCATCCAGGCGAAGATTTTCGCCATGTCCTTGCCGTCCAGAACGCCGGCCTGGTACGAGCGGCGCTTGGCGGCTTCCAGTGTCTGCTCATCGGCGAAGAGCGCCGCGGGGCTGTCCACCTGGCTATCCAGCAGGCTGACCAGGTAGGTGGCGCTGGTGACCTTGCGCAACTGCCGGCGCGCCTGCAGGTGTCCCTGCAATGCGGCAATGGTGAGGCCGCCAGCGCAAGCCCCCGCCAGGTTGACTTCCTTGCTGCCGGTGATGGCGCGGCAGGCTTCGAAGGCTTCTTCGAGGGCCTGCACATAGGTCGACAGGCCCCATTCACGGTGCCGCGCATCAGGGTTTCGCCAGCTCACCATGAACACTTGCAGGCCGTTCTTCAGGGCGTACTGGACGAAGCTCTTATCCGGCGCGAGGTCGAAGATGTAGTACTTGTTGATCTGCGGCGGTACCACCAGCAAGGGGCGCAGGTACTGCTTTTCGCTCATCGGTTTGTACTGGATCAGCTCCAGCAGCTCGTTGCGGTAGACCACTGCACCCGGCGTGTTGGCGAGGTTGCGGCCGATCTCGAAGGCGTGCTTGCTGACCTGGCTGGGCATGCCGTCGTTGTGCAGCAGGTCGTCCACCAGATGACTGAGACCCTTGATCAGGCTGAGGCCGCCGGTGTTGAACAGCTCCTTCACGGCCAGCGGATTGAGCAGGCTGTTGGTGGGTGACAGCGCGTCGCTGAGTTGGGCCATGACGAAGCGGGCACGGGCGCGGTCGTCGTCGCTGAGGTCGCTCTCGTCGATCCAGGTGCTGAGTTGCTTCTGCCAGGCGAGGTACACCTGCAGGCCGCGACGGTAGAAGGGGTTGTGCTGCCAGGACGGATCGGCGAAGCGGCTGTCCTGCGGATTGGGCTGGTGCAGGGTATCGCCAAGCAGCACACGACCGACCTGGCCGCCGAAAGCGAGCATGTGCCGTGCGCTGTGCACCGGATGCCGCAGTCCTTGCAGCGCCAGGTTGCGTACGGTGGAAAACAGATCCTTGCCGCGCAAGCCGACGATGGCGTTCTGCGCGTTCATGAAAGCGGCTGGTGCCGGCAAGGTGCCCGGGACTTGTTTTTCTCGCATGGGGCAACGCTCCGTATTCGGTCCGTGGTTCAGGAGGACTACAGCAAGGCTTGTACCACCAGGAGCCCGAAGGGCATTCCAGACTATCTCCAGCAAAATTCAAGTTGATGACAGCACGCACCGGTCTGGTTCGGGCGTCATGCGGCCGCCCCACAAGGGAGCGGCAGGTTCTCAGCTATTACGCAGCGGCAATGCCTGTGGATGGATCACGGCACGATGACGCTCCTCGGCGAGGAACTTCATGATGATCGGAGCCACCGTTTCGGCACGGGTCACGAGGAACAGATGACCGTCGTCGATGACGTGGAGTTCCGCATTCGGAATCCGCCAGGCCAGCAGACGCATGTTCACCAGGGGAATGATCGGATCGTCGTCGCCTGCCAGCACCAGGGTGGGTTGGCGGATGCGGTGCAGCCAATGGATGCTGGTCCAGCCGAAGCCGGCGAACAGTTGCCAGTAGTAGCCCATCTTGCCGGACGAGCGCACCTTGCTGGCGTGGGCCATGGCCAGGCCCGGGTCGCGGCGGAAGGCGCCCCCGTAGATGTCGGGTGCAATGTGCACGCCGTAGGACGGCTGTATGTAGCGGCGCGGGCTCGCCATGCGCCAGAGCACCTTGGGCTTGCCGGGCACCATTACGGCGCCGGCCGAGGTGGCGGCGAGAATCAGTTTCTTGCAGCGTTCTGGATAGTCGTGGGCGAACTGCTGTGCCAGTGCACCGCCCCAGGACACACCAATGGCGCTGACCTGACCGTAATCCAGGTAGTCCAGCATGCGCGCGGCGAGCTTGGCCAGGCCGGAGAAACGGTAGGGCGAACGCGGGGTGGATGAACCGCCGACACCGGGTACGTCGAAGGCGATCACTTCCAGGTCCGGGTCCAGGGCCTGAACGAAGGGAAACACCAGTTCGAGGTTGGCGCCAATGCCGTTGAAGATCAGCAGCGGCGTCATGTGCGACTGACCGGGGCGAACGGCGGTTCGGATGGTCTGGCCATCCAGCTCGATGGTGCGGAATACGAAAGGTAGCGGCATGCGCAAAGCCCTATTGATTAGAACGCCGGGGGAAGCGTTCGCGAGCGCCCCCCGAATCTGCCAGGCGGTGCCTGACCAGCACCGCCGGCAGATGCCGGCGGCGCGTAGGGCACTTCCTGGTGCCATGGGCAGTGGTGCGCAGGGCGCAGTCTGTCATCGCTCGTGCACATAGGTGCCAGGCGCAGCTTCACCGGCCGGGAAGGCCTTGTTGCCCAGGGTGAAGTTGGCTTTCTTGGTTTTGCCGGAGCGCTCACCGATCCACTGCTGCCAATGCAGCCACCAGGAGTCGGCGTGCTTGGTGGCGTTCTCCAGCCAGACTTTCGGGTCTGCCGGCATGTCGCTGCTGGTGGAGAACCGCGCCTTGGGGTTGCCAGGCGGGTTGAGGATGCTCTGGATGTGGCCGCTGTTGGACAGCACGAACTCACACTTGCCACCCAGCAGCCGCGCCGAGCGGTAGCAGGCTTCCCAGGGGGTGATGTGGTCCGAGGTGCCCGCGAGGCAGTAGAAGTCGCAGGTGACCTGCTTGAGGTCGATGGGCGTGTCGCAGACTTCCAGGGCGTTGGGCCGGGTCAACGGGTTGGTCTTGAACATCTCCACCAGCTCGCCGTGGAAGGCTGCGGGCAAGCGCGTAGTGTCGTTGTTCCAATAAAGGATGTCGAAGGCCGGCGGCTCGTTGCCCAGCAGGTAGTTGTTGACCCAGTAGTTCCAGATCAGGTCGTTGGGACGCATCCAGGCGAAGACCTTGGCCATGTCCTTGCCTTCCAGCACGCCGGCTTGGTACGAGCGGCGCTTGGCGGCTTCCAGGGTTTGTTCATCGGCGAACAGGGCGACCTGGGTGTCGAGGTTGAAGTCGAGCACACTGACCATCTGGGTGAAGGCATTGACCTTGTTCTCGCCAATGGCCTGGTAGTGGCCAAGCAGGGCGACGGTGGTGATGCCGCCGGAACAGGCCCCAAGCATGTTGAGGTCCTTGCTGCCGGTGATCTTCAAGACCACGTCGATCGTGTCCTTGAGGGCCTGGATGTAGGTGGACAGACCCCATTCGCGTTGCGCTTTGGTCGGGTTGCGCCAACTGATGATGAAAGTCTGCAGGCCATTGCGCAGGCAGAAGCGCGCCAGACTCTTTTCCGGTGACAGGTCGAAGACGTAGAACTTGTTGATCTGCGGCGGTACCACCAGCAATGGACGTTCATGCACGCTTTCGGTGATGGGCTTGTACTGGATCAGTTCGAGGACATCATTGCGATAGACCACGGCACCTTCGGTGGTGGCGACGTTCTGGCCGACCTCGAAGGCATCCATGTTCACCTGGCTGGGCATGCCGCCGTTGTTCACCATGTCCTTGGCCAGATGGGAGAGGCCATCCAGCAGGCTCTTCCCGCCCGTCTCGAAGAAGCGCTTGACCGCAGCCGGGTTGGCCATGCTGTTGGTGGGCGCCATGGCTTCGGTCATCAGGTTGATGACGAAGTGTCCGCGGCTGGCGTCCTGGCTCGACAGGTTGCTTTCGGAGATCCAGCTATGCAGCTCCTTGCGCCAGGCCAGGTAGGTCTGCAGGTAGCGTCTGTAGAGCGGATTCTGGCTCCAGGCCGGGTCATTGAAGCGGCGGTCATCGGCTTCCGGATGCAGACCGGATTGGCCAAGCAGAACGTTTTTCAATTCCAGACCGAAATGGGCGACGTGTTTTGCACTGTGAAAAGGCTGCTTGATGGCCTGCAACAGCACCATCCGCGCTGAAGACAGCAAGTCCTTGCCGCGGATCCCTATGACCGGATTGAGGTTCAGGGTGTTATCCGAGGCTTGGTGCTGCAGGTCTTCATTGTTCTTGTTGCTCATCTACGACGCTCCATTGTCCTGAGTCGAACAGCGCTCTGGCGGAACAGCGCGCTGATACGCTCGGGTTACCGGGAAGGCGAAGCGAACTTCGCGAATTTCTCTGTATCTGGCGATGCCAAATGCATGGAACTTGCCAGAACTTGGTTACCCGAGTTTGTCAGTTTGCGCAAGCGGACCGCAGAGAGTTCGCTGCAGCGGGAGTATGTCGCGAGCATTTAGAAAAAGCGCCCTAACCTTGGGCGGTCAGAGCGGGAATGGGGCGCGTTGCGCACCGCTTCAGAGCATGAGCTTGACGACGGATTCATCCGGGTCGCGAGAGCGGCCGGCGGCTGCAAGCTCCTGCAGATAATCGTTCCACAGCGCTTGCTGGCGGGTGGCGAGTTCGTAGAGGTAATCCCAGGTAAACAGGCCGCTGTCGTGACCGTCATCGAAGGTCAATTTCAGGGCATAGTTGCCGGCCGGCTCGAGCTTGGTCAGGCCGACGTTCAGCTTGCCGTACTGCAAGATGGGTTTGCCGTGGCCCTGTACCTCCGCCGAGGGGGAATGCACGCGCAGGAATTCGGCGCTCAGCGTGTAGCTTTCATCCGGACCGTACTTCAGCGTCAAGGTCCTGGAGGCCTTGTGCAGTTCGATACCGCTGGGGATGCGCATGTCGGGGTCTCCAAACGAAGATAGCCGGCGCGTGCCGGCTATCTTCAGTGTGCACCTGTCAGAGGATGTAGCGCGACAGGTCTTCGTCCTGGGCCAGCTCGCCGAGGTGGCCGTTCACGTACGCGGCATCGATGTGGATCGGCGTCTCGTCGTGTTGCGCGGCGAGATCGCCGGCGCTGAAGGAAACCTCTTCCAGCAGGCGCTCGATCAGCGTGTGCAGGCGACGGGCACCGATGTTCTCGGTCTTCTCGTTGACCTGCCAGGCAATCTCGGCGAGACGCTTGATGCCGTCCGGGGCGAACTCGATGTTCAGGCCTTCGGTCTTCAGCAGCGCACTGTATTGCTCGGTCAGCGATGCATGGGGCTCGGTGAGGATGCGCTCGAAGTCTTCCGGCGACAGCGCCTTGAGTTCGACGCGGATCGGCAGTCGGCCTTGCAGTTCCGGCACCAGGTCGCTGGGCTTGGACAGGTGGAAGGCGCCGGAGGCGATGAACAGGATGTGGTCCGTCTTCACCATGCCCAGCTTGGTGTTCACGGTGCAGCCTTCGATCAGCGGCAGCAGGTCGCGCTGGACGCCCTCGCGGGAGACATCGGCGCCACCCACGTTGCCGCGCTTGGCCACCTTGTCGATCTCATCGATGAAGACGATGCCGTTCTGTTCCACGGCTTCCAGCGCAGCGGCTTTCAGGTCTTCCTCGTTGACCAGGCGCGCGGCTTCTTCGTCGCGCACCAGCTTCATCGCTTCCTTGACCTTCAGCTTGCGGGTCTTGCGCTTGCCTTTGCCGAGGTTGGAGAAGAGGTTCTGCAGCTGGTTGGTCATTTCCTCCATACCGGGCGGGGCCATGATTTCCACGCCGGCCGGGGATTCGGCCACTTCGATATCGATTTCCTTGTCGTCCAGCTGGCCTTCGCGCAGACGCTTGCGGAACAGCTGACGGGTGTTGGAATCCTCACGCGGCTGCTCGTCGCCGAAGCCGGTACGTGCCGGGGGCAGAAGGGCGTCGAGGATGCGATCTTCGGCGGCATCTTCGGCGCGGTAGCGCACGCGATGTATTTCCTGCTCGCGCATCATTTTCACGGCGGCGTCGGCCAGGTCGCGAATGATCGACTCGACGTCGCGGCCGACGTAGCCCACCTCGGTGAACTTGGTCGCTTCCACCTTGATGAACGGCGCGTTGGCCAGCTTGGCCAGGCGACGGGCGATCTCGGTCTTGCCGACACCGGTCGGCCCGATCATCAGGATGTTCTTCGGCGTTACCTCGGCGCGCAGCTCGGCCGGCAGCTGCATGCGGCGCCAGCGGTTGCGCAGGGCAATGGCGACGGCGCGCTTGGCGTCGTCCTGGCCCACGATGTGGCGGTTGAGTTCGTGGACGATTTCGCGGGGCGTCATGGACATGAATGTTGCTCCAATGCGGGACGGCGGCCTTACTCGGCGCTGTCCAGCTCCTCGATGGTCAGGGTCTGGTTAGTGAACACGCAGATGGAGCCGGCGATGTTCAGGGCGGTCTCGGCCACTTCGCGGGCGGACAGCTCGGTGTGTTGCAGTAGCGCCATGGCGGCGGCCTGGGCAAACCCGCCGCCGGAGCCCATGGCGATCAGGCCGTGCTCGGGTTCGACCACGTCACCATTGCCGGTGATGATCAGAGAGGCATCCTTGTTGGCCACGGCGAGCATGGCTTCCAGGCGGCTCAGGGAGCGATCGGTACGCCAGTCCTTGGCCAGTTCGACGGCGGCACGGACGAGGTGGCCCTGGTGTTTTTCCAGCTGGCCTTCGAAGCGCTCGAACAGGGTGAAGGCATCGGCGGTGGCACCGGCGAATCCGGCCAGGACCTGACCGTGGTAGAGACGGCGGACCTTGCGGGCGTTGCTCTTCATGACGGTGTTGCCGAGGGAAACCTGGCCGTCGCCGCCCATGACGACTTTGCCGTTGCGGCGGACTGAAACGATGGTGGTCAAGGGGAGAGTCTCCACGCAGCGGGGCGGAAATGCCCGAATGGAAACTCAGATGGGGGGGCTTGCCCGGCTTTTCAACCGGGCGCAGTAATCAACAGCTCAACGGCTCTGGCGCTGCTGTAACAGCAGATTGCTGAAACCGCTGCCAGCCAGCTGCTTCTGCGCCGAAGCGAGTTGCTCGCGGTTGGCGTAGGGACCGACCAGCACGCGGTACCAGGTTTCCTCGCGCACGGTGCCGGATTCCACCTGGACGTTCTGTCCCAGAAGAATGATCTGCGCGCGCACCCGGTCAGCGTCGTCACGCTTGCGGAACGAGCCGGCCTGGAGGAAGAACTGGTTGGTGACCGGCGCTTTGGCCACAACCGGCGGCGCGGGCGGCGGGGTTTCGCCGTTGAGGGCGGCCTGGGCGCGCGCAGCGTCGATCTTGGCGGCTTCTTCCGGGGTGACCGGCTTCTGCGCAGGCGGCGTGGCCGGCGTCTCCTTGGCCACAGCTTCCGGCGGCACTATCACTTCCGACTCCGGCAGCAGGGTGTAGAAGTCGTACTTCGGCTTCGCCGGTTCCTGGGCTGGCGGTGTCGCCGGCTTGGCCTGGACCTTGCCGGCATCACTGCTGGCCTTGCCGCTGGCGGAACGGTTCGTGGTCTGCTCGGGCTTGGTCCGGCGCACTTCGTCGCGGCCGGGCTCGAGCTGGTTGAGGAAGACCACGAAGCCACCGATGACCAGTCCGATGGCCAACCAGACCCAGCCGGGCACCGGTTTCTTGGCCGGCGCCTGGTAGCGGCTGGCCCCGCGCTTGGGTGCAGGTTTTTTCTTCGCCATAGTCCGTTACATGCGTTCCAGAGTTTGCAGGCCGAGCAGCTCCAGGCCTTGCTTGAGGGTGCGGCCGGTCAGCGCGGCGAGGCGCAGGCGGCTCTGTTGGGTGGCCTGATCTTCGGCAGTGAGGATCGGGCAGTTCTCGTAGAAGCTGGAGAACAGACCGGCCAGGTCGTAGAGGTAGGCACAGAGGATGTGCGGTACGCCCTTCTCGGCCACATTGCCGAGGGTGTCGGCGAACTGCGCCAGCTTGGCGGCCAGGGCCTGCTCCTGTTCGGCGGCGAGGATGATCTGGCCGTCGATCTCGGAGAAGTCCAAGCCCCGCTTGCGGAACACGCTGGCCACGCGGGTGTACGCGTAGAGCAGGTAGGGTGCGGTATTGCCCTCGAAGCTCAACATCAGCTCGAAGTTGAAGCTGTAGTCGCTGGTGCGGTGCTTGGACAGGTCCGCGTACTTCACCGCACCGATGCCCACGGCGCGTGCGATCTGGCGCAGCTCGGCCTCTTCCAGGTCGGGGTTCTTGCCCTTCACCAGGTCATAGGCGCGCTGCTCGGCTTCGTCCAGCAGGTCGATGAGCTTCACGGTGCCGCCATCGCGAGTCTTGAACGGGCGGCCGTCTGCGCCGTTCATGGTGCCGAAGCCCATGTGCTCCATGTCGAAGCTGTCGGGCACGAACCCGGCAAGGCGGGCACAGGCGAAGACCATCTGGAAGTGCAGGGCCTGGCGCTGGTCGACGAAGTAGAGCGCGCGATCAGCCTTCAGCACGCCGCTGCGGTAGCGGGTCGCCGCCAGGTCGGTGGTGGCGTAGAGGTAGCCGCCACCGGCCTTTTGTACGATCAGCGGCAACGGGTTGCCTTCGGCGTTCTTGAACTCATCCATGAACACGCACAGGGCGCCGTCGCTTTCGGTAAGCAGGCCCTTGGCGCGCAGGTCGGCGACCACGTTGGCCAGATCGTCGTTGTAGGCGCTCTCGCCCTTCACGTCGGCCATGGTGAGTTTCACGCCCAGGCGGTCGTAGACGGCCTGGCAGTGGCTCAGGGAAATCTCGTTGAAACGGGTCCAGAGCTTCAGGCAGTCGGGATCGCCAGCCTGGAGCTTGACCACCAGCTCGCGGGCGCGATCGGCGAACTCGGCGGACTCGTCGAAACGCTTCTTGGCGGCGCGGTAGAAGGATTCCAGGTCGGACAGCTCGGCATCGCTGCCGACCGGTTGTTCCTGCATATAGGCCAGCAGCATGCCGAACTGGGTGCCCCAGTCGCCCACGTGGTTCTGGCGAATCACGGTGTCGCCGAGGAACTCCAGGACGCGTGCGACGCCGTCACCGATGATGGTGGAGCGCAGATGGCCGACGTGCATTTCCTTTGCCAGGTTCGGCGCCGACAGATCGACTACGACGCGTTGCTGCGGGCCGTTCTTGCGCACGCCGAGGTAGTCGTCGGCCAGCGCCGCTTCGAGTCGCTTGGCCAGGGCCTGGGTGTTTTGGAAGAAGTTGAGGAAGCCGGGGCCGGCGATTTCCACCTTGGCCACCTGCTCATCCTGGGGTAGAGCGGCAATGAGCTTTTCAGCCAGGTCGCGCGGCTTCATGCCGGCGGGTTTGGCCAGCATCATCGCGATGTTGCTGGCGAAGTCGCCGTTGCTCTTGTCCTTGGTGTTCTCCACCTGGATAGCCGGGCTGAGGCCCTCGGGCAGCACGCCCTCGCTGGCGAGTCGGGTCAGGGCTTGCTGGATCAGCTGGCGAATGGTGTCTTTCATCTTCTGCTCTTCCGGCCGCCCGGGAAGGGCTGGCGCTGGTTGAAAACTGTGCATTATCGGCGGGCTGCGGCCGCAGCTTCAAGTTTTAAGCGGCGGGCTGCAAGGACCAGTGGGCAATATCGGCCGGGTGGTCGTTCTAGAACAGATCGATGGGGTCCACATCCAGCGACCAGCGCACTGCACGGCCGCCGGGAAGTTGTTCCAGGGCCTGGCTCCAGGGCGTCAGCAGCCGGTGCAGCGGCGCACGGGCGTTGGCCTGGAGCAGCAGCTGCGCCCGATAGCGGCCGGCGCGGCGTTCCATGGGGGCGGGCACGGGGCCGAGGAGTTCGACGTTGTTGAGTCCCATCTCGGCCAGTTGTTGTTCGGCTTCCCCGCAGGCGCTGTCGAGGAATTCTTCCGCCTGCCCCGGCTTGTGCGCTTCCGCACGCAGCAGGGCCAGGTGCGCGAAGGGCGGCAGGCCGGCGGCGCGGCGTTCGGACAGGGCTTGTTCGGCGAAGGCGAAATAGCCTTGTTCGGTGAGCTGCACCAGCAGCGGGTGCTCGGCCAGGTGGGTCTGGATGATCACCTTGCCCGGCTCTTCGGCGCGCCCGGCCCGGCCTGCGACCTGGACGATGAGCTGAGCCATGCGCTCGCTGGCGCGGAAGTCCGCGGAGAACAGCCCGCCGTCTGCATCGAGGATGGCCACCAGGGTTACACGGGGGAAGTGGTGCCCCTTGGCGAGCATCTGGGTGCCGACCAGGATGCAGGGCTCGCCGCGCTGGATAGTGGCGAACAGCTTGTCCATGGCGTCCTTGCGCGACGTGCTGTCGCGGTCGATGCGCAGCACCGGTGTCTTCGGGAAGAGGATCGCCAGGCGTTCTTCGGCGCGCTCGGTGCCGGCGCCGACAGGACGCAGATCGACCTTGCCGCAGTCGGGACAGCAGGTCGGCTGGCGCTGGGTATGGCCGCAATGGTGGCAGCGCAGTTCATTGAAGCGCTGGTGCAGCGTCATTCGCGCGTCGCAGCGCGGGCACTGGCTTATCCAGCCGCAGTCATGGCAGAGCAGGGTGGGGGCGAATCCACGCCGATTGAGGAACACCAGCACTTGCTGGCCTGCTGCCAGGGTTTGAGCGATGGCCTGTTGCAGAGGCATGGAAATGCCGGAGTCCAGTGGCAGGCTCTTCACGTCCAGACGCAGGAAGCGCGGTTGCTTGGCACCACCAGCGCGTTGTGTCAGGCGCAGCAACCCATAGCGCCCAGCGTGCGCGTTCTGCAGGCTTTCCAGGGAGGGCGTGGCGGAGCCCAGCAGGATCGGAATGTTCTCCTGGCGGGCGCGTACCAGTGCCAGGTCGCGGGCGTGGTAGCGCAGGCCCTCCTGCTGTTTATAGGAAGCGTCGTGCTCCTCGTCGATGATGATCAGGCCTGGGTTCTTCAGGGGCGTGAACAGCGCCGACCGCGTGCCGATGACGATGTCAGCCTCGCCGTCGCGGGCCGCTAGCCAGGCGTCCAGGCGTTCGCGGTCGTTCACCGCCGAGTGCAGCAGGGCGATGCGCGCATTGAAGCGGCGGGAGAAGCGTTCGAGGGTCTGTGGGCCGAGGTTGATCTCGGGAATCAGCACCAGGGCCTGCTTGCCGGCTTCGAGAGTCTGACGAATCAGCTGCAGGTAGACCTCGGTCTTGCCGCTGCCGGTGACGCCAGCCAGGAGCAGGGCGTTGAAGCTGCCGAATGAGGCATGCACTGCGTCGAAGGCGGCCCGCTGCTCCGGGTTGAGTGGCAGCTCCGGCTGGGCCAGCAGAGGACCGTGGCGCTCGCTGGGTGCGTGGCGGCGCACTTCAACCCGGGCCAGGCCTTTTTCCAGGAGTATGTCGAGGCTGTCCTTGTTCAGTTGCAACTGGCCGAGCAACTGGTGCGCTACGCCGTGGGGATGCTGGGCGAGGGTGGCCAGGGCCTGGCGCTGGCGCGGCGCGCGGGCCAGGCGTGGATCATCGAGGCTGGCGCCGGGCGTCGCGTGCCAGAAGCGTTCCTGGCGGGCTTCCGCCGGCTCGCCCTGGCGCAGCAGCACCGGCAGTGCCCAGCTCAGGGTGTCGCCGAGGCTGTGCTGGTAATACTGGGCGGTCCACAGGCACAGCTTGAACAGCGCCGGTGGGAGCGGCGGGCGACTGTCCAGCAATTCCAGTGCGGGCTTGAGCTTGTCGGCCGGCACCTCGCTTTTCTCGGCCAGTTCCACCAGCACGCCGATAATCTCACGGCGACCGAAGGGCACCCGCAGGCGCACGCCCGGTTGCAGGGACGCGCGGGGTACACCGGCGGGCGCACGGTAGTCGAACAGGCGGCGCAGCGGGGAGGGCAGCGCGAGGCGCAAGATGGGGGCGTCAGGCAAGCGACGGTCCTGTCGGAAAAGGCGCGATCTTAGCACGGCGCAGCGCGACAGCCGGCGCGGCCGGCAGGTTGCAACGCACACTCACTCTGGTATCATCCGCCGCCTGTTTCCGTGCGGTACTCGACATAGGGTCGGGTGGCGGCACGCCAGACCTGAGGATCAAGCAATGAAACCGGAAATCCATCCCGAATACGTCGCGATCGAAGCTACCTGCAGCTGCGGCAACGTCATCAAGACCCGCTCCACCCTCGGCAAGAACATCAGCCTCGACGTATGCTCCGAGTGCCACCCGTTCTACACCGGCAAGCAGAAGGTCCTGGACACCGGCGGCCGTATCGATCGCTTCAAGCAGCGTTTCGGCGTATTCGGCGCCAAGTAAGAGCCGATACAGCCCGGGAAGGCCTGATGGCCAAGTCCCCGCTGACGAAAAAGGCGCCTCTGACAGGCGCCTTTTTCTTTTTCTGGCTCCTTAGTTTCTCCCTTCATGCCGCCTGCCCGGTTCCCGGGAAGCTTCCTACCTACCAAGTCCGAAATGTCGTCGATGGGGACACCCTGCGTCTGGTTGATGGACGCAGCGTTCGTCTGATCGGTCTGAATGCGCCTGAGTTGGCTCGCAAGGGACGGTCGGCTGAGCCTTACGCCGTAGCCGCCCGTCAACGACTCGCAGGGCTGGTGCAAGCCAGTGGCGGACGCGTAGCGCTTCGGCTGGGGCGCGAGCCGAAGGATCGCTACGGTCGAACCCTCGCCCATCTCTATGACAATCGCGGGCGCAATCTCGAAGAGTTCCTGCTCACTGACGGACTGGCGTTTCGCATCGTCATCGCACCCAATGCAGCCCTGAATGACTGCCATGCGCTGGCTGAGCGTTCGGCTCGTCGAGCTAGCCGTGGGCTGTGGCGCCAGGCACCTCAGCAGACGCCCTGGCAACTGCGCCGCAGCGGATTCGCGCTGGTGCAGGGGCGTATCGCCCGGGTGGAGCGCAACCGGGGTGGGATCTGGCTGGAGCTTGAGGGGCCGCTGGTACTGCGGATCGATCTCAAGCACCAGCACCAGTTCAATACGGCCGCGCTGCAACGGCTGGTGGGTAGGCGAGTGGAGGCGAGGGGTTGGGTCATTGACCGTGCACGCGGCGGCGGCGTAAATACGAAGGTTCCCCGCTGGATGCTCCCCCTTACTCACAATGGAATGCTCGAGGTGATTCGATGAGATTCCCTGCGCTCGTCATGGCGCTGCTTCTCGCTTCTTCCCTGCTGGCTGGCTGTGCAGTCAATCCCGCCACCGGCAAGACCAATTTCGTGATGATGAGCGAGCAGCAGGAGCTGGATCTCGGTCGTCGTTACAACCAGGAAATCGTCAAGCAGAACCCACCCTATGCCGACCAGAAACTGCAGGCTTATGTGCAGGAGGTCGGGCAGCGCGTCGCCACTCACAGCCATCGCAGCGGCATCCCGTACCGCTTCACCTTGGTCGATTCGCCGGATATCAATGCCTTCGCCCTTCCGGGCGGCTACATCTATATCCATCGCGGCCTGCTGGCGTACCTGAACTCGGAAGCGGAGCTCGCCGCAGTGCTGGGGCACGAGGTGGGGCACGTTACCGCCCGGCACAGCGTGCAGCAGCAGAGCCAGTCCACTGCCTGGAACATTTTGGGCCAGGCGGTCGCCATCGGTACTGGCGTCGGCGCCGCCGGTGACCTGACCAATGTGCTGGGGACTGCCTTCGTGCGCGGCTATGGTCGCGACATGGAGCTGGAGGCTGACGGTCTCGGCGCCCAGTACCTGGCGCGCAGCGGCTATGACCCGCAAGCCATGATCGAAGTGGTGAAAGTTCTGAAGAACCAGGAGGAATTTGCCCGTAGCCAGGCGCAGCGCAAGGGGCAGGAGGCACCGCCGTCGGGCTATCACGGGCTGTTCGATACCCACCCGGACAACGATACCCGGCTGAAACAGGTCGTGGGCCCGGCGAAGTCGCTGGCTGGCGGCAATCAGGTGGTGAACCGGGAGGTCTTCCTCAAGCATCTCGAGGGGCTGCCGTTCGGTGATTCGGCTGAAACCGGCGTGCGTCGTGGGCAGGATTTCTATCACGCCGGACTGGACTTCACCTTCCATTTCCCTGATGGCTGGGGCCTGGTCAATCGTCCGGATGCGGTGATTACCCACAGCGCAGACCAGCAGGCTTTCATCGCCATGACCATGGATGGCAGCAAGCCCAGCTTGCCGCCCGCCGACTACCTGCGGCAGAAGGCTGGCAGTCAGCGCCTGTCCATGGAGGAGCCGCTGCAGCAGGCCGGCCTCCAGGGCGCCACGGCCGTGCTGGCGGGTAGTCCCGCGCGACGTGTGGCGGTGATCTACAAGGAAGACAAGGCTTATCTTTTCGTGGGAGCGATCCGCAACAAGGCGTCCCTGGAAAGCCAAGATGACAAGTTCCTCTCGGTGATTCGTAGCTTCCGTCCGATGAAGAAGGAGGAGTTGGCCCTGGGTCAGCCGCTACGCCTTCATCTGATCCAGGTGAAGGCCGGCCAGACCGTTGCCAGCCTGGCTCGGGAAAGCAAATTGCCGGGACCTCAAGCAGATCTGGAGAATCGTATCCGATTGCTTAATAATTTGTATCCAATCGGCGAGCCAAAGCCCGGAGATTGGCTAAAAGTCGTACGTTAGAGGGGTTGACGCCGGGTGACTGAACGGTCTTGTTAGCCCCATGTATCTTGCGTATGCTCGCCCGTCACGTCTGTCACAAGCAAAAGCGGAAATGCCAAAATGTCTGATCTGAAAACGGCCGCTCTCGAATACCATGCCCAACCCCGCCCCGGGAAACTCAGCGTCGAGCTGACCAAGCCGACCGCCACCGCCCGCGACCTGTCGCTGGCCTACAGCCCGGGCGTCGCCGAGCCGGTACGCGAGATCGCGCGTGATCCCGAACTGGCCTTCAAGTACACCGGCAAGGGCAATCTGGTAGCGGTCATTTCCGATGGCACTGCAATCCTCGGTCTGGGCAACCTCGGCCCGCTGGCCTCCAAGCCGGTAATGGAAGGCAAGGGCGTCCTGTTCAAGCGTTTCGCTGGCATCGACGTATTCGACATTGAAGTGGACGCTGAAAGCCCTCAGGCCTTCATCGACACCGTCAAGCGCATCTCCATCACCTTCGGTGGCATCAACCTCGAAGACATCAAGGCACCCGAGTGCTTCGAGATCGAGCGCACCCTGATCGAGCAGTGCGACATCCCAGTCTTCCACGATGACCAGCATGGCACCGCCATCGTGACTGCCGCTGGCATGCTCAACGCCCTGGAAATCGCCGGCAAGAGCCTGGCCGAAGCCAAAATCGTCTGCCTCGGCGCCGGTGCGGCCGCCATCTCCTGCATGAAGCTGCTGGTGAGCATGGGCGCGAAGGTCGAGAACATCTTCATGATCGACCGCAAGGGCGTAGTCCATGCCGGTCGCGACGACCTGAACCAGTACAAGGCCGTCTTCGCCCACGAAACCGACAAGCGCACCCTGTCCGAAGCCCTGGATGGCGCTGACGTGTTCGTCGGCCTCTCCGGCGCCAACCTGCTGAGCCCGGAAGACCTGAAGCGCATGGCGGCCAACCCGATCGTCTTCGCGTGCTCCAACCCGGATCCGGAAATCAAGCCGGAACTGGCTCACGAGACTCGCAACGACGTGATCATGGCTACCGGTCGGTCCGACTACCCGAACCAGGTCAACAACGTGCTGGGCTTCCCCTTCATCTTCCGCGGTGCCCTGGACGTACGCGCCACCCGCATCAACGAAGAGATGAAGATCGCCGCCGCCAACGCCCTGCGCGATCTGGCCAAGCTGCCGGTACCGAAGGACGTCTGCGACGCCTACGGCGTGGCCTCCCTGGAATTCGGTCGTGAGTACATCATTCCGAAGCCCATGGACAAGCGCCTGATCACCGTCGTTTCCGATGCCGTGGCCAAGGCTGCCATCGAATCCGGCGTAGCGACCCTGCCTTATCCGAAGCACTATCCGCTGAAATCGGTGGACGAAGTGTTCAACGGCTAAGTCCGGACGCAAAAAAAGCCCCGCAAATGCGGGGCTTTTTATTGGCCTGTTCTTAGAACAGGTCGATGGGAGCGGCCTCGTCGGCTGGCAGCGGGCTGCCTGGAATGGCCAGGCCAGGTTCGAGTTCGCTCATGGGCGGCGGCGTGTCCTCGCTCTTGAACAATTCGAAGAACGCATCCGGCGTGCCGGGGCTGGCGGCGCGGCCGCTGAGCGGGTCGATACGCAGGGTCAGCAGGCCAGCAGGCTCGGGCTGGACGTGAGCCGGCTTGTCTTTCAATGCAGCGCTCATGTAGTTCATCCAGATCGGCAGTGCCACGGTGCCGCCATACTCGTGGCGACCCAGGCTCTCCGGCTGGTCGAAGCCGACCCAGACCGTGGTGACGTAGTCAGCGTTGTAGCCGGAGAACCAACTGTCCTTGGACTCGTTGGTGGTCCCGGTCTTGCCGGCGATATCACTACGCCCCATGGACAGCGCGCGGCGGCCGGTGCCGCGTTTGATCACATCCTGCAGCATGCTGTTCAGGATGAAGGTGGTGCGTGGGTCGACGATGCGCTCGGCGACGGCCGGAGCCTGGCTTTGAGGTGCTGCGGCATCGGCAGAGGCGAGCAGTGTGTCTGGCGCGGCGTTGGCTTGTGCCACCTCGGTGGATTGCACTTCCCCCTCCGGAACTCGTGGCGGATTGGCAACGAACAGCGTCTTGCCGTCGCGGCTCTCGATGCGATCGATCAGGTAGGGCTGAACCTTGTAACCGCCGTTGGCGAAGGTGCTCCAGCCGCCAGCGATCTCCAGCGGTGTGAGGTTGGCGGTGCCGAGGGCCAGGGACAGGTTGCGCGGCAAGTCATCCTTGTTGAAGCCGAAGCGGCTGACGTAATTCAGCGCATAGTCGATCCCGACTGCCTGCAGGACGCGGATCGAAACCAGGTTGCGTGACTTGTACAGGGCTTCGCGCAGGCGGATCGGGCCGAGGAAGGTGTTGTTGTCGTTCTTCGGGCGCCAGGCTTCTTCCATGCCCGCTTCCTGGAAGACGATTGGAGCGTCGTTCACCAGGCTCGCGGCGGTGAAGCCGTTATCGAGCGCGGCGGCATAAAGGAAGGGTTTGAAGCTGGAGCCCGGCTGGCGCTTGGCCTGGGCGGCGCGGTTGTAGTTGCTCTGTTCGAAGGAGAAACCACCCACCAGGGCGCGAATGGCGCCGTCGATCGGGTCCAGCGAGACCAGCGCGCTCTGCGCCGCCGGCAGCTGGACGAAGCGCAGACTTCCATCGGCCTGGCGCTGTACGCGGACCAGGTCGCCCACCTGGGTGACATCGGCAGGCTGCTGAGGGCGAGCGCCCAGGCTGTTGGTGTTGAGGAAGGGGCGGGCCCATTTCATGCTGTCCCAGCTCACGGCTTCTTCCTGACCGCTGCGGGTCAGGGCCAGGATGCCGCTTTTCTCTACCTGGGTGACGATGGCCGGTTCCAGGCCGCCGAGGGATTTCTGCTTGGCCAGCTCCTGCAGCCAGGTCTCTTTGGTCATGCCTGGCAGGCGGGTTTCGGGGCCGCGGTAGCCGTGGCGCTGGTCGTAGTCGATCAGGCCCTCGCGCAGGGCGGAGTTGGCTGCCTGCTGAAGGTCGCTGGGAACGGTGGTGGTGACCCGGAAACCTTCGGTATAGGCGTCGCTGCCGTAGCGGCCGACCATTTCGGCTCGGGCCATCTCGGCGATATAGGGTGCGGCGAGTTCAGGGGTCGGAACGTGGTAGCTGGCGTTGATCGGCTCGTTGATGGCTTGCTGATAGCGGGCTTCGTCGATTCGTCCCAGCTTGTACATTCGGCCGAGGATCCAGTCGCGACGCTCTTTGCTGCGGGTCGGATTGACCAGCGGGTTGAAGCGGGAGGGGGCCTTGGGCAGGCCGGCGATCATGGCCATCTGTGCCAGGCTGATTTCACGAATGGACTTGCCGTAATAGACCTGTGCGGCTGCCTCGATACCGTATGCGCGGTTACCGAGGTAGATCTTGTTCACATAAAGTTCAAGAATTTCGTCTTTGCTGAGTTCCCGTTCAATTTGCAGGGCCAGCAATATTTCATTGATCTTGCGAGAGAAACTTCTTTCGCTGGTGAGGAAGTAGTTCTTCGCCACCTGCATGGTGATGGTGCTACCGCCCGTCTGTATGTGGCCGGTCTTCAATAATTGCGTGGCAGCGCGCATCAGGCTGGTGAGGTCGACGCCATAATGGTTCGCGAAATTGTCGTCCTCGGCAGCCAGCAGAGCCTGGATGAAATCGGGCGGAATGTCGGCGAAACGTACGGGAGAACGGCGCATCTCGCCGAATTCAGCTATCAGCTTGCCATCGCTGCTATACACGCGCAGCGGGATCTGGAGCTGGATCCGGCGTAGCGAGTCGACGGACGGAAGGCTGGGGCTAAGATAGAGGTAAGCGCCGCTGAAACTGAGCAACAGGCCACAGAAAACGGCAACGAAAGACCACCAGAAGAACTTCAGCAGGCGCATCAAGGCTTGTGGATTTCCAGACAAAAGAATGAGTTAAACGAAAGGCGATGATAAAAGGCAAAAGCCGATCACATTATAAGCGTTTTTTTTCCGGGGGAGCCATTTGCGCTTCTGTCAAGACTGCTATTTAATGTGGAAAAACATAAATCGTCCGTAAGTCTCGGACGCTGATAGGAAATCGGTCGTGCTAGGGCTCTTCAATAAGAAAGCGAATTCGCTGTTGGGGATCGACATCAGCTCGACCTCAGTCAAGCTCCTTGAATTGAGTCGCTCGGGAAGCCGCTTCAAAGTGGAGTCCTATGCCGTCGAGCCACTCCCTCCAAACGCGGTCGTCGAAAAGAACATCGCTGAACTTGAGGGCGTCGGGCAGGCGCTTTCCCGTGTGGTCACCAAGGCGCGAACCGGCGTCAAGGCCGCTGCGGTCGCCGTGGCGGGTTCGGCCGTGATCACCAAGACTATCGAGATGGAAGCCGGTCTCTCCGATGATGATCTGGAGAACCAGCTGAAGATCGAGGCCGACCAGTACATTCCCTATCCGCTGGAAGAAGTCGCCATCGACTTCGAAGTGCAGGGCGCCTCGGCTCGCAACCCGGAGCGGGTCGACGTACTTCTGGCTGCTTGCCGGAAGGAGAACGTCGAAGTGCGGGAGGCAGCGCTCGCCCTGGCGGGGCTAGCCGCCAAGGTGGTCGACGTTGAAGCCTATGCGCTGGAACGTGCCTATTCACTGCTTTCGGCCCAACTCGGTGATTCCCACGACGAGCTCACCGTGGCTGTCGTCGACATCGGCGCGACCATGACCACCCTTAGCGTGCTGCACAGCGGTCGCACCATCTATACGCGGGAGCAGCTTTTCGGGGGGCGTCAGCTGACCGAGGAGATCCAGCGCCGCTATGGGCTTTCGGTCGAGGAAGCTGGTCTTGCCAAGAAGCAAGGTGGTCTTCCGGATGACTACGACAGCGAGGTTTTGCAACCGTTCAAGGATGCTGTCGTCCAGCAGGTATCCCGTTCCTTGCAATTCTTCTTCGCCGCGGGTCAGTACAACGACGTGGATTACATCCTCCTGGCTGGCGGTACGGCTTCGATTCCTGATCTGGATCGCCTGATCCAGCAGAAGATCGGTACTCCGACCCTGGTTGCCAACCCATTCGCCGATATGGCGCTCAGTAGCAAGGTCAATGCGGGCGCCCTGGCCAGCGATGCCCCTGCCCTGATGATTGCTTGCGGCTTGGCGATGAGGAGTTTCGACTGATGGCGCGCATCAACCTACTCCCCTGGCGTGAGCAGCTACGCGAGGAGCGCAAGCAGCGGTTCCTGGTAGCGCTGGGAGCCGTACTGGCGCTGGGCGCCGGCGCGGTGTTCCTCGGTGACCAATACCTGAACAACGCTATCGAGAACCAGCAGGCACGCAACGACTTCGTTCGCAAGGAAATCGCCGTCCTGGACGCCAGGATCAAGGAAATCAGCGAGCTGAAGACCCGCCGCCAGCAGCTTCTCGAGCGGATGAAGATCATCCAGGATCTGCAGGGCAACCGGCCGATCATCGGTCGTGTATTCGATCAATTGGTGCGGACGCTGCCCGATGGCGTCTTCTTCACGGGCGTGAAGATGAATGGCAAGAATATCGACATCGTCGGTGCAGCCGAGTCGAATAACCGTGTCTCCAACCTGATGCGTAACCTGGATGCTTCTGAGTGGCTGACCTCGCCAAACCTCACCGGAGTCAAGGCGGTCACGGCCGGCGCGGTAGACCAGGCCAACGTATTCCAGCTGACTGTGCAGCAGACCCAGCCAGGCTCTGAGGAAGAAAGCGGCAAGCCTGGAACTGCGATCACCGCCAACAAAGGAGCCGCGAAATGAGTTTCTCCGACTCCCTGGAAAGCCTGCGCAAGATCGACCTCGCCGATCTCGACGTCAACAACCTCGGTTCCTGGCCCATTGCGGTCAAGGTGATTGCCTGCATCCTGCTGCTGATTCTCGTGCTGGTGCTGGGCTACAACTTCCACCTCAAGGACCTCGAGCTCCAGTGGGACTCGAAGCGCGCCGAAGAGGCGACGCTGAAGGAACAGTTCGCCGCGAAGGCGTTCCAGGCCGCAAACCTGGAAGCCTACAAGGAGCAGATGAAGGAGATGGAAACCTCCTTCGGTGCCTTGCTGCGCCAACTGCCCAGCGATACCGAGGTGCCGGGCCTGCTGGAAGACATTACCCGTACCGGTCTGGGCAGTGGCCTCGAGTTCGAAGAAATCAAGCTGCTGCCTGAAGTGGTGCAGCAGTTCTATATCGAGCTGCCGATCCAGATTTCGGTGGTGGGCGGCTATCACGACCTGGCCACCTTCGTCAGTGGCGTCGCCAGCCTGCCGCGAATCGTGACTTTGCATGATTTCGAGATCAAGCCGCTGTCGAGCGAAAGCGGTTCCAAGCTGCGTATGTCGATCCTGGCCAAGACCTACCGTTACAACGACAAGGGGCTGCAGAAATGAGTAGTCCTCGCGCCCGTCTGGCGCTCTGTGCCCTGATGCTGGCCGGCCTTTCCGGCTGCGGTGTCGGCAACGACTTCGGCGATCTGCAAGCCTACATGGACGAAGTTCGCGCCCGCCCCAAGGGCTCCATCGAGCCCTTGCCGAAATTCCAGCCCTATGAGGCGTTCACCTACAGCGCTGCCGCCCTGCGCAGCCCCTTCCAGCCGCCGATCAAGATCGATCTGGCAAAGCAGCAGAAGGGTTCGAAGGACATTCACCCGGACGAAACCCGGGTCAAACAGTTCCTCGAAGGCTTCAATATCGAGTCCTTCGAGATGGTGGGCACCTTGTCCAACGGCTCGGGGACCTTTGCCTTGGTCAGTGGTGCTGGAGGGGTGCACCGGGTCAAGGTTGGGGATTATCTGGGACGTAACCATGGTCGTGTCGTCGGGATCGACGAAGCCAAGGTCGACGTGATCGAGATCGTCCCGGACGGGGAAGGTGGATGGCTGGAGCGTCCACGTAGTCTCGCGCTCAGGGAGCGCTCTTGAGGGCGAGGTTAACCACCGATGAAGAATAACTACCGGTCTGCACAACGGAACCAGATGATGAAAAGCTCGCTATCGCGCCTTGGTATCACGCTATTGGCCGCCCTGATGTCGCCAGCGCTATTGGCTGCGAACCTGCAGGCACTGGATGTCGCGGCTCTCCCAGGCGACAGGGTTGAACTCAAGCTGGCATTCGACGAGCCGGTGACGGCTCCCCGCGGCTACACCATCGAGCAGCCGGCGCGTATCGCCCTGGACTTGCCGGGTGTGACCAACAAGCTGGGCTCCAAGAATCGCGAGCTGGGTGTGGGGAACGCCCGCAGCGTGACCGTGGTGGAAGCCAAGGACCGCACGCGCCTGATCATCAACCTGTCGACCCTGGTGCCCTACAGCACCCGTGTGGATGGCCGTAACCTCTACGTTCTGGTGGGTGATTCCGCGGCTTCGTCCGCAGCACCTCGCGCCGTGGCGTCCGCTCCAGTTCCCGTGGCCACTACCCTGAGTGCCTCCCAGCCGACCAAGAGTTATGCCAGCGCTGGGCGCGCTATTGAGAACATCGACTTCCAGCGTGGCGAGCAGGGTGAGGGGAACGTGGTCATCACCCTGTCCGATCCCAGCGTCAGTCCGGATATTCAGGAACAGGGCGGCAAGATTCGCCTGGACTTCTCCAAGACCCAGATTCCCGAGCCGCTGCGTGTGCGTCTCGACGTGAAGGATTTCGCCACTCCGGTGCAGTTCGTCAGCGCCTCCGGCTCCGGCGCCAATGCCAGCATCAGCATCGAACCCACCGGTTACTACGACTACCTGGCCTATCAGACCGACAACAAGCTGACCGTCAGCATCAAGCCGCTGACCCAGGATGACGTGGAAAAGCGCAAGACCGAGCGTTTCGCCTACTCGGGCGAGAAGCTGTCGCTGAACTTCCAGGACATCGACGTACGTTCTGTTCTCCAGCTGATTGCCGACTTCACCGACCTCAACCTTGTGGCATCGGATACCGTGCAGGGCAACATCACCCTGCGCCTGCAGAATGTGCCCTGGGACCAGGCGCTGGACCTGGTGCTGAAGACCAAGGGCCTGGACAAGCGCAAAGTGGGTAACGTGCTGCTGGTTGCGCCAGCAGACGAGATCGCCGCCCGCGAACGCCAAGAGCTGGAATCGCAGAAGCAGATCGCCGAACTGGCGCCCCTGCGCCGTGAGCTGATCCAGGTGAACTACGCCAAGGCAGCAGACATCGCCAAGCTGTTCCAGTCCGTCACCAGCGGTGACCCAAGCGCCGCTGGTACAGATGAGCGCGGCTCCATCACTGTGGATGACCGTACCAACAGCATCATCGCCTACCAGACCCAGGACAAATTGGAAGAGCTGCGTCGCATCGTGACCCAGTTGGATATCCCGGTTCGTCAGGTAATGATCGAGGCGCGCATCGTCGAAGCCAACGTCGACTATGACAAGGCTCTGGGCGTCAACTGGCGCGGTGCGAGCATCGGCGACAACAACTTCGTCGTCGGTGGCGGTGGTCTCGGTCGTCCAGCTGCCAACCAGGCTGGCAACGTGAACCTGGCCAACGCGCCTTTCGTCGACCTGGGTGCCACTGGCGCAACCTCGAGCATCGGCATCGGCTTCATTACCGACAACACCATCCTCGACCTCGAACTGTCTGCGATGGAGAAGACCGGTAACGGTGAAATCGTGTCGCAGCCCAAGGTGGTCACCTCCGACAAGGAAACCGCGAAGATCCTCAAGGGTCAGGAAGTGCCCTATCAGGAAGCCAGTTCCAGCGGCGCCACCAGCACGTCCTTCAAGGAAGCGGCCCTTTCTCTGGAAGTGACTCCGCAGATCACTCCGGACAACCGCATCATCATGGAGGTCAAGGTCACCAAGGACGCTCCGGACTTCGGCAACGCCCTGAACGGTGTACCGCCGATCAACAAGAACGAGGTAAACGCCAAGGTACTGGTCAATGATGGTGAAACCATCGTGATAGGTGGGGTATTCTCCAACACCCAAACCAAGGCGGTGGACAAGGTGCCCTTCCTCGGCGACCTGCCCTTCCTCGGCCGCATGTTCCGTCGCGACGTGGTTCAGGACAAGAAATCCGAGCTCCTGGTATTCCTCACTCCCCGCATCATGAACAACCAGGCCATTGCGGTGAGTCGCTGATATCGGTGCGAAATTTGATTCTGATTGGCCCGATGGGGGCAGGAAAAAGCACCATCGGGCGTTTGCTTGCTAAAGAACTGCGACTTCCCTTCAAGGACTCCGATAAGGAAATCGAACAGCGCACTGGAGCGGATATCCCATGGATATTCGACGTCGAGGGCGAGCAGGGTTTCCGCGATCGCGAACAATCGATGATCGAGGAACTTTGCGGCCATGACGGCGTGGTCCTGGCGACCGGTGGTGGCGCGGTTCTGCGTCCGGCCAATCGCCAGGCTCTGCGTGGCGGGGGGCGGGTCGTCTATTTGCACACCTCGGTGGAGCAGCAGATTGAACGCACCTCGCGTGACCGTAATCGGCCCCTGTTGCGTTCGGCTGATCCAGGCAAGGTCCTGCGCGACCTGATGGCCATTCGCGATCCGCTCTATCGGGAGATCGCCGACATCATCATCGAAACCGATGAACGGCCACCGCGCATGGTGGTTCAAGAAATACTGGCGCGCCTCCAGGCACTTCCGCCCCGTTAAAGCGCGGGCGGAACTGCGCTATCCTTTAGCCCTTTTTATAACGGGGGCCCCATGCGGACACTTCAAGTCGATCTTGGCGAGCGTAGCTATCCCATCCATATCGGTTTCGGGTTGCTGTCGCGCCCGGAGCTTTTCACGCCGCACATCGCCGGTCGTCAGGTGGCCATCGTCACCAACGAGACCGTGGCACCCCTTTATCTCGAAACGCTGACCCAGACCTTGCAGGGCTACTCGGTGCTGCCGGTGGTATTGCCCGACGGCGAGGCGCACAAGAACTGGGAAACCTTGCAGTTGATCTTCGACGCCCTGCTGGGCGCTCGTCATGATCGACGCACCACCGTGATCGCCCTGGGCGGCGGGGTCATCGGCGATATGGCCGGCTTTGCCGCTGCGTGCTACCAGCGTGGTGTGGACTTCATCCAGGTGCCTACGACGCTGTTGTCTCAGGTGGATTCCTCGGTTGGCGGCAAAACCGGGATCAACCACCCGCTGGGCAAGAACATGGTGGGTGCCTTCTACCAGCCCAAGGCGGTGATTATCGATACCGACAGCCTGCGCACCTTGCCGGAGCGCGAGTTGTCCGCTGGTCTGGCGGAGGTGATCAAGTACGGCCTGATCTGCGACGAACCTTTCCTGCCTTGGCTGGAGGAAAAGATGACTGCCCTGCGCGGTCTCGATGCGGGCGCACTGACAGATGCTATCGAACGCTCCTGCGCCGCCAAGGCGCGGGTAGTCGGCGTCGATGAGCGTGAGTCCGGGCTGCGTGCGATCCTCAACCTAGGCCACACCTTCGGCCACGCCATCGAGACCCACATGGGTTATGGCTCCTGGCTGCACGGCGAGGCGGTATCGGCGGGTACCGTCATGGCCCTGGAGATGTCCTGCCGCTTGGGCTGGATTTCCACCGACGAGCGCGACGCGGCGATTCGCTTGCTGCGTAGTGCCGGCTTGCCGGTCGTACCGCCAATGGACATGACGCCGGAACATTTCCTCCAGCACATGGCCGTAGACAAGAAGGTACTCGATGGCCAATTGCGCCTGGTGCTGCTGCGCCGGATTGGCGATGCCGTCGTGACTGCCGATTATTCGCGTGACGTGCTCGAGGCCACCTTGGCCGCTGACTATCGCGCCCTGGCCGACAAGCTTGGAGAGTAAAGGATTCCTATGAGCAGCCTGCACGCCGACGAGGCCTACCTCGGTCACTACCAGTTCACCCATGACCCATTCGCGGCGCGGGTGCCTGGCTTTAAGTTCTTTCCGGCCCAGCGCAAGCCGGTGCTGGGTCAACTGCACCACCTGGCTCGCTACAGCCAGCTGATGCTGGTGGTGAGCGGCCCGCATGGCAGCGGCAAGACGCTGCTGCGTCAGGCCCTGGTGGCGAGCACCAACAAGCAGGCGGTCCAGAGCCTGGTGGTTTCGGCTCGCAGTTCGGTCGAGGCGGGTGGAATGCTGCGTCAGATCGCCCAAGGGCTGAATGTTGCACAGGCTGATGTGCGTTCCATTCTCGCCCAGGTCGGCCAGCTTGCCTTGACTGGCCAGGAGGTTTACCTCCTGGTGGATGACGCCGAGGAGCTGGACGACGCTTCCCTCGACAATCTGCTGGCCTTGGCCGAGGGCAGTGTCGAAGCGCGCACCCATGTATTCCTGTTTGGTGAGGATTCCCTGCTGGCGCGCCTGGATGCGCTGGCCGAGGGCGAGGAGCGCTTCCATATCATTGAGCTGCAGCCCTACAGCCCGGAAGAAACCCGCGAGTACCTCGCCCAGCGCCTTGAGGGTGCGGGGCGTGGCATCGAATTGCTCAGCGATGAGCAGGTGGAAGACATCCACCTGCAGTCCGGAGGCTGGCCCGGTTCGATCAACCAGGTAGCACACGATCTCATGATCGAGGCCATGCTTGCGGAGCGCGGTGCCTCGCGGAAATCCGCGGGTGGCTTCAGTCTGCCGAAGAAGCACCTGCTGGCCCTCGCCGTAGTCGGGGTCGGTGTGATTGCTGCCTGGATGATGCAGGGCCGTAACGAAAGTGGCGCCGAGACCGCGCCGGCAACTGCCGCCCAGTTGTCCCAGGGGCAAGCGCCTGCAGGCCAGCCAGCCAGCGAAACGGATTCCGGTTCGCCGGCCGTCGAGTTCGCGGGTTCCTCGCAACCGCTGCCGTTGCCGTTGGTGGGTGAGGCCCAGCCGGTGATTCGTGAGCCGCTGGCCCAGGCCGCTGGTCAGGGGGAGCAGGAGGATGGCCCGGCGCCTGAAGGGGCTGCCAACGTGCCGCCTACCGTTACTACCATCGCACCGCCTCAGGGCGCGATTGCCAGTCCGGTGCCAGCAGCGCCGGTAGAGCCGATCGCGTCAGCGCAGCCGTTGCCCCAGCCGGTCCAGCCCATCGCGGCTGTGCCCGCCGCGCCGGTTGCAGCCCCCAAGCCGGCCGTACCGGCTGCGGCTCCGGCCGCTGCGCCGACCTCCGCTACCAAGCCAGTCGCCACAGCCAAGCCCGCTGCCGCGCCTGCCCAGGTCGCCAAGCCGACTGAGAAACCTGCGCCGGCAGCAGCCGCGTCGACCGGTGGAGCATCGGGTAATGGCTGGTACAGCGGTCAGACGGGAAGCCACTTCGCCCTGCAGGTGCTCGGCACCAGTTCCGAGGGCAGCGCCAAAGCCTTCGTTCAGCAGAACGGTGGCCAGTACCGCTACTTCAAGAAGCAGCACCAGGGTAAGGCGCTCTATGTCGTGACCTACGGCAGCTTCCCCAGTCGCACCGCAGCGCAGGCCGCGGTCAAGTCTTTGCCGGCCAAGGTTCAGGCGGGCAAACCCTGGCCGAAGACTTTCGCCAGCATCCAGCAGGAAATGGCTCGCTAGTATTCTGCGAGCCTGATCCCCCGCCTTTTGACTGGGTGGTCGCTAGCACGACCTCCCGGTTCATTCATTCATTTTTGCGACATTGGCTTTCATAGGTTGGCCACGAAGATTTGTGGTCGACCAAAGCGCTATGTACAATGACCTCCCTTTGCCCTACGCAAAAGCTGGCGTCAAGTCCGGCGCGTATGGTAAGGAGTTGAATTACAAAGCAATTCTGCCTTTTTCTGAAGGCAACCCTGGTGAGAGTTCCCCTATGAAAGCAGGTCTGTACCATCCTGATGAATTCAAGGATAACTGCGGTTTCGGCTTGATCGCCCATATGCAGGGCGAGGCGAGCCACAATCTTCTTAAAACCGCCATCGAAGCCCTGACCTGCATGACCCACCGCGGCGGCATCAACGCCGACGGCAAGACCGGCGACGGTTGTGGTCTGTTGATCCAGAAGCCCGACCTTTTCCTGCGCGCCATCGCCAAGGAAACCTTCTCGGTCGATCTGCCTGCCCAGTACGCAGTTGGCATGGTCTTCTTCAACCAGGACCCGGTTCGCGCCGAAGCCGCTCGCGAAAACATGAATCGCGAGATCCTCGCTGCCGGCCTGCAACTGATCGGCTGGCGCAAGGTGCCGGTGGACACCAGCGTCCTCGGCCGCCTGGCCCTGGAGCGCCTGCCACAGATCGAGCAGGTGTTCGTCGGTGGTGAAGGCCTGGGCGACCAGGAAATGGCAGTCAAGCTGTTCAGTGCCCGTCGCCGTTCCTCCGTGGCCAATGCCGCGGACGCCGACCACTACATCTGCAGCCTCTCCCACAAGACCATCATCTACAAAGGTCTGATGATGCCGGCCGACCTGCAGCAGTTCTACCCGGACCTGGGTGACGAACGCCTGCAGACCGCCATCTGCGTCTTCCACCAGCGCTTCTCCACCAACACCCTGCCGAAGTGGCCGCTGGCGCAGCCCTTCCGCTTCCTCGCCCACAACGGCGAGATCAACACCATCACCGGCAACCGCAACTGGGCGGTGGCTCGTCGCACCAAGTTCGCCAACGAGCAACTGCCCGACATCGATGAGCTGGGCCCGCTGGTCAACCGCGTCGGTTCCGACTCCTCCAGCATGGACAACATGCTGGAACTGATGGTCACCGGCGGCATCGACCTGTTCCGTGGCGTGCGTATGATCATCCCGCCGGCCTGGCAGAACATGGAAACCATGGATGCCGACCTGCGCGCTTTCTACGAATACAACTCCATGCACATGGAGCCCTGGGACGGCCCGGCCGGCGTCGTGCTCACCGACGGCCGCTACGCCGTCTGCCTGCTCGACCGCAATGGCCTGCGCCCGGCCCGCTGGGTCACCACCAAGAACGGCTACATCACCCTCGCGTCGGAAATCGGCGTGTGGGACTACAAGCCGGAAGACGTACTCGCCAAGGGCCGTGTCGGTCCTGGCCAGATCCTCGCGGTGGATACCGAGACCGGCCAGATCCTCAACACCAACGACATCGACAGCCGCCTGAAGTCGCGCCACCCGTACAAGCAGTGGCTGCGCCAGAGCGCCGTGCGCATCCAGGCCAAGCTGGATGACGACCATGGCGTGGCCAGCTACGACAGCGACCAGCTCAAGCAGTACATGAAGATGTTCCAGGTCACCTTCGAGGAGCGTGACCAGGTGCTGCGCCCGCTGGCCGAGCAAGGCCAGGAGGCCGTCGGTTCCATGGGCGACGACACGCCCATGGCCGTGCTGTCCCAGCGTGTGCGTTCGACGTTCGACTACTTCCGCCAGCAATTCGCGCAGGTCACTAACCCGCCGATCGACCCGCTGCGTGAAGCCATCGTGATGTCCCTGGAGATCTGCCTCGGTGCCGAGCGCAACATCTTCAGCGAGTCGCCTGACCATGCCACCCGCGTGATCCTCAGCAGCCCGGTGATTTCCCCGGCCAAGTGGAGCGCGCTGATGAGCCTGGACACCCCGGGCTTCGAACGGCAGATCATCGACCTGAACTACGACGAGAGCCTCGGCCTCGAAGCGGCCGTGCGCAACATGGCCGACCAGGCCGAAGAAGCCGTGCGTGCCGGCAAGGTGCTGCTGGTCCTGACCGACCGTCACATCGCCCCCGGCAAGCTGCCGGCCCACGCCTCCCTGGCTGTCGGCGCCGTTCACCACCGTCTGGTGGAAAAGGGCCTGCGTTGCGACTGCAACATCCTGGTCGAGACCGCCACCGCCCGCGACCCGCACCACTTTGCCGTGTTGGTGGGCTTTGGCGCGTCCGCTGTGTACCCGTTCCTCGCCTATGAAGTGCTGGCTGACCTGATCCGCACCGGCGAAGTGCTGGGCGACCTGTACGAAGTCTTCAAGCACTACCGCAAGGGCATCTCCAAGGGCCTGCTGAAGATCCTGTCGAAGATGGGCATCTCCACCATCGCCTCTTACCGTGGCGCCCAGCTGTTCGAAGCTGTCGGCCTCTCGGAAGAAGTGGTGGACCTCAGCTTCCGTGGCGTCGCCAGCCGCATCAAGGGTGCGCGCTTCGTCGACATCGAGTCCGAGCAGAAGCTGCTGGCCTTCGAAGCCTGGAACAACCGCAAGGCCATCCAGCAAGGCGGCCTGCTGAAGTTCGTCTACGGCGGCGAGTACCACGCCTACAACCCGGACGTGGTGAACACCCTGCAAGCTGCCGTGCAGCAGGGCAACTACGAGAAGTTCAAGGAATACACCGCGCTGGTGGATAACCGCCCGGTGTCGATGTTGCGCGACCTGCTCAAGGTCAAGACCATCGATCAGCCGCTGTCGCTGGACGAGATCGAGCCGCTGGAGTCCATCTTCAAGCGCTTCGATGCCGCGGGTATTTCCCTGGGCGCGCTGTCCCCCGAGGCCCACGAGGCCCTGGCCGAGGCCATGAACCGCCTGGGCGGTCGCTCCAACTCCGGTGAGGGCGGCGAAGACCCGGCGCGCTATGGCACCGTGAAGAGCTCCAAGATCAAGCAGGTGGCTACCGGCCGCTTCGGTGTCACCCCGGAATACCTGGTCAACGCCGAAGTGCTGCAGATCAAGGTCGCCCAGGGCGCCAAGCCCGGTGAGGGTGGCCAGCTGCCCGGTGGCAAGGTCAACGGCCTGATCGCCCGCCTGCGTTATGCAGTGCCCGGCGTGACCCTGATTTCGCCGCCGCCGCACCACGACATCTACTCCATTGAAGACCTGGCCCAGCTGATCTATGACCTCAAGCAGGTCAACCCGCAGGCGCTCGTCTCGGTGAAGCTGGTGGCTGAGGCCGGCGTCGGCACCATCGCCGCTGGCGTGGCCAAGGCCTATGCCGACCTGATCACCATCTCCGGCTACGACGGCGGCACCGGCGCATCCCCGCTGACCTCCATCAAGTACGCTGGCAGCCCGTGGGAACTGGGCCTGGCCGAGACCCACCAGACCCTGCGCGGCAACGACCTGCGCGGCAAGGTGCGTGTACAGACCGACGGCGGCCTGAAGACCGGTCTCGACGTGATCAAGGCGGCCATCCTCGGCGCCGAAAGCTTCGGCTTCGGTACTGCACCGATGATTGCCCTGGGTTGCAAATACCTGCGTATCTGCCACCTGAACAACTGCGCCACTGGCGTCGCCACCCAGAACGACAAGCTGCGCAAGGACCACTTCATCGGCACCGTCGAAATGGTGATGAACTTCTTCACCTACATCGCCGAAGAAACCCGCGAGTGGCTGGCCAAGCTGGGCGTGCGCAGTCTGAGCGAGCTGATCGGCCGTACCGACCTGCTGGAAATGCTGCCGGGGGATACCGAGAAACAGGGCTACCTGGATCTCAGCCCGCTGTTGGGTAGCGACCACATCCCGGCCGACAAGCCGCAGTTCTGTGAAGTGGAGAAGAACCCGCCCTTCGACCCGGGCCTGCTGGCCGAGAAGATGTGGGACATCTCCAAGGCGGCCGTCGAAGGCAAGACCGGCGGCGTCTACGACCTGGATATCTGCAACTGCGACCGTTCCATCGGCGCGCGGATTTCCGGTGAGATCGCCCGTCGCCATGGCAACCAGGGCATGAAAGACGCCCCGGTGACCTTCCGCTTCCGCGGTACCGCGGGCCAGAGCTTCGGCGTGTGGAACGCCGGCGGCCTGAACCTGTACCTCGAAGGCGATGCCAACGACTACGTCGGCAAGGGCATGACCGGCGGCAAGGTGGTGATCACTCCGCCGAAGGGCAGCCCGTTCAAGAGCCAGGAGTCGGCGATCGTCGGCAACACCTGCCTTTACGGCGCCACTGGCGGCAAACTGTTCGCCGCGGGTACCGCAGGCGAACGTTTCGCAGTGCGTAACTCCGGCGCCCACACCGTCGTGGAAGGCACTGGCGACCACTGCTGCGAGTACATGACCGGCGGTTTCGTCTGCGTGCTCGGCAAGACCGGCTACAACTTCGGTTCCGGCATGACCGGCGGCTTCGCCTATGTGCTCGACCAGGACAACAGCTTCGTCGACCGGGTCAACCATGAACTGGTGGAAATCCAGCGCATCAGCAACGAGTCCATGGAGGCCTACCGTAGTCACCTGCACAGCGTGCTGGTCGAGTACGTGAAGGAAACTTCCAGCGACTGGGGTGCCCACCTGCTGGAAAACCTGGACGATTACCTGCGCAAGTTCTGGCTGGTCAAGCCGAAGGCCGCGAGCCTCGCTTCGCTGCTTTCCAGCACCCGTGCCAACCCGCAATAACAACAGCGCCTGAAGTGGTTTGATGAGGTTTTTTTAATGACTGAACGTCTGAACAACGACTTCCAGTTCATCGAGGTCGGGCGCAAGGATCCGAAGAAGAAACTGTTGCGCCAGCGCAAGAAGGAATTCGTCGAGATCTATGACCTGTTCAAGCCGCAGCAAGCGGCTGACCAGGCTCACCGCTGCCTCGGCTGCGGTAACCCGTATTGCGAGTGGAAGTGCCCGGTGCACAACTTCATTCCGAACTGGCTGAAGCTGGTATCGGAAGGCAACATCCTGGCCGCCGCCGAACTGTCGCACCAGACCAACACCCTGCCGGAAGTCTGCGGCCGGGTGTGCCCGCAGGACCGCCTCTGCGAAGGCGCCTGCACCCTGAACGACGGCTTTGGCGCAGTGACCATCGGCTCGGTGGAGAAGTACATCACCGACACCGCCTTCGCCATGGGCTGGCGACCGGACATGTCCAAGGTCAAGCCCACCGGCAAGCGTGTTGCCGTGATCGGTGCCGGTCCGGCGGGCCTGGGCTGCGCCGACGTGCTGGTGCGCAACGGCGTGACCCCGGTGGTCTTCGACAAGAACCCGGAAATCGGCGGTCTGCTGACCTTCGGTATCCCCGAGTTCAAGCTCGAGAAGCACGTGCTGAGCCGTCGCCGTGAAGTCTTCACCGGCATGGGTGTCGAGTTCCGCCTGAATACCGAAGTGGGCAAGGACGTGACCATGGACCAACTGATCGAGGAATTCGATGCAGTCTTCATGGGCATGGGCACTTACACCTACATGAAGGGCGGTTTCCCGGGCGAAGACCTGCCGGGTGTGCACGACGCGCTCGACTTCCTGATCGCCAACGTCAACCGCAACCTCGGCTTCGAGAAGTCCCCCGAGGACTTCGTCGACATGAAGGGCAAGCGCGTAGTGGTCCTGGGTGGTGGCGACACCGCGATGGACTGCAACCGCACCTCCATTCGCCAGGGCGCCAAGGCCGTTACCTGTGCCTACCGCCGTGACGAAGAAAACATGCCGGGTTCGCGCAAAGAGGTAAAAAACGCCAAGGAAGAGGGCGTGAAATTCCTCTTCAACCGCCAGCCCATCGCCATCGTCGGCGAAGACAAGGTGGAAGGTGTGAAGGTGGTCGAGACCCGTCTCGGCGAGCCGGACGCCCGTGGCCGTCGCAGCCCCGAGCCGATCCCGGGTTCCGAGGAAATCATCCCGGCTGAAGCCGTGCTGATCGCCTTCGGTTTCCGTCCGAGCCCGGCACCCTGGTTCGAGCAGTTCGAGATCAGCGTGGACAGCCAGGGTCGTGTGGTCGCGCCCGCGCAGTCGCAGTTCAAGCACCAGACCAGCAACCCGAAGATCTTCGCCGGTGGCGACATGGTCCGTGGTTCCGACCTGGTGGTAACGGCGATCTTCGAGGGCCGCACGGCTGCCGAAGGCATCCTGGACTACCTGGGCGTCTAAGCGCTTAAGGGACTGGGAGCGCAGCGACCGAATGTCGCGATGGACAAAAGGCACGGCACCCGCCGTGCCTTTTGCATTGGGCTCTGCGAAAATGCCCGCACTTTTTCGTTGGACACTGCCATGACCGTCTTGAAGAACGACCGTTTCCTCCGCGCCCTGCTCAAGCAGCCCGTTGATGTCACTCCCGTCTGGATGATGCGCCAGGCCGGTCGTTACCTGCCGGAATACCGTGCCACCCGTGCCAAGGCCGGTGACTTCGTCAGCCTGATGAAGAACCCCGAGCTGGCCTGCGAGGTCACCGTCCAGCCGCTGGATCGCTACCCCCAGCTGGACGCGGCGATCCTCTTCTCCGACATCCTCACCATCCCCGACGCCATGGGCCAGGGGCTGTACTTCGAGACCGGCGAAGGCCCGCGCTTCAAGAAAGTGGTGAGCAGCCTCGCCGACATCGAAGCCCTGCCGATTCCCGACCCGGAGCAGGACCTGGGCTACGTGATGGACGCCGTCCGCAACATTCGCCGCGAGCTGAATGGCCGTGTGCCGCTGATCGGCTTCTCCGGCAGCCCCTGGACGCTCGCGACCTACATGGTCGAAGGCGGTTCCAGCCGTGATTTCCGCAAATCCAAGGCGATGCTCTACGACAATCCCCAGGCCATGCACGCCCTGCTGGACAAGCTGGCCCAGTCGGTGACCGTCTACCTGAACGGCCAGATCAAGGCCGGCGCCCAGGCGGTACAGATCTTCGACTCCTGGGGTGGCAGCCTCTCGGCGGCGGCCTACCAGGAATTCTCCCTGGCCTACATGAAGAAGATCGTCGACGGGCTGATCCGCGAGCACGACGGCCGTCGCGTACCGGTGATCCTCTTCACCAAGGGCGGCGGTCTTTGGCTGGAGTCCATGGCCGACAGTGGCGCCGAAGCCCTGGGCCTGGACTGGACCTGTGACATCGGCAGCGCACGTGCCCGCGTCGGCGACAAGGTCTCCTTGCAAGGCAACATGGACCCTTCGGTGCTCTACGCCAACCCGGCCGCCATCCGCGCCGAGGTGGGCCGCATCCTGGCCGCCTACGGCAAGGGCTCTGGCCACGTATTCAACCTCGGCCATGGCATCACCCCGGAAGTCGACCCGGCCCACGCTGGCGCCTTCTTCGAGGCGGTGCACGAGCTGTCGGCGCAATACCATTGCTAATCATCGAGGGTCGCGAAAGCGACCCTTTTTGTTTGTGTCTGACCTCGCCCTTGTCACGGGCGTTGCATAGAATCCGCTACTAGTCAGGCTTTGGGAGGTGTGGGATGCGGCGCGTGGTTTTCAATCAGAAGGGCGGAGTGGGCAAGTCCAGCATTGCTTGCAACCTGGCAGCGGTGAGTGCTTCACAGGGGTATCGCACCCTGCTGATCGATCTGGATGCCCAGGCCAACTCCACACACTACCTGACCGGTCTGACCGGTGAGGATATCCCCATGGGCATTGCCGATTTCTTCAAGCAGACGCTGTCGGCCACCGCCTTCCGCAAGGGCAAGGTGGATATCTACGAGACGCCCTACGACAACCTCCACGTGGTCACCGCCACGGCGGAGCTGGCCGACCTGCAACCGAAGCTGGAGGCCAAGCACAAGATCAACAAGCTGCGGAAGTTGCTGGAGGATCTGAGTGAGGACTACGACCGGATCTATCTGGATACACCGCCAGCTTTGAACTTCTATACGGTTTCCGCGCTGATCGCTGCCGATCGCTGCCTGATTCCCTTCGACTGCGACAGCTTCTCCCGCAATGCGCTCTATGGGCTGCTGGCGGAGATCGAGGAGTTGAAGGAGGACCACAACGAGGGCCTGGAAGTGGAAGGCATCGTGGTCAACCAGTTCCAGCCGCGTGCGTCGTTGCCGCAGCAGTTGCTGGATGAACTGGTGGAGGAAGGGCTGCCGGTACTGCCAGTGAACCTGATGATGTCGGTGAAGATGCGCGAGTCGCACCAGGCTTGCAAACCGCTGATCTTCCTGGAGCCTCGGCACAAGCTGACCCAGCAATTCGTGGAACTGCACGATCTGCTGGAAAGCTGAAACCGGCGGAAGTGAAGATCACCCTGTTCGCCCCGGCTTGCCGGGGCGAATGCGTTATTTGACCAGCAAAAGGTCGCAGGGCGGGTTCTGCAGGTAGCGCAGGGCAAGGCTGCCGAGCAGCGCCTGGGAGATCAGGCTGCGGCCGTGGCTGCCGAGGGCCAGCAGTTGAGGACGTTGCTCGGCGATGGCGTCGTCCAGCGCGCGGGGCAGGGCGCCGCGCACCACTTCAAGCTGCACCGCCGGTGCAGAGTCACCAAGTCCGACGAGCTCGTCCTCCAGCAGCCTTTCCAGCAGTTCCCGTTGAGTGGCGAGAAAGTCAGCTGACTGGCTGCTCTTCGAGAGCAGGCGACTGCCGAGCTCCATCACATTGAGCGCGACCAGGCTGGCGTCGTGCGGCAGCAGCGCATAAGACTTGCGCAAGGCGTCGCAGGCGCACAGGGAGAAGTCCAGCGCCACGGCGCCTTTCTGATAGGGCCTTTCCGGTTGCTCGCCCACCACCAGCAGCAGGGGGGCGGTCAGATGACGGGCGACGCGCTCCAGCGTAGTGCCGATGAACAGTTCCGGTGCATTGTGATGGTGCCGGCCAATCACCAGCAGGTCGGCGCCGCTGTCACCCATCTCCTCGAGAATCTGCTGGGCGGGGCGGCCCTTGCGTAGCAACAGTCGACAGTCTTCGGCGCCCAGTTGCGCCAGATGCTCGTGGAAGTGCTGCTGCGCGGCATCGCGCAGGTTGCCCTGTACCGCATTGGGAAGGTGGTCTTCGAGCACATGCAGCAGGGTGAGCGCTGCGCCGTGTTGGCGGGCTAGCTGGATGGCGCGTTGCAGGGCGATGTCGGCTTCATGGCTGAGGTCGTGGGCAACCAGGATGTGCTTGAACATGGTGTGGGCCTCCTCTGAGACCCACACTCTGTGGCCTTTTTCCGGGCTACGGATTGATCCAGGGCAAGGCCGTCAGTGGGCCCGCATCTGGTAGAGCCCGCGGCTCTCGGCGACCACTTCGCCACTGGCGTCCAGCAATTGCAGCTCCAGCCAATATTCCGCTTTGCCGTTTGCCTCGGCGTCCCGCTGGATGCGTGCGATTTCCGCTGGGTCGATTCGGGCGTCCACCGTGATGTCGCCCTTGGCCGGGCGGCGGAAGCGCAGGTTCATTTCCTTTACGACGGGGTAGAAGCGCCGGCTGTCGAAACTGGTGAGGAACAGGGTGCCACCGGGCATTTCGGCGAGCGTGAAGAGCGCGCCCGCATAGAGGGTGCCGATGTGGTTCTGGTTGCCCTCGAACGGCATGCGCAGGCGCACGTGCCCGGGCTCCAGGATGTCGGCCTGGAGGCCGCTACGTTTGACGAAAGCGATGTGTTCCTCGGTCAGCTGGCGAACCAGCTCGATTGGCATGGACATGTCGGGCTCCGGCGTGGCGATTCACAGAGCCTAGCGACCTTGACCGTCCCGGCAATGACCGGGACGGTCAGTCGAATTGACCGGAGCGATCAGACGCCCTGCGCGCTGAGCCAGCCGAGCAGTTGCGCAAGGGGCAGTGCGCCGCTCTGGCGGGCGACTTCCTTGCCGTCCTTGAACAGGATCAGCGTCGGAATGGAGCGGATGCCCAACTGGCCGGCCAGATTGCGATTGGCTTCGCTGTCCAGCTTGCCCAGGCGGCAGCGCCCCTGGAGCTGGCCGGCGGCCTGCTGGTAGATGGGCGCGAAGGACTTGCAGGGGCCGCACCAGTCCGCCCAGACGTCCACCAGCAGGGGCAGGTCGCCCCGCAGTTGCTTGGCGAAGTCGGCTTCATTCAGGTCGAAGGGTGCAGCAGGAATCACGGCGCTCTTGCAGTGGCCACAGCGCGGGGAATCGCCCAGGCGGGCAGCGGGAATACGGTTCAGCCCGGCGCACTGGGCGCAGGGGATCAACATCGGGTCGGTCATGATGGATTACCGGTGGCGGACTCCGCCTATCTGGAGTCGCGCCGGGCGGAAATCAAGACAGCTTCAGCGCAGCGCCATGTAGATGTTGTAGGCGCTGATCAGGGTGATCAGGCAGCCGACGATGATGAGCAGGGTGCGCGGCGACAGCTTCTTGCACAGCAGGGCGGCGAGGGGCGCCGCGAAGAGGCCGCCGAACACCAGGCCGGCAACCATCTTCCAGGTGTCCGGCGCGCCGGCCAGAAGGATGAAGGAAGTGGCACTGGAGATGGTCAGGAAGAACTCCGCGAAGTTCACCGAACCGATGGTGGTGCGCGGATCGGTACCGGAGCCGATCAGGCTGCTGGTCACCACCGGCCCCCAGCCGCCGCCGCCTGCGGCATCGACGAAGCCGCCGAACAGGGCCAGCTTGGCAACGTGCTTGGGCGCCCTGCGTTTGGCCACATGACGGTAGGCCTTGCTCAGGATGTACAGGCCCATCAGCAGCAGGTAGGCGGAAATGAAGGGCTTGAGCGCCGCGCCGTCGAATTGGGTGATCAGCACAGCGCCAAGCACTGCGCCGATGATGCCCGGCAGCAACAGGCGCAGGAACAGGGATTTGTTGACGTTGCCCAACTTCACATGGGAGATGCCGGACAGGCCGGTGGTGAAGACTTCGGCGATGTGCACGCTGGCGCTGGCCGCGGCGGGCGAGGCGCCGGTGGTGAGCAGGAAGGTGGTGGCGGTGATGCCATAGGCCATGCCCAGGGCGCCGTCGATGACCTGGGCGAAGAAGCCCACGGCGACCGCGCTCCAGAAGCCCTTGCTGGTCAGCGCGTTCTCGATGATCTCCAGGCCGCTGTTGCCGCCGTTATCGAAGAACAGGCGCCAGGCGAGGAAGCAGAGCAGACCCACCAGGATGAGGATCGCCGCCCACATCGCAGCCCGCAGGACCGGGTGGTCGTCGGGGTGGGAAACGAAATCTTCGACTGGCGGGATCCCCAGCGCTTCGTGTTCGGTGTTGATCGAACTCTGGCTGAGGTCGAGGTCGCGAATCTTCATGCGGGCACAGCGCCTGACAGTGGGTGGTAGAACAGGCTGGAATAAGCAGGGGGCTGAAGATAATTGGCTTTTCTTAGAGAGTCTAAGAAGATTTGTGCAGGTTTATATTCCATTTTGTAAGCAGCAACGGCGGCGATTGCCCCGTCGGCCGCCCTGTATCTGCGCGTTTCCCGGCAACTGTATGCCCGGCTTGCGACGAGCCTGGACTAGGCTGGAGCTTTCCTACAGGGGAGCGGGTGTCATGCGCATGTTGGGTGTGTTGGGCGGAATGAGCTGGGAGTCCACCGTGACCTATTACCAGTTGCTCAATCGCGGTGTTCGTGACCGTCTGGGTGGGCTGCATTCCGCGCCGCTGTTGCTGCATTCAGTGGATTTCGCGCAGATCGCCGCGCAACAGAAAGCCGGCGAATGGGAGGCGGCCGGCGAGCTGCTCGCGCAGGCCGCACGGGGGCTGGAGGGGGCTGGCGCAACGGCGCTGTTGCTGGCGACCAACACCATGCACAAGGTTGCTGCGGCCATCGAACAGGCTGTGGATATCCCGCTCCTGCACATTGGCGATGCCGTCGGCCAGGCACTGCATGGGCAAGGGGTGGAACGCGCCGCTCTGCTCGGTACCCGCTTCACCATGCAGGAAGCCTTCTATCGCGAGCGCTTGGGCCAGCGCTACGGCATCGAAGTGCGGGTGCCGGATGACCAGGCCATCACCGAAATCGACCGGGTGATCTTCCAGGAACTGTGCGTCGGCCAGTTCCTTCCCGATGCTCGCGCTTTCTACCTGGACCAGTTGGCGCAGTTGAAGGCACGAGGTGCGCAGGCCGCCATCCTCGGTTGTACCGAAATCGGTCTTTTGCTGGACGGCTGCGAGTCGCCCCTGCCGCTGGTGGACAGCGCCGAGCGGCACGTGGCGATGGGGCTGGAGTGGATGCTGGGCCACTAGCCATGATTTGTAGGAGCCAGCTTGCTGGCGAAAAAAAGCCATTCGCTAGCAAGCTAGCTCCTACAGGGATCGGGGCTCAGGACGAGCAACTGATCTCCAGGTGCTTGCCCCATTCCGGCGGGCGTTCGGCAAAGCGCTCCATGCCCGGTTGTTCGTCGAACGGACGCGAAAGCACCGCGTGCAGTTGGCGCACTTCGGCGTAGTCGCCTTGCTGGGCGGCCTCGATCGCGCGCTGGGCCAGGTAATTGCGCAGGACGTACTTCGGATTCACCGCATGCATCCTCGTGCGTCGTGCTTGCTGGTCGTCGCCATCCTGCGCCGCGCGGGCCCGGTAGTCCGTCGCCCAGGCGTCGAAGCCGGCGAGGTCGACGAAGTCGTCCCGCAACCTGTTCAGCGCCTGTTCCGGTGCTTCATCACCCAGTCGGCGGAAGAACTGGCTGTAGTCCACTGCGCTGCCCTGCATCAATTGCAGCAGGCGTTGCACCAGGGCGTCGTCCGTTTCGGCTGCGGAAGTGAAGCCTAGGCGGCGGCGCATCAGGTCCAGGTAGTGGGCCTGGTAGAGCGGCAGGAACAGGTTGAGGGTTTCCCGCAGCTGTTCCACGTCGATGTAGGGCGTCAGCGCCTGGGCCAGTGCGGCCAGGTTCCAGTGGGCGATGGGCACCTGGTTGCTGAAGCTGTAGCGGCCACCGTCATCGGAGTGGTTGCAGATGTGGTTGGCGTCGAAGTCGTCGAGGAAGGCGTAGGGGCCGTAGTCGAAGGTGATGCCCAGGATCGACATGTTGTCGGTGTTCATCACGCCGTGGCAGAAGCCGTAGGCCTGCCAGAGGGCGATCATCTCGGCGTTGCGCTCCAGCACTTCGCGGAAGAAGGCGGCCCAGGGCTGCTCCTGTTCCAGGCAGTGGGGGAAGTGGCATTCGAGGACGTGCCGGCCCAGGGCTTCGAGCTGCTCGTGCTGACGCGTGTAGTAGAAGTATTCGAAGTGGCCGAAGCGCACATGGCTGGGCGACAGGCGTAGCAGCATGGCACCGGTTTCGCGGGTTTCCCGGTACACCGGCGTCGCGGATCCGGTAACGCACAGCGCGCGGCTGGTGGGAATGCCCAGCACATGCAGGTACTCGCTGGCGAGAAATTCGCGAATCGAGCTGCGCAGCACGGCGCGGCCATCGCCCATACGTGAATAGGGTGTCTGACCGGCGCCCTTGAGGTGCAGGTCCCAGTACTCGCCCGTGTCGTTCAGCACTTCGCCCAGGAGCAGGCCGCGCCCATCGCCAAGGCGTGGGTTGTAGACGCCGAACTGGTGGCCGGAATAGACCATTGCCCGCGGCTCGGCATCCGCCCAGACCTTGTGTCCGGTGAACACTTCGGCGAACACCGGGTTTTCGGCTTCAGCCGGGTCCAGGTCGAGGAGTGTCATGGCCGCCGGGCTGGATACCACCACGCGCGGCTCGGCGAGGGGCTCGGGCAGCACCTCGGTGGAGAAGGCGTCGCCCAGGCGGGCGAAGCGGTTGTCGAAGCGCAGTTCGTCGAGTTTTTTCATGGGTTCAGCTTGTCACGCCGCCGTGCCGACAGGAAGTGCACAGATCATCGGGCCTCCGGAACCGGGGTCTTGCCCTTGATTGTCACTTCTTCGACTTCACCCTCGACCTGTTTCTCGACTGGGCGGGAGAGGGTGATATCCATCCTCGGCGTGCTGGACGTGTTGATGTCGTGTTCCTTGAACAGCTCATCGATGCGTCGATTCAGTTCATCGGTCGCCAGGCCGCGATCACCCAGCTCGCGAACGTAGATCTTCAGCTCGTGCTCCAGGGCGCTGGCGCCGTAAGTCTTCAGCTGTACGGTAGGCGCCGGGTCGCGCAGCACCCGCGAGTTTTCCTGGGTGGCCTGCAGCAGCAGCTTGCGCACCAGTTCCAGGTCGAGATCGGAGCTGCGGTTGACGTTGTACACCAGCACGATGCGGGTGACGGTGTCGGTCAGGGTCCAGTTGATCAGCTGGCTGGTGAGGAAGATCTGGTTCGGCACGATCACTTCCTTGCGGTCGCTGTCGGTGATGTGCGTAGCGCGGATACGGATGCGGTTCACCGTGCCGGTGACGGTGCCGATGGTCACCAGGTCGCCGATACGCACCGGGCGCTCGAACAGCAGGATCAGGCCGGAAATGAAGTTGGCGAAGATCGCCTGCATGCCGAAACCGATACCGACGGAGAGCGCGGCCACCAGCCATTGCAGCTTGTCCCAGCTGACCCCGAGGGTGGACAGCGCGCTGACGAAGCCGATGCCGGCAATGGCATAGGACAGCAGCGTGGTGGTGGCGTAGGCGCTGCCCTGGGCGAGCTTGAGCCGCGACAGCACCAGCACTTCCAGCAGGCCCGGCAGGTTGCGCGCGAGGGCCGTGGTGATGCCGGCGATGATCAACGCGCCGAGTACGTCCAGCAGGCTGATCGGTACCAGCGTGGCAGCGTCGCCGGTGCCGCTGGAGTACTGGTAGAGGGTGACCTGGTCGAGGTAGGCGAACACGCTGATGAGGTCGGCCCAGACCAGGTACAGGCAGGTGATGAACACGCCCAGCAGGGCGAGGCGGATCAGGCGCAGCGATTGCTGGTTGACCTTCTCGATGTCGAGGGCCGGCTCTTCCACCACCACTTCCTCGCCCTCGGCGTTTTCCTTGGTCTGCGCCTGGCGCTTGGCGAGCACGCGCTGGTAAGCCAGGCGCCGCGCGGCCACTGCGAGGCCACGAACGAAGGTGGCTTCGACCAGCAGCAGGAGGATCAGCAGGTAGAGCGTGGTGATCAGGCGGTCGGTGAGCTTGAGCGAGGTGTAGTAGTAGCCGAAGCCCACCGCGACGATGAGCGCCAGTGGCAGCAGGGTGAAGGCGACGCCGATCAGCAGGCGGAACGGCGAGGTCTGCTCGCGCATCGGTTCGGCGAGCAGCAGGTTGCTCAGCACCAGGGTCATCAGGGCATAGCAACTGAGGACCACGAGCACGCCGATGATGTCGTCGGCCAGGGCTGCCGGCTGGTGTTCGGCCACGGTGACGATCGCCACCAACGCCATGACCACACCGCCGAGGCGTCGTATCTGGCTGCGCAGGAAGGCGACCTGAGGGCGGTCCCAGTGGAAGTGCAGTTCGGCGATGCCGCCCGGCGCGAGGATGCGGTAGAGGGTGTAGAACACCATCCAGGCCTGGGCCATTTCCATCAGTGCGGCACCCAGCGTGGCGTTCTGGCCGCGGGCGTCGATCTGCAGGGCAAGGCCGCACAGCAACAGGAACAGGCTGACGGGTAGGGCCAGCAACACGGTGAGGAACAGCGCCATCGGCGTATGCAGCTGGCTGTCACGCTTGAAGTGGCCGACGTCCTGGTTGATTTCGTTGAGCTTGGCGTAGAGGTAGCGGCGCTTCCACAGCAGGCCGCCGATCACCAGCAGCAGGGGCAGGAACAGCCAGGGGCGGTCCAGCAGGCCTTCACCCAGTTCGCGCACGCCCGCGCCCCAGGGCATCTCGGCCAGTTGGCGTTCCAGCAGGTGCGGGGCGGACTTGAGCCAGTTGAAGTCCAGCGGCTTGTTGCTGGGAATCCAGAACATCTGCTCGTCGAGTGTGTTGCGCAGGGTCTGGGAGGTTTCCTGCAACTGCTTCTGGTTGAGCTGCAGGGTGATGGATTCGTTGAGCAGGTTGTTCAGCTCGCGGCTCAGGCGATCGAGCAGTTCGCTGCGGGTGGAAATCAGATTGGTCAGGGTGGTGCGCAGTTCCGGCGTGACCTGTTCCGGCGGCTGATCGGCGAGCAGGCTGTCGACGTAGGCCTGGGGATTGCCCAGCTTGTCGCGCTGCTGATTCAGCTCGAACTGGTAGAGGCGGATGTCGGCGATTTCATCGGCCAGGTTCGAGTCGAGGTGCAGTTGGGGCAGGGCCTGCTTCTGCTGGTAGAGGATCTTGGCCAGCAGCAGACTGCCTTTGAGCACGCTGATCTGCTCCTCCAGGGCCTGGTCGGCCTGGCTGAGATTGTCCAGTTGCTGGCGGGTCTGCAGATTCTGCTGGGTGAGCTCATTGAGGCGGTCGGTGGAGCGCAGCAGGTAATCGGACATCTTCAGGTTGATGGCGCTTTCCTTCGCCACCACGCTGTCCGGCGTGCCCTTGTCGGCGTCGCGGGCCAGTTCCGCCACCGTCTGCTCCGAGCTCTCCCGGCGCATCCCGTTGATCACCGACTGCAGGTCCTGGGTTTCCTGTTCCAGACGGCGGATGCGCTCCATGAGCAGGTCGCGGCGGCTGTTGCCGAGGTCCTGCAGCAGGCTGTTGCCGGCGAGTTCCTCGCGGCGCAGTTCGGTCTGGGTGGCGAGAGCGGCAAGCTCGGCATTGAGCAGGGTGCGCTGCTCTTCACTGATGGCCTTGCCCGCTTCCTTGCCGGATTTGAACGTGGCGTTGATCTGTTGGGTGCGCGACTGATTGCTGCTGATCTCGGCCTGGGCCCGCTCCGGGCGGGTCTGGGAGGTGATGATCAGGCTGTTGGCTTCGGTGAGCTCCTTCTGCAGCTCGGCCAGTTCACTGCTGCGAGTGTCCAGCAGCTTTTCCAGCTGTCCGAGATCGGATTTGCCGTAGCGCTCCTTCACCGGCACCGTCGGGCTGGTCTTCAGCCGCGCCAGCTCGCGTTGGGATTCGCCGACAAGGCGGGGAGCGCTCTCCAGCTGGCGCTTGAGGGCGGCAAGGGCCTGCTCGCTCTCCTGTTGGCTGGCGACGAAGGACTGGGTCTGCTCCTCGATCGAGGGCTTGGCCGCGGACTCGGCACCGGCGGCCTTGCTCTCGGCGGGCGCGGCGGCCGGCTTGGGCAGGCCGGGGGTAACGGTGGTGGCGGCTTGCAGGTAGGCCGGCGTCAGGCAGAAGCCCAGCAGGGCAGCAGCGAAAAAGGTGCGCAAGGAAGCAATCATCGCGATCGGGCAGCTCGGGTTCGAATGCGGCTAATGATATGCCACGACGGCCTTTGCGGGGCTGCCGGGCACGAGCGGTTGTGATCCGGGGTCGCCCTGTTGGCGAACCCCATCGTTTCCGTGGCGGGGACCTGGACCTGAAAGTGCCGTCCTTGAGCGTCCCCCTAGAGGAACAGCCCCGGTCGGCTCTGACCTTCGGGGAATTTGACGCCCACTTTGCGCACCTTGTTCCCTTCCATCAGAGCAACGGTCCAGGTCAGGCCGTTCCATTCCACCTGGTCGCCCACCACCGGCTCGCCGCCGATTTCGTGGGCGATGAAGCGACCCAGGGGCAAGTGGCCGTCCTGTTCGCCAAGCTTGAGGCCGTAAAGCGAAGCCACTGCGGACAGCTGGGCATCGCCCTCCAGCACGAAATCGCCGAAGAAGCGCAGGTCGAGGCCGCGTTGCGGTGCCTGGCTGAACAATTTGCCCAGGGCCGAGAGGTCATGCTCATGGCCAACCACGCAGAGGATGTCGCCGGCTTCCAGGGTGGTACTGCCCGAGGGGTGCAGCAGTTCCTTGCCCCGGAACAGTGCCGCGATGCGCGTGCCGTCCGGCATTTTCAGTTCGCGCAGGGCAGCGCCGATGCACCACTTTTCGGCGCCCAGTCGGTAGACGAACAGCTCCCACTCGCTGGTGGGATGGACCTCCAGGCCGGCGCGGGAGATGGGCGCGGGCTCCGGCGGCACGGTGACGCGCAACAGCTTGGCCGCCCAAGGCAGGCTGGTGCCTTGCAGCACCAGCGAGACCAAAACGATGAAGAAGGCGACATTGAAGAACAGCTGGGCATTGGGTAGCCCAGCCATCAGCGGGAACACCGCCAGGATGATTGGTACTGCGCCACGCAGGCCGACCCAGGCGATGAAGGCCTTCTCGCGTCCATGGAAGGCGCGGAACGGTGCCAGGCCGAGGAAGATCGACAGCGGACGGGCGACCACGATCATCCACAGCGCCAGGCCCAGGGCCGGCAGGATGATCGGGAAGAGTTCGTGGGGCGTGACCAGCAGCCCCAGCACCAGGAACATGCCGATCTGCGCCAGCCAGGTCAGGCCATCGAGGATATGCAGGATGCCGTGGCGCGAGCGGATCGGCCGGTTGCCGAGGAACAGGCCGAACAGGTAGACGGCAAGGATGCCGCTGCCGTGCACGGCGTTGGTCAGGGCGAATACCAGCAGCCCGCCCGCGACCACCAGCAAGGGGTAGAGGCCGTTGGCCAGGGTCAGGCGGTTGATCATTTGCAGCATCAGCCAGCCGCCGGCGAAGCCCATGACGGTGCCGACGCCGAACTGCTGGACGATATGCACGACGAAGGTCCAGCTGAATCCGCTCTGGCCGGTGGCGAGCATCTCGATCATGGTCACCGTGAGGAACACGGCCATGGGGTCGTTGCTGCCCGACTCGATTTCCAGGGTGGCGCTGACGCGTTCGTTCAGACCGCGTCCGCCGAGCAGGCTGAACACCGCCGCGGCGTCGGTGGAGCCGACGATGGCGCCGATCAGGAGGCCCTCCAGGGTAGTCAGGTTGAACAGCCAGGCGGCTGCGATGCCGGTCAGGCCGGCGGTGACCAGCACACCGACCGTGGCCAGTGACAGTGAAGGCCAGAGCGCCACGCGGAAGGTCGCCGCGCGGGTACGCATGCCGCCGTCGAGCAAGATGATCGCCAATGCCAGGTTGCCGACCAGATAGGCCTGGGAATAGTTGTTGAAGACGATGCCGCCAGGGCCGTCGCTGCCCGCGAGCATGCCGACGACGAGGAACACCACCAGGATGGGGACGCCGAAGCGAGATCCGAAGGCGCTGACCAGAATGCTCATGCCTACCAGCACCGCGCCGATCAGGAACAGGCTATTGACGGTGGTGGCATCCACTGGCGGCTCCTAGCAAATGGGGATTGGGAACGGCATGCAGGGGCGCATGCCGAGGAATTCTAACCTGCCGGTGGCAAGGCTCTGCAAGATTTCATGCAGGGTTCTTGCCAGCGTTGGGAAGCCCTTGGGCAGGAGAACGGGTTCGAGGTTCCGGAGAGGGGGGCAATGCGGATGACGAAACGACTGACGGCGTTTCGGGCGCTGTTATCGGGGGCGTGCTGCGCGCAATAAAAAAGCCCCGCATGTGCGCGGGGCATGAAGAACCCTGAATAAGGGCTAGAACCAGTTGTCCTGCATGGCCAGGCACGTGTCGTCGCGGGCTTCCAGCAGCGCCAGTTCGTGATGGCAGCCGGGTACTTCCCAGGTGAGGAAGTAGCGCGCGGCCTGCAGCTTGCCGCGATAGAAGTCGGCGTCGGCGGCGTTTCCACGGGCCAGGCCCTGTTCGGCGCGGATCGCCTGTTCCAGCCAGCGCCAGCCGATCACGGTATGGCCGAAGACCTTCAGGTACAGCGCCGAGTTGGCCAGCGCCTGGTTGACCTTGCCCTGCATCAGGTCACCCAGCAGCGCCAGGGTGACGTTGGAAAGACTTGCCAGCAGGTGCTCCAGCGGCTGGCGCAGGGCGTTCAGCGACTCGTATTCGGCGGCGCGTGCGCAGCAGTCATTGATCAGTCGGGTCAGTTGCTTGAGGCCGGCGCCCTTGTTCTGCGCCAGCTTGCGGCCCAGCAGGTCGAGGGACTGGATGCCATGGGTGCCTTCGTGGATCGGGTTCAGGCGGTTGTCGCGGTAGTACTGCTCAACGGGGTACTCACGGGTGTAGCCGTGGCCGCCGAGGATCTGGACGGCCAGTTCGTTCGCCTTGAGGCAGAACTCAGAAGGCCAGGATTTGACGATGGGCGTGAGCAGGTCGAGCAGTTCGTGTGCCTGCTGGCGTTCTTCCTCGGTGGCCAGCGTCTGGGTGTCGTCGAACAGGCGCGCGGAGTACAGGCCGAGGTCGAAGGCGCCTTCCACATAGGCCTTCTGGGTCAGCAGCATGCGACGCACGTCGGCGTGCTGGATGATCGACACCTGGGGCGAGGCCGGGTCTTTGCCGTCCGGCAGGCGGCCCTGGGGACGTTCGCGAGCGTAGTCCAGGGAGTAGAGATAGCCGGCGTAGCCGAGCATCACCGCGCCCATGCCGACGCCGATGCGCGCCTCGTTCATCATCTGGAACATGTAGGACAGGCCGGCATGAGGTTTGCCGACCAGGTAGCCGACGCATTCGCCGTTATCACCGAAGTTCAGCGCCGTGGAGGTGGTGCCGCGGTAGCCCATCTTGTGGAACAGACCGGCCAGGATCACGTCGTTGCGCTTGCCCAGGGAGCCGTTATCGTTGACCAGGAACTTGGGCACGATGAACAGCGAGATGCCTTTCACACCGGGCGGTGCGTCCGGCAGCTTGGCCAGCACCATGTGCACGATGTTGTCCGACAGCGGGTGGTCGCCGCCGGAAATGAAGATCTTGTTGCCCTTGATGCGGTAGGTGCCGTCAGCGGCCGGCTCCGCGCGGGTGCGGATATCCGACAGCGACGAGCCGGCATGGGGCTCGGTGAGGGCCATGGTGCCGAAGAAGCGGCCGTCGATCATCGGCTGCAGGAAGCGCTGTTTCTGCTCGTCGCTACCGAAGCTCTCGATCAGGTTGGCCGCGCCCATGGTCAGGAAGGGGTACGCCGAGCTGCCGACGTTGGCCGCCTGGAAGTGGGCGAAGCAGGCCTGGGACAGCAGGGTGGGAAGCTGCATGCCGCCCTGTTCGAAGCTGCGCGTGGCATTCAGGAAACCGGCTTCGAGGAAGGCGTCGACTGCGGGTTTCACTTCCGGAATGAGGGTCGCGGCGCCGTTGACGTACTCCGGCTCCTGTTCGTCGCCCTTGCGGTTGTGCGGAGCGAAGAATTTTTCAGCGATGCTGCGGGCTGTGCCCAGGGCGGCGTCGAAGGTCTCGCGGTTGTGGTCGGCGAAGCGCTCCCGTTGGGTCAGGGCTTCGGCGTCCAGCACTTCGTAGAGTTCGAAGGCCAGGTTGCGGGAACTGAGCAGGGTCTCGGACATGGTGGCTCTCCGGATGGAATCAGCCGAGTCTAGATCGGTGAATGAAAGGCGCCTAGCAACATCCACGAGCGTGATAAAGGGGGTGAAGCCGTGATTGGGCGCTGGCTGGTAGAATGCGCGCCTTGCGAGGATTCCCCATGAACTACCGCCATGCCTTTCACGCCGGAAACCATGCCGACGTGCTCAAACACTTCACCCTGGCCCGCCTGATCGCCCTGCTGTCGCGCAAGGAGGCACCCTTTGCCATCCTCGACAGCCACGCCGGCGTTGGCCTTTACGACCTCCTGGGTGACCAGGCCAGTCGCACCGACGAATGGCGCGAAGGCATCGGCCGTCTCTGGGACTTGCCCGATCTGCCCGCGCCCATGGCCGATTACCTGCGGGTGATCCACGAGCTGAACCCGGATGGCAGCCTGCGCTTCTACCCGGGCTCGCCCGAGCTGGCGCGGCGGCTGACCCGCCCGCAGGACCGCCTGCAACTGAACGAGAAGCACCCGGAAGACGGCCAACTGCTCAGGGACAACATGGCCGGCGACCGCCGCGTCGCCGTGCACCTGGGCGAGGGCTGGCACCTGGCGCGAGCGCTACTGCCGGTGCCGGAGAAGCGCGCGCTGATGCTGATCGATCCGCCGTTCGAACAGGCCGATGAGCTGGAGCGTTGCGTCACCGCCCTCAAGGAAGCCATTGGGCGCATGCGCCAGACCGTGGTTGCCATCTGGTATCCGATCAAGGATCAGCGTCAGCTCCGCCGCTTCTACCAAGGCCTGCAGGCCAGCGGCGCACCCAAATTGCTGCGCGTGGAACTGCGGGTGCATGCGGCCGACACCGCCGACTCCGGCTTGAACGGTTCCGGGTTGGCCATTGCCAACCCGCCGTGGGGCATCGAGGACGAGCTGCGCCAGACCCTGCCGTGGCTCGCCGAACGCCTGGCGCAGAGCCAGGGCGGCTGGCGGCTGGATTGGCTGATCGAAGAGTGAACGGAGCAGGCCGCTGCTGATATCAGCTGCGGCCTGGTTGCGGTTCGATGTAGTAGGTCAGTTGCCGGCGCGGACTGAGATACTCCAGCACCTCCAGCGGTAGCAGGGACGGGCGCAGGCTGCGGGCGATGGACAGGCGAGGTTCCTGCTCCAGGTCCAGGATTAGCGCTTCCTGCTTGGGAATCTCCGGATCGTGGACGACCAGCGTCGGCTTCAGCGGCTGGGACGGGTTCACGCCCAGCACTAGGGCGAAGCGGTCGTCATCCAGTTGCACCAGGCTGCCGGGCGGATAGACACCCATGGCGCGGATGAAGGCTTTCAGCGCGACTTCGTCGAATCGCTGGCGCTGCTGCTTGAACATCAGCGCCAAGGCCTCGTGGGGACTAAGGGCGGTGCGTGGGTCGAGCGGGTTGCACAGGTTGTCGAACTGGTTGGCGATGGCCACCAGCTTGCTCAGGCGGCCGATGCCGGCTTCCTTCAGCCCGCGGGGATAGCCGCTGCCGTCGCAGTGCTCATGGTGCTCGTGGATGATGCGCAGCACTTCGTCGTCGAGCATGAGGCGCTGGCCCATCTTCAGGCCGAAATCCGTGTGCAGCTGCAGGAATTGCAGTTCGGGTTTGGTCAGGGGCTCGCTTTTCAGCAGTACCTTGGTCGGCACTTCCATCTTGCCGATGTCGTGCAGGAGGCCACCGAGGCCCAGGCTATGGCAGTCCTCCGCATCCAGACCGAGCTGACGGCCCAGCAGCAGGGCTAGCACCGTGACGTTGAGTGCATGGAAGTAACTGTCTTCGGCGGATTTCCCGGTGATGCTGTGGAGCACCGCGCCGGGCCCGCCGAGGAGGGTGTCGACCAGTTCTACGACGATCGCTCCCGCCTGCTTCACGGCCTCTTCCGGCCGGCTGCGCAGTGTCTGGTTGAGCGTCTTGACCTGCTGGCTGGCCTGGATGAACCGACGGTCCACCTCGGCCACGCGCTGGCGAAGCTGGCGGAGCTTTTCACTGCGAACCTGGCGCGCCTTTGTTTCCGGGTCTTCGGCGAGTGGCGCCTGGGGCGGAGATTCCGCTTCGGCGGGTGGCGGCAAGGGCTCGCAATCGCTGCGTGCCGGGTCGTAGCGCAGCCGGTTCAGGCCGAGGGCCTGCAGGGCCCGAACCTGTGCGTCGTCCTTGATCTTGAAGTTGCTGAACGCGAAGTCGTGTTCCCACCAGCCCAGCTCCAGTTGGATGTACAGGCCGATGCAGAGCTGTTCAGGCTGGATGTAGTGATGTCGGGACGGCATACCGAGTGACTGGTGGCGACTGGCCACTTGAGTCTAATCCTTCGGTAACCGCCCCGTCTGCCCTTCTTCAGGCTGGCAGGCACACGCCGGTGCCACCCAGGCCGCAATAGCCGCCGGGATTCTTCGCCAGGTATTGCTGGTGGTAGGCCTCGGCGTAATAGAAGGCAGGCGCCTCGTCTATTTCGGTGGTGATGGCACCAAATCCGGAATGCTCCAGTTCCGCCTGGAAGCGCTCCTGGCTAGCGCGGGCCGCGGCCAACTGGTCTTCGTCGTAGCAATAGATGGCGGACCGGTACTGGGTACCGACGTCATTGCCCTGGCGCATGCCCTGGGTCGGATTGTGCGCTTCCCAGAACACCTTCAGCAGTTCGTCGAAACTGGTTTTCTGTGGATCGAACACCACCAGCACCACTTCCGTGTGCCCGGTCAGGCCGGAGCAGACTTCGTCATAGGTGGGGTTCGGGGTGAAGCCGCCCGCGTAACCCACGGCGGTGGTCCAGACTCCCGGTTGTTGCCAGAAACGCCGTTCAGCGCCCCAGAAGCACCCCATGGCGAACTGCGCCACTTGCAGGCCAGCGGGGAACGGGCCTTGCAGCGGACGACCATTGACGTAGTGGCTGTCGGGCACCGGCATTGGCGTCTCGCGGCCGGGCAGGGCCTGGGCGGCACTGGGCAGCTCGAGTTTGTGGGCGAGTATTTGCGAACGCAGGACCATCAGCCGTCTCCTCGGGATTGCAATGAATCCCGATGTTACCCCGATTGCGAGGTCGTTTTTCAACGGCTGTTCAAGGGGCCTTGCGGCAGGGGTAGCGACCGAGGTTTTCGAACAGGTGCTTGCCGGAGATCGGCTTGTCGAACAGGTATCCCTGGCCCACATCGCAATGCTGGCGGCGGAGGAAGCCGAGCTGGGCGGCGGTTTCGATGCCTTCGGCGACCACTTTGAGCTTGAGCTTGTGGGCCATGGCGATGACCGCGGAGGTGATCTCCTTGTCGTCCTGGTTCTCGGGGATGTCCTTGATGAAGCTGCGATCGATCTTGATCACGTCGATGGGGAATTTCTTCAGGTAGCTCAGCGAGGAGTAGCCGGTACCGAAGTCGTCCATGGCCAGGGTAAGGCCCAGGCTCTTCAGGTTATTGAGTTGGTGACGGGTCTCGTCGGTGGCTTCCAGCAGCAGGCCTTCGGTGAGTTCCAGCTCCAGGCGCTTGGGTGGCAGCTGTTCTTCGTTGAGGATGGCGGCGATGGAACCCACCAGGTCGGGGTCGCTGAATTGCTTGGGCGACAGGTTGATCGCCACTTGCAGATCCCCGAGGCCGGCGGCGGTGAGGCGCTTGCTCATGCGGCAGGCTTCGCGGATCACCCATTTTCCGATGGGGATGATCATGCCGGTCTCTTCGGCCACGCTGATGAACTGGTCCGGGCTGATCATGCCCTTCTCCGGGTGATGCCAGCGAAGCAGGGCCTCCATCCCGAGAAGTTGGCCAGTCTTCAGGCACAGCTTGGGCTGGTAGAAGACTTCCAGCTCGTTCTGCGCCAGCGCACGGCGCAAGTTGTTCTCGACGAACAGTTTGTAGCTGGCCTCGGCATTCAGCGCCTCGGTGAACAGCTGAAGCTGATGCTTGCCGTTGGCCTTGGCCTTGTGCAGGGCGAGGCCCGCGTGCTTCATCAGGGTCTGCGGGTCGCGGCCGTGCAGAGGCGCGCAGGCAAGGCCGAGGGAGCCGGTGACGCTGATCAGCTGGTTGTCGACGAACAGTGGCTTGTCGAGGGTTTGCAGTACCTGGGCGGCGATCTTCTGCCCATTCTCCAGGTCAGCCCCGTCGAGCAGCACAGCGAACTCGTTGCTGGCGAAACGCGCGAGGATGCCGCTCGGACTCAGGCTGTTGCGCAGGCGCCGCGCCAGGCTCACCAGCAGCTTGTCGCCGGTCTGGTGGCCGAGGCTGTCGTTGATTCGCTTGAAATTGTCGATATCCACCAGCAGCAGGCAGAGCGGGGTGTCGCGGTCGCTGTTGAAGCGCTCTTCGACGGTACGGATGAAATAGGGGCGGTTGCCGAGTCCGGTGAGGTTGTCGGTGTAGGCCAGCTTTTCGATGCGCTGCTGGGCCAGTTTGCTGTGGGTGACGTCCTCGTAGATCCCGATGTAATGGGTGAGCTCGCCGTCTTCACCGAACACCTTGGAAATGGACAGCTGGCCCCAGTAAGGCTCCAGGTTCTTGCGCCGGCTGCGGAATTCGCCCTGCCAGCTGTTGCAGGCGGCCAGGCCCGAGCTGGTGTCGAACAGCAACTCGCTGAGGTTCTCCAGGGCCGGCAGATCCGAGAGGCGGCGGCCGTGGACTTCATCGGCGCTGTACTGGGTAATGGCGGTGAAGCTCGGATTGACGTACTCCACCAGGCCTTCGCGATCCACCAGTAGGAAGGCGCTGGCGCTCTGTTCCACGGCGCGCTGGAACAGGTGCAGGGCGCTGGTGGCGTGGCGCCGCTGCTGGTTCACCAGCACCTGCGCGAACTGGTCGGCCAGCTCGCCGGCGAAAGCAATCTCGTCGGTCTGCCAGACCCTGGGCGGGCCGATGTGCTCCAGACAGAGTACGCCGACCACCTCGCCACCAATGCGGATGCTGGCATCGAGCATGGCGGTGATGCCTTGCGGCTTGAGGTACGTACTGGTCAGTTCGCTGGTGCGCGGATCGCTCTGGGCATTGTGGGAATCGATGGCGCGGCCGCTGTGCAAGGCTTCGAGGTAGCGCGGGAACTGGCTCATTTCCATCGCGCCCGGATGCTCGTGGTTATCCTCGTCGCGGCGGAACAGACCGACCGCCGACAGTTGAGTCCCGTCCAGCAGCCAGATGCCGACGCGGGCCACATCGTAGGCCTCGCAGGCGGCCTGGGTGATCAACTGCGCGGCTTCCTGCGCCGGGTTGCTGGAGCTGTAGCGATGGCGTGCCAGCCGGACGATCAGGCTTTGCTGGGCACGGGACCGGATCAGGTGTTGCAGGTGGTCGTCCTGGGAGCGCTGGTAAAGCTCCAGGGAGGTACGCAGGCGGCTGTTCTGGGCCTCCAGGTCGAGGTTCTTCAGCCGCTCCTTGTGTTCGGATGCATCGCCTGCCACCAACAGGTAGCCACGCAGCAGTTGACGCCCGTGCTGCTGGAAAGACTCGCCGATTTCCTGCAGACACAAGGGGCCGTTGGGTGAATGCAGCGTGTACTGGATGGAGTAGTGCGGGTGGTTGGCCAGCTGCAGCTGTAGCTCGTCATGCAGTCGATAGCGGGTTTCCGGTTCCATCAGGCTGGCGTAGGGGGCGTCGATCAGGGCGCAGAGTTCGCTGGCTGGAAGACCGAGGGAACGCTCGCAGCTCGGATCGAGGAAAAGCATCGCCCAGCTGGCCTCGTTGAGCCGCTCGAAACGCATCAGGCCCAGTCGCGAGGGGACGGGCAACTGCGTCACTATCTCGGCCACCGTACGGCTGGTGGCATCGGGATGGCTCTTCATCGGGCGCTGGGCTTCCACTTCTCTGACCGGTAGAGGGGCCGGCCTACTTCTTCAAAGCATCGGGCAAGGGTGCATCATGATGATGGCACTGGCAAGCATGCCGCACGGTGCAATTCGCGAGTGGGAAGGGGGGCATGGAAACTGTGCGCGAGCGCACAGTCGGCTTGCTCGCTGGGGTATCGCGTAGTCAAAAAAAACCCCGCCTCAGGGGGCGGGGTTGAGGTACGAGCGTGGCGTGCTCGCGAATTTGAAACGAGTTACAGCAGCATGGTGCGGATGTCCGTCAGCACGTCACCGAGACGCTTGGTGAAGCGCGCGGCGGCGGCGCCGTTGATCACGCGGTGATCGTAGGACAGCGACAGCGGCAGCATCAGGCGCGGCTGGAAGGCCTTGCCGTCCCACACCGGCTGCATGGCGGCCTTGGACACACCGAGGATCGCCACCTCCGGCGCGTTGACGATCGGCGTGAAGCCGGTGCCGCCAATGTGGCCGAGGCTGGAGATGGTGAAGCAGGCGCCTTGCATGTCGTCCGCCGAGAGCTTCTTGGTCCGGGCCTTCTCCGCCAGGGCGGCGGCTTCGGCAGCCAGTTGCAGCAGGCTCTTCTGGTCGACGTTCTTGATCACCGGCACCAGCAGGCCGTCCGGGGTGTCCACGGCGAAGCCGATGTGCACGTACTTCTTGCGGATCAGCGCCTTGCCGCTGGGGGCCAGGGAGCTGTTGAAGTCCGGAAGTTCCTTGAGCAGGTAGGCGCAAGCCTTGAGCAGCAGGGGCAGGACGGTCAGCTTGACGCCGGCCTTTTCGGCCACCGCTTTCTGGGCCACGCGGAAGGCTTCCAGCTCCGTGATGTCGGCCGAGTCGAACTGCGTCACGTGCGGCACGTTGAGCCAGCTGCGATGCAGGTTGGCGGCACCGACCTGCATCAGGCGGGTCATGGCCACTTCTTCGATTTCACCGAACTTGCTGAAGTCCACCACCGGGATCGGCGGGATGCCAGCACCGCCGGTTGCACCGGCGGCAGCTGCGGCCGGGGCTTCCTTGGCCTTCTGCATCATGGCTTTGACGTACGCCTGCACGTCTTCCTTCAGCACGCGGCCGTGGGGGCCGGTAGCCGGAACTGCGTTCAGCTCGACACCGAACTCGCGGGCCAGCTGGCGAACCGCCGGACCTGCGTGGACCTTGGCACCGCTGGAGCGCGCCGGTACGCCGGTGGTGTTCGCCGCAGCAGCGGCCAGGGCCGCGATGGCGGCGACCTCGGCGGCAGCGATCGGGTGAGCGCCGTCCGGTACGCGGTGCGCAGGTTGTTCGGCAGTCGGTGCGGCGGCCGGAGCCGGAGCAGCAGCGCCTGCAACCTTGAGCTTGAGGATCAGGTCACCGGTGCCGACTTCGGCGTCCAGCTTGACCTCGACGCTCTCCACCACGCCGGCGGCGGGCGAGGGGATCTCCATGCTGGCCTTGTCGGATTCCAGGGTGATCAGGGACTGGTCGGCGGCCACGGTGTCACCGACCTTGACCAGCACTTCGATGACCTTGACCTTGCCGTCGGTGCCGATGTCCGGCACGAAGACGTCCTGCACGCTGGAGCCGGTGGCTGCCGGAGCGGGGGCTGCAGCCGGAGCGGCAGCAGGTGCCGGGGCGGCGGCCGGCGCAGCGGCCTGGGCCGGGGCTGCAGCAGGAGCAGCGCCCGCGACGCGCAGCTTGAGGATCAGGTCGCCGGTGCCGACGTCGGCATCCAGCTTGACCTCGACGCTCTCCACCACGCCTGCGGCGGGGGAGGGGATCTCCATGCTGGCCTTGTCGGACTCCAGGGTGATCAGCGACTGGTCAGCGGTCACGGTGTCACCGGCCTTGACCAGTACTTCGATGACCTTGACCTTGCCGTCGGTGCCGATGTCCGGCACGACGACGTCCTGCACGCTGGAACCGGTGGCCGCCGGAGCAGCAGCCGGGGCCGGCGCAGCGGCGGGTTGTGCTTCGGCCTTGGGCGCGGGAGCGGCAGCCGGCGCGGGCGCCGCAGCGGCGGCACCCTCGACTTCCAGTTCCAGCAGTTCATCACCTTCCTTCAGGCGATCGCCCAGCTTGACCTTCAGGCTCTTGATCACACCGGCCTTGGGGGCCGGGATTTCCATGCTGGCCTTGTCGGATTCCAGGGTCAGCAGGCTCTGATCGGCTTCGATGCGGTCGCCAACCTTGACGAACAGCTCGATCACTTCACCTTCGCCACTGCCGATGTCGGGTACGCGAATCAATTCACTCACAATGCGTCTCCTCAGCAGTCCAGCGGGTTGCGTTTTTCAGGGTCGATACCGAACTTGGCAATGGCCTCGGCCACGACCTTGGGTTCGATCTCGCCGCGGTCTGCCAGGGCCTCCAGGGCTGCCAGGACCACCCAGTTACGGTCCACTTCGAAGAAGTGGCGCAGCTTCTTGCGGCTGTCGCTGCGGCCGAAGCCGTCGGTGCCGAGGACCTTGTACTCCTTGCTCGGGACCCACTGACGGATCTGGTCGGCAAACAGCTTCATATAGTCGGTAGAGGCCACGACTGGGCCCTTGCGGCCAGTCAGGCACTGCTCGACATAGGTCTGCTTCGGCTTCTGTTCCGGGTGCAGGCGGTTCTGGCGCTCGACTGCCAGGCCGTCGCGACGCAGCTCGTTGAAGCTGGTGACGCTCCAGACATCGGCGCCGACGTTGAACTGCTCGCGGAGGATCTTCGCCGCTTCCTGGACTTCGCGCAGGATGGTGCCCGAACCCAGCAGTTGCACGTGATGCGCGGCTTCCTTCTTGTCCTCCTCGAGGAGGTACATGCCCTTGATGATGCCTTCCTCTGCGCCTGCCGGCAGCGCCGGCTGGGTGTAGGCCTCGTTCATCACGGTGATGTAGTAGAAGATGTTCTGCTGTTCTTCGGTCATCTGGCGGATGCCTTCACGCACGATCACCGCCAGCTCATAGCCGAAGGTGGGGTCGTAGGTGCGGCAGTTCGGAATGGTGGCCGCCATGATATGGCTGTGGCCGTCCTCGTGCTGCAGGCCTTCACCGTTCAGGGTGGTACGGCCAGCGGTACCGCCGATCAGGAAACCACGGGCGCGGCTGTCGCCAGCGGCCCAGGCCAGGTCACCGATACGCTGGAAGCCGAACATCGAATAGAAGATGTAGAACGGCAGCATCGGCTGGTTGTGGTTGCTGTAGGAGGTACCGGCGGCGATGAAGGAGGACATGGCGCCCGCTTCGTTGATGCCTTCCTCGAGGATCTGGCCCTTCTTGTCCTCGCGGTAGAACATCACCTGGTCCTTGTCGACAGGCTCGTAGAGCTGGCCGACCGAGGAGTAGATGCCGAGCTGGCGGAACATGCCTTCCATACCGAAGGTACGGGCTTCGTCCGGGATGATCGGAACGATGCGCTGGCCGAGTTCCTTGTCCTTGACCAGCTGCGCCAGGATGCGCACGAAGGCCATGGTGGTGGAGATTTCACGATCGCCCGAACCGTCGAGGATGGCCTTGAGGGTTTCCAGCGGCGGCGTCGGGATGCTGAAGCTGTTGACGCGACGCTGCGGCACGTAACCACCCAGGGCGGCGCGGCGCTCGTGGAGGTACTTGTACTCGGCACTGCCTTCCTGCGGACGGAAGAACGGCAGTTTTTCCAGGTCGGCGTCGTTGACCGGGATGTCGAAGCGGTCGCGGAACTGCTTCAGGCTCTCGACATCGACCTTCTTGGTGTTGTGAGCGGTGTTCTTCGCTTCGCCAGCACCGGTGCCGTAGCCCTTGATGGTCTTGGCGAGGATGACGGTGGGCTGGCCCTTGTGGTTGACCGCCTGGTGGTAGGCCGCATAGACCTTGTAGGGGTCGTGGCCGCCACGGTTGAGCTTCCAGATCTCGTCGTCGGAAAGGTCCTGGACCATTTCCTTGAGTTCTGGGGTGTTGAAGAAGTTTTCGCGGACGTACGCGCCGTCCTTGGCCTTGTAGTTCTGGTATTCGCCGTCGACCACTTCGTCCATACGACGTTGCAGGGTGCCGTTGGCATCCTTGGCGAACAGCGGGTCCCAGAAACGACCCCAGACCACCTTGTTGACGTTCCACTGGGCACCGCGGAAGACGCCTTCCAGTTCCTGGATGATCTTGCCGTTGCCGCGAACCGGGCCGTCGAGGCGCTGCAGGTTGCAGTTGATGACGAAGATCAGGTTGTCCAGCTTCTCGCGGCCGGCCATGGAGATGGCGCCGAGGGATTCCGGCTCGTCGCATTCGCCGTCACCCATGAAGCACCAGACCTTCTGCTTGCCGGCGGGGATGAAGCCGCGGCTTTCCAGGTACTTCATGAAGCGAGCCTGGTAGATGGCCTGGATCGGGCCGAGGCCCATGGAGACGGTGGGGAACTGCCAGAAGTCCGGCATCAGCCACGGGTGCGGGTAGGAGGACAGGCCCTTGCCGTCCACTTCCTGACGGAAGTTGACCATCTGGTCTTCGCTGATGCGGCCTTCCATGAAGGCGCGGGCGTAGATGCCGGGGGAAGCGTGGCCCTGATAGAAGATCAGGTCGCCGCCATGCTCTTCGGTGGGAGCCTGGAAGAAGTAGTTGAAGCCGATGTCGTACAGGGTTGCCGAGGAAGCGAAGCTGGAAATGTGACCGCCCAGGTCCGGGTCGTTCAGGTTGGTGCGCATCACCATTGCCAGGGCGTTCCAGCGCACCATGGAGCGAATGCGGCGTTCCATGAACAGGTCGCCGGGCATGCGTGCTTCGTGGGTTACGGGAATGCTGTTGCGGTAGGGCGTGGTGATGGCGTAGGGCAGTTGGGTGCCGCTGCGGGTCGCCAGCTCACCCATGCGGGTCAGCAGGTAGTGCGCGCGGTCTTCGCCTTCTTTGTCGAGTACGGACTCCAGGGAATCCAGCCATTCCTGGGTTTCGACGGGATCGAGGTCTTGCATGGCTTGCTCCAGGGCGGAAAGGCTTCCAGAATCGGATGCCAGTGGTCACGGCCGGCCTTGTGGGGCGGTCGCGGCGAAATTCTTGTTACCGGGGGTAGAACCGGGCTCGTGTAGTTTTACTACAAATCGACGAAGGTTTCAGCACTCTGGATACAATCTTTCGTAGTAAAACTACAGACTGCGCGGCGCAGTCGGCTGAAATCCCCGAGTTAGAGCTGTTCCGCCACCGCTGCGCCAGCCACGGGCCCAGCCTCGGCCCGCAGCCCAGAAAGGATAGACCATGAGCCTGCCGCCGCTGGCCGACCTCTCGGCCAACCTCCAGCCCAGCGCCGATCGCGCGCTGTCTGCCGTCCGTGTTGCCCTCGCCGAGCGAGCCTCGGACTTCGACAGTTGGCCCGACGGGCGGCAGCAGGCATTCGCCCGCGTCACCGCCGCCAGTGACTTCGTCTCCGATCAGGCCCAGCGCGACCCGGCAATGCTGCTGGCGCTGGCGGCTACCGGTGAGCTGGAGCGGTCGCTGGCACCTGGTGAGCTGCGCGCCCAGATCGCCTCGGTGTTGGAGGACTGCACGGAAGAAGACGATCTCGGTCGTCGCCTGCGTCGCTATCGCAATCGCCAGCAGCTGCGCATCATCTGGCGCGATCTGACCCGCCAGGCCGATCTTGCGGAAACCTGCCGCGACCTTTCCGATCTCGCCGACGCCTGCATCGATCTGGCCTACCACTGGCTCTATAGCCGCCATTGCGCCCAGTTCGGCACGCCGATCGGCCATCGCTCCGGTCTGCCGCAGCATCTGGTGGTGCTGGGCATGGGCAAGCTGGGTGCCTTCGAGCTGAACCTGTCTTCCGACATCGACCTGATCTTCGGGTACCCCGAAGGTGGCGAGACCGAGGGGGCCAAGCGCGCCCTGGATAACCAGGAGTTCTTCACCCGTCTCGGCCAGCGCCTGATAAAGGCCCTGGATGCGATCACTGTGGACGGTTTCGTTTTCCGCGTGGACATGCGCCTGCGTCCTTACGGTTCCTCCGGCCCCCTGGTGTTCAGTTTCAATGCGCTTGAGCAGTACTACCAGGACCAGGGGCGCGACTGGGAACGCTACGCCATGATCAAGGCGCGCACCGTGGGTGGCGACCAGGCTGCTGGCGCCCAGCTCCTGCAGATGCTGCGCCCCTTCGTCTATCGCCGTTACCTGGACTTTTCCGCCATCGAAGCGCTGCGTTCGATGAAGCAGCTCATCCAGCAGGAAGTGCGCCGCAAGGGCATGACCGAGAACGTCAAGCTCGGCTCCGGCGGCATTCGCGAAGTGGAGTTCATCGCCCAGGCGTTCCAGCTGATCCATGGCGGTCGCGACCTCAGCCTGCAACAGCGGCCGCTGCTGACGGTCCTGGATACCCTGGAAGGTCAGGGCTATCTCCCGCCGCCAGTGGTGGCGGAGCTGAAAGAAGGCTACGAATTCCTCCGTTATACCGAGCATGCCTTGCAGGCGATCGCCGACCGCCAGACCCAGATGCTGCCGGACAACGACCTCGATCGCGCGCGCGTGGCCTTCATCATGGGGTTCGACGACTGGACCGCCTTCCATGAGCGCCTGATGTACTGGCGCGGGCGGGTCGAATGGCACTTCCAGCAGGTGATCGCCGACCCGGATGAAGAAGAGGGCGGCGACGGCGAAAGCTGCATCGGCGGGGAGTGGCTGCCGCTCTGGGAAGAGGCGCTGGACGAGGAGAGTGCTTGCCGGCAACTGGGTGAGGCCGGCTTTGCCGAACCTGCCGCCGCCTGGCGTCGACTCACCGATTTGCGCAACGGCCCCCAGGTGCGGGCAATGCAGCGTCTTGGTCGGGAGCGGCTGGATGCATTCATTCCGCGTTTGCTGAACCTCACCGTGGAGCACGGCAAGCCCGACCTGGTACTGGAGCGAGTGCTGCCGCTGGTGGAAAAGGTGGCCCGGCGTTCCGCCTATCTGGTGCTGTTGACCGAGAACCCGGGTGCCCTGCAGCGGCTGATCGAGCTGTGCGCAGCCAGCCCCTGGATCGCCGAGCAGATCACTCGCTTCCCGTTGCTGCTGGATGAACTGCTCAATGAAGGGCGCCTCTATCGTCCGCCGCTGGCCCCCGAGCTGGCTGCGGAGCTGCGCGAGCGCCTGACGCGCATCCCGGAAGACGACCTGGAGCAGCAGATGGAGGCCCTGCGGCATTTCAAGCTGGCCCACAGCCTGCGCGTGGCGGCGTCGGAGATCGCCGGCACACTGCCGCTCATGAAGGTCAGCGACTACCTGACCTGGCTTGCCGAGGCCATCCTCGATCAGGTCCTGGCGTTGTCCTGGCGTCATACCGTGGCCAAGCACGGCACGCCCAAGCGCGCTGATGGCAGCCTCTGCGACCCGGATTTCATCATCGTCGGCTACGGCAAGGTGGGTGGGTTGGAGTTCGGCCACGGTTCGGACCTGGACCTGGTGTTCATCCATGACGGCGACCCGCAGGCCGAAACCGACGGTGCCAAGCCCATCGATGGTGCACAGTTCTTTACGCGTCTGGGGCAGCGCATCATCCACCTGCTGACGACCCAGACCACCTCCGGCGCCCTGTATGAGGTGGACATGCGTCTGCGTCCGTCGGGCGCGGCGGGCCTGCTGGTCAGCTCCCTCGGCGCCTTCCTGCGCTACCAGGAGAATGAAGCCTGGACCTGGGAACACCAGGCGCTAGTGCGTGCACGGGTGCTTGCAGGCTCACCGCGAGTCGCCACCGCGTTCGAGCAGGTCCGCCTGGCGGTGCTCGGCCGTGAGCGCGACCTGGCCACGTTGCGTGTCGAGGTCAGCGAGATGCGGACCAAGATGCGCGACAACCTCGGCACTCGTGAGACCGCCGCCGGCACCGGTCAGAATGCCTTCGAGGCCGCGGCGGCCTTCGATCTGAAGCAGGATGCCGGCGGTATCGTCGATATCGAATTTATGGTGCAATATGCGGCCCTGGCCTGGTCACGACAGCATCCCGAGCTGGTTCGTTACACCGATAACATCCGCATCCTGGATGGCCTGGAACAGGCAAATCTGCTGACCGGCGACGAAGTTCGCCTGCTGCAGGAAGCCTACAAAGCCTACCGTTCAGCAGCCCACCGCCAGGCCCTGCAAAAGCAACCGGGGGTGGTGCGCGGGGACCAGTTCCACGCGGAGCGCCAAGGCGTGACGCGGATCTGGCGCGAGTTGGGCTTGAACTGACTCGACGGGCTGAACCAATCGAATTCTTGAGGAGCTGGCAATATGTCGATGGCCGATCGTGATGGCGTGATCTGGTATGACGGCGAACTGGTGCCGTGGCGCGAAGCAACCACTCACGTCCTGACCCACACCCTGCATTACGGCATGGGCGTGTTCGAGGGCGTGCGCGCCTACAACACCCCGGACGGCACCGCCATCTTCCGCCTGCAAGCGCACACCGACCGCCTGTTCGACTCCGCTCACATCTTCAACATGGAGATTCCGTTCTCCAAGGAAGAGATCAACGAAGCGCAGCGCGCCGCCGTCCGTGAAAACGGCCTGGAAAGCGCCTACCTGCGCCCGATGGTGTTCTTCGGCAGCGAAGGCATGGGTCTGCGCGCCACCGGCCTGAAGGTCCACGTGATCGTCGCCGCCTGGCATTGGGGCGCCTACATGGGCGAAGAAGCGCTGGTCAACGGCATCAAGGTGCGCACCAGCTCCTACACTCGCCACCACGTCAACATCTCCATGACCCGCGCCAAGGCCAACGGCAACTACATCAACTCGATGCTGGCCCTGCAGGAAGCCATCTCCGGCGGCGCCGACGAGGCCATGCTGCTGGACCCGGAAGGCTACGTGGCCGAGGGCTCGGGCGAGAACATCTTCCTGGTCAAGGACGGTGTGGTGTACACCCCGGAAGTGACCTCCTGCCTCAACGGCATCACCCGTAGCACCATCCTGACCCTGGCCAGCGAGTTGGGCATCAAGGTGGTCGAGAAGCGCATCACCCGTGACGAGGTGTACATCTCCGACGAGGCCTTCTTCACCGGTACCGCCGCTGAAGTCACCCCGATCCGCGAAGTGGACGGTCGCAAGATCGGCATCGGCCGTCGTGGTCCGGTGACCGAGAAGCTGCAGAAAGCCTACTTCGACCTGGTGACCGGCAAGACCTCCGCCCACGGCGAGTGGCGCACCCTGGTCAAGTAATCCGACTGAGCTGCACGCGGCAAGCCGCAAGCTGCAAGTGGTCATCGCCGCTTGGAGCTTGCGGCTTGTCGCTTGAGGCTGAGGCTTGAAACTGCCCTTATGAACATTCTGATCGTAGGACCCTCCTGGGTCGGCGACATGGTGATGGCGCAGACACTTTTCCAGTGCCTGAAAGCCCGCCATCCCGACTGCCAGATCGACGTGCTTGCCCCCGAGTGGAGCCGGCCCATCCTCGAGCGCATGCCGGAAGTGCGCCAGGCCCTGAGCTTCCCCATCGGCCACGGCGTGCTGGATATCACCAGCCGGCGCAAGATCGGCAAGTCCCTGGCGGGGCAGTATGACCAGGCGATCCTCCTGCCGAACTCGCTGAAATCGGCGCTGGTGCCCTGGTTCGCCGACATTCCCAAGCGCACGGGCTGGAAGGGCGAGATGCGCTACGGCCTGCTGAACGACATCCGTACGCTCGACAAGTCGCGCTATCCGCTGATGATCGAGCGCTTCATGGCCCTGGCCTTCGAGCCGGACGCCGAGCTGCCCAAGCCCTATCCGCGCCCCTCGTTGCAGATCGATCCGGTCAGCCGCGACGCGGCCCTGGCCAAGTTCGGCCTCGACGTGGATCGTCCGGTGCTCGCGCTCTGCCCGGGTGCGGAGTTCGGTGAAGCCAAGCGCTGGCCCGCCGAGCACTACGCCAAGGTTGCGGAACTGAAGATTCGCGCCGGCTGGCAAGTCTGGCTGTTCGGCTCGAAGAACGACCACCCGGGCGGCGAAGACATCCGCATGCGCCTGATCCCCGGCCTGCGCGAGGAAGCGGTGAACCTCTCCGGTGAAACCAGCCTGGCAGAGGCCATCGACCTGCTCTCCTGCGCCAGCGCCGTGGTGTCCAACGATTCCGGCCTGATGCACGTCGCCGCTGCGCTCGCGCGCCCGCTGGTGGCGGTCTATGGCTCGACCTCGCCACAGTTCACCCCGCCCCTGGCCGAGCAGGTGGAGATCGTCCGCCTTGGCCTGGAATGCAGCCCCTGCTTTGACCGTACCTGCCGCTTCGGCCACTACAACTGCCTGCGCGAGCTCAAGCCGCGTCCGGTGATCGAAGCCTTGGATCGTCTGGTGCCGGACCCGCTCGAATTGGTGGAGAGTCGCTGAGTGCGGGTACTACTGATCAAGACGTCTTCCCTGGGTGATGTCATCCACACCCTGCCAGCGCTGACCGATGCAGCACGTGCAATTCCCGGTATCCAGTTCGACTGGGTGGTCGAGGAAGGTTTTGCCGAGATTCCAGCCTGGCACCCGGCAGTGGCCCACGTCATCCCGGTGGCCATTCGGCGCTGGCGCAAGAACGTCTGGCAGACGCTCAGGAGTGGCGAGTGGCGCCGCTTCAAGCGCCGTCTGCGGGAAGCCCGCTATGACTTGGTGATCGACGCCCAGGGCCTGCTGAAAAGCGCCCTGCTGACGCGCTACACCAAGGCTCCGGTGGTTGGTTTGGACCGGGATTCCGCCCGCGAGCCTCTGGCCAGCCACTTCTATGACCGGCGCTATCCGGTTGCCTGGGGGCAGCATGCCGTCGAGCGCGTGCGTCAGCTGTTCGCTCAGGCCCTGGATTACCGCGTGCCGGAAGGTGTGGGCAACTACGGCTTGAACCGCGCCCAGCTCGCCGATGCGCCGGGCGGATCGCCCTATTTGCTGTTCCTCCATGGCACCACCTGGGACACCAAGCACTGGCCTGAGAAGTACTGGCGCGAGCTCACCGAGCGTGCCTGTGATCATGGCTGGCACGTGCGCCTGCCCTGGGGCAACGCGGCGGAGAAGGCGCGTGCCGAACGTATCGCCGAAGGCTTGGAAAAGGCTGCCGTGCTCCCCAGATTATCCCTGGCGGGAATGGCCAAGGTGGTAGCCGGGGCGCGCGCCTGCGTGGCGGTGGACACCGGCCTCGGCCACCTGGCCGCTGCGCTGGATGTGCCGACGCTGTCGCTCTACGGTCCGACCAATCCCGGTTTCACCGGCGCCTACGGGCGGTCGCAGATCCACCTGGGCAGCGACTTCCCTTGCGCGCCCTGTCTGAAGAAGACCTGCGCCTACAAGCCGTCGGCGGAAGATATCCGCCTGTTCGACCTGAAGCGTGAACAGCCGCTATGTTTTACCCGGCTGAATCCGCAGCGCGTGGCGACCCAGCTGGAAGCCCTGCTGCTGACCGAGGATATCCACTGATGCAATTGGCATTCGTGCTCTACAAGTACTTCCCCTTCGGTGGCCTGCAGCGCGACTTCATGCGCATCGCCCTGGAGTGCCAGCGCCGTGGGCATGCCGTTCGCGTCTACACCATGATCTGGGAAGGTGATATCCCGGAAGGTTTCGAGGTCCTGATCGCGCCGGTCAAGGCGCTGTTCAACCACAAGCGCAATGAGAAATTCACCGCCTGGGTCGAGGCTGACCTGGCGCGGCGTCCGGTGGACCGGGTGGTCGGCTTCAACAAGATGCCCGGCCTGGATGTCTACTACGCCGCCGACCCCTGCTTCGAAGACAAGGCGCAAAACCTGCGCAATGGACTCTATCGCCGCTGGGGCCGCTACAAGCATTTCTCCGACTATGAGCGCGCAGTATTCGCTCCCGAATCGAAGACCGAAGTGCTGATGATCTCCGAGGTGCAGCAGCCGCTGTTCGTCAAGCATTACGCGACTCCTGCCAAGCGTTTCCACCTGTTGCCACCGGGCATTGCCGCTGACCGCCGCGCGCCCGCCAATGCCGCGGAAATCCGCGCCGAGTTCCGTGGCGAGTTCAAGTTGGGCGACAACGACCTGCTGCTGGCGCAGATCGGTTCGGGCTTCAAGACCAAGGGCCTGGATCGCAGCCTCAAGGCCGTGGCCGCGCTGCCCCGCGAGCTGAAGAAACGTACCCGCCTCATCGTCATCGGCCAGGATGATCCCAAGCCTTTCCTGCTGCAGATGAAGACCCTGGGTATCTCCGACCAGGTGGACATCCTCAAGGGACGTAGCGATATCCCGCGTTTCCTGCTGGGCGCCGACCTGCTGATCCATCCGGCCTACAACGAAAACACCGGCACCGTACTGCTGGAAGCCCTGGTCGCTGGTCTGCCGGTGCTGGTCACTGACGTTTGTGGCTACGCCCACTACATCGCCGAGGCCGATAGCGGCCGCGTGCTGCCCAGTCCCTTCGATCAGGACGCGCTCAACCAGTTGCTCGCGGAGATGCTCGCCGACCAGGCCGCACGTACGAGCTGGAGCGCCAACGGCCTGGCCTTCGCCAACAGCGCCGACCTCTACAGCATGCCGCAGCACGCGGCGGACGTGATCCTCGCGGAGCGCCCATGAAGCTTGTTCTTAAACCGCCCTTCGAGCAGCTCTGGGCCGGGTGCGATGCCTTCGCCGAGGTCGAAGCGCTCAAGGGCGAGGTCTATCGCGAGCTGGAAGGCCGCCGCACCTTGCGTACCGAAGTGAATGGCGAGGGTTATTTCGTCAAGATTCACCGCGGCATCGGTTGGGGTGAGATCGTCAAGAACCTTGTCACCGCCAAGGCCCCGGTACTCGGCGCCGGCCAGGAATGGGCGGCCATCCAGCGACTGCATGAAGCCGGCGTGCCGACCATGACCGCCGTGGCGTTCGGCGAACGAGGCAGCAATCCGGCGCACCAGCACTCTTTCATCGTCACCGAAGAGTTGGCGCCCACGATCAGCCTCGAAGACTACTGTGTCGACTGGCCGCGAAATCCGCCGCCGGCGCGGTTGAAGTGGGCACTCATCGACGAAGTGGCGCGCATGACCGGCACCATGCACCGCGCTGGGGTCAACCACCGCGACTGCTATATCTGCCACTTCCTGCTGCACACTGCACGGCCGGTCACCGCCGACGACTTCAAACTGTCGCTGATCGACCTGCATCGTGCGCAGACGCGCGTCGCCACGCCGCGACGTTGGCGTGACAAGGACCTGGCCGGGCTGTATTTCTCGGCGCTGAACATCGGCCTGACCCGTCGCGACAAGCTGCGCTTCCTCAAGGCCTATTTCCGCCAGCCGCTGCGTCAGGTGCTGAAGGATGAAGCTGCACTTCTTGCCTGGCTCGAGCAGAAGGCCGCGCGCCTGCTCTCGCGCTATGAGCGCAAGTACGCCGAGGGAGGGCAGGCGTGAGCCAATGGAAACTGGCAGAGGGCCTGGATGCCGGCGTTGCCGAGCTGTTCGCTGACCTCGACAAGGTGTTCGCCCTGGAAGGTGACTGGATCACCGGGGACCCGTTATCCGAAGTGCTGCGCGTGGAGCACCGTGGGGTGCGCTACTACGTCAAACGTTACTGGGGCGCGGGCAAGGGCTTGCGTCGCTGGCTGGGTCGGCCGCGCGTCAAGGCCGAGTGGCAGAACCTCAAGCACTTCGCCAAATGGGGCATTCCCACCGCCCCTGTCGTGGGCTGGGGCCAGGAGCGCCGCGCCGGCGCCTTCCACCGTGGGGCGCTGATCACCCAGGAACTCAAGGGCACGATCGACATGGCGGAACTGGCCAAGCAGGGCGATGCGCGCCTGGCCGATCCGCGTTGGGTCGACCGCGTCAGCCGGCAGTTGGCCAAGGCCACCCGCAGCCTGCATGACCACGGCTTCGCCCACAACGACCTGAAGTGGCGCAACCTGCTGGTCGACGAAGCGGGCGACCTGTTCCTGATCGACTGTCCGACCGGCACTTTCTGGTGGGGGCCATTCCTGCACTACCGGGTCATCAAGGATCTGGCGTGCCTGGACAAGGTCGCCAAGTACCACCTGAGCCGCAGCCAGCGCCTGCGCTTCTACCTGCAGTACCGGGATCAGCCGACCCTGGGGCGCAACGACAAGCGCCGGATACGGCAGATTCTCAAGTTCTTCGAGGGACGCGAATGAGCGACTTCATCGCAGCGGCTGATCGCGAAATTCTCGCCCGCCACGGCCTGGACAGCTTCGATTCGCTCTGGGCACTGCGCCTGGAGGCAGTGGATGCGCCCAATACCGGGCGCGGTGGCTGGAGCAGCGTGTTCCGCCTGGATCTCGGTGACGCTGCCTACTATCTGAAGCGGCAAAGCAACTTCCTCAGCCGAAGCGTATTGCGGCCATTTGGCGAGCCCACGTTCTCCCGCGAGTTTCGCAATATCCGCCGTTACCAGGACCTGGGCGTTCCGGCCCTGCAGGCGGCGTTTTTCGGTACCCGCCAGATTGATGGCGAGCGCCGCGCGATCCTGGTGTCCCGTGCCCTGGACGGCTGGCGTGAACTTGCCAGTTACCTCGAGCTGTGGAACGGGATGGCCGCAGAGCCGCGTGCAGACGTCATCGCCGTCGTAGCGGGCCTGGCACGCCGTCTCCATGGCGCCGGACAAGTGCATGGGTGCTTCTATCCCAAGCATGTTTTTCTGCGGGAAACCCAGGACGGATTCGAGGCCTGTCTGATCGATCTGGAGAAGACTCGTCCGCTGTTGCTGGGCCGTCGTGATCGCGTCAAGGACCTGGAAGCCCTGGTTCGCCGGGCGGATGCCTGGGGTGAGGTCGAGGTGCGCGAGCTGCTGGCTGGCTATCTGGAGCGTCCGCGGGATTCGGCCGAGGTCAGCGATTGGCTGGCTCGTCTCGCCAGTCGCCGCCGCAACAAGGAGCGCGGGCAATGACCCTTGCAGAACTGGCTCAGGCAGGACGCAGCCCGCAACTTCCCATTCGCCTGGACGTCGCTGGCGGCCTGGAGCTACAGAGCCTGTTGCGGGTGCTGCCCGGGCAGCGCTACGTAGGCGTGGCCCTGTGGCAAGGACGCAAGGTGCTGGCCAAGCTGCTGGTCGGCGGCAAGGCCGAGCGGCACTTCCATCGCGAACTCGCAGGTGCTCGCGCGCTGCGTGAGCATGGCATCGATTCCCCGGAGCTTCTGAGCGATGGGCATCAGGCGGGGCAGGGCGGCTGGCTGTTGTTCGAGTACCTGGAGTCGGCGGAGAGCCTTTGGGACGCCTGGCGCGAGGTCGAACGTGACGCACCGCTGTCCGCCGGCCAACAGGCCGTGCTGGGCGAGGCGCTCGGCGCCATCGCACGGTTGCACCTGGCCGGGCTCGCCCAGGAGGACCTGCACCTCGACAATCTGCTGCGTCACGGCGGCAAGCTGCAGGTTATCGATGGCGGCGGCATCCGCGCCGAAGCGCCCGGAATTCCGCTTCCCCGGGACAAGGTCATGGCCAATCTGGGGGTGTTCTTCGCCCAACTGCCGGCGGAGCTCGACCCGTTCCTGGAGGAGCTGCTGGTGCAGTACCTGCTGGTCAACGGCGAACATGCCTTGCCGCTGGAGGCGCTGGAAAAGGAAATTGCCCGGATGCGGCGTTGGCGTCTTGGCGACTATATGAAGAAGATCGCTCGCGATTGCAGCCTGTTCAGCGTGGTTGGCGGTGCATTCGGCCTGCGTGCGGTTCGCCGCGAAGCGCAAGCGGACCTTGAGGAACTGCTGCAGGCCCCTGATGTTGCGCTGACTCAAGGGCGCTCGCTGAAGCAGGGAGGCACTGCCACCGTGGCGGAGGTCGCCTTCGGCGGGCGCAAGCTGCTGGTCAAGCGCTACAACATCAAGGGGCTGGGCCACTGGCTGACGCGCTTCTGGCGCCCGAGCCGAGCCTGGCACAGTTGGCGCGAAGGCCATCGCCTCGAGTTCCTCGGCATCGCCACACCGCGTCCGCTGGCCGTGATCGAACGGCGTTTCCTCTGGCTGCGCAGCCGTGCCTACCTGATTACCGAATATCTCTCCGGGCAAGATATAATCGCCCGTTTTCGACCTCATCTGGATGACCCGGATGGGGCTGGTGCTCCACCCGAAGCCGAATTACGAGCCCTCGACCGTCTGTTCGCCGCGCTGATCCGTGAACGCATCAGCCATGGCGATTTCAAGGGCAGCAACCTGTTCTGGCAGGACGGCCGCTGGACCCTGATCGACCTCGACGCCGTATGCCAGCATCGCAGCGAGGGAAGCTTTGCCCGGGCCTACGCCAAGGACCGCGCGCGCTTCCTCAGGAACTGGCCGGCCGGATCGGCACTGCACCAGCTACTGGATCAACGTTTACCGCAGGTGCCGGGCACCTGCCCTGAAAGAGGCTAACCCCCGTGGCATTGACGATTCTCGGCCTTTCCGGCGCTCTCAGCCATGATCCATCCGCCGCGCTGTACATCGACGGCAAGCTGATCGCGGCCGCCGAAGAAGAGCGCTTCGTGCGCGACAAGCACGCGAAGAATCGCATGCCCTACGAGTCGGCCAAGTTCTGCCTGGAACAGGCCGGCATTAAGCCTTCCGACGTCGACGTCGTGGCCATTCCCTTCGCTCCCATCAGCCTCTTCGGCAAGGCCCGTTGGCATTACGCCAAGCGCTACTGGTACGCCCCGGATCGTGCGCTGGACGCCATCCTCATGGGCAATCGCCGCTACAAGCGCTACCGCAAGAAGATCGTCTGGTGCCTGGAGCAACTGGGCTTCGATGCCAAGAAGGTGAAGATCGAGCCGGTGGAGCACCACCTGGCCCACGCCTCCAGCGCCTATCACTGCTCCGGCTTCAAGGAGAAGACCGCGATCCTCGGTATCGACGGCAAGGGCGAGTACGCCACCACCTTCTTCGGCTGGGGTGAGAACGGCAAGATCCACAAGATCAAGGAATTCTTCGATCCGGACTCCCTTGGCGGCCTCTACGGTGCAATCACCGAATACCTCGGCTTCGAGATGCTCGATGGCGAATTCAAGGTCATGGGCATGGCGCCCTACGGCGACGCTGCCAAGTATGACTTCTCGCGCCTGGCCAAGTTCGAGAACGGTGAGCTGATCATCAACACCGATTACGCGAACGTCATCGGCTTCCGTCGCTACAAGGAAAACGGCAAGGGCTTCTACTTCTCGCCGAAGCTGATCGAGTGGCTGGGGCCGAAGCGCCAGGGCGACATCGCCGATGACCCCTACATCCACTACGCCGCCAGCATGCAGGCACTGTTCGAGAAGCTGGCGCTGGAGATGATGGATTACTACCTCGGCGACATCATCCGCGAGACCGGCAAGATCGCCTTCGCCGGCGGTTGCGCGCTGAACGTCAAGCTGAACCAGAAGATCATCGCCCGTCCGGAAGTGAAGGAACTGTTCGTTCAGCCCGCTTCCGGTGATGCCGGCACCTCCGTCGGCGCTGCTGCCTATGTATCGGTCAAGCGCGGCGTGCCGGTGGAGAAGATGGAACACGTCTACCTCGGCCCGTCCTTCAGCAATGAAGACGTTATCGCGGCTTGTGCCAAGCACCCGCAGCAGCCGGTGTTCAAGCGTATCGAGAACACCCCGCAGCGCATCGCCAAGATCATGGTCGACGGCAACCCGGTCGCCTGGTTCCAAGGCCGCATGGAGTTCGGTCCGCGCGCCCTCGGCGGCCGCTCCATCATTGGTTGCCCGAGTGCGGCCGGCGTGGCTGACCGCATCAACGAGCAGATCAAGTTCCGTGAGCGCTGGCGCCCCTTCTGCCCGTCGATGCTGGATACCGTCGCGTCGCAGATGCTCAAGGTCGATCACCCGTCGCCCTTCATGACCTTCACCTTCGAGGTCAACGAAGAATGGAAGACCCGCGTGGCCGAAGTGGTGCACGAGGATGGCACCTCCCGCGCCCAGGTGCTGGAGCGCCGCCACAACCCACGCTGGTACGACCTGATGAAAGAGCTGGAAGTCCTCACCGGCAACGGCGTGTCCCTGAATACCTCGCTCAACCGTCGCGGCGAGCCGATGATCTGTTCGCCCACCGACGCGCTGAACATGTTCTACGGCTCGGACCTGCAGTACCTGATCATGGAAGACATCCTCGTCGTCAAGGAAGGCAAGGACTGGTATGACAATGTCGGCTAAGCCGCTGCTTAGCATCGTCATTCCCACCTACAACTACGCGGGCGTGCTCTCGCGTGCCGTGGAGTCGGTGCTGGCCCAGGCCACCCCGGAGGTCGAACTCTGGGTCGTGGACGATGGCTCCACCGACGACACCCCGGCAGTCTTCACCGCCCTGAGCCAGCGCTACGGCGCTGCTTTCCAGGGCGTGCGCCAGGCCAACGCCGGGCCGTCGACTGCTCGCAACAACGGCGTGCAACTGGCCCAGGGTCGTTATGTCCTGCTCCTCGACGCCGATGATGAGCTGGCTGCCGGCGTCCTGCCGGGCCTCTGCGAGCGCCTGCGCCGCCAACCCGACGTCGGTCTCTGGCTGGCCGGCCACATAGCCGTCCAGCCCGATGGTCGCGAGCGGGAACACCCAGCCAGCACCGTTCCCGCTGAACCCGCGCAGCGTCTCAAACACTACCTGCTGGACAAGAAGATTGGCCTCAGCCACGGCGCCTGTGTGTTCCTCCGCGAACTGCTGCTCGAGCGTCCCTATCCCGAGCACTTGCGCCACAGCGAGGACATTCCGGTCTTCGCCTATTGTCTGACCCAGCGACAAGTAGAGGTCCTCGACCTGATGCTGGCGCGCATCCACAAGCATCCCGGCAGCCTGCGCCACAACGCCGAAGCAGCCCGCAAGGTCGGTCTGGACCTGGTCGACGAAGTCTTCCTCAAGCTTCCGGCCGGTCTGCAATCGCTCAAGCCCGGCTATCGCGCCCAGCGCTGCCTGTCGCTGTTCCGCACCTGCCTGCTGGCCGGTGACCAGGACGGCGCGCGCAAGTACTACGGCGAAGCGCTGCGCACGGATTGGCGTGTGCTGCTGAAGTGGTCCTACACGCGCAAGGCCGCTCGGCTGTGGTTGCGCTGAAGCCTATGAAAGTCCTCGCGCTCAGCTCGGCTGGACGGGAACCAGACTTTTCCTGCGTCTACGAACACCTCCGGGGACTGGTCGATCTCGAGCTGAAGATCCTCGACAAGGATGCCCAGCGCAATTTGCGACGCACACTAAGCGGCGTGGACCTGTCCCGTTATGATCGGATTCTTGTTGATCTTCATTTCAAGAACATCCACCGGCAGACCCGCTTCCTCAGCAGAGTTTCCGGCCTGCTGATCTACGAAGAGGACGCCTGCCAGAACTATCTGGACAGTTCCCGCTGGCGCGGTCACTTCAGTCGCTTCTACAGGGAGTTGCCCAACGCGCGCATCGTGGTGACCGGCGCCAGCGTCGCCGAGCGATTGAAGGGCGAAGGTTTCCAGGTCCACTTCATTCCCAAGGGTTATGACCCGCGATCGATCTTCCTCGAGGGTGTGGAACGGGATATCGAGTTGGGATTCATAGGCCGGACCGCCAGCGCTGCCTACCAGGACCGGAAGCGATTGCTGGACCGTCTGGCGGCCGAGGATTCGCTGCAACTATTGCGCACCGCTCCCGGCGAGCCCTACCGTCAGATGCTGAACCGCATCCGGTACTTCGTCAGTGCTGATGTCAGCCTGGGCGAGTATATGGCAAAGAACTTCGAGGCGATGGCCTGTGGCTGTGTCTTGCTGGCTTGGCGCCAAGGCAGTGAAGAGCCGGCCATCGGCCTTGAGGACGGTGTCCACCTGCTCCTGTACTCCAGCGTCGATGAATTGCGGGCCCACTTGGCACGGCTGCGCGATGATTCGACTCTGGAGCGGGCTCTGGCCGAGGGCGGGCGCCGATTCGTCGAACAGCAGCTTTCCCACCCACGATTGGCCGAACGAATTCTCAAGGTTCTGGGCGAGTCCTGGCCATCGGTCGAGCCCGTTCCCGCCTGGCAGGCTTTCTGGGCCCGGATCAATCCATTTTGAGCAAATCCATGTCTTCGACGAACAATGCCCAGCTGCCGCTGGTGAGTGTGATCATCGCCTCCTACAACCACGCACCCTACATCGAGGCGAGCATTCTCAGCGTCCTGGGACAGAGTTATCCAAACATCGAGCTGCTGGTGGTGGACGATGGGTCCCGTGACGACAGTGTTTCTCGCATCCAGGCACTGCAGGCTATCCATGGTTTCGACTTCCAAAGCCAAGCCAACCAGGGGCTATCGAGAACCCTCAATGAGGCCATCGCCCGCGCGAAAGGTAGCCTGATCGCGCCCTTCGGTTCGGATGACATCATGCTCCCGGACCGTATTGCCAAGCAGGTCGCCTACCTGGCGGACAAGCCGGACGTGGGCATTTGCGCTGGGGATATCCAGACCATCGATGCGGATGGGAAGCCCAGCGGTAAGCCGCGCGAACTTCCGCTCCGCCGACTGGATTTCGAAGATGTCTTCCTCGATCGCAAACCGGGGGCACCGGCTCCCACGCTATTGTTCCGTCGTGAGGCGCTGGAACGGGTCGGGGGGTTCGAGCCTGACGTCCGTCTTGAGGACTTGATGATCGAACTGAAGGTCACCCATGCCGGTTACTTCATCGACATCCTGGGGGAACCCCTGGCGCTATATCGGGTGCACGACACCAACACCTACAAGAATTACCGCTTCATGGTGGATAACGTGCTGAAGACCTATGCGCGCTTCAGTGACCATCCAGCCTATCCCGAGGTCTGTGCGCGTTTCCGCAACTCGATGCTGCTCAAATGCGCCCGGCAGGACAAGGCGCTGGCCCGGGAGTTGCTGTCTGAGTTGCCTCTTCGCTATTGGAATGGCAAGACCTTGCGGGCTCTCGTACGCTTATTTTATGGCCGGAGCTAACGCAGGTATGAAGTCTTTAAATCAGGCAGTCGACCCCGAAGTTTCGGTAATTATTCCCTGTTACAACTATGGCCGCTTTTTGCAAGTGACTGTTGGTAGTCTTCAAAAGCAGAGCTATCAAAAATGGGAAGCGATTATTGTCGATGACGGTTCTGTTGATGAGACGGCGGGTTGCGTGGCTGCCTTGGCGCAGCAAGATGCTCGTGTTCGCTATGTCTATCAGGTAAATCAGGGGGTTTCCGCTGCGCGTAATAAAGGTATTTCGTTAGCGCGTGGGGAATTTGTGATTTTTTTGGATGCTGATGATCTGCTGACCGCTGAAAAACTGCAGGCGCATGTTGATCATTTTCGGCGTTGTCCGCTGGTTAGTGTTTCTTATTCAAAGTTCCGCTACTTTTCCGATGGTAAGCCGGATGTTCTATTTGCAAACTACGGGCTTGACTCGCATCGGGAGTGGAGTCGCCCAGTTTCCGGATTCGGAAAGGAAAGCTTTCCTGTATTTATTCGAAAGAATAATTTGCCGCTTCAGGCTGCCGCTTTTCGTCATTCCTTTTTGAAGGAAGTTGGTCTTTTCGATCAGGGTATGCGCGCCTTGGAAGATTGGGACTTTTTGTTGCGCTGTATTTTGCGCGGTGCGTATATGGAGTGCCTGAAAGATAAGGGCTCAATGACTTTAATGCGGGTGCATCCTGGTAGTGCTACACGAAATATTGCGTTTACTGACTACATGGATCGTGTATATAGAAATGTAGGGATTGAAATAGACGGTCTACGCACGTCTTCTAACGCAGAAAATGCCGATTTTTACGAAGCGCATTTGCAAAAGGCATTGATTGAGAGAGCGCGAAGAGCAAAGAAAAGAATGTTTAAGGAGCGGAAAGGTGAAGCTATTGATTGCATCATTGATGTCGGCTTTTTGAATTTTCGCGAGCTGCTAGAGCTTTACAGGAAATTTGGATTTGTGAATTTCGTCAAGGTCTACCTCGGCGCGTTGAAAAAATATTTCTCTATCTGAAAAGAATTTTGATTTTATGGGGAACGTGTATTTTGGCGACTGGTTCGCGCGATTAACTGTAATTGGCTTGGTCTGCTTTTTGTGCGCGCCATGGTTGTTGCAGAGCAATACCTATTATCATCGGCTTATTATTGTTCTTTTGTGGTTGCCAGCTTTATTGCACTTTTTCATGATGCGCAAGCAGTATCCGCCGCTGAATAAGTCGTTTGTAGTGTTGTATTCCATGGCTTCCGCATGGTTCATGTTTGTGGCTGCTTTGGATGTAGGGCTCGGTGGCGAGTTGCGCGAACTTAAATTGCCATTTTATATAGCTCTTAGTCTGCTTGGGTTTGTGGTTTCTGCCTTGTATTTGCGGGGACGGTTCCCTAGCTTTCTGCTGCTGTGTTGTGCGTTTGGTGGGCTGGGGGCTGGGCTTTCCTCGTTTATTTTCTATTTCATGCAGGGGCATGATTTTTCTGAGCGAGTTGTGTCGGCGGGGCTGTGGCGAGTCGTGATCCCTGCCGCACAGGCCTGTGGCGCCCTACTGATTCTGACGATATTCCTTGGGTTCGACCGCAGGCGAGGGCTGGGGCTCCAATGTGCGCTGGTGTTGGCGTTGTTGGGGTTCGGTGTGTTCATTTATTTCAGCGAGACACGTTGGGTGTGGCTGAGTCTGGTGCTGTCTTGTGTTGGAGGGGCCGTCTTGTTGCGGAGCAAGCTGGCCTTTGGTGGGGCGGCAATTGCTCTGTTGTCGATTGGGGCGATTTACGTGTCCAATCCTGATCTTTTATCCAATCGCGGCTTTTCGTATCGGCCTGAGATCTGGCAGGAAGGCTTTGCTCTGTTGTTGGACAATTGGTGGCGGGGCGTCGGATTCAAGGAGTACTGGATTTCGATCGATTCGACTACTTTTCCGTTCAATCATGCACACAACATGCTCCTCGATATTGGTATCCGATTTGGTGCTCTTGGCCTGCTTCTGTGGATAGGACTCTGGTGCTGGACTGGCTGGCACGCCTTCAAGTTGCGCCATACTTCGATGGGTGGAGCAACGGTTGCCTTGTGGCTGTACTCTGGTCTGGTGGTTCTGACTGATGGCACGATGCCATGGGTCAAGCCATCGACCATCTGGTTTGTGACCTGGCTTCCTGTGGCTCTAGTGCTGGCTATGGATACCTGTGTCAGGCAGGAGAAGCAGGAGCGGGACTTGCCGGTCGTTGGTTGAAGCAGGTACCGGCGCTCCCCTTCAGGCTGGTGGACATACTCGGCGATTCCAAGGTTGCTGCCGTCACGTAGGCTTGGCAGTGGTTGGTCGCTCATAGGCTTGCAGCAGCCGCTGCCAGGGGAAGTCGTCGATCTGACTGCGGCGCAGGTAGCCATTGAGGTGTTGCAGGTTGCGACGTGCCAATCGACTGCTTAGCGGGCCGCGTTTGAAGCGCATGTCCAGGAAGTCGATGAGGCCGAAGCCGCCTTCCGGCAAGCGCAGGATATTGCCCAGGTGGAGCGAGCGGAAGTAGATACCGCGCTGGTGCAGGGTACGGATGAAGTTTGCGAGTTCGGGCAGTAGCGCGTCGAACTCGGGGCGTACATGGCGATACAGCTGATCCAGTGATTGTCCAGGTAGCGGCTCGTAGAAGCAGGCACTGACGGCCTGGTCCTTGTCTAGCCACATGCACTCGCTGACCTTGGGCGTCGTGATACCGCGTTCGGCAAGCAATTCGGCGTTTCGGGCGAAGCGTTGTGCGGAAGGGCGCATGCGGGCGAGCCAGAGTCGGCGACGTGGCCGGAAAATCTTCAGCAGTTGGCCGTCCGGCTGGCGCAGGACCTTGGGGCCACGGCCGTCTTTCTCCAGGACCTCGCCTGCGTCGAGCCACTGCTGCATTTCGTTCGCTGGTACAATCCGCATCAATTTTCTCTGAGTAGCAATAGGGAACGAGAGTGGCTAATTCTAACCAGCAATCGGATCTCCAGGTTTATCTGCGGTTGCTGAGCTATGTCAGGCCGTATGTTGGTTTTTTCATTCTCAGCATCATCGGATTCCTGATCTTCGCGTCGAGTCAGCCAATGCTGGGTTACGTGCTCAAGTATTTTGTCGATGGCCTGGCCGATCCGCACGCTGCGTTGCTGCCGCATATTCCCTACCTCAAGGATATGAACCTGATACAGGCCGTGCCGGTGCTGATCGTATTGATCGCAATCTGGCAGGGTGTGGGTTCGTTTCTCGGCAACTTCTTCCTGGCCAAGGTTTCACTGGGGCTGGTGCATGACTTGCGGGTGGCGCTGTTCAACCAGTTGATGAAGTTGCCAAACCGCTACTACGACAGCAACAACTCAGGCCACCTGATTTCGCGCATCACGTTCAACGTGACGATGGTCACGGGTGCCGCTACCGATGCGATCAAAGTGGTGTTCCGCGAAGGGATGACGGTGATCTTCCTGTTCGCCTCGCTTCTGTGGATGAACTGGAAACTGACCTTGGTGATGGTTGCGATCCTCCCGCTGATCGCGCTGATGGTCAGCAGTGCCAGTCGAAAATTTCGCAAGCAGAGCAAAAAGATCCAGGTCGCGATGGGCGATGTGATGCACATCTCCTCGGAGGCCATCCAGGGATATCGTGTAGTGCGCAGCTTTGGTGGTGAGCCCTACGAGCAGAAGCGCTTCCTGGATGCCAGCATAGGCAACACCGACAAGCAGCTGAAAATGATCAAGACCGGGGCGGTCTATACCCCGATGCTGCAACTGGTCATCTACACCGCCATGGCCCTGTTGATGTTTCTGGTGCTGTTCTTGCGGGGTGATGCATCCGCGGGCGACCTGGTCGCTTACATCACTCTGGCGGGACTCTTGCCGAAACCCATCCGCCAGTTGAGCGAGGTGAGTTCGACTGTTCAGAAGGGGCTGGCTGGCGCCGAGAGTATCTTCGAGCAACTCGACGAGAAGCCGGAGGTTGACAATGGAACCACCGAGCTGGAACAAGTCAGCGGCCGCCTGGAAATACGCAATCTCAGCTTCCAGTACCCCGGCACCGACAAACCGGTGCTGCAGGACATCAGCTTCGAGGCCCAGCCGGGCCAGATGGTTGCCCTGGTAGGGCGTTCCGGCAGCGGCAAGTCCACGCTGGCCAACCTGATTCCGCGCTTCTACCACCATGAGCAGGGGCAGATCCTGCTGGATGGTGTCGATATCGAGGAATATCGCTTGCGCAACCTGCGTCGCCATATCGCGCTGGTGACCCAGCAGGTGACGCTGTTCAACGACTCGGTGGCCAATAACATCGCCTATGGCGACCTCGCCGGCGCGCCGCGTGAGGACGTCGAGCGGGCAGCCGAGGCGGCTTACGCCAAGGAATTCGTCGACAAGCTTCCGCAGGGCTTCGATACCGAAGTCGGGGAGAACGGCGTACTGCTGTCCGGCGGCCAGCGCCAGCGTCTGGCGATTGCCCGTGCATTGCTGAAGAACGCGCCGGTGCTGGTGCTGGACGAGGCTACCTCGGCGCTCGATACCGAGTCCGAGCGTCACATCCAGGCTGCGCTGGACCGCGTGATGGACGGCCGCACCACTCTCGTCATCGCTCACCGCCTGTCCACCATCGAAAAGGCGGACCTGATCCTGGTCATGGATCAGGGGCGCATCGTCGAGCGGGGCGATCATGAGGCACTGCTGGCGATGAACGGCTACTACGCCCGGCTTCATGCCAATCAGTTCGCCGAAGAGGCTCAGCCGGAAGCGAGCTAAGCCGCGCGACCGTGGCGAGGGCCTTCTCCGCCAGGCGCCGTTCTGCTGCACCCGGAGTCCAATTGAGCAGGTCAGGCCAACTGACCTGCTATGGTATGATCCGCGCCGATTTTGACGTCCGGAGACTCCATGAAACTGTCCATGCCCCGATTCGATCAAGCCCCCGTTCTGGTGGTGGGCGACGTCATGCTTGACCGGTACTGGCATGGCGGCACCTCGCGAATCTCGCCCGAGGCCCCGGTACCCGTGGTCAAGGTGGAGCAGATCGAGGATCGGCCCGGCGGCGCCGCGAACGTTGCGCTGAACATCGCCGCACTCGGCGCTCCTGCCATGCTGGTGGGCATCACCGGCGTCGACGAAGCGGCAGACAGCCTGACCGACAGCCTCAACGCCGCGGGCGTGGACGTGCATTTCCAGCGCCTCGCCGAGCACCCGACCATCGTCAAGCTGCGCGTCATGAGCCGTCACCAGCAACTGCTGCGCATGGACTTCGAAGAAGCCTTCGGCACCGACGCCGAAGCTCTCGCCGCACAAGTCCACCGCCTGCTGCCCCAGGCCCGCGTCCTGGTCTTGTCCGACTATGGCAAGGGCGCACTGAAGAACCACCAGGTGCTGATCCAGGCTGCCCGCCAGCGCGGGGTGCCGGTACTGGCGGACCCGAAGGGAAAGGACTTCAGCATCTATCGTGGTGCGAGCCTGATCACCCCGAACCTCAGTGAATTCGAAGCCGTCGTCGGTCGCTGTGCCGATGAGGCGGAGCTGGTCGCCAAAGGGGCGGCCCTGATGCAGGAACTGGAGCTGGGAGCCTTGCTGGTCACGCGCGGCGAGCATGGCATGACCCTGCTGCGCCCTGGTCATTCCGCGTTGCACCTGCCGGCCCGCGCCCGCGAAGTGTTCGATGTCACGGGTGCCGGCGACACCGTGATTTCCACCCTGGCCGCCGCCCTGGCCGCTGGCGAGGAATTGCCGCAGGCTGTGGCGCTCGCCAACCTCGCTGCAGGCATCGTCGTCGGCAAACTGGGTACCGCTGCCATCAGCGCGCCGGAATTGCGCCGTGCCGTTCAGCGCGAGCAGGGTTCCGAGCGTGGCGTGCTGAGCCTGGACCAGTTGCTGCTGGCCATCGAAGATGCCCGCGCCCACGGCGAGAAGATCGTCTTCACCAACGGCTGCTTCGACATCCTCCACGCCGGCCACGTGACCTACCTGGAACAGGCCCGCGCGCAAGGTGATCGCCTGGTGCTGGCGGTCAATGACGATGCGTCGGTCAGCCGCCTCAAGGGACCGGGCCGCCCGATCAACAGCGTCGAGCGCCGCATGGCCGTGCTGGCTGGCCTGGGCGCGGTGGATTGGGTCGTCAGCTTCCCCGAGGACACCCCGGAGCGCCTGCTCGGCCAGGTCAAGCCTGATGTCCTGGTGAAGGGTGGTGACTACGGCATCGACCAGGTCGTGGGGGCCGATATCGTTCGCGCCTACGGTGGCGAGGTGCGGGTGCTCGGCCTGGTGGAAAACAGCTCCACCACGGCGATCGTCGAGAAGATCCGCAGCAAGTGATCCCTGCCGACTGGCAACTCTGCCAGTCACAGATGTCGGCCCGGTCATAGGCGACCGGGTCGATGCCGAACATCATCCCGGCATCCTCATCCTGCATGGAGTGCGATGCCGATGTTCCCCAACGCACAGGGCCGCGCCCTGGCTGTGCTCAATCGCGTAGCCCAGTTCCATTGGCCTGACCGCCTCAAACTGCGCAAGACGCTGGAAAAGCTTCTCTACGGCGGCACCCGTGCCGGCTTCAAGCTCGTGGCACGGCGCTCCCGCCAACCCCCGAGCGCTGCCAGCGCGAACGATCTGTTCGATCTCACCCTCTCCGACGAGCAGCGGATGCTGGTGGAGATGCTCGAGGCTTTCGCCATGGAAGCCCTGCGTCCGGCGGCCCACGAAGCAGATGCGCGGGGCGCGGTGCCGGCCGCGTTGCTCAACCAGGCCCAGGGACTCGGGCTGGCCCACTACGGCGTCGGCGAGGATCTGGGTGGCATGGCGGGCGAGGGCGCGATCCTCACCAACGCATTGATGGCCGAGGCCCTGTCCAAGGGTGACCTGAGCCTGGCGGCCGCACTGCTGGCACCGCTGTCTGCCGCCAATTGCATCCGTCGCTGGGCCACGCCTGAGCAGCAGGCCGTCTGGTTGCCGGCTTTCGTCGATGGGCAGTCCACCCCGCGCATGACCATCGCGGTGAACGAGCCGACGGTCCTGTTCGACCCCCACAAGCTGGCTACCCGCGCGCAGCGCAAGAAGAGCCACTTCGTGCTGAATGGCGAGAAATGCCTGGTGCTCGACGGCCTGGATGCCAGCCGCATCATCGTTGCTGCCAGCACTGACAAAGGCACCGCGCTGTTCCTGATCGACGCCGGGAGCAAGGGATTGGAGCTGCGCCCGGAACCTGCCATGGGCTTGAAGGGTTGCGGCACTGCCCGCGTTCGCCTGAAGGGCGTGAAAGTCCCGCTCGAACATCGCCTGGCTGCCCATGATTTCGACTACCAGGCGTTCCTCGATCTTGGCCACCTGGCCTGGTGCGGCCTGGCCTTGGGGACCGCCCAAGCGGCTCTGGACTACGTGATCGGATACTGCAATGAACGAATGGCCTTCGGTGAACCCATCAGCCATCGCCAGGGCGTGGCCTTCATGGTCGCGGATATCGCCGTCGAACTCGACGCGATGCGCCTGATGGTCTGGCGCGCCTGTGCCCGTGCCGATCGTGGAGAGTCGTTCCAGCGCGAGGCCTACCTGGCGCGCCTGCTTTGCGCCGAAAAGGCCATGAAGATCGGTACCGACGCCGTGCAATTGCTCGGCGGCCATGGTTTCACCCAGGAACACCCGGCCGAGCGCTGGTATCGAGACCTGCGCGCCATTGCCGTGATGAGCGGCGGCCTGCATTTATGAGGAAGGCAGCATGAACCTGGAAATTCCGAAAAAATTCCGCGGCCTGAGCCTGCAGGCCCATCAGGTGGCGGCGCGGTACTTTCGCCCGCTGTCACGCAAGTACGACCAGGCCGAGCATGCCTACCCACGTGAGCTGGACCTGCTGGCGGCGCTTCTCGATGGTATGAACGCCGGCTCGCCTGAAACCATCGGCGCTTGCTCTGCCAGCAAGCGTGGTGCAGGAGCCGAGGAGGGCGCGCGCAACGGCGGCAACCTCGCCGCCCTGCTCGGCGTGATGGAACTGTGCTGGGGAGACGTCGGCCTCCTGCTGGCCATGCCGCGCCAAGGGTTGGGCAATGCGGCCATCGCTGCGGTTGCCAATGAGGAGCAGCTCAAACGCTTTGGCGGCGCCTGGGCGGCCATGGCCATCACCGAACCCGGTTGCGGCTCGGATTCGGCCGCTATCCGCACCACTGCGGTGAAGGACGGCGATCACTACGTGCTGAATGGCGAGAAGATATTCGTCACCTCGGGGGAGCGCGCCGATGCGGTGGTGGTATGGGCAACGCTGGACTACAGCCTGGGGCGTGCGGCGATCAAGTCCTTCGTGGTGGAGAAAGGCACGCCCGGCATGAACGTGACGCGCCTGGAGAAAAAGCTCGGCATCAAGGCTTCCGATACCGCCTCCATCAGCTTCAGCGACTGCCGTGTTCCGGCGGCCAATCTGCTGGGTAATGCCGAGATTGATGTCCAGAAGGGCTTTGCCGGGGTGATGGAAACCTTCGACAACACGCGTCCACTGGTGGCGGGAATGGCAGTGGGCGTTGCCAAGGCTGCGCTCGATCGGACCCGTGAGCTGCTGGCTAGGGCCGGTTGCAAGTTCGACTATGCGAAGCCGCTGCTGACTGCCAGCCATGCTGAAGCCACGCTCTATCGCCTGGAGGCCGAATGGGAAGCGGCGCGATTGTTGGCCCTGAAGGCTGCCTGGATGGCCGACAACCGTCTGCCGAACTCCAAGGAGGCCTCCATCGCCAAGGCGAAGGCCGGGCGAGTGGCCAATGAGATCACGCTCAAGTGTGTGGAGTTGGCCGGAGCCGTGGGTTATGGAGAGGACGAGTTGCTGGAGAAATGGGCGAGGGATTCGAAGATCCTCGACATCTTCGAAGGCACCCAGCAGATCCAGTTGCTGATCGTTGCCCGGCGACTGCTGGGCAAGAGCTCCAGTGAGCTGAAGTGACGAGGCGAAGCGGGCGAGCTTAATGAGGGCGGGGCGCCTTGGGCGCCCCGGTTGTCAGCAGGCGATCTTCTTTCCCATCGGTCGGGCCGTCCCGACCCGCGCCAGCCAGTCGCGCCAGCGTACGCGCTCCTCGTGCACCAGCCAGCCATCCTGTTCGGCGAAGCTCTCCGACAACCAGATACCACGGGTGCTGGCGGCCTTGAATTCGCCATTGCGCACGGTCAGCAAATCGCCGGTCGGCAGCCCCTGGTGCAGCGGCAGCAAGTAGATATCGGGTCGGCGCCGCTCAAGGCTGGCCACGAGCTGGCCACCCTGCAGCACTTCGTCCACATGGAAGAGGCTGATCTGATGGCTGTCCCGAGGCAGGTCCAGGCGCAGGTCATAGACCAGTTGCAGAGAGGCCGTTGGCAGGTGCACGTAGGCTTCAGGCCGCTCCAGCAGGATCAGCTTTCCGTTGTGCACCGGGCGCGCGGCACCGGACAGCGGGCTAAGGCGGAAGTGATTGGCATCGCGGTAGCGCAATTCCCGCTGGTAGGGCGTGGGCAGCCAGGTATCGGCGAAGCGCCCTCCCAGCCAGCCCTCCGGGGTTTCGATCAGGCATTCCTCGGCCACTTCCTGGATCGCAGTGAGCAGCGGCAGGTTCAGCTCATGGGCCGGGACATAGCCGGAAATCAGCTTCAACACGGTGTCGCCCCGATCCTGCCGGCGCTGGCGTACCAGCAGCCAGTAGTCGCGGCCGTGCAGGTTCAGGGTGAGCCTCACCGAAACGCCCAGGTTCGCCAGTTCCACCGCAAAACGCTGGGAATCGTTCACCCGCACGGGGCGGCGGCGTTCCAGCATCTGGGTGAAGTTCAACGGTCTGCCAAGGCTCTGATAGCTGAGGGTGTCAGCGCTGGCTTCGACATGCAGCGGCAGGGTCTTGAACGCGCTGGGGTCCTTGCGGGCGAGGATTCGCGGCATGTCGGCTCCTTCTGGCAGGGGTCGGCTAGTGGCTTGGCAGGGTTCGGTTAGTGGCGATGGGCTCCGATAACGGCGGCGGCCGTCGCGACATTATGGGACAGATGCAGCGGATTGATGGTCCCGATTATCGCGCCGGTCACCCCGGAATGACCGAAGATCAGTTCGAAGCTGGCGCGGACCGGATCGACACCGGCGCCAAGGCAGGCGTGGCCGCTGGCGAGGCCTTTCTTGATCAGGATGCCCTTGTTCTGTTGCAGCGCGAAGTCCAGTACCGGCTTCTCGCCCTGCTCGTTCAGGTTGTAGGTGACCATGGCGCAATCGCCCCGCTCCAGGGCAAGGAGCCCGCCGTCCACGGTCTTGCCGGACAGTCCGAAGGCGCGGATCTTGCCGGCCTGCTTGAGTTCGACGAGGGTTTCGTAGACACCGCTGTCCCTCAGGATGGCTACGTCATTGCCGTCGGAGTGCACCAGCACCAGATCGATGAAGTCGGTTTCCAGGCGCTTCAGGCTGCGCTCGATGGAGAAACGCGTGTGTTCGGGGCTGAAGTCGAAGCGGGAAACGCCAGCCTCGAACTCTTCACCGACCTTGCTGACGATCACCCAGTCCTGGCGCTGCCCGCGCAGCAGAGGGCCGAGGCGTTCCTCGCTGCGGCCGTAGGCCGGCGCGGTGTCGATCAGGTTGATGCCGAGATCGCGGGCCAACGCCAGGAGCTGGCGGGCTTCGGCGTCGTCGGGGATGGTAAAGCCGTTGGGGTACTTCACGCCCTGGTCACGGCCCAGTTTCACGGTGCCCAGGCCCAGGGGGGATACCATCAGACCGGTGTCGCCGAGAGGGCGGTGTAGGCTGTGCAGGCTGTTCATCCCAGCAACTCCTCCCATGCAGGCTGCGCCACAGGCGGACGGGGCAGGGCCGGCAACGGTGGGTTGGCAGCAGGACGCAGGCCGTCGCGCTCGAAGGCCGCCAGCACACGGTCGGCGAAGTCGGGCGCCAGGGCCAGTTTGGTCGGCCAGCCCACCAGCAGGCGGCCCTGTTCGTTGAGGAATGCGTTGTCCGGACGTACCAGGCCGCTCTGCGCCGGCTCGGCGCGGTCCACACGCAGGGTTGCCCACTCGGCGGTGGACAGGTCGATCCAGGGCACCAGCTGGCGCAGTTCCTGTTCGGCGGCGGCAATCTGTTCGGCTTCGCTGCGGGCTACACCGTCGGCTTCGGCCAGGTCGCCGCCGAGGTACCAGACCCACTGGCCGTCGGCAGCCGGGTGGCTGGTGACGGTAATGCGCGGCTTCGGCCCACCCCCCAGGCAATGGGCATACAGCGGCTTCAGACTGGGAGCCTTGACCATCACCATGTGCAGAGGCCGGCGTTGCATGGCTGGCTGGCTCAGGCCCAGGGTTTCGAGCAGCGCCTGGTTGCCGGCGCCGGCACTGAGCACGATGCGCTGCGCGCGGACTTCACGACCGTCAAGGCGCAGGCCGGTGAGTTGACCGTCCTCCAGCAGCGGCTCGACCTCATGGGCGGCCAGGAGGCCATCGCCGGCCAGCTCCGCCAGTCGGTTGATCAGGCTCGGCACGTCCAGCACCAGTTCGGCCAGGCGATAGACCTTGCCCTTGAACTTGGGGTGCTGCAGCGCGGGAGGAAGTTCGCTGCCCTTCACCTGATCGACGCGGCCGCGTACGGCCTTGCTGGCGAAGAAGCTGGTGAGATTGCCCGCCAGGGTGCCCGGAGACCAGAGGTAGTGGGCGTCGGAGAGCAGGCGCACGCCGCGAAGATCCAGCTCGCCGTTTCCGGCCAGGGCCTCGCGCCAGCGGCGGGGCATGTCGGCGATGGCTTCGGAGGCGCCGGTCAGGGCACCGTGCAGGGCGTATTTGGCACCACCGTGGATGATCCCCTGGGATTTGACGCTCTGTTCGCCGCCAAGGCTGGCCTTTTCTACCAGCAGCGTGGCGAAGCCTTGCTGGCGCAGACGGGCGTTGAGCCAGAGGCCGGCGATGCCGCCGCCAAGAATGAGCACATCAGTGGAAAGGGATTCGGCCATGGGTCGCAGCGCCTCGGAAAAAACAGGGGCGCAGTATAGCGCCCCTGTCGTGGTGCCGACTTACAGCAGGTAGCGAGAGCTGCGCAGCGGCTCTCAGTGGCCGGTGCTGCTGGAGAAGAGCTGGATTACTACCACGCCGGACACGATCAGACCCATGCCCAGCACGGCCGGGGTATCCAGTTTCTGCTGGTAGAGCACCATCGCGGCGACGCTGACCAGCACGATACCGAGGCCGGCCCAGATGGCGTAGGCGATACCCACGGGGATGCTGCGCACCACCAAGGTCAGCATCCAGAAGGCGATGGCGTAGCCGCCGATCACCAGGATCAGGGGCAGCGGTTTGTTGAAGCCGTCGATGGCCTTCATCGAGGTGGTGGCGATCACTTCGGCGGCAATTGCGATAGCGAGATAGACGTAGCCGGTCATGGTCGGGCCTCCTGTGCGATGGGCGGATTCTAGACTTCCGGATGATGGGATAAAGTCATTACCTATCTGTGTGGAAGATAGGTTGATGGCCATGCAATGGAATCTGGAGCAGATCCGCCTGTTCGTCGGAGTGGCCGAGAGCCAGTCCTTTTCTGCCGTCGCACGCAAGCTGCGGCGGGCCCAGTCCGCCGTCAGCAGTGGGATCGCCGCGCTGGAGGATGATCTTGGTGTGCAGCTGTTCGAACGCAGTAGCGGTCGCCAGCCGCGCTTGACTGCGGCCGGCGTAGCCTTGCTGGAGGAGGCACGCGAAGTCCTGCGCCAGTGCCAGCGCCTGGACGGCAAGGCGCAGGGACTGGCCAAGGGTGAAGAAGCCCGCCTGCGATTGGCCCAGGATGAGGCGATGCCCTATCAGCCCGTGCTGGCCAGCCTTGAGGCGTTGGGCAAGGCGTTTCCCCTGCTGGAGGTGCAACTGACCACCAGTGCCCAGGGTGAGGTGGCGCGCAAGCTGCTGGAGCGGCGCGCCGACCTCGGACTGCTGTTCCACCACGAACAGATGCCCGATGCTCTGGAGCGCCAACGCCTCGGCACCATCGAGATGGTCACGGTCTGCGGTGCCGGCCACGCCCTGGGCGGAAGGACCTACGCCGACCGCAGCGAACTGGCGCGACACCGGCAGATCCTCATGACGCCCCAGGACAGCCATTATCCGGGCGGCGAGCAGATCGGCCCGCAAGTCTGGCGTGCCGACAGCTTCTACGTGATGGCCGAACTGCTGATGCGCGGACTGGGCTGGGCCTGGCTGCCGCGCCATGTGGCCCAGTACCCGGCATACCAGGGGCAACTGGTGGAGCTGCGCAGCGACTGGACGCCGCCATCGCTGGTGGTGGAACTGGTCTGCCGTCGCGACGCGGCGCTGGGGCCGGCGGCGCTCTGGCTGGCCGATAGCCTGGCGGTGCACCTGCAAGCCATGGGTTAGTGCGATCAACGGCGAGTCACGCTAAGCTCCGCGCCCATGAATCGCACCCTCTATACCCTGCTGTTCCATCTCGGTCTGCCCCTGGTAGCTGTGCGGCTGGCCTGGCGCGCCTGGCGTGCGCCGGCGTATGCGCGGCGCATCGGCGAACGTTTTGCCTTTGGCCTGCCGGCGGTCAAGCCGGGCGGCATCTGGGTCCATGCCGTGTCGGTAGGCGAGAGCATCGCCGCCGCTCCCATGGTCCGCGCCCTGCTGGAGCGCCACCCGGACCTCCCCATCACCATCACCTGCATGACGCCCACCGGTTCCGAGCGCATCCGCGCGCTGTTCGGCGACAAGGTGCAGCATTGCTATCTGCCCTATGACCTACCTTGGGCGGCTGCTCGCTTTCTCGACAAGGTGCAGCCGAAGCTGGCGGTGATCATGGAGACCGAGCTCTGGCCGAATCACATCCACCAGTGCGCCCGTCGCGGCATCCCAGTGGTACTGGCCAATGCCCGGCTGTCCGAGCGGTCGGCTCGCGGCTATGCGCGATTCGCCACGCTCACCGCGCCCATGCTGGCCGAACTGAGTTGGATCGCTGTGCAGACGGAAGCCGAAGCCGAGCGCTTCCGCACCCTGGGCGCGCACCCTGAATGTGTTGGCGTGACCGGCTCGATCAAGTTCGACCTGCGCATCGATCCGGCTCTGCTCCAGCGCGCCGCGGAATTGCGTGGCCAATGGAGCGCCGATTCGCGGCCGGTGTGGATTGCCGCGAGCACCCATGCCGGAGAAGACGAAATCGTCCTGGCCGCTCACAAGGCCCTACTGAAGCAACGGCCAGACGCGCTGCTGATCCTGGTGCCGCGTCACCCGGAGCGATTCGGTTCGGTGTTCGAGCTGAGTCGTCGCGAAGGGCTGACAACGGTGCGCCGATCCACCGGAGCGCCGGTCGCCGCGACGGATGCGGTGCTGGTCGGCGATACCATGGGCGAGTTGCTGTTCCTCTACGCGCTGGCCGATATCGCCTTCGTGGGCGGCAGCCTGGTCCCCAATGGCGGTCACAACCTGCTGGAGCCAGCGGCCCTAGGTAAGCCGGTGCTCAGTGGCCCGCATCTGTTCAACTTCCTCGAAATCGCCGCGCAGCTGCGAGACGCCGGGGCGCTGGCCGAGGTGGCAGATGCCGAAGAGTTGGCCGCACAGGTTGGCGGACTCTGGGCCGAGCCGGGGCGCGCGGAGTCTATGCGCGACGCGGGCTTAGGCGTGCTCAAGGCCAATCAGGGTGCGCTGGAGCGTCTGTTGGGTGGGATTGCGCGGCTGCTGAAGTAGGGGCCGCCTTGTTGTAGGGGCGATTTCAATCGTCAGGGGTGGCGCAGCCACCCCATCGGAGGTCTGAAGGGCAGGCCTTCGGTCTGCTTGGCGAATGAATTCGCCCCTACAGGAAAAGTCCCTGCACGATTGCGCGAATCAGAACGTCGGCGGCGTGATGACCCACAGGATCAGCGCATCCTTCTCGCCGGGATTGCCATAGCGGTGCGGCTCCTGGCTGGAGAAGCTGAAGCTGTCACCTTCCTGCAGATGGAAGTGCCGCTCGCCGACCCAGAGCTCGAATTCGCCACTGAGTACATAGCCGGCTTCCTCGCCTTCGTGGCTGTAGCTTTCTTCGCTGTAGGTACCGGGCGGGAAGCGCGAATGGAGCATCTCCAACTGGCGCAGCGGTTGTGGGCTGAGCAGTTCGTCGGTGATGCCGTCTTCGTAGTGGAGACTGGTGCGGGCGTTGCGACGCACGACGTAACCGCGATCGGCTTCGGTGGTGGGCGCTTCGCTGGCGAAGAACCACTGGATGGTCACGCCCAGGCTGCGGGCGATATTGAACAAGGCGGGAATCGAGGGATAGGCCAGGTTGCGTTCCAGCTGGCTGATGTAGCCGGCGGTGAGCTTGCTCTGTTCGGCCAGCTCGCTGAGCGTCAGGCCCCGGCGTTTGCGCAGCGCGCGGATGCGTGTGCCGAGGAACTGGCTCTCGGTGTTGGCGTTCGGCGATGGCAGGCTGGGGCTCATGGTTCCCTCCATGGGACAGGATCGCGGCATTGTATTGCAGCCGCGATCGCCGGCGACACTCAGATGCTCCAGGCCAGCTTCAGTCCCTCGTAAATCGCCTCTTCCACGGTACGAGGTGCCAGGCAGTCGCCGATCCGCCGGAAATCCACCAGGCCTTCCAGCTCACGGCCCAGGTCGTCCACGGGTTGGTGGCCTTGGCAGAGCACGAGGGTGTCCACCTCTTCGAAGAGCATCGGTTCGCCACAGGCGGCATGCGTCATGTACACCGTGTTGTCGTCGCAGCCGTAGAGGCGCGCATAGGGAGTGATCGGAATGCCCATCTTGTGCAGCTCTCCGGCCATCTGGTCGCGCACGTAAAGGGGCAGGCTCTCGCCACAATGGGTACCGCTCACCGCCAGGCGCACCTGGTGGCCGTTGCGTGTCAGGCGTTCCGCAATGCCGGGAGCGATCCAGTCGCCGCGCCAGTCGGTAACCAGCACCGAACGGCCCAGTTGCACCTCGTCGCGCAGGACCTGCCAGGCGTCGACCACCTGCAACTCGCCGCCGCGCTCGAAGGGCGGCCAGTAGGGTTTCGCGCCGGTGGCGAGGATCACCAGGTCAGGACGCTCGCGTTCCACCAAGGCACGGTCGACGCGGACATTGCGCTGCACTTGCACGCCGGCCAGTTCCATCTCCCGTTGCAGGTTGGTGGCCGCCCCGCCGAACTCCGCGCGGCGCGGCAGCAACTGGGCCAGCAACACTTGCCCGCCGAGCTGGGTTGCCGCCTCGAAGAGGGTCACCTCATGGCCACGCTGGGCAGCCACGGCGGCGGCCTTCATGCCCGCCGGCCCTCCGCCCACCACCATCACGCGCTTGCGTGCCGTGGCAGGGCTGGGTTCTCCATAGGTCAGTTCTCGACCGGTTTCCGGGTGCTGGATACAAGAGATGGGATAGCCACGGTGGAAGTGGCCGATGCAGGCCTGGTTGCAGGCGATGCAGGCACGCACATCCTCGCTGCGGCCATTGGCAGCCTTGTTCGGCATCTGCGGATCGCAGATCAGTGCGCGGGTCATGCCGCAGACATCCGCCTGGCCACGGGCGAGGATGCTTTCGGCTTCCTGAGGCTGGTTGATCCGCCCGGTGACGAACAGCGGGATGTCCAGGCGTGACTTGAAGCTCCCGGCGGTGGAAGCCAGGTAGGCGGCTTCGATGGCCATCGGCGGCACGATATGGATGGCGCCCCCGATGGAGGCGGAAGTGCCGGCCACCAGGTGCAGGTAGTCGAGTTGCCCTTGCAGGGCGAGAGCGGCGCTCAGGGATTCGTCCTCTGTCAGGCCTTCCGGGTCGCGTTCGTCGGCGGAGATTCGCATCCCGACGATGAAGTCGTCCGGGCAGTTGGCCCGCACGGCCTGTATCACTTCGCGGACGAAGCGCAGGCGGGCGTCCAGATCGCCGTTGTAGCCGTCTTCCCGGCGGTTCACGCGCGGGTTGAGGAACTGCGCGGGCAGGTAGCCGTGGCTGGCGACGATCTCCACGCCGTCCAGGCCGGCCGCGCAGAGTCGGCGGGCGGCTGCGCCGTAGCCGGCGACGATCTCGTCGATCATTCGCTGGTCCAGGGCTCGCGGCATTACGCGGAAACGCTCGTTGGGCGAAGCCGACGCGGACCAGGCCACCGTCAGCAGACCATCGCTGGACTCCATGATTTCCCGGCCCGGATGGAAGACCTGGGAGAGCACCACCGTGCCTTCGGCATGGCAGGCGTCGGCCAGGCGGCGATAGCCCTCGATGCAGGCATCGTCGGTGGCCATCAGCACATGGGAGGTGTAGCGCGCGCTGTCATGCACCCCGGCCACCTGCAAGACGATCAGACCGACCCCGCCCCTGGCGCGAGCACGGTGGTAGGCGACGAGCTGGTCGTTGACCAGGTTGTCGGCGGGCATCGAGGTGTCGTGGCCGCTGGACATGATCCGGTTCTTCAGGCGTTTGCCGCGGATTTCCAGGGGCTCGAAAAGGTGCGGGAAGGTAGCGATGGACATGGAGGCTCCTGAGGGCCTGGCGGCTCCGCTTGTTCTTGTTGAGCCATAGAAATTTACCTTCAGTAAAAAATCAACTTGTTTTTTTACTTTGCCCTGGCTTAGCTTCGAGTCAGCCCGACACGGGCAGGCTTCATGACAACAACAAGAGGAGAAGCACCATGCGGCAGTCTTTCGTCCCTCACCTGAGCAACCGTTCACGTCCTTGTTCCGTTACTTCTTCCAGCCACGCGGGCCGTCTGCTCGCCGGCTTGGTGCTCGCTTGTAGCCTGGGAAGCGCCCAGGCAGCTGACAGCATGGTGGTGGTGGGCTACGGCGGGGCAGGGCAGAAAGCCCTGAGTGACGCCTTCTTCAAGCCCTTCGCCAAGGCCAGCGGAGCGCCGCTGACGGAGGGCGAATACAACGGTGAGATGGCGCGTATCAAAGTGATGGCCGATACCGGCAGCGTCGACTGGGACCTGGTGGAGATCGAGGCGCCCGACCTGGTGCGTGGCTGCGAGGAAGGCATGTTCGAGCGCCTGGACTGGCAGCGCATAGGCGGTGCCGACCAGTTGATCGCCGATGCAGCCCAGGAATGTGGCTCGGCCACCATGGTCTGGAGCGTGGCGCTGGCCTATGACGCCGGCAAGCTGGCGGAAGCGCCGAAGTCCTGGGCGGATTTCTGGGATGTGCAGCACTTCCCCGGCAAACGCGGGCTGCGCAAGCGGGCGGTGTACAACCTGGAATTCGCGCTGCTGGCCGATGGCGTCAAGCGCGAGGATGTCTACAAGGTGCTGGCTACGCCGGCTGGCGTGGAACGGGCCTTTGCCAAGCTGGATCAGCTCAAGCCCCATATCCAGTGGTGGGAGGCGGGGGCCCAGCCCGTGCAATGGCTGGCGGCCGGTGACGTGACCATGACTTCGGTCTACAGCGGGCGCATCGCCGCGGCCCATCAGGAAGGCAACAAGTTCGCCGTGGTGTGGCCGGATAGCCTCTATGGCATGGACTATTGGGCGATCATCAAAGGCTCGAAACACGTCGACCGCGCCCACCAGTTGATCGCCTTCATCAACAAGGCCGATAACCAGGCCGACTATGTCAAACGGATTCCCTACGGGCCGGTGAACCAGCAGACCTTCGAGCGTCTCGACCCGGCGCTGACCGGCTGGCTGCCCAGCGCGCCGCAGAATATGGCGCAGGCCCTGCCGATGGACGTGGAGTTCTGGACAGACCACGGCGAAGACCTTGAGCAGCGCTTCAACGCCTGGGCGGCCAAATAACCTTCCTGCGGAGTCAGGGCTTGGCCCGAGCTGTAGGGTGGATTGCGCTTTTCTATCCACCAGCGATGCTCGGCATGACGCCGATGGTGGATCGATGAAGCGTGATCCACCCTACGACTGGCGGCGCAGTAGGAGCGAATTGTCTAGTCCTGAAATAGGTTTACACCTATCAGGCTAACCTCCAGACCTCA
>NZ_BDMA01000051.1:0-48435 GCF_002003485.1 Metapseudomonas resinovorans
GCGCATGGCCTACGGCTATCGGGACAGCGACTTCTTTTTCATGAAAATCAAAGCCGCCTTCCCCGGTAATCCGTGAAGAACCAAAAAAAAGGCCGGTGAGGACCGGCCTAAAAGTGACAAGCATCTGGGGGCCTAAACGGCGCGATTAGGCTTTCAGCTCGTCCATAACACTGAGGACTGCTTTCTGGGCGATGTCGATGATCTGATCGACTTCCTTCTCACTGGTAACCAGCGGCGGGGCAAAACCAAGAATGTCACCGTGCGGCATTGCGCGAGCAATGAGGTTGCGGTCCCGGGCCGCCTTGGACACGCGAGCACCGATTTTCAGCGCTGGATCGAAACGCTTCTTGGTAGCCGGGTCTGCAACGAACTCGATGGCGGCCATCAGACCCACACCGCGCACTTCGCCCACGATCGGCAGGCCAGCGAAGGTTTCTTGCATCGACTTCTGGAAGTAGTCACCAACTCGACTAACGTGGCCGGGGATGTCTTCCTGCTCGACGATATCGAGAACCGCATTGGCAGCTGCGACTCCGATGGGATGGCCCGAGTAGGTGTAGCCGTGGGAGAACGCCCCGACGCGATCCGCACCTTCTTCCATGACCTTGTAGACCTTCTCACCGACGATGGACGCGGAGAGTGGCGCATAAGCCGAGGTAAGGCCCTTGGCGACGGTAATCAGATCTGGCTCGATACCGTACTTCTCGCAACCGAACATGGAGCCCGTACGACCGAAGCCGGTGATGACCTCGTCGGCAATCAGCAGGATGTCGTACTTTTTCAGCACCGGCTGGATCGCAGCCCAGTAACCGGCCGGCGGCGGGGTAATGCCGCCGGTGCCCAGGACGGGTTCGGCGATGAAGGCGCCGATAGTGTCCGGACCTTCGCGCAGGATCAGTTCTTCCAGCTCCTGGGCACGCCGAGCGGAGAACTGCTCTTCGGTCTCTCCAGGCTCGGCACCCCAGTAGTGATGCGGAACACCGGTACGCAGAATGCCCGACACCGGAAGGTCCATGTAGTCGTGGTAGAAGCTCATGCCGGTCATGGAGCCGGACACAACGGAGCAGCCGTGGTAGCCACGATCACGGGCAATGATCTTCTTCTTCTTCGGCAGGCCACGCAGGTTGTTGTAGTACCAGACGATCTTGGCCTGAGTCTCGTTGGCGTCCGAACCGGACAGACCATAGAAGACCTTGCTCATCTTGCCGGGCGCCATGCGCACAAGGCGGTCGGACAGTCGAGCCAGTTCCTCAGTCGTGTGAGCGGCATAAGAGTGGTAGTAGGCAAGCTTGTGGGCCTGGCGAGATATCGCTTCGGCGACTTCAGTACGGCCATACCCCACGTTCATGCAGTACAGGCCGGCAAAGCCGTCGATGTACTCACGACCGGTGGCGTCGGTGATGCAGATACCTTTACCGGTTTCCACGATGGTCGGGTCGCCGAGCTTGCCGCTGGCGAAGTCCTTCAAGTGGGTGAAGGGGTGCAATACCGCGCCGCGGTCTTGAGCTGCGATCAGATCTTGAGTGTGCTTGTCCATGATGGGTCTCCTGAGATTAAAGGCCACCGGCGCAGACGTATTTGAGTTCCATGTATTCAGCCAAACCGTGCTTGGAGCCTTCCCGGCCGAGGCCGGATTGTTTCCAGCCGCCGAAGGGAATCGGCGCACCGGTGAATTTCGGGGTATTCAGCGCCACCATGCCGTACTCGAGGCGATCGGACATGCGCGCGGCACGGCGCAGATCGTTGGTGTACACGTAGGCGGCGAGGCCGAACTCCGTGTTGTTAGCGCGACGAATCACTTCCTCCTCGGTATCGAACGGCAACACGGCAGCAACCGGACCAAAGGTTTCCTCAAAGGCGATGTCCATTGCGTCGGTCACGTCGGCAAGCACTGTCGGGGTGACGAAGCTGCTGCCCAGGGCGCAGTCCATACCACCGGTCACGACACGCGCACCGAGAGAGATCGCGTTGCCGATGTGATCGCGGCATTTGTTGGCAACGGTCACACGAGTCATCGGGCCGATATCGACGTTTTCGGTCAGCCCATGGCCTACCTGTAGCTCGGCAGTAGCCTTGGCAAAAGCCGCGACAAAGGGTTCGTACAGCGAACGATGAACATAGATGCGGTTCGCTGCCAGGCAGTCCTGGCCCGAGGTTGCGAACTTGGCACCGATACAGCCCGCCACCGCCTCTTCTAGGGAAGCGTCATCGAAGACGATGAAGGGAGCATGGCCACCGAGCTCCAGGGACACCTTCTTCACCGTGTCGGCAGACTGGCGCAGCAGAATGCGGCCGACTTCGGTCGAGCCGGTGAAGCTGAAGGCACGAACTTCGGGACGCTGCAGCAGCCGCGCCGACAGCTTGGCAGCATCGCCGGTCACCACTTGGAACACGCCGGCGGGAATGCCGGCTTCGTCGGCCAGCCTGGCAAGGGCAAGAGCAGACAGCGGAGTTTCCGGAGCAGGCTTGACCACCATGGTGCAGCCCGCCGCCAGTGCAGCTCCTGCCTTGCGAGTGATCATTGCACTGGGGAAGTTCCAAGGAGTGATCGCGGCGGTCACACCAATCGGCTGCAGCTTGGTCATCAGCTGGCTGCCCGCCAGATGGCTGGGAATCGATTCGCCATAACTGCGCTCTGCTTCAGCAGCGAACCAGTCCAGGAAATTGGCACCATAAGCGATTTCGCCGAGGGACTCCTTGAAAGGTTTGCCTTGCTCGGCGGTCATAATGATCGCCAGGTCGTAGGAGTGCTCTCGCGTCAACGCTGCCCAACGACGCAACAGCGCGCCACGCTGAACCGGCGGCACATCACGCCAGGACTCGAAGGCCTGAGCGGCGGCGTCGACAGCCTTGTCGATCCAGGCTTCTTCACAATGGGCGACCTGGGCGATGACCTCATCGGTAGCGGGATCAGTCACCGCCAAACAGGCTTCGCCTTCAATCCACTGCCCATTTACATAGGCACGCTTTTCCAGGAGGTCAGAGCGGCGCAGCTTCTCGAGAGCTGCTCTAGCAAGGTTCTTCATTTTTGTTGGCCTCGGCGTCAAGGTGACGTGTTTCTATGGAGGCCATTCTAGGAATCAGCACGCGCCGCCATCCGGCGTTGTATTGGCGTTTTGGTCTGTATTCCTGAGATGTTTTCAGGATTACGCAGTGATCCTGCGCGCAGCGCTGACATAGCATGGAAGATCGTCAGCAGCGATTCGAAAGCGCTTGTGGAAATGCTTATCGACCAGAGGAGCATTGCTTGGGTTTGCGGTGCGCCTTGCATGCACAAGGTCAATCAACCAGTCTGGCTATACGGTATGCGAGTCACGCGTTAGGTAAGCGAATTCGCTTCCTGATGGGCTAGGTAGTTCTGCTCGACGCTGTGTTACGTTGGTTTTTGGGTTAATGGCTTCTCTTCGATGAGCCGACCTCTGCGCTGCACAGTAGCCTCCTGTTTTTTGTAAGCACCTAAAATTCATATTTGGCACCTTAGTAGAGTAATAGACGTGGATCTGGACCGAATTGATGCGAAGCTGCTGGATGAAATGCAGCGAAATAACCGTACCTCTAGCGAAGAACTGGGTGAGCGGGTAGGGCTTTCCAGTACCGGTGTGCAGCGTAGATTGAAGCGGCTCAGGTCGGAAGGTGTAATTCAGGCGGATGTGTCTGTAATCAATCCTAAGGCGGTTGGTCGGGATGTAATGATGCTCGTGCTGGTTTCACTGGAACGCGAGCGCGCCGACATTATCGATAAGTTCAAGCAGTCAATCCGAAGCACCCCAGAAATCATGAGTGGATACTATGTTACGGGTGACGCTGACTTTGTTCTACTCATAACAGCAAAGAGCATTGAGGACTATGAGCAGTTTACTAGGCAGTTCTTCTACAATAATTCAAATATCAAATGGTTTAAAACCATGGTGGTCATGGATCGCGTGAAGGCAGGGTTCACTATACCGATTCCTGGCGCAGTGGAAGTTAAGTAGTTTTCCCGCTTCGTCTCCATCTCAGGTGTCACAGACTTTATGCTGATATAGTCTGAAAACGCAGGTTTTCAGCTTGGTGCTCCCTATTGAGCGCTTGCAGCTGCGCATAGCGCGCCTGAAGGTCCGTAAGCTGGATGTCCAGGTCATCCGCCCGCTACCGGTGCGCCGGGCCGTACCAATAGTCGCTAAAGGGCATAGATCCCGTTCTCTGTACTGAATCGAATGGCTGTTCAGTTCTGAACGCCAACCTAGTAGCCGCGATAGCTGTCTGACGGTGTCGATAGCCAGAAACAAAAAACCCGGCTCGGTGGCCGGGGTGTGGGATGTCTGTGCCCGCTCCATAGGCAGCGGGTCACCATGTCCCCTCTAACACGTCAGCTTCGGGTCGATCTCTGCCTGTCGTGTATCTAGCGCGCGTTGTCAAATCGGATGCAAGTGGTGGTCAGTACCAATGCAATTGGCTGGTCAGATGAATGCAATGGCGCAGACACACCGATCCCGATAGAGGCGGTGCAAACGCACTACTCATTTTTGACCATGGAATCGGATGAAATTTGTTGGTGCATCAGTACGGTAAAGCTCCTGTAGTCGAAGGAGCACATCTGAATGCATACCGGAACACCGATCCAAATGCTCAGCCTTGCCGAGGTCTGCGCCCTCTTGTGCAAATCTCGCAGCGGCCTTTACAAGGTCATGGCCAGAGACCCCACGTTCCCCCGCCCCGTCAAGGATGGCGACGCGCGCTCCGCTCGGGTTTTGTTTGCTGCAACCGAATTTGCTGCGTGGCAACAATCCAAACTGGATAGTCGCAACCCCCACACCTCGAACCTCGTAACTCCGCCGCCAGGAGAACTGTAATGGCTCTCGACATCGCGGCAGCATTTGAAAACAAGCCGGACGAGTTGGACTTTATCTGGCCTGGCTTTTTGGCTGGAACAGTTGGTGCACTGGTAGCGCCCGGCGCAACGGGCAAAAGCTATTTAGCGCTTCAAGCAGCGATGGCCGTCTCGTGCTGCGTGGCTGGAGGTGACCTTGTACAACTCCAACCAGCCCAGACCGGCAGGGTGGTCTATCTGGCGTGCGAAGATCCAATCCCAATCCTGGTTCAACGTATCCACGCCATCGGCCAATACCTCTCCCCCATCGCCCGAATAGCAGTCGCCGAAAATCTAAAAATTGAGCCGATCATGGGTCAGCGTCTGAACATCATGGATGGCCAGCAGCTGGACCACGTGCTGAAGTTCTGCGCGGGCTCCCGACTAATCGTGTTGGACACACTCAGTCGGATTCACCGACTCGACGAAAACAGCAACAGCGATATGGCGCATTTGATCGCGACTCTGGAACACGTAGCGGCGACGACCGGCGCATCTGTTCTGTTTCTTCATCACGTAAGCAAAGGCAGCGCGCGCGAGGGTCAGATCGACCAGCAGCAAGCGGCGCGAGGCGCTTCCGCCCTAATCGACAATGTACGGTGGTGCGGCTATGTCACCAAGATGGCCGAGGATGAGGCCAAGCGTCTTTCAGACCTAGGCTACGACCGTGAGCCCATTACTGGCGACCGGCGCAGCCGTTTCGTGCGATTCGGCGTGAGCAAACAGAACTACGGCATAACCCTCCCGGACAGATGGTTCGAGCGCCGCGAGGGAGGTGTACTGGTGCCGGCGGAGTTGCTGGAGACGAGCGACCGCAGCTCGAAAAAATGGCGTAAGCGCGATGAAATTTGAGCTCACCCACGCCCGCCACGATGCGCTGCATTGCCTGGCCCCTGGACTCTTTCGCAGCCTTAAGCGAGGTGATCGGAAACGCGGCAAGCTCGATGTGGTCTATGACTATGGTGAAAGCACTCGCATCGAGTTCAGCGGCCCAGAGCCGCTAGGCGCTGACGATCTACGCATACTTCAGGGCCTCGTGGCGATGGCAGGCCTATCGGGGTCGGTGCTATCGCCAGAACCAAAGAGCGCCCCCGGACAGCAGCTCCGACAATCACTCGAACCAAGGTGGGAGGCCCTCGGGCACGACGCTATGGTGGTGAGAGGCAGCTATCGGGCGCTTAACCGCGAGGTTGGATACGGCAATATCGACGACACAAAGCAGATTCGTGAGTGTATTGAGCGGCTTTGGAAAGTGTCGATCATCGTGCAATCCGACGGTAAGCGGCAGGGCTTCCGCTTGCTCGCCGACTACGCCTCAGACGAGACCGTCGGCAAGCTATTCGTGGCACTAAACCCGCTGATTGCCCGCACGGTCATTGGCGGCCAGCACGTTCGAATCGACATGAACGAAGTGCGAGCATTGCAAACCGACCCCGCCCGACTAATACACCAGCGACTTTGCGGCTGGATCGATCCTGGACGGGCTAGGCAGGTCGGCCTCGACAAAATTTGCAGCTACGCGTGGCCGGACGACGCTACCAATGCCAACACCATCAAGACACGACAGCAGACAGCCCGGCGGGCATTGAGTGAACTCGAAGCACTCGGCTGGGGAGTCGAGGAGTATGCCGGGCGCAAGTTCAAGATATCCCGGCCACCCCCACGATAACTCCACCCAATGCCCACGATAACTTCACCCATTCCCCCCGGTAACTCCACCAACCAAGATCCGCGAAACACATGCAGGACGCGGCCTTCAGCCCCACTCGTAAATTCGATCCATGATCTTTCTAGATCATCCACATGCGCAGCACGTCGCGCCTGTTGCGCGACGGCCTGCGGTGAGTTGCAAAGGCTCGCACCAGACGCTTGATCCTTGCGCCAGAAAGTGAGTCTCGCTGGGGAAACCGCCATATGCAGGAAAAAAATACCCCCCGGACGAACGCGCCGACGCCTCTTTAAAGCCCTGGCTTGCAATGACTCACGGCTAACAACTTCGCAAGGACAAGAAAATGATTGAAATAGTATGAACTCCGATGTCTTCAACTCTTTAGCAACCCAGTTTTCATTGCACAATAAATAGCTTCAGCACGCGATGAAACATTTAATTTCCTTCGAATGCGAGAAAAATGAAAATTAATATTTGCCTCCGAACAACCCAAAATCTTCGATATCTCCCACGACGTCTTTCCTTGAGCCCCCCAGTGCAGAATCTCCAACTCTCGCTTTGTAAGGTGTATACGAGCGTCACATAAGCAGCACTCAAAAAATTTTAAAGCACCTCCCAATGCAAAATCACGCAGCATAGAAGCTGAGGAGAATGACTCCACCAAGTTTGATCGAGCCTTATCTAAAGAAAGGCAAAGCACTCCTACTTCTCCCCCGGCGCCATGCAGTGGAAGAACTATCCCCACTCTAAACCCACAACTTTTACCAGTTCAAAAAACTCGCGATCGTAACGAAGATATTCATTACGCCCCCACGAAGACATGGGAACACTCGAATCACATACCAACTCAATCAATGCATCTACGCACTTATCCTTATCCCCATTCAATCTTGACCACTCATCTTCGAAATTCACATAGATCTTATTTTTTCCCACACTCGACCTTGCAGACTTTATCTTAAATATAAATCTCAAAAATCCTAATTCTACGGATATCCGATTCATCCTGATAAGCCATTCAGATTCACTTTCCGAGTCGGAAAGCTTTTTAAAGTCATCCATTGACAACACAGGAACCTCCACTAAAGACGAAAACCGTTAGACGGCAAACTATCTACTGTCGAGTACTCAACACCTTAACACCCCTAGCAAAAACAACCTGAAGCGCCTATCAGAAGCTTCCTACTTAACCAAAAAAAATCACCTACAACGCTCAATGACAACAACTATCAAATCTAATAGTTATCGCCACCGAAGGGCAAAAAAGAGTTGAACACCCCCAAAAAAGAAAATAAAAAATACCCGTCGACCAAAATCGACATAACCAATAACTGAGGAAACAAAAATGATCAAAGCAACTTATGAAAGCAAGCAACTGGCCAATTGGACCGCCATCTCCACGCCTACCAAAGGCTAAGTAGTGGAATCTAGGAGGCCTTGCGCCTCCTAGATTCTCAAACACACCAAGAACGCACAATCATGAACATAAACCCAAACATCTTCATTTATTTCGATAATCAGAATATCGTTCTTTGGGACTACCTTAACCACAGGCAATTCCATATAGATAGGGCACATCTGGAAAAAATAATTGAGTATCTCACCACACAAATCGACTCGGATGACTCGATACAAACCAACAACCTCATCCAGAACGATGTAATTTCAAAAGAGCCATACATCAAAAACAAATGGTCGTGGGACGTTCTCGCCAGAATATTCCATACGGGGACAAGCAATTTAGAATTCGATATCACGCCAAAAAACAGAAAAGAATGGGCAGATGTATACCTCGAAAGTTGCAAGCTGACCTTATCAAAGCCCTCCCCAAAGCTTAGATTCGAAGAGGAAGACCTTTGCAATCCAATTCGCATCCCTTACCCATCGCAGAATAGCAGCGAACTACATGAAGTTTTCACTTCACGAAAAACTGTCAGAGAGTTTGAAGACAGAGCGCTGGAAAATTTTAAACTGGGAACAATCTTGTATTACGGACTTGGCTATCTCCGCGAGCGAGAGGTCTCCTTAGAAGAACACATACCGTCAAATATGCGATACAGAAGAAGTAGCCCGTCTGGAGGTGGACTAAACAGCATAGAAGGATACTTGTATATCGGAAATGTGGTCGGCATAGAGCCTGGAATCTATTACTACAACCCTCTCAAACATACACTACACAAACTGGATACTGCCCCTCCCAGCCTAGGAGACTTAATGTCAGGCCAACACTTCATAGACAACATTGCATTTGGAGTATTCCTAACATGTAGATTTGATCGCATGTGGTGGAAGTACTTTCACTCGAGAGCATACAGGGTTGCGCTGATGGAGGCGGGGCACATCTCCCAGTCCTTGCAATTGCTCGCCGCAAACGAGGGCCTCCAAACTTGGGTTTCTGGTGCATTTGCTGACGATCTTGTTTCCAAGGCAATAGATTTAAGAAATGAATTTGAAAATCCACTCCTTTTCGTAGGGGCTGGATATAGCCAAGGAAATACGTTTAGCAAAGAACTCGAAGAGCTACTAAACAACCATCAGGACAAAAAAAATGGACTTAACGAGCAAAACTGACACTCTTCAGATTGATAAATCAATTTCAGAGTCGCTTCTAAACTGGGATAAGGCCTCATCGGTACGAACCAAGCAAAACACTTACGACCTGAGCCGCCCCGAAACCTATCTCAACGAAGAAAAATTCTGGTTTATTCCAAATGCGCTCCCTTGCATCCATGACCCAGAATTCAAACTATTAGGAGAAAACGCAGCAAACACACTGCTGGCGCGATATTTAGTATTCTTCTTAGATTACACTTCCGCCCTTGAAACAGAGATTGTTAATAGATCAATTAAAACTATTAGCACCGACTCATTGAAACTCAACCTAAATTGCGACATCAAATTGACGGCACTGAGACTATATGCAGATGAAGCATACCACGCCGTAATATCCACTGATGTAGCCAATCAAGTCAGCAGCATCCATGGAATCCAGTCCAGAGCCGCCGCAAACGACAAAATACGTAAAGCGATAACTCCAACTAAAGACGTCTCTGAAAATCACAAAGAACTTGCATGGTTTCTAATTGGATTCGTATCTGAGACAGTAATCACAAAAGAATATTTGGAGTTTACAAAGAAAACAATTTATCAACCTGTATTCCAAATGATGCGCGATCACTTGGAAGACGAATTCAAGCATGTATCTTTCTTTTCTAGAATGTTCTCATTAGTCTGGAGCAAGGCTGACGAAGCAGATAGAAAATTCATACGGAACTTCACACCAAAAATCATAAAAGAGTTTTTCAAACCACATGACACCTGGCTTCACAAGAACCTCATAGATCTTGGAGTCAGCACCACTACAGCATCTCGGATTTCAGACGATCTCAACAGCGAGAGAACGCATATTGCTAGGGTAAAAGCAGGATGTACAACAACAATTCTTGCGATGCGAAAGGCTGGTTTTTTTAACGACCCTAGAAATTCCTTACACTTCATCAAGGAGGAAGTGATCGATGGATAACTCTAATCACCTCCCCTTGGCATACAGCTTCCAAAAATCAGTATCAGTGATTTTCCTTATCAGCATAGTTTTGCTTAGCGCATTCCCATTAGACGTAATACTTCCATCCTTCCCGTCGATATCGAAAAATTTCAATATCGCACCAGAAAAGGTCATAACTACCATTACGGCTTTTGCAGTAGGCTTCTCGTTATCTCAAATTTTCGCCGGACCTTTCTCTGACATCTACGGAAGAAGAATTGTACTTATTATAGGATTAGTAACCTCTTCAGCCTCCAGCATAGCTTGCACGCTCACTGAAAACTTCCACTTACTATTAATTTCAAGATTTATCCAGGGAATAGGCTGCGGCAGTTTCGTGCTTGCACAAGCTATAGTTCAAGACATATTTTCAGATTCAGAACGGCTAACCATAAGAACTTTACTGGTAACTGCAAGCGGGATTTTCATCTCTATCTCCCCCTTGGCCGGCATATTCATACAGGAGCATTTAGACTGGAAATGGAGCTTCTACATATTCTCGTGGATTGCAATTTCAGTTTCCGCCTGCTCCGCATTTATCCAAATGAAGGCAGAACCAAGAAAGATTCTTTACAACCCTGTAAAACATTTCGCCGCAGCCTATATAAGGATATTTTCAAACACAAAATTTACATTCTCCTGGTTAATTTCAGCACTTGCATTTTCCTGCCACTTTAGCTTCATAGCCCTCTCCCCAATAATTTTCAATGAAGTACTAACTGAAAACCCTATAAATTTTGGCTTCATACTCCTACTTTACGGACTCTCTTATTTAATCGCCGGAATTCTAGCCACGCGTATATTCAAAAGATCTTCCTTAGAAAGGCAGATTACATGTGGAATAACCTTGATTTCCCTTTCCGGGATAACAATGGCAATTTCCCATATCGCATTTCCGGCCATATCAATCACACTTCTCTGCATGATCACGTGCACCATAGGGACGACATTTGTCAGACCTGCAGCTGCATCTCGCGCAATGAACATTTTTCACGACCTTTCTGGAACCGCATCAGCCGCTGGGAGCACGTTAATGTTCATAACCGCTGGCCTGATAAGCTTCCTTGTCTCTCAGTCAAATTTTGACAAGGAATTCGCGCTGTCGACAGCAATCATTTTCGCCGCAATCTTTAGCACCTTGCTAAATATAAAAGCAAAGGAATAGAAATGATTTTGGAAATAGAGAGAATGACATCGTCAGTTTTTTCAACGTACAAAGATATCGCAATAAAAATGCACGCTATTGAGCAGTCAGAAGTGCAAGACCAGCCAATAGACTCATCAGAGGCCAGTGCAATGTCGACTTTCAATAGATTGTTGCCAGATGGAGAAAACACGAAAGACCACTTTCTCTACTCAATAAGAGCCCACACGACCAAATCAATCGCTGGTTATATATGGATACATCACCAAGAGACGACGATTGGCATGGAAGCCTATTTATACGACCTGTTAATACTAGATAAATACAGGAGAATGGGAATCGGAAAGAAATCCCTTGACCATATATTAGAGAGTCTCAAGCTTGCAGGATTTCGCAGGGTAGTACTTCATGCCTTCTCAAGAAACCAAGCTGCCATAAACCTCTATAGAAACCTTGGATTTAGGGAGTCCAGTATCTACATGGCTAAGAATCTAAAATAAACGCTAAATTATCGCGTACTCCTGAACTTCTATCTCAAAGGCGGCAGCGCCATGCGCAGGATGTCGATCCATGCGCCCAGCACCAGCGCGCCTCCGCCTATGGAGAGCAATCGCGTGGTAAGCGGGGTGCCGGTTTCGAAGCCGCTGCTGAGCAGTATCAGGCCCAGCAGTGAAGCCATGAGTCCCAGAAAAGGGGACATATTTATTTTCGTTACTCTGAACCCACCTCGCTCGCCGTTCTCTATACGCACAAGGCTAACTTGTATAAAAATGAATTCTTCCGTTCTCCTTATCACCTCACCAAATTCTTTACCACGACACCAACAAGACTTAAAGCACCCCACCACGCAAGAAAACTCATAAAAAAGCTAATTGAATATATTTTACCAGCCATCACTGGAATCAAAATATTGGGAAGAACACATATCGGAAGCAAGACCAGTTCAGGCCAAAACTCAAAACCAAGTATCGTAATAATCGCCGCGTAGACTGCTACAACCCCCATCACCAACCCATACACAAGAGTGACCGCCGCACAAATGTAGTGAGGTCTAACTTTATTTGGAGAGTGAAGAGAAAAATAAAAATGATAAACCAATGCAATGAACATTGCAGAAAAATAGAAAATTAGTGTAAAAATTTCCTCACCAAACGGCGAGCTACCAATATTTTGAATACCTCGTTTTATCTCTGAGTTATCAACCAAACTCAACAAAGCAAAGGCCAGCGCCGAATTGCCCAAAAATAACCAAAGCTATCCCTGAGCAAGTCAACTTCGCAGGACGCCACATCAATTACACCAGCCGGCCTATATAGCATTTTCACTGACACACTAAGGGCATTGAAGTAGCTTCCACAAACAACTTTCGCCATATCAGCAAGCATGCATATACCTCCTCAGCTTGCGTTTCAATTGCAGCCCACTTGTTTAGCAAAAGAGACCAGCACGGCCCTGGCGCTGCCAGGGACTACATCCGTGCTAGCCAACGCTCGTCGGATTGAGCACTTACAGCTTGAACGGGAACTAGCCGCGACTGCATACCATTTAGCAGCCTAGCCAGACCGCCCGGTAAACATGGTGCCGAAGAGGTACGCTGGTACTTCATTCTTTGTAACACCAATGAGTCAAACGGCCGCCCAGAGACATCAGGATCGACACTACGACGGCGTCGAAAATGTGTCGAAACCACAGACCAGCAATGCTCGCTAGTTACCAGATTGGAAAATTCGAAAGACCTGGATTGACCAGCTTTGACTAATAAAGGTCAGCAATGAATAGCATTTGAAAAGGAGTCGACTCCGTTCGCCCGCTCCAACTTCCTCAGATCAAGGCCCGCTCACTGGGATTTTTTCATTTCTGGGCTGCTGAAGCTGAACAGAAACCCCGCATCTACCTCTTATGCGCACGTCTCTGGCACTGCCGATTTCGGTACGGTCTCCAGACGAGGAATAGAGGACAGAAAGAATCTGTCCCCTCCTATCCCCTTTCGCTACACGACTCACTCCCCCGCAGAACGTTGAACGCCTTGTGCGAGCTCCGCTACGGGGATATGGCAGCGAATGAAGCCAGCCTCCGTCATCTGGGGGATTGGGCGACGCTCCGCGCAGATCGTGCCTACCTGCCGTGGACAGCGGCCCGCCCGCGGACAACCTTTGCCCGGAATGGGCTGTGAGTTGGGCATCGCCGCGGGTCGTGGGACGTAGTGATCCTTGCGCAGCCCCGGGGTCGCGCGCAGGAGCACAACCGATAAGCAAATTCCGCAGCTGGGTGCTGTCGCAGTATGTAATGATTCACTTCCGGAAAACCTGGACGCGCTGGCTCACCGCCGAAACGGTAGGAGCGCGCTTGCTCGCGAATAGACTGGCAGCAATGCTTCGCGAGCAAGCTCGCTCCTACAGACACACCGGCTATATCCTGCTGGCTCGACGCGGTTTTCCGATCTGCTCCGCAGGGTGCGGCAGGGGCTGGGAGGGGAGTTGTAGGTGCTGCTCTGGCGGGGCAAGGCGCCGCTGCCCTTGAAGGAGGGCTCGCGCCATTTACTTCCTTGAACGCGTTTCTATTCCGCTTTCCGCTGGGTGAGCAGGAGGGGGAGCTCCCCACGGGCGGCACTGATCTCGATCAGGATCTGATCGACCGTAACTTCCAGGACATCCCGCCCTATCAAGGACTGCATTGTGATCCCAGTAATGGCCATGCTTTCGCCGGAGGCAGGCCAATGTACTGTCAACGCCACGATGCCATCGGCGCCAATCTTGCAATTGATGACATGGCCGGGCAGCGATGCCTCCAGCCGCTTTTGCAATCGTTGTTCAAGCTTGGCTCTCATTGCTCTCCCCAGGGTCCTACGCACGATCTGAACAGAAGGTGTGGATGGGGTATAGCTCATGGAAAGGCAGCCAAGGGGGCCTGTGATCGACCGTTCGGCGGGAAGCGTCAAGGCCCTTGGGTAGGCTACGCAAAAAGGCCCTCTAGACCGCGCTCTGGACCTCCTGCCCCCAAGGAACACGCCGCCAAACGGCTCATTCAGCGTGCAACGAAATGAGGCAGGACCTCCCTGTCCCTCCACGTCGTATCGACGAAGTGCTACCACTCGACTATTGCGATTCACCCGCCAGGATGGCACTCGCCAGTTCCAGGTCACTGCGCTCGCTCAGGCTCGGATTCGCGCTGCGAATCCGTTGCAGCTCGGCCTCGAGATAGGGGCCGCGAATTGCACCATCGCTGGCGATGAAGCTGCTGGCATCGTCCTGCACCGGGCCTACGAGCTTATCGTCGCCGCCACTGGTGATGTAGCTGGAGGCGGTGGTAGCGCCGGTGGAGATCAGATTACGCAGCAGGTCGTCGTGATCGTCGTGATCGTCGTGGTCGTGTTTGGCCACGGCAGAGGCAAATGGAACAGCGATCAGTGCGAGGGCGGCAGCGGTGTTGCGGAAACGCATGGTGACTCCTTGGGTGTGTGCGTTCCCCTCAGATTGCGGCTGATGAAACGAGTTCCTGACTGCGCTGCAGAAGTCGCCACTTTAGAGAGTGCCGCCGTCTATCCGGTCGCCGGTTCGCCATGAAAAACCATTGATCCAGGTTAGGGGAATTGAAGTCTTCGCATGGAAAGATGCGTGCTACTCCCGCCGCTGCCATGTACCGGACGTCGGGCCACTACGAGGTGATCTGGGAAGCAAGCGGAGCTGTACTAGACTGCACCACCACTGTGCACACGTGGAGTTGCAGTCAGGGCTCCGGTTGTTCACAAACACGGATTTCATCTCACTGCATCGTGTTATTCGCAGGCCACGGAGGGCCGACATTTCGAAGGAAGAGAGCGTACCTATGTCGCACAGAAAACGTCTGATCGCCGCCGCACTGAGCGCAACCGGCGTCCTGACTGGCGCCCAGGCCGACGAATCGGCCATCCAGGCACATTGCCTGGAAAAGTGGAGCGGTGATGCCATGCGCAGTTATTGCGTAGAAGAGCAACGCCTCTCAGCCGCGGCCGTCGCCGGTTACAGCGGCTCGATTCGTAGCCAATGTGAATCGGAATGGGGCAGCGATTTCCATATGGTCCTCTTCTGCATCAGGGAAACGCAGCCGCTGCGACAAGCCGCCTCCCTGGAGCAGTCCACGAACAACGCAGCGAACTGAACTCCAAGAGAAAAGCCCCGCAAGCGGGGCTTTTCGTATTGGGCAGGACCTGGGTCCGCTAGCTACCGCCACTTCATTCCAGCAACCCGCCCGCGCCGTACAACTCAGGCCGACGATCCTCGTGCAGGTGATTGTGCTGGCTGATGCGTTTGTTGCGTGCTTCATCCAGATTCAGGGTGGCGATGAGAATCTGCTCCCCGCCCTCCTCCGCCGGCCCCGCCAATGGGTAGCCGTCCGGATCGACGATCACCGAGCCCTGCACCCAGTTCACCCCGCGCTCGCTGCCGTGGCGATCACAGGCAGCGATGAACAGGCGATTGACCGCCGCGTTCGCTTGCACACGCACCACTTCGGCCGGGCGCTCGATGGGTGGGCGCGGACCGTCCGGCCAATTGACCGGCGCGCACAGCAGGTCCGCGCCGGCCAATGCCGGCAGGCGCACCCACTCGGGGAACTCCAGGTCGTAGCAGATCATCACGCCGATCCGCCCGAAGGCGGTTTCCACCACCGGCGGTGGTTCGTTGCCGGTGGTGAAGATGGCGTTCTCGGCGTCCCACAGATGCGCCTTGCGGTACAGGGCACGCAGCCCCGTGGCGTCAACCAGCGCGGCACTGTTGGCAACGCGCTGGTCATCCAGTCGCTCACAGAAGCCGCCGACGATGACGATATCCAGCTCCCGAGCCAGCGCTTGCCAAAGCTGCAACGTCGGGCCATCCACGGCTTCAGCCGAAGCCTGCGCCTCGGCCAGGTCATGGAAGACGTAACCACTCTGCACCAGCTCCGGCAGCACCACGACTCGTGCGCCCTGCAGCGCAGCCGCGCGGATGGCCCGCTCGACAATGCGGTGGTTGTGGGCGAGGTCACCGATCTTCGGCGCCAGCTGGCAGCAGGCGACCTTGAGGTTTCGGGATGCGTTCACTGGGCAGTACTCCCTGTTGTCAGGTTCGTGGTTCCTGGCTTGCGCCGGCCCGGGTCATTTCGAGGATGTCGCGTTCGCTGATGGCGTCGATGATGCGACGTTCGCTTTCCAGGTCGAGCGAGCGACTGAGGATGAAGTAGGTCAGGCCGGATACCACCAGGCCCACCAGCCAGGCGATATCGACGCCGTCCAGCAGGCGCGCCATGGGTCCGACGAAGACCTCCTGGCCAGCCGCGGCATCGAAGATGAAGAAGAACGGGACCATGCAGACGAAGCCCACCACATAGGCGACGATGCCGCGCATTTGCCACGCCCCGTAGATGCCCTTCGGCGTGAAGAAATGGGGGATCGCATAGCGGCCTTTGCGCACGCAGAAGTAGTCCACCAGGTTCACCGCGGTCCAGGGCACGAGGAAGTAGAGCATCAGCACCAGGAAGGTGTTGAGGATGGAAATGCCGTTGCCACGGATCGACATCACACAGGCGAGCAGCACCAGGGTGATGACGAGGATCGACAGCACCCGCGCGCGCGGCGTCGGGTTGATGCGGCGAACCGAATCGATGCCGGTCAGCAGGGTGAGCATGGCGCTGTAAGTATTGAGCGCGATCACCGGCAGGAAGCCGACGACCGAAACCAGCACCAGCACATGACCCAGCCCCGGCAGCACGTCAGTGCCCACGCGATCCAGCGCCACCAGCGCATCGGACACTTGCAGCAGCTGCGCCAGCCAGGCACCGAGGCCGATCATCCAGGCACCGGAAAGCGACGCACCGAGGAACACCGCCGCGATCAGTTTCGTCCGACTGGTGTTCTTCGGCAGGTAGCGCGAATAGTCGGATACATAGGGCGCGTAGGAGATGTTGTAGCTGGCGGCGATGGCGAACTGGGTGACGAACGCTACCCAGCTGAAGCCCAGGCTGGCCGGCTCGGCGACCTCAGTCTGCCCGGCACCGAACATGAGTGCGACGGTCACCAGCGCGTAGAGCGGCAGGGTCAGCATCAACGCCCATTTGAAGGCCTTGTGCATCAGGTCATGGCCGTAGATCGACAGCAGCGCGCCGGTGGCGATCACCGCGCAGGCCACGGGAAGCGGCTCCAGCCCGAAGACGTTCTTCAGGCCATCGATGATCAGCGAGACGTTCACCACGTTGAAGCCGACGAACACGAACAGGGTCGCCATCAACGCGAGCACCACGCCGCGATAACCGAACTGCGCGCGGGACTGGATCATCTGCGGCAGGCCCATCTCCGGCCCCTGTGAACCATGGAAGGCCATGAACAAGGTGCCGAACATGATGCCCAGCGCACCGGCCAGGGTTGTCCACAGGGCGGACAGCTCAAGGCTCGGCCCGACGAAGCCGATGGAGATGGTGAAGAAATGGAAGTTGCCAAGGAACCAGAACGGCCCCTGGCTGCTGAGCCGGGCGTGGCGCTCGGACTCGGGGATGTAGTCGATCGAGTGGCCTTCGATGGCCAATCCGCCGCTGGCGTCAGCCGCGTGAACGGGCTGGGTGGACCCTGACATGGGATGCTCCTTCGCTCCTGGTCGAGCGAACTGTTGTTCTTGTGATGATGCAGTCGGCGGCCACGCAAGGCGCCAGCCATACATCGAGTTCATCTATGTTGGGTGAGATGGCGCCGCCCAAACCCTGTGGCGAACGTCCTCGGCGGCGCCCTATGATGACGCCTGGCGATCTGGCTGTTCCCGGCATCCTGGTGGGGATGGAGCCATCGCTGAAGCAGCAATCTAGGTGCCCTGCCGAACTCGTAAAATAGCGCGGGCCAACTGTTTACATAGATCGCCTTCTATGTAATGCACCCACGGAGGTCCCATGCTGGGCAACGTATCCGAACTGGATATCCGCCTGATCCGAGTGTTCCTGGCCGTTGTCGAGGCTGGCGGTATTTCCGCGGCACAGACTGCGTTGAACACCTCGCAGCCCACCATCAGCGCGCAGCTCGCATCACTGGAAACCCGCCTCGGCTTCCGCCTCTGCCAACGCGGCCGGGCCGGATTCGCCCTGACGGCGAAGGGCAGCCAGTTCGTCGACGCGGCGCGGCGCCTGCTGGCCGCAGCCGAGGGCTTTCGCCTGGAAGTGCAGCACATCAACCGCACCCTCTCCGGCACGCTGAACATCGGCCTGCTGGGGCAGATCGACCCCACGGCCAACAAGAAGATCGCCCTGGCCATCGCACGCCTACGCGCACGCAACCAGGGGCTGTACTTCCAGTTCACCGAACTGTCTTCGTCGTTCCTCGAAGAGAAGCTCATCAACGGCCACCTGGACCTGGCCATCGGCTATTTCTGGCGGCGCCTCGACAACCTCGACTACCTGGCCCTGTTCCGCGAAACCCAGGCAGCCTATTGCAGCGCGTCCCACCCCCTCTATCTCCACGCGGGTGCGCTACAGGATGCGGACGTGGCCGAGCACGAATGGGTCTGGCCCAGCCACCCGCTTCCGGAAATGCCGGCGCCTACCTCCATCGAACGCATGACCGCCCTCACCGACAGCATGGATGGCGCTGCACTGCTGATCCTTTCCGGCCAGCACCTGGGCTTCCTGCCCGAGCATTACGCGGCTCGCCATGTCGAACTGGACCAGCTCCGCGCCCTCAACCCGGAGCAGTTCCGCTATGAAGTGCAGTTCCATGCGGCGGTGCGCCATTCCACCCGGCAGAGCGAACTGGTGAGCACCTTTCTCGCGGAATTGGTGGACGCCTTCGAGCTGACCTGATGAACCTACGCCGCACTCAGAAGCCGTATTTCGCCTTCAACGCCTGTATCGCCACCTGCTCCCGCTGGAGAAAGGCATCGAAACGCTGGATGAGCTCCGGGTGGCGGATGCTGGAGAGGTGGTAGTAGCTGTCGCTGAGTGGCAGCAATAACGGCTCGATCACCAGGCCGCCCTCCCGCCCCAGCCGCTTGAGGTGAAAGTTCGCCACTTGCTGCGCCATGTTGGCGGCGTCGATGTAGCCGGCCATGGCCATGTGGATAAGTCCCTCGGGATTGGGCGCTTCCTTGATGACCACCCGCCCCGCAGCGATATCGTCCCGAAACTTCCACGGCGTAAAACCACGAACGAAACCGAGCCGACGGAAGCTCGCCCGCGTCTGGCCCTTGCGCTTCGGCAGCACCAGCATGACGTCCTGAAACTGCAGCACCGGTTGCGAGTAGGTGATTCCGGCCGGCTTGTGCGCCACTTCCCAGCGCGGATTGTCGGGGAAGACCAGGTCGAGTCGCCCGGTCCGGTAGGCGTGGAACAGTCGCCGCACCGGCAGCGCCACATAGGTGAAGCGCAGGTTCTCCCGGGCGGCGAAGAGGTCCAGCAGGTCGCGGGCATAGCCGCGGTACTCGTTGCCTGGCGGCACCGCGGAATAGATGGGGTAGTAGTCCACCTGCTCGACCCCGATGCGGTACTCAGCCGGTTGGCTGGCGTGGCCCAATAGCGGCCACACGCCAGCAATCAGCAGCGCGACGAACCACAACGCTCGGCAACGACTTGATACCTGCGTACTCGGCATGGATGGACAAGGGGCCTGACGAAAAATGCCGCTCAGTTTAGGCCGGCAGGAACCCGGGAGTCTCCCCCTTTTCAGTCCTTCATCGGCACCCAGATTTCCACTCAGCCGGTTCCGGCCATGGGATCGAAATCGGCACTGTAGAACTCGAACTCCGGCGCGTCGGCAGCCTGCAGTCCGGACTGCGGCAACCAGCGCTGGAAGATCGCCGCAAGGGTCTCGTGGATGCTGGAAATGTGCCCCTGATGACGGAACACCACATAGCGCCGCGCCGGAAGCCGCTGGTGGATGAAGCCCGCTGGCAGGTCGTCGGTGCGGCTGACCCGGACACCAGCCATGTACTCGAAACCACCCTCTTCGTCCGGGCTGTGGCACAGGCCATAGGTTTCGCATCCCTGCTGGCCGGCTATCTGGCCGATGTAGGGCACGAAGCGCTGCCAGAGTGCGGCGATGCCTTGTGACTTGTCGGCGGTGAAGCGCTCCCCGAGTCCGGCGATCAACAGTTCATCGCCCTGTTCGAAACGCGGTTCGGAAAGTGGATAAGTGCTGGTGGGGCGCATACGCATGGCCTCTCTCAATTCGATGCCGTCCAGATGGCCGCGCGCCCGCAGGGATTCCGGCGTCAGGCCGAAATGCTCGCGAAACGCACGAGTGAATGCCTCGTGGGAGCCATAGCCGGACTCCAGGGCCAGACCGAGGATGTCCCCTTCCCCGTCAGCCAGCCTGCGCGCCGCCCGGCTCAGCCGTCGTACCCGTGCGTAGCGCATCACCGGCCAACCGGTGGCAACGACGAACGCACGCGCCAGGCAGAAACGGGATACGCCACAGGCGTCGGCGATGGTCTGCAGATCGAAGTGGCCGTCCACATCGGTTTCGATCATCCAGAGGGCCTTGCCGATGGGGTCGTCCATGTTCGCTCCTTTCGAGACGCCAGCGAGTGTGCCGAGTTGAAGATGATGGCACTTGATCGTTCTTGCGCGGCAATTTCCTTCGCCGACAGCCGGAGGGGAATTGCGCAACCAATCCTCGCCGCCGCTGTCCATAATGGCGCGCTCCGTCAGCGCTTCCGGGAGGTTCCTTGCTCGCTGTATCCCTTCGCAGTTTCCTGCGTCAGACCATCCTCGCCCTGCCCTTCGTTTCCACCGCCGCCCTCGCCTGCCCCAGCGGGCAATCGCAGGTGTGTGTGGTGACCTGCTTCTGCGCGCCGGGCAACCAGGGAGACATGGCGCCTTTGCTGGAAGGCGTCAACCAGATGGCCGCTGCCAGCCTGCAACAGTGGATCGTGGAATCGCGCAACAACATGCCCGCCACCCTGCTGCATCCCATTCCACTGCACATCCGTGCACAGCTTGAGCCCTACTACGACCTGCAGGTGCTGGACACGGCGCGCTACAAGGTGGGGGTCGACACCGAGGCGAACGCCGCCAACACCCTGATGCAGAACCCTGATGTGGAGGCCGTGACGCTGGTAGACGTGATCGTCTTCCGCAATGAGGACGACGCAGAGAACAACGTCGCCCTCTGGGCCCACGAACTGCATCACGTGAAGCAGTACCTGGAATGGGGCGTGGCGGACTTCGCCAAGCGCTACACCCGTGACTACAACTCGGTGGAAGCGCCGGCTTACAAGATCCAGGGCGAAGTGGCGCGGGCGTTGAAGCCGACGGTGGCCAGCAGCGGCAGGAAACTCTGAACCGACCATCTGCCCAAAATCTTCCAGACGATTTGGAACCGGGCGCTTAGATGTCAGCTCGCCCCTCGCCTCCCCCTGGCGAGGATCAATCCAGATCGGAGGCCTGATGCCGCTCCGGGCACTGCTCCTCCGGCTCTCCCCAGGTGCGATTGACCCGCCGGCCGCGCTTCACTGCGGGCCGCTCGGCGATTTCCTCGGCCCAGCGCAGGACGTGGATGTACTCATGGGCAGAGAGGAATTCCGCTGCCGAATACAGGTTCCCCCGCGCTAGCTGGCCATACCACGGCCATACCGCCATATCGGCGATGGTGTAGGCATCACCCGCCAGGTAGCTGTGCTCGGCGAGCCGACGATCCAGGACATCCAACTGGCGCTTGGTCTCCATGGTGAACCGATCGATCGGGTATTCGAGCTTCTCCGGCGCGTAGGCATAGAAATGCCCGAAACCTCCGCCCAGATAGGGCGCCGACCCCATCTGCCAGAACAGCCAGTTCAGGGTTTCGGTACGGCCTGCCAGGTCCGTGGGCAGGAAGCGGCCGAACCTCTCCGCCAGGTACAGCAGGATCGAGCCCGACTCGAAGACACGGATCGGCACTTCCTGGCTGTAATCCACCAGGGCGGGAATCTTCGAGTTGGGATTGATCCCGACGAAGCCTGTGGAGAACTGCTCACCCTCCGTGATGCGGATGAGCCAGGCGTCGTACTCGGCATCGGCATGCCCCAGGGCCAGCAGCTCTTCCAGCAGGACCGTCACCTTCACGCCATTGGGCGTGCCCAGCGAATAGAGCTGCAACGGATGCTTGCCCACCGGCAGCACGCGTTCATGGGTTGGTCCCGCGACCGGCCGATTGATGTTGGCGAACTCGCCCCCGGACGGCGCAAGGTGCTGCCACACCCTGGGCGGAACATAGTGTGCGTCGGACATGTAAACCCCCTGATGCAGGACTGGTGGTCTTGAAAGGAATGCGGAGCATTGTAGGGCGACAGCAGCTTCCGGGGGTGGCCAGCAGGCGAAGGTGCGGCCATGCTCACTCGAGTTCCCGATCAGGCCCGATTGATGCCAGCGCCAGACGAGCCCCACCTTGCCCCACGCAGGGGATCACATGCTTCCTCCGTAGCCCTACGGATGGCCGCCATCGGCACGGACCAGGCATGATGCCCCGCGTGAACCCCCTGACCCATCTCCGCACATTCCTGATTTGGCTGGTGCTGTTCTGCCCGATTGCCGCGTGGATTGGCTGGCAGGACTATGCCGACCGCCATGAGCGCTTCTTCCAGGACACCAGCATCGCCCAGCGCATGCTTAGCCAGAAGACGGTGCAGCACGAAGCCGTGCTGGCCACCCTGGCGGCGTTGTCGCATCCGCCAATTCCCGAACGCCTGCTCCCCAGCCTGCAACCCTCCATGCCGCAACTGCTGGGCCTGGGTTTTCTGCGTGACGGAAACTGGGCGGCCAGCCTCGCCGCCCCGCCGAACTTCGCCGCTGCGGTCGAGCAGGCCCGCCAGTTGAAGCGCCCCGTCACGCTGCCGCTGGACGAGGCCCGCTACTGGCTGGTGGCGCCATCGAGCTGGAGCCTGTTGCTGGACGCGCGCCAACTCATCCCGGCCAGCGACTTTCCCCCTTCGCTGGCAATGCTGACGCTGGATGTGGGCGCCGGCCCGCTCACCCTGCTGGCACGCCAATCCGGCGCCGATTCACTGGGCTGGTTGATCGACCTGCAAAAACCCCTCGGCGCAGTCAGCCAACCCTTTCCCCTGCACAGCTGGCGCCGACTGACGCCCGCCGACTGGCCCTGGCTGGAATGGCTGGCCTGGGCGGTCGCCAGTGGCCTCCTGGTGGCCGGTTTCGCGGCCTGGCAGCGGTCGCGCGCCAATGCCAGGCGGCAACAGGAGGAAGCGCGTCTGGCCGCGATGACACGGCTGAGCACCTTGGGCGAGATGGCGGCGGGTATCGCCCACGAACTGAACCAGCCGCTGACCGCCATCCTTGCCCAGGTGCGGGCCGCCGAGCGCCTGCTGGATGACGAAGACGAACGTCCAGCAGTCCGCCAGGCCCTGCTCGCCAGCGCCGGGCAGGCACGTCGTGCGGCCGACATCATTCAGCGCATGCGCGAGCTGGTTCAGCCCAGTTCGCCTTCCCCGAGCACAGCGGTCGATCCGGACGAGCTGGCGGCTTCTCTGCTGTTCCTGCGCGAACAGGAGCTGGCGCGCCGCGGTATCCGCCTGACCTGGCGCAACACCTCGCCGGGTGCCCGCCCCAAAGGCGACCGGGTGGCCCTGGAGCAGATCCTGCACAACCTGGTGCAGAACGCCGCCGACGCACCGGGCACCCGCAACATCGTCCTCTGCGGCTGCGTTGAAGACGGCGGCTATGCATTCAGTGTCAGCGACGATGGTCCGGGTATTCCCGCCGATTCGCTGCCGCGCCTGTTCGAGCCCTTCTACACCACGCGGCCGCAAGGCATGGGGCTGGGCCTGACGCTGTGCGAAACCCTCGCCGGCGCCATGGACGGCCACATCAGTGTCCGCAACCTCGATCCACGGGGCGCCGGCTTCACGCTACGCATGCCCCTCGCTGGAGCCGATGCATGAGCCTTCCTGCACACTCGCCGCTGGTGTACCTGGTTGACGATGACGATGCCGTACGCGACGCCCTGGCGCTGTTGCTACGCAGCGTCGGCCTGCGCAGCGAAGGCTTCGGCGATCCCCAGGCCTTTCTCGACACGCTGTCGCCGCAGGCCATCGGCTGCGTGGTGCTGGATATCCGCATGCCGGGCATCGGCGGGCTGGACGTGTTGGCACGACTGGCAGAGGCCTCCGACCTGCCGGTGGTGATGCTCACCGGCCACGCCAACGTCGACCTCTGCCGCCGCGCCTTCAAGGGCGGTGCCATGGAATTCCTGCAGAAGCCGGCGGACGACGATGTTTTCCTCGATGCGGTGCAGGCCGCCGTGCGCACCCACATCGCCAGCCGCGAGCGCCAGGCCGTGACCCAGGCCGCGGTGGACCGACTGGCGCGCCTCTCAGGTCGCGAGCGTGATGTGCTGGAACGCATCGTCCAGGGCCTGAGCAACAAGGAGATCGCGCGCGAGTTCGAGCTGTCGCCGCGCACCGTGGAAACCTACCGGGCCAACGTCTTCACCAAGCTCGAAGCCGATTCCCTGGCGCAACTCATCCGCCAGTTCGCCAGCCTGCTCGACTCGCCGCCGCCGTAGGGCGAGCGATATGGCGGCGGCGAGCGCGATTCAAACAAGCGACTTGCGTCCCTTCCTCACCCCGCAGCAGAAACCGCTGCGCTGCGTGCCTTGCGGGTCATCAGGGTGAACCCGCTGATGGCCGCCACGGCGAACACGGCTTGCACGCCGACCATCGGCCAGGAGCTGCCATCCTGCAGCGCGCCCAGCAGCAGGCCACTCAAGGTCGCGCCGAGCATCTGGGAGAATCCCATCAAGCCGGCGGCCAGGCCAGCACGGTGGGCGTTGGGCATGACCACCCCGGCCACCGAAGCCGGAATCAGCATCCCGCCGCCCAGGGTCACCAGAACCTGTGGCAACGACAGGCCGAGCACCGACAGGCCCAGCGTGGCGTGTACCAGCAAGGTGGTCAGCGCACCGGCAGCCACCAGGCTTACGCCGATACCGACGATGCGTTGCGGCCCTAGTTGCATGATCTTGCGCTGGGTGAACAACGCGCCGGCGATCAGACCGGAAATCGTGGCGCCGAAGGCCAAGCCATATTCCGCAGCGCTCAGGCCCAGCAGGCCGATATAGACAGCCGATGAGCCGGCCACCACCGCGAACATTGCCCCGTAAGTGCCGGCCAGGGTGAACGCCAGAGCCCGGCTGGAACGCTGCTTGAGCAGGTCGAAGTAGTCGCGCGCCAGGGTCGCCGGGTGGCCGGCCTTGGGATCGAGGCTGGGGTTGGATTCCCGGTAGAAGACCAACACCGCCAGCAGCGCCACGCTGCCGATGGTCAGGGAAGCCAGGATGGGCGCGTGCCAGCCGCCCCACTGGGTGAGAAGCCCGCCCACCATGGGCGCCAGGGCGATGGCGCTGAGCATGCCGATCACCGTCAGCGCCAGGGCGGGAGCGGCCTGGGCCTTCCACACATCGCGCACGATGGCCCGCGCCAGCACCAGCGCCGCACAGGCGCCGAGCCCCTGGACCACGCGCCCGAGAATGAAGTCGGTCATGCTGTCGGCGAGGAACATCCAGGCGGTGGCGGCCAGGTAAAGGCTGAGCCCGCCGATCAGCACCGGGCGGCGGCCGACCCGGTCGGACAGCGGCCCCAGCAGCAATTGCCCGAGCCCGAACGCCGCAACGAAGGCGGACAGCGCCGCGAGGCTCGCGCCGTGGCCGGCACCCAGTCCCTGCTCCAGGGCACCGAGGGCGGGAATGATCAGTTGGGTGGAGATTTCGCCCATGGCGGTCAGCACCATGAGGATGGCCAGCAGCAGGCGCGACGGGTTCATGACAGGTCTCCTGCTGCTTCGGCTTCCAGCGCCAGCACCATCAGCTGCCACTCCAGGGCCTGCCAGTCGTCGTGGCTGACGGCGGACGGCGCAACGCAGGCCAGGCCGTTCTCTGCTGCTTGTTGTTCATTGCACATCGCATGCACCTCCGTTGGTCGCTTCGCCCTTGGGCTGACGAATTAGATGACGAGTGACATATATACACGAAATTAGATTATGCCTATCATATTTTCGACCTGCGGTGCTTCGCCCTGATGCCGCCCAATCCGAGGATCGCTCCATGAATCGCCCGCACCTTGCCCTACTCGCCCTGATCCCCGCTGCCCTGCTGGCGCTGAGCGGTTGCAACAGCCAGGCCGATACCTCGGTCAGCGCGCCCCAGCCACGGGCGGTTCTGGCGGCGGACGTACAAGCGGCCGCCCAGCAGAATGCGCTTTATACCGGCGTGGTAGCGGCCCGCACCGCCAGCGACCTGGGCTTTCGCGTCGGCGGCAAGGTGATTGCCCGCAAGGTGGACCCGGGCACCCGCGTGAAGCGCGGCGACGTACTGCTGGTGCTGGACAACACCGATTTCGAACTGGCCCTGCGCACCGCCCGTAACCGCGTCACCGCCGCCGAAGCGGAGCTGCGCCAGGCCCGCGACGACGAAGCCCGCTATCGCCGCCTGGCCGGCACCGGCGCGGTCTCCCGTCAGCTGTACGACCAGGCCGCCACGCGCCTGCGGGTTGCCCAGGCCGAACAGGCCGCCGCCACGTCCGAAGCGGCCCAGGTGGAGAATCGCCGCACCTACTCGACCTTGCAGGCCGACGGCGACGGCGTGATCACCGATGTGCGGGTGGATCGTGGACAGGTCGTCGCCGAGGGGCAAATCGTCGCCAGCCTCGCCCATGACGGTGCGCGGGAGGCGGTGATCGATATCCCGGAAACCCAGCGTTCCCTCGCCAATCACACAGCCCGCGCCTATCCCTACGGCGCCTCGGGCGACGCGGTGCCGGCCACCCTGCGCGAACTCTCCGCCGCGGCGGATACCACCACCCGCACCTTCCGCGCCCGCTACACCCTGGGCGGCGACTCCTCCGCCCTGGCCATCGGTTCCACCGTCACCCTGCAACTGGACGGCGCCGACCACCAGCAACTGGTTCGCGTGCCGCTGGGCGCCCTGCACGACAAGGGCCAGGGCACCGGCGTCTGGGTCATCAAGGCGGACGGCAAGGTGGAACTGCGCCCGGTGCGCGTGGTGCGCCTGGAACAGGAAGAAGCGGTACTGGAAGGCGGCATCCAGCCGGGTGAACGCATCGTCGCCCTCGGCGCCCACCTGCTGAACGCCGGTGACAGCGTGCGCGAACTGCCGGCGCCGTCGCTGGCCCTGGAGAACTGAGATGAGCCGCTTCAACCTTTCCGCATTCGCGGTACGCAATCGGGCGGTGACCCTCTTCCTGATCATCGCGACGCTGGTCGCCGGCGCCATCGCCTTCAACAAGCTCGGCCGCGCCGAAGACCCGTCCTTCACGGTCAAGACCATGACCATCACCGCCGCCTGGCCGGGCGCTACCGCGCGGGAGATGCAGGAACAGGTGGCGGACCGCCTGGAGAAGCGCCTGCAGGAACTGGACTTCTACGACCGGGTGGAAACCATCGCCCAGCCCGGCTTCGTCTCGATGAAGCTGCAGTACCAGGACTCCACCCGGCCGGGCGACATCCAGCAGCTCTTCTACCAGACCCGCAAGAAGCTCTCCGACGAAGCCAAACGCTTGCCGCAAGGCGTGGTCGGCCCCTTCTTCAACGATGAATACTCCGACGTCTACTTCGCCCTTTACGCGCTGGAGGCCGACCAACTGCCGCACCGCCAGTTGGTGCAGATGGCTGAGGACCTGCGCCAGAGCCTGCTCAACCTGCCTGGGGTGAAGAAGGTCAACATCCTCGGCGAACAGGCCCAGCGCATCTTCGTCGAGTTCTCCTACCAGCGCCTGGCCACCCTCGGCCTGAAACCCGAACAGATCTTCGAAGCCCTGGGCAAGCAGAACGGCGTGGCGCCGGCCGGCTTCGTCGAAACCAGCGGACCGCGCGCGTACATCCGCCTGGACGGTGCCTTCGACAGCCTGAAGCTGATCGAGAACGTGCCGATCAACGCCAATGGCAAGCTGCTGCGCATCGCCGACGTGGCCACGGTCAAGCGCGGCTACGAGGACCCGCCGAGCTACCGCATCCGCCACCAGGGCGAACCGGCGCTGATGCTTGGCGTGATCATGGAGCCGCATTTCAACGGCCTTGAACTGGACAAGTCCCTGCAGGCCGAAGAGGACCGCATCCACGCCGGCCTGCCTCTGGGCGTGACGTTCGACAAGGTCTCCGACCAGGCCGAGAAAATCCGCATCGCGGTGAACGAGTTCATGCTCAAGTTCTTCGTCGCCCTCGGCGTGGTGATGCTGATCAGCCTGCTGGCCCTGGGTTTCCGCGTCGGCCTGGTTGTGGCCGCCGCCGTGCCGCTAACCCTGTCCATCGTCTTCGTGATCATGCTGATGACCGGGCGCGAGTTCGACCGCATCACCCTCGGCGCCCTGATCCTTTCCCTCGGCCTGCTGGTGGACGACGCCATCATCGCCATCGAGATGATGGTGGTGAAGCTGGAGGAAGGCCTCGACCGCGTGCAGGCCGCCACCTTCGCCTGGACCTCCACCGCCGCACCCATGCTTACCGGCACGCTGGTGACTGTCATCGGCTTCCTGCCGGTGGGCTTCGCCAAGTCCGGCGCGGGGGAGTACGCCGGCAACATCTTCTGGATCGTCGGCTTCGCCCTGCTCGCCTCCTGGGTGGTGGCGGTATTCTTCACCCCCTACCTGGGAGTGAAGCTGCTGCCGAAGATCCAACCCGTCGCCGGTGGCCATGAAGCGCTCTACGCCACCCGTCTCTACCAGCGGCTGCGCGCCCTGGTCACCTGGTGCGTGAACCACCGCAAGACAGTCACTGCTCTGGTGGTAGCGGCCTTCATCGCCAGTGGCCTCGGCATGGGCATCGTGAAGAAGCAGTTCTTCCCCAACTCCGACCGTTCGGAACTGCTGGTGGAGGTCTACATGCCGCCGGGCAGCGCCTTCAAGGCCACCGAATCCGTGGTCACCCAGGTGGAAAAAGCGCTGCTGGAAGAGCCCCAGACCAAACTGGTCGACGCCTACGTGGGCGGCGGTGCACCGCGCTTCTTCCTGTCCCTGAACCCCGAGCTGCCGGACCCGGCCTTCGCCAAGATCATCGTGCAGACCGCCGACTCCAAGGCCCGCGATGCCCTCAAGGAACGCATGCAAGCGCGCATCGCCGCCGGCGAATTCCCCTCCGCTCGGGTGCGCGTCACCCAGCTGGTGTTCGGCCCGCCGGTACCGTTCCCGGTGGTGTTCCGCGTGTCCGGTCCCAATCTCGACCTGCTGCGGCAGATCAGCGAAGAGGTTCGTGCCGTCGTCGCCGCCAACGCCATGACCCGCGACACCTTCGTCGACTGGGGCGAGCGCAGCAGCTCCTATCGTCTGGTACTGGACCAGGACCGCCTGCGCCTGCTCGGCTTCACCCCCAATGAAGTGAAGAGCCAGCTCAACGCCCTGCTCACCGGCAACCCGGTGACCGAAGTGCGCGAGGGCACCCGCACCGTGGCGGTGACCGTGCGCGCGCAGAACTCTCAGCGGGAAAACCTCGGTGGCATCGAGGGCCTGACCATTACCAATGCCGCCGGCGTGTCGGTGCCGCTGGAGCAGGTGGGCCGCTTCCAGCCGCTGATGGAAGACCCCATCCTCAAGCGCCGCGACCGCGAACTGACCTTCGAAGTACGCGCCGACATCATCAAGGGCACCCAGCCGCCGGATGTGGAAAAGGCCGTGTACGCCGACCTGCAACCGCTGATCGCCAAGCTGCCGGCAGGCTACAAGGTGACCATCGGCGGCCCGGTGGAAGAAAGCGCCAAGGCCAACAAGGCGCTGGCCGTGCTGTTCCCGGTGATGATCCTGCTGACGCTGGTGGTGATCATGTTCCAGGTGCGCTCCTTCAGCCGGATGTTCATGGTCTTCGCCACCGCGCCCCTGGGCCTGATCGGCGCCATGCCGGCGCTGCTGCTGTTCAACCAGCCCTTCGGCTTCAATGCCATCCTGGCGCTGATCGGCATCGGCGGCATCCTGATGCGCAACACGCTGATTTTTACCGACCAGATCGATCAGGAACTGGCCCACGGCCGCCCTCTGCGCGAGGCCATCATCGAAGCCACCGTCCGCCGCGCCCGCCCGGTGCTGCTCACCGCCCTCGCCGCTGCGCTGGCCTTCATCCCGCTGACCTTCTCGGTGTTCTGGTCATCCCTGGCTTATGTGCTGATTGGCGGCGTGCTGGTGGGTACCGTGCTGACCCTGCTGTTCCTGCCAGCGCTGTGTGCATTGGTGTTGCGGCCTGTAGGGGCGAATTCATTCGCCAAGGGCAACGCAGTTGCCTCCTGGCACTCCCCAGAGCAGACCTTCGGCCTGCTTAGAGAATGAATTCGCCCCCACAAAAAAAACAGTGCCTCATTGGCCGAGCGAGGCGCTGGAAGTGACTCCCCTGTAGGGGCGAGTTCATTCGCCAAGGGCATCGCAGTTGCCCCCTGACACTCCCCAGGACAGACCTTCGGTCTGCTTGGCGAATTCATTCGCCCCTACAAAAAAGGCAGTGCCTCAATGGTCGAGCGCGGCGCTGGAGGTGATTCGCCCCCCCACAACACAAACGGTGCGCACAGCGCACCCTACGGCGGAGCGATTCGGATCGTAGGGTGCGCCGCGCGCACCAATAGCCAAGCGCGCCGCTGGAGTTGACTCCCCTGTAGGGGCGAATTCATTCGCCAAGGGCAACGCAGTTGCCCCTGACACTCAACAGCGCAGACCTTCGGTCTGCTTGGCGAATGAATTCACCCCTACAAGAGCTGCATCACTCCGCGCAGCAGCTATGCACCACCTTGGCCGGCTCATCCTCATAGCGGTCGTGGTAGGTCATCCAATCCATGATTTCCTGCTCGTCGCGGCCCTTGGGCAGCAGGTCGAGGAAGTTGTAGGCGCCCACCAGCAGGTCCAGGCCACGGGCATAGGTGGAATAGGTGTGGAAGATTTCCCCCGCTTCGTTGCGATAAAACACGCTGAGGCCCGGCATGTCCTCGCCTGGGTCCTTGCTGGTGCCGTAGTTGTAGCGCGCGGTGCCGGCGGCGATGTCTTCGGGCCTGGCGGCCACGCCGAAGTCCTGGTTGAAACTGCCGCCATGGGACGACACCCACTTGAACTTCCAGCCCATGCGCTTGCGGAAGGCCTGGAACTCCTGCAAGGGTGCCCGTGAAGCGCAGAGCAGGGTCACGTCGTGGTGCTTCAGGTGCTGGTTCGCCCCATCGATATGGTCAGCGAGGAAAGAGCAGCCCGGGCAGCCTTCCTTCCAACCGGGACCGAACATGAAGTGGTAGACCACCAACGTGCTGCGCCCGTCGAACAGGTCGGCCAGGGTTTCCCAGCCGTCCGGTCCCTCGAAGGCGTAGACCTGGTCGATACGGACCCAGGGCAGCGCCCGGCGCTCGGCACTGAGCTTGTCGCGCTCGCGGGTGAAGGCCTTTTCCTTGCGCAACAGCTCCTCGCGGGCGTGCAGCCATTCTTCGCGGGAAACCACAGGGTGTTTGTCGATTTTCATGTCGCACTCTCCTGAAGCAGACGGAAATGAGGGACTCGCCCCTGGTAGTCGTCTGATTTCAGGACCGTTCGACAATCACCTGTGTATTTCTCGACAGGCGGCAGTGCTTCAGAGGGAACGCCCGCGCCGCTCCTCCAGGCGCTGGATGGTCATGCTCGGGGTTTCGTCGAACAGCTTGCGGTACTCGCTGGCGAAGCGGCCGAGATGGTTGAAGCCCCAGCCCATGGCGATCACCGAGATATTCCGGGCACTGCGGTCTTCGAGCAGCTCCTGGCGCACGGCGGTCAGGCGGTGCTTCTTCAGGTAGGCCATGGGCGATTGGCCGAAATATCGCTTGAAGCCCTCGAACAGCTTGAAGCGCGAGACGCCGGCGGCCCGCTCGATGTCTTCCAGGCAGATTTCCTCGCGGGCATGGACAAGGATGAAGTCCCGCGCCCGCACCAGGTAATGGGGCAGCTTGATCTCCAGCCGTCCGCGCAGTTCTTCCGAATAATTGTTCGGCTGCGCCAGGATCAGCCCCTTGATTAGCGCGCTTTCCAGGTCGCGGGTGAAGAAGAGCTGGCCGTAGAGGTCACGGCTGCGCTCCAGCTCGTCGATCAGGTGCCGCGCCATGCGCCACCAGGACGCCGCGGCGCCCTCCACCGCGTTCATCTCCGCCTGGAAGCTCAACGGTGTGTCCACGCTGCGCTGCAGAAGGTCCTCCAAGGTCTGCTGCATGGCGGCGCGGGGAATGGCCACCTGCAACTTGTGGCAGTCACCGGCGATGGTGAGTTCCTGGAACTCGTGGGGCGACACGATCACCCCCCAGTCGCGATCCGAACGCAGGAGATGCCCGGACTTGAGCAGCTCCTGCTCACCGGCCAGCGGCAGGCTGAGGCTGTAGCAATTGAGGTTCATCTCGTCGCCGACGCCAATGGTGACGTCGGTGCCGTATTCGACGTAGCCCATCGTCGTCGACATCGAGGGCAGCACGTTGCCGCTGTGATGGAACTGGATCCGCTCGGGCTTTGCAGCCTTCAGGTGGTGAGGGCCGCAGATGTTCGACATCCAGGAGCGAGCCCCGGCGAGGTCGTAGCGGTCGGCGGAAATGTCTCGGAATTGATGGTTCTTCGTACTCATCACGCGGCACCCAAAACGGCTTCTGGAGATGCGCGCTCTGCGGCGCGTCAACATGGACAAGGCAAGCTCCGTGCCACGCCCCTGCGGTCCGTCGCGATTCGAAACAAAAGGATAGCATTGTCTAAGTTCGCGGATACCCGCCTCTGTCTGGAGGGCCCGTCAGGCCTGTTCCAGAGCGATTCGCCGCCCCAGTACGGAGCACCCCGCCACGCCATGGCGCAGCGTGGCAAAAACGCTTCGGATACCCCCTGGCAGGGTCCTGCCCCCGCCTCGCGAGCGAACCGATGCCCCTTTGGAATCACGGGTGTTACCGCCATTGACCGGACACCGCACCGAAGACGCCGAAGCTGAAGCCTGCGGACAGTCTTCGCCAACTTTCCGGATAGCGCGCCAGACACCCTTCTGCTAGCCGCGCGAAAAAGCGTTACCCCGCATCGCAGACCGTTACTGCGGCCTCGGACGGCACGGCGAGGGCGAATTTCAATCCTCTCCGGCATCGGTTGGCCATCCGCTTTTTCGGCGAAGACTATCCGCTTATTCAGGCTGCCCGAAAAACCGTTGAAAGCCCCGTCAACCGGGACGTTCAAACACTCGGCAAGCCGCCAAAATTTTCGGCGTTTCTTCGCCAACCAAGCGGATAGACCAGTCGGGCCGTGGCTCCTTCTAATGACCTCCACTGTTTCGCCCGATGTGGAAGGTGCCACCCATGAATACTTCGAATAAGAACATTGCGCAGTGGAGAGAGTACGTCAGCGGCTGCCTGGACTTCCGTCCGGAAGAAGGCGTGTACCGCATTGCCCGCGACATGTTCACCGAGCCGGAACTGTTCGACCTGGAGATGGAGCTGATCTTCGAGAAGAACTGGATCTACGCCTGCCACGAGAGCGAGATCCCCAATGCCCACGACTTCATGACCCTGCGCGCTGGCCGCCAGCCGATGATCATCACCCGTGACGGCAACGGCCAGCTGAACGCGCTGATCAACGCCTGCCAGCATCGCGGCGCCACCCTCACCCGCGTCGGCAAGGGCAACCAGTCCACCTTCACCTGCCCCTTCCACGCCTGGTGCTACAAGAGCGACGGCCGCCTGGTGAAGGTCAAGGCGCCAGGCGAGTACCCGGAAGGCTTCGACAAGGCCACCCGTGGCCTGAAGAAGGCACGCATCGAAAGCTACAAGGGCTTCGTCTTCATCAGCCTCGACGTTGCGGGCACCGACAGCCTCGAAGACTTCCTCGGCGACGCCAAGGTGTTCTTCGACATGATGGTCGCCCAGTCGCCCACCGGTGAGCTGGAAGTCCTGCCGGGCAAGTCCACCTACACCTTCGACGGCAACTGGAAACTGCAGAACGAGAACGGCCTGGACGGCTATCACGTCAGCACCGTGCACTACAACTACGTGGCCACCGTGCAGCACCGCCAGCAGGTCAACGCCAGCAAGGGCAGTGCCAGCAGCACCCTGGACTACAGCAAGCTGGGGGCCGGCGACGCCGAGACCGATGACGGCTGGTTCTCCTTCAACAACGGCCACAGCGTGCTGTTCAGCGACATGCCCAACCCCACCGTGCGCCCCGGCTACGCCACCGTGATGCCGCGCCTGGTCGAGGAGTTCGGTCAGGGCAAGGCGGAGTGGATGATGCACCGCCTGCGCAACCTGAACATTTACCCCAGCCTGTTCTTCATGGACCAGATCAGCTCGCAGCTACGCATCGTGCGTCCGCTGGCCTGGAACAAGACCGAGATCATCAGCCAGTGCATCGGCGTGAAAGGCGAATCCGACGCCGACCGCGAGAGCCGCATCCGCCAGTTCGAGGACTTCTTCAACGTTTCCGGCCTGGGCACTCCCGATGACCTGGTGGAATTCCGCGAACAGCAACGTGGCTTCCAGGGCCGCCTCGAGCGCTGGAGCGACATCTCCCGCGGCTACGGCAAGTGGGTCACCGGCGCTACGCCGAACAGCCAGACCCTGGGCATCGCCCCGGTGATGACTGGCACCGAGTTCACCCATGAAGGCCTGTACGTGAGCCAGCACACCAACTGGCAGCGTTTCCTGCTCAAGGGCCTGGACCAGAAAGCCCTGAAACTGCAGGAGGTGCAGGCATGAACCCGCAGCTGCAATACCAGATCGAACAGTTCCTCTACGCCAAGTCTGCCCTGTGCGACGCCCAGGACTGGGACGCCTACCTGGAGCTGTTCGACGAACAGTGCGAGTACCACCTGCCGCAGTGGGAATCCGAGCACCAGTACACCACTGACCCGAAACGCGGCATGTCGCTGATCTACTACAGCAACCGCTCGGGCCTGGAAGACCGGGTGTACCGCATCCGCACCGGCAAGGCTGCCTCGACCATCCCGATGCCGCGCACCCTGCACCAGATCAGCAACGTGCGCATCGCCGAGCGTGACGACGGCCAGCTGGACGTGAAGGCCAACTGGCACACCCTCTACTTCCGCCTGGGCCAGAGCGAGCAGTTCTTCGGCCATGCGACCTACCGCCTCAAGCCCAGCGGCGAGAGCTGGAAGATCACCCGCAAGCACATGGTCCTGCTCAACGACACCATCAACTCGGTGCTCGACTTCTACCACCTCTGATTGCCCGGATGTACGCGCCATGAACCACAAGGTCGCCTTCAGTTTTGCCGATGGCAAAACCCTGTTCTTCCCCGTGCAGGGCAACGAGATCCTCCTCGATGCCGCCCTGCGCAACGGCATCAACATTCCGCTGGACTGCCGCGAGGGCGTCTGCGGCACCTGCATGGGCCGCTGCGAGTCCGGCCGCTACTCCATGGACTACGTGGACGAGGAGGCCTTGTCGGCCAAGGACCTGGAACAGCGCAAGATGCTCACCTGCCAGACCCGCGTGCAGTCCGATGCCTCGTTCTACTTCGACTTCGCCTCGTCGCTCTGCAGCGCGGCGCGGCCGGTGGAAGAACGCGGCGTGGTCACCCACGTCGAGCAGGTGTCGCCAACCACCGCCATCCTCCACCTGGATGCCGGCATCGACGGCCAGCACCTGGACTTTCTGCCGGGCCAGTACGCCCGCCTGCAGGTACCGGGCACGGACTCGAAACGCTCCTACTCCTTCGCCAACCGGCCGAACGCGGAGAACAAGCTGCAGTTCCTCATCCGCCTGCTGCCGGATGGAGTGATGAGCAACTACATCCGCGAACGCTGCAAGGTGGGGGACGAAATCCGCTTCGAAGCTCCGCTGGGCGCCTTCTACATGCGCCATATCGAGAAGCCGCTGCTGCTGGTGGCCGGCGGCACCGGCCTCTCAGCCTTCCTCGGCATGCTCGACGACATCGCCGCGAACGGCGGCTGCGGTCAGCCGGTGCACCTGTTCTATGGCGTGCGCCAGGTAGCGGACCTCTGCGAGCTGGAGCGTATCCAGGGCTACGCCGCACGCATCCCGGGCTTCAGCTTCACCCCGGTGATCAGCGACGAGGGCCAGGACTGGAACGGCAAGCGCGGCTACGTACCCGACCACTTCGATGCAGCGGCCCTGCGCGAAGCCCCCTTCGACATGTACCTCTGCGGCCCGCCGCCGATGGTCGAGTCGGTGAAGACCTGGCTCACCGAAAACGGCATCGACAACGGCCACCTGTATTTAGAGAAGTTCACCGAGAGCAATACCTGAAAAGCCCGCTCCGGCCTCTTCGTAGGATGGCGTAGAGCGAAGCGAAACCCATCACCACATCGATGGGTTTCGCAGGCTCTACCCATCCTACGAGCCATAACCACAACAAACACGCTCCACCCGCTTCACCAACTGCCCACACAACAACTAAGCAGGCCGGGTCACGTCGGCACTGCGCAACCACGGCGGTAACCATGAAAAAGACCCTTGAACTTGCGATGCTCGGGGCCGCGCTGGCCTCTTCCCTCCCCGCCCTGGCACAGGACCCTGTGCGCATCGGCTTCATCACCACCCTTTCCACACCCGCCGGCTACCTCGGCGAGGACGCCCGCGACGCCTTCCGCCTGGCCATGGACCAGGAAGGCGGCAAGCTCGGCGGCGTGCCGGTGGAGCTGGTGGTCGAGGACGATGGCCTGCAACCCGCCAAGGGCAAGCAGATCATCGACCGCATGAGCCTCGACGGCATCTCCCTCTACACCGGCGTAATGTTCTCCAACGTACTGGCCGCCGTGGTCAACGGCGCGACCCAGGGCGACCGCTTCTACATCAGCACCAACGCCGCGCCGTCCAACCTCGCCGGCGCGCAGTGCAAGCCCAACTACTTCGCCGCCTCCTACCAGAACGACGTACCCCACGAGATGGCCGGCGTCGCCGCCAACGACCTGGGCTACAAGAAGATGGTCATCCTCGCCCCCAACTACCAGGCCGGCCGAGATGCCCTGGCCGGGTTCAAGCGCACCTTCAAGGGCGAAGTCACCGAGATCTACACCAAGCTCAACCAGCTGGACTTCTCCGTGGAACTGGCACGCATCCGCTCGCTGAATCCGGACGCCGTATTCCAGTTCCATCCCGGTGGTGCCGGTATCAACTTCGCCAAGCAGTACGGCAGCTCGGGTCTGGCCAAGAGCATCCCGATGGTGGTGCCGGTGTTCTCCATGGACGAGCGCATGCTCGCCGCCACCGGCAACGTGGCCGAGGGTGTCAACGTGGTCAGCGGCTGGAACCCGCAGTCCGACAACCCGGCCAACCAGGCCTTCATCAAGGCCTTCACCGAGAAGTACAACCGTGCGCCGACCATGTACGCCGCCCAGGGCTACGACACCGCGCGCCTGATCGGCTCGGCCCTCAAGGCCACCCATGGCGACATCAAGAACGCCGAAGCCTTCCGCAGCGCCCTGCGTGATGCCCGCTTCGACTCGGTGCGTGGCGACTTCCGCTTCGGCAGCAACCAGCATGCGGTGATCGACTGGCACCTGCTCAAGGTCCAGGCCGGTGCCGACGGCAAGCTCGCCGAGGTGCCGGTGAAGACCATCGCCAAGGCCCAGGTGGACAGCTACGCGACCCAGTGCGCGCTCTGATCCCGACCTGATCCGCCAGCCCGCCGGCCACGCCGGCGGGCCACCATCGCAGGACTTCGCCATGCTGTTGCTCGAACAACTTCTCAATGGCCTGCAGTACAGCGCCCTGCTGTTCCTGCTCGCCTCTGGCCTGACGCTGATCTTCGGCATCATGGGCGTCATCAACCTCGCCCACGGCGCCTTCTACATGGTCGGCGCGTTCTGCGCCGCCCACACCGCCATCGCCAGCGGCTCGTTCTGGCTCGGCGGCCTCGCCGCCCTGGCCGGTGCCGCGCTCTATGGCCTGGTGATCGAGACCGGGATCATCCGCCGCCTCTACAACCGCGACCATCTGGACCAGGTACTGGCGACGCTGGCCGTGGTGTTCTTCAGCAACGAGCTGATCACCCTGCTGTTCGGCCGCAGCCCGCCGGCCATGCCCACACCGGACTGGTACAACACCTTCGTCGAAGTGCTGCCCGGCCTGATGTATCCGGTCAGCCGCCTGCTGTTCATCGGCGCCGGCCTGCTGGTGGCGCTGGGCATGTGGCTGCTGATCAACCACACCCGCCTGGGCATGCTGATCCGCGCCGGCGCCGACGACCACGAGATGGTCGGTGCCCTGGGGGTCAACATCAGCCGCCTCTACACCCTGGTGTTCGTCTTCGGCTGCGTGCTCTGCGGCCTGGCCGGCTTCATGGCGGCGCCGCTGCTCTCGGTGGAGATCGGCATGGGCGAGAAGGTGCTGATCACCACCTTCGTGGTCATCGTCGTTGGTGGCGTGGGTTCGGTACGTGGCGCCCTGGTCGGTGCCCTGATGATCGGCATGGTCGACAGCCTGGGCCGTGCCTACATCCCGCAACTGCTGGACCAACTGCTGCCGGCCGAGGTCAGCGGTGCCCTGAGCGCCGGGCTGATTTCCGCCAGCGCCTACATCGTCATGGCCCTGGTGCTGCTGGTGCGTCCGCGCGGCCTGCTACCGGCCCGCGCCTGAGGAGAATCCCATGTCCCGTCGACTGATTATCGACCTGGCCTGCCTGGCCACCTTCGCGCTGATGCCCCTGGTGGCCGCGCTGTGCAACGAACCCTTCCTGGTCAGCCTGTTCACTCGCCTGGCCATCTACGGCATGGCCGCCGCCAGCCTGGACCTGCTGATCGGCTACGGCGCCATGGTCAGCTTCGGCCATGCCGCGTTCTTTGGCCTGGGCGGCTACGTGGTCGGCATCATCGCCTTCCACAGCTCGCAGGCGATGCCGCTGTGGGGCTGGGAAGGCAGCAACAGCGCGCTGGTGGTCTGGCCGCTGGCCCTGCTCTGCTGCGCCCTGCTTGGCCTGGTTATGGGCTACCTGTCGCTGCGCACCAGCGGCGTGCAGTTCATCATGATCACCCTCGCCTTCAGCCAGATGCTCTACTTCATCCTCGGCTCGCTGTCGCTCTACGGCGGTGACGACGGCATCCTGATGAACGAGCGCAACACACTGCCGGGCCTCGACCTGAACGACGCCAACCAGTTCTATTACCTCTGCGTCGGCCTGCTGGTGGTCTGGCTGCTGTTCTGCCGGCGCCTGGTGGGCTCGCGATTCGGCTTCGTCCTGCGCGGCCTCAAGCAGAGCGAACGGCGCACCGTCAGCCTGGGGCTGAAACCCCTGCGCTATCGCCTCACCACCTTCGTCATCGCCGGCCTCGGTGCCGGCCTGGCCGGTCTGCTCTGGGCCAACTACGCGCTGTTCGTCAGCCCGGACATGGGCGCCTGGCAGAAGTCCGGCGAGCTGATGGCGATGGTCATCCTCGGCGGCGTCGGCACCCTCCTCGGCCCGGTGCTGGGCGCTGCGGTCTACCTCGGTCTGGAACAGCTGCTGAGCCTGTGGACGGAACACTGGCTGCTGATCTTCGGCCCGCTCCTGCTGCTGGTGGTGTTGTTCGGCCGCCAGGGCATCTACGGCCTGCTGATGGCCCGTCAGCGACCGCGCAAGCCCTCCGCCCAGCCCGCCCCTGTCGCCACCACCCGCGAGGTGCACCCATGAGCGCGCAACTGTCCATCCGTGGCCTGGAAAAGGCCTTCGGTGCGGTGAAGGCCACCAATGGCGCCAACCTGGAACTGGCCGCTGGCGAGCTGCACGCGATCATCGGCCCCAACGGCGCCGGCAAATCGACGCTGATCTCGCAGATCGCCGGGGAAATCCGTCCGGACAAGGGGCAGATCCTCTTCGCCGGGCGGGACATCACTGACGTGCCGGCCCATGAGCGGCCACGCCTGGGCCTCGCCCGCTCCTTCCAGGTCAGCCAGCTCTACCCGGACTTCAGCCTGCTGGAGAACGTCGCGGTGGCCATCTCCGCCCGCGAAGGCAAGAGCTTCGGCATGTGGCGTCCGCTGTCCCGCGACCGCAGCCTGCTGGACCCGGCCCAGGGTTACCTGGAACAGGTCGGCCTCGGCCGCCGTGCCCAGGACCTGGTGAGCGAACTGTCCCACGGCGAACGCCGCCAGCTGGAACTGGCCCTGGCGCTGGCCCAGGAAGCCTCGGTGCTGCTGCTGGATGAACCCATGGCCGGCATGGGGGCGGAGGAATCCGCGCGCATGACCGAGTTGCTCCAGTCGCTCAAGGGGCGCTACGCCATCCTGCTGGTGGAGCACGACATGGACGCCGTGTTCGCCCTGGCCGACCGCATCACCGTGCTGGTCTACGGCCAGACCATCCTCACCGGCTCAGTGGAAGAAGTCCGCAGCAACGCGCAGGTCCGCGCCGCCTACCTGGGGGAAGAACATGCTTGAAGTCAGTGGATTGCAGGCCGGCTACGGCCTGAGCCAGGTGCTGTTCGACATGCACCTGACCATCGAACAGGGTCAGGTGGTCTCGCTGATCGGCCGCAATGGCATGGGCAAGACCACCACCGTGAAATCCATCATGGGCCTGCTCAAGCCGAGCGCCGGAAGCATCCGCATCCACGGCAAGGAGATGCGCGGCGCCACGCCCTACCGCATCGCCCAGGCGGGTCTCGGCCTGGTGCCGGAGGGCCGCCGCGCTTTTGGCAGCCTGAGCGTGAAGGAGAACCTGCTGGCCACCGCGAACAAGGGCGGCAAGTGGGACCTGGCACGCATCTACGCCCTGTTCCCGCGCCTGGAAGAGCGCCAGGAGCAGTTGTCGAAGACCCTCTCTGGTGGCGAGCAGCAGATGCTGGTGGTGGGCCGCGCGCTGATGACCAATCCGCAGTTGCTGATCCTCGACGAAGCCACCGAAGGCCTTGCCCCGGTGATCCGCGAGACCATCTGGAACTGCCTGGCCACCCTCAAGGCCGAGGGCGAGACCATCCTGGTCATCGACAAGAACCTCAAGGAGATGGCGCGGGTGGTCGATCGCCACCACATCATCGAGAAGGGCCGGCAAGTCTGGCAGGGAACGCCGGATCAACTCGCCGCGACTCCGGAGTTGTCGCACCGATACCTGGGCGTCTGACCAGCGCCCTACCTCCCGGTCCGTAGTCACGACGGGCCGGTAACCCCGACGCAATCCGCTCCCCGCCGGCTCAGCGAAAGCCGGCGGCGGACGGTTGCGCCCAGAAAACCAGAAGAAGAAGAGCCTTGCGATGATCTACAAGTCCCGTGCGTTCCCGATCCTCTTGAGCACCCTCCCGCTTTCCGCCCTGGCTGCAGAATCCGGCTTCATCGCGGATTCCACCGCCACCCTGCAACTGCGCAACTACTACTTCAGTCGCGACTTCTCCGACATCGTCGGCCCCAACCAGCAGTCCAAGGCCGAGGAATGGGCCCAGGGCTTCATCCTCAACTTCAAGTCCGGCTACACACAGGGCCCGGTGGGCTTCGGCCTCGACGCCATCGGCACCCTCGGCATCAAGCTCGACAGCAGCCCCGACCGGGTCAACACCGGCCTGCTGCCGGTGCAGGAAGATGGCGAAGCTGCCGACGACTACAGCCGCCTGGGCGTGGCCGGCAAGATGCGTGTCTCGAAGACCGAGCTGAAAGTCGGCGAGCTGCAACCCAACCTGCCGGTGCTGATGTTCAGTGATATCCGCCTGCTGCCGCCTAGCTACCAGGGTGTGAGCGTCTCCTCCAACGAAATCGCCGGGCTGACCCTGCAAGGTGGCCATCTGACCGGCACCAGCCTGCGCAACGAGGCGGGCGACGATGAGATCCAGGCCCAGATCGGCTACCAGCCGCAGCGCCAGGCCTCCAGCAACGCCTTCAACTACGCCGGCGCCGACTATGCCTTCAATGCCAACCACACCACGGTGGGTGCCTGGTACGCGCAGCTGGAAGACATCTACGACCAGCGCCTGATCAGCCTCAAGCACGCCGAACCGGTGGGCGACTGGGTGCTGGGTGCCAATATGGGCTTCTACGATTCCAGCGAAGACGGCAAGAAGCTGATCGGCGAGGTCGACAACCAGGCCTTCTACTCTCTCCTCTCGGCCAAGCGTGGCGGCCACACCTTCTTCATCGGCTATCAGGGCATGTATGGCGACCAGGGTTTCCCCAAGGTCTTCGCCAACATCACGCCGCTGGGCAACGAGGTCCCCACCTACGAGTTCGCCTCGGCGGATGAGCGCTCCTGGCAGGTGCGCCATGACTACGACTTCGCCGCCCTCGGCATCCCCGGCCTGACCACCACCCTGCGCTACATCAAGGGCGACAACGTCGACACCGGCAAGGGCTTCGAAGGCGAGGACTGGGAGCGCGACCTGGATATCGGCTACGTGATCCAGAGCGGCTCGCTCAAGGGCCTGGGCGTGCGCATCCGTAATGTCACCGCACGCTCCAACTACCGCACCGACATCGACGAGAACCGCCTGATCCTCAACTACACCCTGGCCCTGTTCTGAAATCGAGCGCCGTGGCCAGGAATGGGCACGGCCTGCTTTACCCGTAGGGGCGAATTCATTCGCCAAGCAGGCCGCAGGCCTGCCCTTACTCGGACCTGGGGGCAGCTTCGCCGCCCTTGGCGAATGAATTCGCCCCTACAGCGGACGTGCATTCCCGATAAGGAGTTCTTCTCCATGCCCCGAAAATCCCTGGCCGCCCTGCTGCTCTCTCTCGGCGGCCTTTTCATGCTCGCCGCCTGGCTGCTGGCCAGCCCTTGGCCGCTGGCCCTGGCCGGCACCTGCAGCTTCTGCGGTGGGTTGCTCTATCACCATTTGCCCGCCCAGGTAGTCGAAGTGCCGGTGCTCCAGCCGATTCCAGAACCGCCGCCCGCGCGGCTACTTCCTGTGGAAAACCCGGTGGTGCCCGTGCCCACCGTGCCGCTCGATCAACTGTTGGCCCGCCTGGCCGACCTTGGCCTGGCGATAGCCGAAAGCGAGGCCGACATGCAGCAGGCCAACAGCCTGGCCCGGCAGGCGGGCGAGAACCTGCAACTTTCCACTCTCAGCATCGAGGACTCGACAACCTCCATCGGCGAACTGGGTGAGTACATGGGCCATATCACCGAGGTGTTCAACGATCTCAGCGACCAGTCGCAACGCATCGGTTCCATCGTCGGCAGCATCCAGGAGATCGCCAAGCAGACCAACCTGCTGGCCCTCAACGCCGCCATCGAAGCGGCACGCGCCGGCGAGCAGGGTCGTGGATTCGCGGTGGTGGCGGAAGAAGTGCGCAACCTCGCCCGCCGCGCAAACGAAGCCAGCGAGCAGATCAGGGAGATTGTCGGCGGCTTGCAGCACGCCTCGGAGAACGCGCGCACCGGCCTGGCACAGGTGGATGGTTCGACACGCTCCGGCCTGGAGAAATCCGCCATCGCCCTGCAGGCCCTGGCACAGATGAAGAGCGTTGCCACGACGCGCTACGAAATCGTCCAGCGCATCATGCAGCGCCTGGAGGAGAAGCAGCGGATCACCGGGCAGTTGAGGGAGTTGCTGGGCTGAGGCTAACGGCTTCCTGTGGGGATGCTTTTCCTGTGGGGGCGAATTCATTCGCGATGCAGACCGCAGGTCTGCCTTTGGGGGCACTGCGTGCCCCTCAGCGATTGAAATCGCCCCCACATCCCGTCCACCACAACCCCATCAATTCGCACATCGCCCGGTACAACGGCGTCCCCGGCTGGCCCAGCTCCAGCACCACATCGAAATGGTTGCGGCCGGACGCTTCGACGAAGCGCCCCGGCAGCCCGCCCCGGCGCCAGGCCTCGAGGAAGTCATGGGACTGGCGAGCGAACTCCGCCGTTTCCAGCGCCCCGTAGCTGATCACCAGTTCGGCACCTCGCGTCGGCAGATGGAAGGCCGGGCTGTTGCGGCGCGCCGCCGCCTCGTCCATCCCCATCCAGCCGTTGATATGGGTCTCCAGCAGCGGCCGCAGGTCGAACAGCCCACTGATGGGAAGCGCACCGCACAGCACGTTTCCCGGCACGCCGTAGCGCCCGTGCCAGCCGCCGGCCAGGAGCATTCCCGTGAGATGCCCGCCGGCAGAGCTGCCACTGGCATACAGCCGCTGCGGGTCACCGCCGAACTCGGCGATATGGCGATGCAGCCAGGCCAGCGCGCGGCGGGTCTGGTCGACGATGTGATCGAGGCTCACGGCCGGGGCCAGGTCGTAATCCATTACCACCACGCACGCACCGGCGGCGGTCAGAGCCGGCGCCATGAACGCCGAATCGGCCTTGGACAGCGCACGCCAATAGCCGCCGTGAATGAACAGCAGTACCGGGGCATCCGGTTGAACGGCCGGGAAGATATCCAGCCGCTCGGCGGCTCCTGGCCCGTAGGGCACATCCTTGAAGCACTTCAGACGCGCATGGGCTGCGTCGCTCAGTGCTCGGTACTGGCGCGGGTACTGGTCGAAGTCCTTGACGCTGGCGCGGGCGTTGTATTGCACGTCGTAGTACGCGGCCAGTTCGGCCGGATCACTGGGGCGGGTCATGGGCACCTCCGAGGGTTGTCCGTCGATTAGGCGGCATCCCGAGGTAGGGCGAAATCCGGATAGTCGGGGATGGTTATCCGGGGAGTTGGGTGGGTAAGGACAGCAACCTTGTAGGGGCGAATTCATTCGCCAAGCAGGCCGAAGGTCTGCCTGGGGAACATCAGGGGCAACTGCGTTGCCCTTGGCGAATGAATTCGCCCCTACAGGAGTTACATCCCAGCGCCTCCGAAAATAAAAAAGCCGGCCAAACGGCCGGCTCAAACAGCGGGGGAACCAGCCTCCCCCGCCGATTCGGTGACTCAGGCTTCGGCGCGAACGCGGTCGCGGATGGCTTCCTGCTCTGGGTTCGGTGCCGACTGCAGCTGGAAGTCGAAGTCGATTTCGGCGAAACGGTCCACGGCGCCACGGGCGGCGGCAGCGGCTGCGTCTTCGGTGAAGCGGATCTCGCCCACCAGGCCGTCACGGGTGGCGTAGGCGAAGTCGTCCCACAGGTATTCGTCGCCCGACAGGTTGATCTGGGTAGTCAGGTGACGGTAGCCCGGTGCGGAGATGAAGAAGTGGATGTGCGCCGGACGATTGCCGTGGCGGCCCAGGTGGTTCAGCACTTCCTGGGTGGTGCCATCCGGCGGGCAGCCGTAGCCGGACGGCACGATGCTGCGGGCGCGGTAGCGGCCTTCGGCGTCGGTGACGATGCGGCGACGCAGGTTGTAGTCCGACTGGGTGGTGTCGAAGTAGGAGTAGGTGCCCTTGGTGTTGGCGTGCCACAGGTCGACCACAGCACCGGCAATCGGCTTGCCATCGGCGTCTTTGACCTGGCCCTGGAGGAACATCACGGTGCCTTCATCGGTGCCGTCGTCCATGCGGGTTTCGCCTTCGGACAGCGGCGCGCCGGCCACGTACAGCGGGCCTTCGATGGTGCGCGGGGTGCCGCCGGACAGACCGGCCTGCTCGTCCTGGGCATCCAGCAGCAGGTCCAGGTAATGCTCCAGGCCGAGGCCGGCAACCAGCAGGCCAGCTTCGCCACGGGCGCCCATGCGGTTGAAGTAGTCCACCGCTTTCCAGAACTCTTCGGTGGTGACTTCCAGGTCTTCGATGATCTTGATGGAGTCGACCAGGATGCGGTTCACCAGCTTCTTCATGCGCTGGCTGCCCTGGTCGTTGTTGAATCCGCTGACTTCCTGGAAGAACTTCTGGACGCTTTCGTTGCTGGACAGTTTGATAGTCATGGCTATTTCCTCATCTTGTTGTTATCGGGCGCGAATCGATCAGCGATCGTCTTCGTGAATCGATGACGGGTGGCGGCAGAGACCGTCCACCTCAATCTCCATGTAGGGGAAGAGCGGCAGCTGCATCAGGGTGTCGTGCAGTTCTTCGACACTGGCGAGGTCGAAGACGCTGTAGTTGGCGTAGTGGCCGGCGATGCGCCACAGGTGACGCCACTTGCCCTCGCGCTGCAGGCGCTGGGCCAGTTCTTTCTCGTCGGCCTTCAGCTTGGCAGCCTTGGCCGGGTCCATGTCGACCGGGAGCTTCACGGTCATCTTCACGTGGAACAGCATGGAAAGGTCTCCTGTTTACTTGCGGCGGAAGAACGCCAGGCGCTCTTCGTCCAGGGCCAGGCCAAGGCCCGGAGTACGCGGCACGTGCAGCTGGAAGTCGCGGTAGACCGGCGCTTCGCTGACGATTTCCTCGGTCAGCAGCAGCGGCCCGAACAGCTCGGTGTGCCAGGTCAGTTGCTTCAGGGTGACGAAGGCATGGGCCGACGCCAGGGTACCGATGGAGCCTTCGAGCATGGTGCCGCCGTACAGGGCGATACCGGCCGCTTCGGCGATCTGCGCGGTGCGCAGCACGGCACGCGGGCCACCGTTCTTGGCGATCTTCAGGGCGAAGATGCTGGCGGCGCCGTCGGCGGCGAGGCTGAAGGCGTCTTCGACGCTTTCGATGGATTCGTCGGCCATGATCGGCGCCGGGCTGCGCTGGTTCAGGCGTACCTGGCCGGAACGGTTGATGCGCGAGATGGGCTGCTCGATCAGGTCGATGCCATTGTCACCGAGGATGCGGCAGGCACGCAGGGCAACAGACTCATCCCAGGCCTGGTTCACATCGACACGCACACTGGCGTTGTCGCCCAGGGCTTGCTTGATGGCGATCACGTGCTTGAGGTCGCGGTTCACTTCGCCCGCGCCGATCTTCAGCTTGAAGATGCGGTGACGGCGGATTTCCAGCATGTGCTCGGCTTCGGCGATGTCCTTGGCGGTGTCGCCGCTGGCCAGGGTCCAGGCCACTTCCAGGCCGTCACGCACGCGGCCGCCGAGCAGCTCGCTCACCGGTAGGCCGAGGCGTTTGCCCTGGGCATCCAGCAGCGCGCTTTCCAGTCCGGACTTGGCGAAGGTGTTGCCCTTCGCGGCCTTGTCCAGGCGCTGCATGGCGGCGTTGATGTTGTTGGCGTCCTGGCCGATCAGCAGCGGAGCGAGGTGGCTGTCGATGTTCTGCTTGATGCTTTCCGGGCTCTCGTTGCCATAGGCCAGGCCACCGATGGTGGTGGACTCGCCGAGGCCTTCGATGCCATCGGAGCAGCGCAGGCGAATCACCACCAGCGTCTGGTTCTGCATGGTGTGCATGGCCAGCTTGTGCGGGCGGATGGTCGGCAGGTCGACGATGATCGCCTCGACGCTTTCGATCAGGACTTGGCTCACTTCAATACCCATCAGGTTCGTTTCATCTGGTCCCGATAGTGGCCGCGACAAATCGCGGGGTCCAATATAGAGTTTGTCTAGCACGATACCCGCAAGGTATCGACTACCACACACAACCACCGCCCCGGAGTCACCATGGAGCTTCGTCATCTGCGCTACTTCCAGGCGCTTGCCGAAACACTCAATTTCACCCGCGCCGCCGAGCGTCTGCACATTGCTCAACCTCCACTGAGCCGCCAGATCCAGCAGCTCGAGGAGGAACTCGGGGTGGCCTTGCTGGACCGTGGCAGACCCCTGCGCCTGACCGAAGCCGGACGCTTCTTCCACGAGCATTCCCGCACCCTGCTCGAGCAACTGGGCAAGGTTTGTGACAATACCCGCCGCATTGGGTCGGGGGAAAAAGCCTGGCTCGGCATCGGCTTCGCACCCTCCACCCTCTACGGTGTTCTACCCGACCTGATCCGCCGCCTGCGCAGCGATGCCGGCCTGGAGCTGGGGCTTTCCGAGATGACCACCCTGCAACAGGTGGAAGCCCTCAAGGCCGGCCGCATCGACGTCGGCTTCGGCCGCATCCACATCAACGATCCGGCCATCCAGCAAGAGGTGCTGACCCTCGACCCGCTTGTAGCCGCCCTCCCCGCCGGACATCCGCTGCTGCCCGGCCCGGTGAGCCTTACCGATCTCGCCCAGGAGCCTTTCGTGCTCTATCCGGGCAACCCACGGCCGAGCTACGCCGACCATGTGCTGTCACTGTTCGCCGCCTATGGCCTGCAGATCGAAGTCGCGCAATGGACCAACGAACTGCAGACCGCCATCGGCCTGGTGGCCGCCGGCATCGGCATCACCCTGGTGCCGGCCTCGGTGCAGGTGCTGCACCGGGTCGACATCGGCTACGCCAAGCTCCAGGAAGCCCAGGCCACCTCCCCCATCATCATCAGCCGCCGCGTGGGCGACGCCTCTCCAGCGCTGACCCATTGCCTGGCGCTTATCGAAGAGCTGGCCGAAGGGCATATCGGCTGAACAGCGGACACCTTGTGGGGGCGTACCTGCTCTTCCGTAGGGTGGATCACGCTTCATCGATCCACCGTCCGCGGCTCACCCGGACTCCATTGGTGGATGTAAAAAGCGACATCCACCCTTGTATCTCGACTGTCGCCCTGCCAAGGGGTGATAGT